>JAFQAP010000011.1 GCA_017399965.1 Clostridia bacterium | reverse complement strand
GAAGGGATTCGAACCCCCGACACCCACCTTAGGAGGGTGGTGCTCTATCCAGCTGAGCTACTGGGACATTTGCTAATAAATATTAAGTTTTTTGCTCTATCCAGCCCCCATAGACTCGAACGACCTACTTCTTAGGAGGGGCTTGTTATATCCATTTAACTATGCAGGCGTGCTTTGTGTATTTTACACCAAAGCAAGGAATTTGTCAACCTGATATTGATTTTTAAATAAAACGGAGTTATAATGCTTTGCGACAAGGAGACATAAAAAATGAAGCTGTACAGATTTTTTAAAGAAAAACCGTATACTTTGCTTTCTGCATATTGGTTTATACAGATATTGTGGTATCAGATAGCTTTAAAGGTTTCGATATTCGGAAACGAAGTTATTATGATACCCTTCAACAGTATAGATAATCTTATTCCTTTTTGCGAGTGGTTTATTATTCCATACGTATTATGGTATCCCTTTATTTTGTGCGTAAACGTGTATCTCGCCCGAAAAGGCGAAAAGCAGGAATATATGTATCTTGCGCTTATGACCATTATCGGTATGGTGATCTGTATGGGCGGTAACACGATATTCCCCACGGAAATAATACGGGACGAAAACCTCATCGAAAACCTCGGCAGAAGCAACATACTTACAAAGTTCACCGCTTTTATTTATTCCTGCGATAATCCTCCCAGACTGGTATTCCCCAGCATGCACGTATACGGCTCCGTAGTGCTTGCGGCGGCAATGCTTAAATGCAAGGCGGCAAAGCTTTGGATGAACATTGCAAGCGTGACCTTAAGCGTGCTTATCTGCCTTTCCACAATGTTTATAAAACAACATTCGGTAATTGATTTTGCATCTGCGCTGTTGCTGTTTACCGTACTTCATATCGGTTATATTTTAGTATTAAAAATTAAAGACAGAAAATCACTTAAAGAAAAAGGTGTCCGTTAACATAATACGGACACCTTGTTTTTGTAAAAAATTCAATCAAGCATTTTAAGTACATTGGGAAACGGCTGCAAGGAACGTTTTAAAATTCCGTTCATACACGCAATGGCAACACCGTAGTTTACCATAGGTATCCCCTGCTGTTTCGCAAGGGACATTCTGTATGCCATCTCGGTTTCGTTAAGCATACATCCGCCGCAATGGATAACCAGAGAAAACTGTGATAAATCCTTGGGAAAATCATTTCCCGAAGAAAAAACGAGTTCAGGCTCCGCGTTTGTGTATTTGCGTATCCAAGCGGGTATCTTCACACTTCCGATATCACCGCACTGGCGGTGGTGGGTACAGCCTTCGGAGATAAGCACTTTGTCGCCGTCCTTCAAGCCTTTTAACGCTTTTGCTCCCGAAACAAGAGATAGCAGATCACCTTTATAACGGGCAAAAAGTATGGAAAAAGAGGTTAACATAACTTCATCAGGCACATCCTTTGAAACTCTGCCGAAGGCTTGGGAATCGGTTATAACAAGCTTTGGAGGATTCTTCAAAGCGGCAAGCGTTGCTTTTACTTCCGTATCCTGACAGCAGACGGGAATACAATGGAGATCCAACAGTTCTCTCAAAGTCTGCTGTTGAGGTAGGATAAGTCTTCCCTTGGGGGCGGATTCATCAATAGGCATAACCAGCACCACCGTATCCCCCGGCGAGACCAGATCCTTGAGTATGTATTTTTCCTGCTTTTTTGTTTTTATTTTACCCAGAAGCGTTTTAAGCTCGTCTATATTTTCGCCTGCTTGAGAAGAAACAGAAATGCCCTCGTGAGTTATATTTGCTTTTCCCAGATCGGATTTTGTGTATACCACCGCAAAAGGAACACCGCGTTCTTTTATGACAGAAAGCACTTGCTCATCCTCTTGAGTAAAGCCCACAGTGCCGTCAACAACAAGCACAGCAAGATCGGTGGATGCAAGGGTGCGCAGAGTTTTTTCCACGCGCTTTTCACCCAACTCGCCGATATCGTCAAAACCGGGAGTATCGATAATAAGCACGGGCCCTACGGGAAAAAGCTCCATAGCCTTTTTAACGGGGTCCGTGGTAGTGCCCGCCACGTCGGAAACCACGGAAAGCTCCTGACCCGTAACAGCGTTTACAAGACTGGATTTACCCGCGTTTCTTTTGCCGAAAAAGCCTATATGCAATCTTTCGCCGGAAACAGTTTGGTTAAGCGACATAAGTTTTTCTCCTGCTAAAAACGGAAATCCCGTCTGTTGGAAGCGCGGATGTCCGCAATATTCTGAATTGCTATTTCTTTTACTTTGAAATTGGTTATTTTTTCAAGCTCGGTTTCCACCATCTTGTAGCCCACTTCCTTGGTTGCGGGAGAAGCGTAATCTTCAAGATATTCGGAAAGTGTCATAAGTGCGTTTGGATGACAGCAGTTTATTATCTGACCCGATTTGCAAAGGCTCATAAAACGGTCACCCGTTCTGCCCTCTCTGTAGCAAGCCGTACAGAAGGAAGGAATATGTCCGTTGTCCATAAGCCATTTTACCACCTCGTCCAAGGTGCGCTGGTCGGATACATCAAACTGCTCGGTATCGTGAGGACGCTCTTCGGTGGTATAACCGCCTACAGAAGTTCTGGAACCTCCGCTTACCTGAGAAACGCCGAGACGGAGAAGCTTACTGCGGGTTTCCTCCGTTTCACGGGTGGAGATAATAATGCCGGTATAAGGCACGGCAAGACGGATACAAGCGGTTATCTTTGCAAACATTTCATCGGAAATGCCGTTATCGAATTCATCGGGGTCGATATCGTCGGCACGCTTTAATCTGGGCACGCTTATGGTGTGAGGTCCTACGCCGTGAGCCGCTTCAAGATGCTCTGCGTGCATAAGAAGACCTGCAAACTCGTATTTATACAGCTCCAAACCAAAGAGAACGCCCAGGCCTACGTCGTCTATACCGCCTTCCATAGCTCTGTCCATAGCAGTGGTATGATAATCGTAATCGTGCTTGGGTCCCGTGGGATGAAGCTTAAGATAACTTTCCTTGTGATAGGTTTCCTGAAACAGAATATACGTTCCGATACCCGCATCCTTAAGCTTGCGATAGTTTTCCACGGTAGTAGCGGCGATATTTACGTTTACTCTGCGTATAGCGCCGTTTTTATGCTTAACACTGTAAATGGTGTTTATACATTCCAGTATGTATTCAATAGGATTGTTCTTGGGGTCCTCCCCTGCCTCGATAGCGAGACGCTTATGTCCCATATCCTGCAAAGCGATAACCTCTGCCTCTACCTCTTTTTGTGTAAGCTTTTTACGGGCAATATGCTTGTTTTTAAGGTGATAAGGGCAGTAAACACATCCGTTTACGCAATAGTTGGACAAATAGAGCGGTGCAAAAATTACTATACGGTTGCCGTAAAACGCCTGCTTTATCTCCTCTGCTATTTTGTATATCTCCTCTATCTTTTCGGGAATATCGCAGGCAAGAAGCACGGACGCCTCTCTGTGAGTAAGACCTTTGCAGGTGCAGCCGTTACCGTTTTTAACAGGGCGCGCCTTTTGCAAAATGGAATCTATGAGAGGAATATTGTTTTTGTTCTGCTCCGCATATTCGATAGTCGCCAATATCTCCTCGTTGTTAATAAACTCTGCGGGATCCAATGATGCGGGATTATAATTTGCCATAATTTTATCCTTTCTTAACGTCGCCTCTGTCAACCACAATTTTACATCCGGTAGAAGCGACACGTTCTTTTAGTTGTTGTATGCATTGAGCAGATTCTGCCCCGTCGGAAAGCTTGTTATCGTACAATTGGTACTTTTTTCGTACGGACGAAGGTGAAAGATTGGGCATTACTACATTTGCGCCGGAAAGAATGCCTTTTTCTCTTCCGTCTTCCATAATAGTTCCCAGCGCCGTAGTGGCAGGAAGCAGCACGGAGGGGTGGATTATGCGTATTACCGAAAGCAAAAAGCAGGTAAGAGCGGCGCTTCCCCCTTGAAATACGCCGAAAGGCGTATCCTTGTGAGGGATAAATGGTCCGATTCCGCACATATCCGGCTTAAAATCCTGAATAAAACAAATATCCTTTGCCAAATGTTCAACCGTCTGGTACGGACTGCCCACCATAAAGCCTGCGCCTACCTGATACCCGATATCACGCAAGTCATTAAGACAGCGCATACGGTTTTCTAAAGTAAGACTTTGGGGATGAAGAAGGCTGTAATGGGCGCTGTCTGCCGTTTCGTGGCGGAGCAGATATCTGTCTGCCCCGGCGTTAAAAAGAGCAAGATAGCTTTCATATGATCTTTCGCCAAGAGAAAGAGTAACAGCGCAATCGGGGAAACGGAATTTTATATCCGCAATTATTCCGCACAGCACATCGTCTGTATAATATCCGTCCTCACCGCCCTGAAGCACGAAGGTGCGGAATCCCAGTTCGTATCCTTCCTCACAGCATTCAAGTATCTCTTTGTGGGTAAGACGGTAACGTATACAGTCTTTATTGCTTTTTCTTATACCGCAATAATAGCAATCGTTGCGGCATATATTGCTTATTTCTATAAGCCCGCGTATAAACACGTAGTTTCCGTATATTTCGTCCCGTATACGGCAGGCTTCCTTTGCCAGCGAATCAGCGTCCTCCGCGGTATAAGTCGAAATAAGAGTTTCGTATTCGTTTTGGGAAAGCTTTTTGTCTTTTAAAAGCTTAATTGCAAGTTCAGTCATTGAAAACAGCTCCCGAATATGCAGTCTTCACGCTTACGCCCTCTATCTTTCCGATCTTGCCGGAAAGAGCGGCAACGGTGTTTTGAGGCGCTTCCAAAGCGATGCTGATAATACTCACACCGCGGCGTCGGTAAGGAATGCCCATTCTGCCGATAATATATTCTCCGTATTCGTGAAGGAGAGAATTTATACTCTCTGCCGAACCGCTATTTTCTACTATAATACTTATTACTGCTATCCTTGTTTCCATTATAACTCCAAATTATCACCCCAAGAAGCCTTGCGGCTTCTCGGGGGCCCCGACAAAAATGCCGCGCCAAAAAAGGCGCGGCAAAACATTGTTTGTATTTTTTTAAGCCACACCTTTGAGTCAGATAAAATCTTTCTTTCAGGTGAGTATATTATACAGTAAAACAGAAAAAATGTCAATTATTTTTCAAAAACACGTTCTAAGGAAATACGCTTTTTGGCAACATCGACCTCGATAACACGGACCTTGATTATCTCGCCTACCTTGGTGGCATCCTGTGCTCTGCGCACAAAGCCTTTCGCAAGTTTCGAGATATGAACAAGACCGTCCTGATGCACGCCGATGTCCACAAACGCGCCGAAATCCGCAACGTTGCGCACCGTGCCCACAAATTCCATACCGGGCTTAAGGGAAGAAATATCCATAGCGTCGGTACGAAGGATAGGCTTGGGCAATTCATCACGAGGGTCGCGTCCCGGCTTGGTAAGCTCGTTCATCATATCGGTAAGCGTAGGTACACCTACGCCGATAGACTCTGCCAACGAATCCAGCCCTACAAGGTTAGCCTTTGCTTTAATATCCTCAAGCTTGCGCTCTCTTACATCCTGCTCGCTGTAGCCCAGCTTCTTAAGAAGCACACGGGCAGATTCATAGCTTTCGGGGTGAACGGCGGTGTTATCCAGCACTTCTGCGCTTTCGGAAACACGCAAAAAACCGGCGCACTGGGTAAATGCTTTATCACCTATTCCCTTTACCTTTTTCAATTCCTCACGGGAAGTAAACAGGCGGTTTTCGTTTCTGTAATCGTAAATGGCCTTCGCGGTCTTGGAGGATATTCCTGCCACACGGGAAAGAAGCGAAACAGAAGCGGAGTTAAGGTCTACACCCACGGAAGAAACAGCATCTTCCACTACACCGTCAAGAGAAGCGGAAAGCTCCTTGGGGTTCATATCGTGCTGATACTGTCCCACACCGATAGCCTTGGGATCTATCTTTACAAGCTCTGCCAAGGGATCCTGCACACGGCGGGCAATAGATACGGCGCTGCGCAGGGAAACGTCAAACTGAGGGAATTCTTCTGCGCCCAGCTTGGAAGCGGAATATACGGAAGCTCCTGCTTCATTTGTCATTATATAGCTTACGGGACGGTTAAGTTTGGGAAGGAGCGAGGAAACGAAAATTTCGCTTTCCTTGCTTGCTGTACCGTTACCGATAGAGATGATATCCACGCCGTATTTCTTTACCAATGCGGTAAGAACACGCTCTGCATCCTCGGTACGGTTTTGAGGAGGTGTGGGATATACCACGGTGGTATCCAGAACCTCGCCGTTTTCGCCGACAACAGCTATTTTACAGCCGGTTCTGTATGCAGGGTCAAAGCCCATTACTACCTTACCTTTTACGGGTGCCTGCATCAAAAGATTGCGCAGGTTTTCGCCGAACACCTTTATTGCCTGCTCCTGTGCGGATGCGGTTATATCGTTTCTTACCTCGTTCTGAATAGAGGGTGCAATAAGTCTTTCGTAACCGTCTATAACGGCGTCTTTCACATACTGTGTGGATGAGCAGATCTGCTTGGAAACGGTCTGTCCAATAAGATATCCCTCGATATAATCCTTATCCACATCTACCTTTACGGAAAGGAAGCCTTCCTTTTCCCCGCGGTCGATAGCAAGAATACGGTGGGAAACCAGCTTTTTTAAAGGTTCGCTTCTGTCATAATACATACGGTAAACGCTGTCTTCCTCTGTCTTTGCCTTGGTGGCGAGGGAGCCGTTTTTCATAGTATATTCACGAATCCATTTACGGAAGGAAGCGTTATCCGAAACACTCTCTGCTATAATATCCATAGCACCGTGAAGCGCATCTTCTGCGGTGTTTATTTTCTTTTCGGGATTAAGATATTTTTCTGCCTCTAAAACGATATCCGTGTCCTTTTCCTGCGCCAGCATAAGCTCGGAAAGAGGTGTAAGACCTGCATCTGCCGCAACAGAAGCGCGGGTCTTGCGCTTGGGGCGGTAAGGACGGTAAATATCGTCTATTTCCGCAACAGTCACTGCTTTATCCAAAGCTGCGTTTATTTCATCCGTCATTTTCTCCTGCTCGGTTATAAGACGGCGGACCTCTTCTCTACGCTGCTCTACTGCGCGGTATGCACGGAGCTTTTCGTCAAGATCGCGAAGCACGGTATCGTCAAGAGAGCCGGTGGCTTCCTTGCGGTAACGGGCTATGAAAGGAATGGTGTTTCCTTCGTCAATAAGCTTTACAGCCGCCTCCGCCTGAGTTGCTTTTATGCGGAGCTCTTCGGCTATTCTTGCAATAATATCCATTTGATTTTCCCCTTTGGAATTGATAGGTATATTATACCAAAAATAAAGCCAAAAGTAAACAAAAAAATATCCCGTTTGGGATTTTTTCACCAAACGGGATATGAAAAAACGGTTTTACATCGTTACAAGGAAGAATCTCGCAATAAAGAGGATGCCGATGATGGTAACAACTATATCCTTCTTGGTGAACTTACCGGTGAAGAGACGGATAAGAACGTAGGAGATAGCGCCTACTGCGATACCGTTGGAGATAGAGTAAGTAAGAGGCATCATAATGAGTGCCATAAATGCGGGAACTGCGGATGCGATATCGTCCATATCTACCTTTGCGAAGTTCTTAAGCATAAGAACGCCGACGTAGATAAGAGCGGGTGCGGTTGCACATGCGGGAACGATAGCAGCAAGAGGAGAAAGGAATAAGCATACGAAGAAGCAGATTGCGGTTACAAGAGAAGTAAGACCGGTTCTGCCGCCTGCTGCAACGCCTGCTGCGGATTCAACGAAGGTGGTACAGGTAGAGGTGCCGAATACTGCACCTGCGCAGGTTGCGACAGAGTCGCAAGCCATAGCCTTGTTAACGTCGATAGGGTCGCCGTTTTCGTCAAGCATATTTGCCTGGGAAGCGGTACCGTAAAGAGTGCCGATAGTATCGAACATATCTACGAGAGTAAAGGTAACAACGAGAACGATTGCGTTTATAATTGCGCTTGCGCCGCCGGAGAAGATGGTATAACCCTTGAATGCGCCGATAATACCGATTTCGCCGAAATCCTTGAAGGACTGACCGATCTTGCCAAGATCAAAGGAGGGAGCGGTCCAGGTGGTGAGATAGTAAAGAACGGTAACGGCAACTATGGTAATAATAACGGAACCCTTAACCTTCTTTTTATCAAGAACAGCTATAAGGAACAAGCCGAGAAGAGCGAGAACAACGGGTGCCATAACCTTCCACGCTTCGAAAGCGCCGAGGAATTCGCCTGCTTCGTTGTACATAGCGCCGTGGAAATCAAAAAGCTGAACGAAGGTGTACTGGTTTGCCTGAATAATGCCGACGTTCTTGAAGCCGATAAAGGCAATAAACAGACCTATACCTGCAGGTATAGCCTTTTTAAGACAATCGGGCAGAGCCTTTGCAATATATTCTCTTGCGCCGGTTACAGAAAGAATGAGGAATACAAGACCGGAAAGAAGAATAACGAAAAGACCTTCCTGATAACCCTTTATAGGATCCCCTTCGGAAAGAAGAGCGGGAAGAATAAAGGATACGAAGAAGAATGAGTTAAGTCCCATTCCGCACGCCTGTGCATAAGGAAGTTTTGCGTAGAGTGCATAAAGCAGAGTACCGACAACTGCTACGAGTATGGATGCAATATAAACAGCGTTCCATATGGTATCGTAAGCGCCGCCGAAGGTAAATCCTACTACCTGGTTGGGGTTGGTAACTACAATGTATGCCATTGCAAAGAAGGTAGTAAGACCTGCAATTATCTCTGTTTTAACGTTTGAACCGCGTTCAGAGATTTTGAAGAACTTGTCCATAAAAGACCTCCTGAATTAATTTTAGGCGTATAAAAAATACCGCCCGAGCGTATGAACACCCATAACGGTATTTTAACGGTTTATTCATTATTTGTCAACAATTTTCACCATTGCAAAAAGCATTTTAGCAGTCTGCACAAAGGTTAAAAAGTAATGTAGTGTAATATGCCGAATGTTATGTCAACACTTCGCAAAAATACTTTCGGCAAGGGTATAAAAATCATCTTTGGTAACAGCGGTATTGATATTTCTGCGCAAAGCGGCGCTTCCTTTAAGGCCCTTGGTATACCAGGCAAGATGGGTACGCATTTGGCAAAGCGCTCGTTCACCTTCGTAGAATAACAGTCTGTCTATATGCTCTTTTATTACGGAAAGCTTTTCTCCGTCCGAAATAACACGGCGGGGCACTCCGTCTATATCATCCTTGAGATACGCAAATATCCAAGGTGCGCCCATAGCGGCTCTGCCTACGGCAAGTCCGTCTGCACCGGTAAGAGAATAGGCTTCATCTCCTTTAAGAGTAAGACCTACGTCACCGGAAGCTATGACGGGAACGGAAACAGCGCTTTTTACCTTGCGTATCTCACTGCAATCGGAAAAGCCCGAATACATTTTGTTTCTCGTTCTGCCGTGAACGGTTATCATGGAAGCACCCGCCTGCTCGCACACCTTTGCAAGCAGAGGTGCGTTAAGGCTGTTTTCATCCATTCCTATACGCATTTTGACTGTAACGGGCACAGACACGCTCTTAACTACGTTTTCTACGATTTTGCCTGCCTTTTCCACATCTTGCATCAATGCACAGCCCTCTCCGTTGCGGACAATCTTCGGTACGGGACAACCCATATTTATATCTATCATTTCCGGCGAAAGCTTCATAAGCCTGTATGCCGCTTCCCCCATTACCATAGGATCCGAACCGAATATCTGTATTGCCGCAGGATGCTCGTCTTCCGTAAGGGAAGCAAGCCTGAAGGTCCGTTCATCCCCCATTGTAACCGCCTTTGCGGAAACCAGCTCGGTGGTAACCAGCTCTGCACCGTAACGCACGCAAAGAGCGCGGTATGCACGGTCGGTAACTCCTGCCATCGGCGCAAGGAAAAGACCGTATCTGAAATTGTAATTATTTATTTTCATTAACTGATCTTATTACCTCTTTCGTTGCCGGAAGCAAAGATTTCTGCTTTTTCGAATAATTCGGGATACTTGTTCCGTCCCCCCGCAAACAGTTCTTCGGAAAGCTTTTTCGCTTCCTCCAGCATATTCATATCTGCTACGGAAGCCACGCGGAAAACAAGCTCGCCGGATTGCTTTTCACCAAAGAAATCTCCCGGTCCTCTTTGCTCAAGGTCGGCAGACGCTATTTTAAATCCATCGTTGGTTTCGCACATTATTTTGAGACGGCTTTCCGTCTTGCCGTGAGCGTGATCGGACAAAAGCACACATATACTCTTATCCTTTCCCCTGCCCACACGTCCCCTGAGCTGATGAAGCTGGGACAGCCCGAAGCATTCGGCGTTTTCTATAAGTATCACCGTTGCGTTGGGTACGTCCACACCCACCTCCACCACCGTGGTGGAAACGAGTATCTTTATATCACCCTTGGAAAAGCCGCGCATTACCTCGTCCTTTTCTGCAGGCGACATTCTGCCGTGAAGCATTCCTATATTTATATCCGAAAAATTGCCTCTGCGCAAAGCCTCTGCGTACCCTTCGGCACTTTGTTTGTCGCTTTCTTCGTTTTCTTCTACCAAGGGGCAGATTATATACGCCTGATTTCCCTCGTCTATACGGGAACGTATCATTCTGAATACCCGCTCACGCATTTCGCTTCCGATAAGATAGGTATCCACCTTTTGTCTTCCGGGAGGAAGCTCATCAAGGATGCTTATATCAAGATCGCCGTAAACAATAAGAGACAAGGTTCTGGGAATAGGTGTAGCGGACATTACCAGCATGTGAGGTTTTATATCCCCCATTCCTCCTTTTTCCGTAAGGCGGGCTCTCTGCATAACTCCAAAGCGGTGCTGTTCGTCGGTTATAACAAGTCCCAACGCCTGATATTCCACAGAATCCTGTATAAGTGCGTTTGTACCCACGATAACGTCAACTGCACCGTTTTTTATGTTTTCCTGCAAAACAGTCTTTTGTTTTTTTGTAAGTCCGCCTGTAAGCAAACCCACTCTTATCCCAAAGGGAGAGAGCATTTTATCAAGAGTCTTTGCGTGCTGGGCTGCGAGTATTTCCGTGGGAGCCATAAAGGCGGATTGGTATCCGTTCTTGGCGGCAAAATACACGGCAGAGGCGGCTACCGCAGTTTTTCCGCTTCCCACGTCCCCTTGCAAAAGGCGGGTCATGGGAGTGTCCTTACACATATCCCCCAGTATTTCCTTAACGCTTCTTTCCTGCGCGGATGTAAGAGAATACGGGAGCGATTCAAAAAAGGATTTTACACCGCTGTTTCTGAAGGTCATTTTTATTCCCTTGGAGTTTGAAACACCTCTGCGGGAAATGCGAAGTGCTGTCTGGAAAACTACAAGCTCTTCAAATGCAAGAGTGCGGCGCGCCTTTGCTACATCATCTCTGCTGTTGGGAGAATGGATAAGCTTTACCGCATCCTTTACGGAAAGAAGTGCATATTTTCTGCGTATATCCTCGGGCAGAACGTCTTTTAATTCATCGGCCAGCGGGAGCACGTTATTCACCGCAGAACCGACAGTTTTTTGTGTTAAACCTTTTGTGAGAGGATACACGGGGAAAACGTCTTTTAATTTTTTTCCGTGGAGAATGGGCTCTACATCGGGAGAAACCATTTCTTTTCCGTAAAAACCGAAGGTTACTTTACCGTAAAATCGGAAAGCACGCCCTTGAGAAAACACCTTTAAAAGCCATTTTTGGTTAAAAAAGGTTATATTTACGGTGCCCGTATCATCCCCTGCGGAAAACTTTAAATACTGCACCTTTCCCCCGCCGCTTTTTACGGGAGAATCCACGGTAAGAATAAGGGAGCATACTTCACCGTCAACAGTATCGGAGACCTTCTTTGTTTCCCCTCTGTACTGATAAGTACGGGGATAAAAAGACACAAGGTCGCCTGCCGTGTACAAACCAAGTTTGGCGAAGCACTTGCTTCGTGCTTCGCCTATGCCTTTTATAAATTGTAACGGTGTTTTGAAATCCATCAGATCACTATCCTGTTATACTTGGTTCCTGTCGAACTCAAAACCTGTTCTTCGCGGTCGTGGCAGGAAAAGATAAACACTTGTCCGCTTTCCGAAACCGTTTTTACAAGCTCAAGCATATTTAAAAGTCTGTCCCCGTCAAGGCGGACGAAAGCATCGTCAAGCACCAAAGGAGGACGGGTTTCGGAAAACACAAGGTCTATAAGAGCAAGACGGAGACACATATACGCACTGTCCCTGGTACCTGCAGACATATAATCGGAATGTTTTGTTCCCGAATCGGTTTCATAAGACATTATAAGAGAAGTATCAAAGGAAACTCTGTCGTATTTTCCCTTTGTAACCGAAGACATATATTTGCCTGCCAGACGGGAAAGTGCGGGAGAAACAATGCTTCTCATGTACTTATCAGCTTCATTAAGAGCTTCTGCGGCAATATTTACCGCATTGTAAGACTGCTCAAGATAGCGGATACGGGCTGCAACGGAATCTCTCTGTGCCTGAATAAGTGCAGGATCGCCTCCCGCGCCGATAATTCTGCCCCGTTCCCCTTCTCTTTCCCGAAGAATACTCAAAAGCTTTTCCTCCTCTTCCTTTAAAAAGCGGAGCGCTTTGTCCAATTCCTCACGGGTGTGCAAGGGCTCTGCAGAATTTTCTGCAAGCTCACTTATTTTCTTAAGGTCGCATCCCGCAAACGCCGCCTCTTGCACAGCTTTAACGGTATCAAGCTTTGTGCGGGCGTTAAGTGCCGTTTCCGTTGCGGTGACGATATCCGCCACACGTTTTTCCACATCCTCGGCGTCCCCGGGCATACCTTCGGTAACAGTGAATATTTCTCTGTCCAAAGCGTTTAATTCTTCCTCGGCCCGTTCAAACAAGGTCTTTGCGCTGAAAGCCTTAAGCTCCAGCTCGGCTATCTCCTGCTGAGCCGCAGGATACTGACCAAGCATATATTTCATCTCGATTATAGACGAAAATCCGTTTTTCGTGGCAAAATGAGAGGACGCGGAATTAAGTATTATAAGAATAATTCCGATAACAAGAGCCGCTGCGGCAAAAACGATAACATACTGCCAAGGCAAAAACTTTACCTTGCCAAAGAGTTCCGTAAAATTAAATGCCGCCGTTACTCCCGCCGCAAGAAGCATAAGCGTTACAAGAAACACCATAAGCGCCTTTGCGGAAGTGATGGCTCTTATTTTTTTGCGGATGGTAACAACGTTTCTGCCATCGAAAAGACTTTCTTTGCGGGCGTTTTCCACATCTTTTTCCGCATTTTCGTATGCTGTTTTACGCTCGTCTCTTTTTACGATATATGCGTTCCTTTTTGAAATAAGCTTAAGAGCAGCTGCAACCGCATCTTTATCCGGCGCTTTGCCGCCGAAGCATTCCACGGATTCGTTATATTCGGTTTCCGCTTCGGTCACTTTGCGGGCGTGCTCCTTAAGTTCTTCGTACTTTAAGAAAGCTTCGTATTTTTCTATACCGGCAAGCTCTTCATTTACCTGTGTTCTCAGCTGTTTATTGGCGCTCAATGCGGATTCGGTTTCCTTTATATCCGCTTCAACCTTCCCCAATTTACCGGAAAGAGAAACTGCATCTCCCAGAGTTTTATCAAGCTCTTCCCGTTTTTCTTCCAAAGCAGGTATTATTCCTCCGCCCTTTACGCGGCTGCGAAGACGGTTCTTGGCGTCCGAAAGACGTTTTAACGCATCTGCGGCACTAACCGTTTCATCTGCGGAAGCGACAAGGTTTCTGAGCTGTTCAGCCAGTTCATCGTCCTTTTTACCGGGGGAAGAAAGCTGACGGAAAAACGCGGTTTTTGTAAATATCTCTTCTTTTACCCCAAAGAAACATTCGCCGGGCACAAGACCCTTTAAAATCTCTTTTCCCGTGAGTTTTTCCGTAACCGTGCACACATCCTTACCCGCCAAGAATTCTCTTTCAACGCGATATTTGGTGTTGCCCAGAGAAAATTCCACAGCGCCTGCGGTGCGGGGATTGTTCCACGGAACATAATGCTTTTTTTCGTTATCCGAAACGGTGGAAACACGCTGCCCTGAAAATCCGTAAAACACAAACTTTATGAAATGAGCAAGAGTAGTCTTTCCGCTTTCGTTTGGTGCGGTTATCAGGTTGATTCCTGCGGTGGGGGTGATGACGGTATTTGAAATACAGCCGAAGGAAACTATTTCACATTTTTCAATAACGACTGCGTTCATCTTTCATCCTCCCCTAAATCCGTAATATTCTTTTCATCAAGCACCGTAAGACCGTATTTAAGCGCTTTTACCAGTGTGTTGTATTCATCGCTGCCGCTTCTGGCAGAAGCGATACGTTTTTCCATTATTCGATAAAATGCGCCGCGGAGG
This sequence comes from Clostridia bacterium, assembly GCA_017399965.1. Classification (GTDB taxonomy): domain Bacteria; phylum Bacillota; class Clostridia; order Oscillospirales; family CAG-382; genus SFLA01. Next base: position 129,678 of record JAFQAP010000011.1, on the reverse strand, counting down.
GTGTTTTCGCTTTCTATATCGGTAAAGCTGACAACCGGTCGGGTGTTATCGATTATATAAACCTCGCACTCGGTCTGACCGTCAAGCTCGTTGGGAGAAAACAGATATTCCTCTGCCGTATTTCCCTCTGCGGTAACACGGACGACCGTGCCGGCAGGAAACACCGAAACGGCGTTTCGTATAGTTTCAAGGGCGTTTCTTCTGCTTACGGTTTCTGTAATATCGCACACAATGCTTTCGTACTGCATATAGGCAACGGAAACGGTATCCAGAGTAATGTTTTTCTTTTCAATTTCGCCGAAAAGTGCGGTCTTTACGCCCGTTTCATCAAAGCTTCTGCCGCAAAGACAGCCGGGATATGCGTAAGAAACGCCGTTTTCAAAGCAAACTCCCGTAGTTTTGTGTATATGACCGAGAGCGATATAATCAAAACCGCTTTCGCCGATTTCCTTTTTGGTAACGGGACCGTTGGTTGAAAGAGCACCCGACATATCTCCGTGGCAAACCAAAATATTTATCATATCATCATCGGGAACTTCGTATCCCAAAACAGTGCTTTCATTGCAAATGGACGAAGTAAATCCGTAGCCGAATACACGGACTCCCAGTTCGGGCAATTCAACGCACTCTCTTTCACGAAAAACGTGAACGTTTGGAGGAAAATCCGCGGTAGCGTATACCGAAGACGGTGTAAAAGGATCGTGGTTGCCGGGGGAAATAAAGAATTTGCAATCCGGCAAAGAAAGAAACGCATTTTTAAGCATAAGAGCCGTATCACGGGTTGCGAATTCAGTATCAAACAGATCGCCGGAGATAAGGAAAAGCTGTGTCCTTTCCTCACGTGCTTTTTCTATAAGGGCAAGAAAGCTCTTGCGTATGTTTTCTCTGCGCTTTTCCGCTCCCGAGGGAGAGAAAGCCGTGAAGGGAGAATCCAAATGGACATCCGCTGTATGTATAATTCTAACGCTCATCAGATTATCTCCTTTTCATTATGAACGATGCCATGGTGCCCCGCTCTTTTCCCTGCATACGGTGGGAAAAGAACATATCCGTATTACAGCAGGTGCATATATTGCAGGCGGAAATGTTTTGCGGTAAAATTCCGTGCTTTAAAAGCACCGCAGTGTTTAACCCAGTAAGATCTAAAAAATATTTTCCGTTTTCTTTGGGTACAAAATATTTTGAATTATTATGATCGGACTGTGTGAAAATATCGTAAAGCTCGCTTCCCACCTCGTAACAGCACACGCCTGCACAAGGGCCGATAGCGGCAACTATATCCTTTTTATCGCTTCCCGCTTCGCACATTTTGTTAATTGCGACTGCGGAAATCTCGCCCTCCGTTCCCCGCCAGCCTGAGTGAACGGCGGCACAAATATCTTTCTTAACATCGTAAAAAAGAATGGGAACGCAATCCGCGCTTCTTACGGAAATAATAGTTTCGCCGCAGGATGTTATAAGCCCGTCCACGTCGAAATCATAAGGGGGCTTAACGGTGCCTCTGCCTCTGTCTTCCTCGGTTGCAAAAACCACGGTAGTGCTGTGGGTCTGATAAGTTCGGCAAACGTAATTTTCATTAAGTCCGAAGACCGATGCGGCGATACGGTGGTTTGCTTGTACGTTTTCGGCAGAATCTTTAACTTCCCCCGTTCCCACCGCAAAATTAAGCGTATCAAAAGGAGGAGTGCTCACCCCGCCGTGCCGTGTAAAAAATGCGTGGGGTATATTATATGAATCCAAAAGCGGAGAGGTATAATACAACGCTTTGTCATTGTGTAAAACGAACTGTTGGTTCAACCGTTATCACCTCACAAAAATTATAACATATAGTTACCCACATTTCAAGAAACTTTATTTTTAAATTTAATGAAAAAAACACTTGACAAACAGTTAAAAGCCTGCTATAATAAGCAAGCTGTCAGCGCGACGGCGAGAAAAGCGGAATAAAATGGCGGAATAGCTCAGTTGGCCAGAGCATCCGGTTCATACCCGGCAGGTCGTAGGTTCAAGTCCCACTTCCGCTACCATTCCATGGCCCGTTGGTCAAGCGGTTAAGACACCGCCCTTTCACGGCGGTAACAGGAGTTCGATTCTCCTACGGGTCACCAAAAAATAACGGCTTCTATGGAAGCCGTTATTTTTTATCCAAGCCGACACATAGGGGTTCCCCGAAACGAGTGAAGCGAGTTTTGGGGGTTCCGTAGGCTTGGTATGGCATCCGTCGCTTTGCGACGGTATGGAATCACGTCGAAGACGTGGATGGCATCACGCGCAAGCGTGCATCTCCGTCGGCTTGATTACATCCACCACTCCGTGATGATTACATTGAAAATAAATTAAAGCAGGGCTGAAAAGCCTTGCTTTTTTCGGTAGATTCGCGCTTTTGCCGGATTTTGTCCCGGCGTAAGCGTTTTAAGCGATCGCTTATTTAAATTTAAAGAAATATAGTATAAAATAAAAAACGAAAAGCATTCAAAACTCATTACACACTTTCAATTTTTTTGGTACTGCTATTTATGAAGGGCCTTTCAAAAACGCGAGGAAGGAGGCAAGTTATGGAACTTCAAAGTAAACAAACGGCGAGAACGCCTATGGGCGATGAAAAGATCGTTGAGCTTTATTGGAAACGCGATGAAAAAGCGATTGAGGAAACCGACTTCAAATATAAAAAGTATCTGTTTTCCATTGCCTACAACGTGGTTCACGATAGACTTGACTCGGAAGAATGCTTGAACGATACATATCTTGGGGCTTGGAACGCAATACCGCCAGCAAGACCAAATGTGCTTAAAGCATTTCTTATTATTATCACACGCAGGGTTGCAATCAAACGCTACCACAGTAAGCTGCGGCAGAACGTAATACCTTCCGAGATGACCGTATCCTTGTCTGAACTTGAAGATTTCATCGCAGGTGATGAGGATATCAGTGCAGATTTCGACGCCGAAAGACTTGGATACGTTATCAGCGACTTTGTTCGCTCGCTTTCCGAACGCAAACAATTCATATTTATGAGCAGGTATTATGTATCCGATCCCATTGATACGATTGCAAGCGATCTGAATTTGAGCCGTTCAATGGTGAACAAGGAGCTTGCCGCCATAAGAAGTACCTTGAAAGAAAGACTTGAAAGTGAGGGTTATTCTATATGAAAAAGATTGAATGGAACGAAGGTCTGAATCACATTGCTCCCGACCTTGTTGAAAAATATGTTAAACAAAAGGATAAACTCAGACAGAATAACAGAAAGCAAAAAGGCGTATGGCTTCGCTTCGGGGCAATCGCGGCTTGTTTCGTGCTGGTTTTGAGCGCGGTTATCGCTGTTCCTATGTTACAAAAAGCTAATCTACCCGACGTTCCCACTTGGGATACAGCACAATATTCAGCAGATAAAATTGCTAATTTATTCACTAAGTATTATGACGGTGTATCAACTAACGCATATACGAAGATTTATGTACCTGATAGCAAGTATTTATATATCGGTAATATGCCTGATGATGAATACCTTAAATTGTATCAGCACACGCAGATAGACAAAGAATTGAATGAGGTGGAATTGAAGGCCTTCATTGATGCTTTTCTTCCTAAGCTGGCCGAATCGCTCGATGCGCCTATACCCCAATACAGCATCAAAGAAAACAATTATAGTACCGGCAACAATACGCTATCTGCCCGTGTCGACATCGGTTCTTATTATCTGTCAGCATCTCAAAATCCTCAAAAAAACTCAGTAGGATTAAGCAAGTTGGAAGGTAACAGGCAAATTGTTATAGATGGAGAAACAATTCAGATTGATCAACGTCTCTCTGATGAAGAGATATTAGATTCTATTCATTCAATAAAGAACAAACTATTCAAAATTTTTGGTGTATCTTTTTCCAATGCAAAGGTTATCAGAAGCTTTGGTTCCTATACCGAGCATGGAGCAGAGCATGTCTATATTTACTTTTATGATGAGAGCGCACACGAGCTCAACTCATCACAACCCAGACCAATAACGGATTATATATATATAAGCTTCGATAATTTTTCCAACTATTCGGGTGATATTGTAAGTGACAGTATACTTACGGTGTCCAGCGTACACTATTCCAAAAATCGAAACGATATAGGCGACAGCCAATACGATGTTATCGCAAATGCAAAAAAAATATCCATAAGCGAGGCAGAGGCTTTGTTGTATAACGGGTACGTTTTCGGAGGTCATTCTTGTCCCATATGCATGAGAGCTCAAGACAAAGTAAGCTTTGAAAATTACGACTTTGTAGATATGGAATACGTGTTTGGAGATTACGATAAAACCGGAAAAGCCACGAAAGGAATACCCTTCTATGTTTTTTATAAGAATATCGGCAAATCTGAAAATGGAAACACAATCTACGCAATGACCTACGTGCCGGCGGTACAAGTGAGTGGATATAAGGAGTATTTTGAAAGTCAAAAGGATAATCACAAGAACAACTGATAAGTTGATAAAGTTGAATAATTAATTATAACGCGAAAAGGCAAGGTTGAAAAGCCTTGCTTTTTTAGTGGATTCGCATTTATCCCTATCGTGAAAGAACGTCCACGCGCTATGCTTGAAAAACCAAAGTATTCAACCTTAGGTAGAATTAACACAATAAAACTCAACGTTCTTACTATTGTAAGTTGATTTATTTCGTGCTATATTATATTCACAAGATAGCTATCTTAAAAAATCTTGGAGGATAGAATATGTTAGATCAAAAGATATTCGGCGAAAAGCTTCGGAATCATAGAAAAAAGCTGGGTATGACACAAGAGGAAGTTGCAGAAAAGGTAGGTGTATCTCCGCAGGCAATTTCAAAATGGGAGGCAGGAGATTGTTTGCCCGATTGCTTTAATCTGAAGGCTATTAGCGATGTTTACAAAATCTCGGCAGATGTTCTTCTTGAAACCGAATCAAGCGGTGATCTTGATGCTGTTTCAAATAAGATTGAGCAGCTTTCAACGGAATTCGTTTGGTCAAAGGCAAACTATGACCGCTATAGCAGCAATCTCCGTCAAGAGCTTGGAGAAGATCTTTGGAAAATGTGGAAGGGTATATATTTTGCTGAGGTGGGCAACAGAGAATTACAAGAAGAAAGTAAGAATCAAGGGAACCTTAGAATTATAGGTTCATATGGAACGAAAATCTGGGATGATCAAGGTGTGGCTTGCGTTATTAAATCATCACTTATCAAGCAGCTCTCCCCCTTCGACCAAAACACGATAGAAGTGATGCAGGCGCTTTGCAGCGAAGACGGACAAAAACTGATTTTCGCTCTATGCTGTGATGTTCCAACACAAAAACAAACGCTAATCGAAAAAGCCAATATTGAAATATCCCGTTTGAATGAACTTTTACTTTTATTTACCGAAAATCGCATCATTGAATTTGTTGCGGATAATCGTTCGGTAGACAGAGGATATTTGATCTGCGGTCATTGCGGTATCGCCGCGTACATGGTACTAACTGCAATGTATATACTCAACAAAAAGAATTATACCGTTTCTCAGTTTCTCATAGGATGAATAACTTTCTCACCCCCGCGTTGCGCGGGGTTTCTTTTTTGAACAGAAAATATATTTTCACCACACTCCCTCTCATCGACAAACAATCAATTAGTAATTGACTATACTGTGTTTATATGTTAAAATATTGAAAAAGACAATGTTTTTATAAAAATTGCTCGTTGAAAGGCGGTGTACCGTGGCTGATTTTATACAAAAAACTTTCGGGATACAATCCCCTGCCGCAATAGCTATAATTACCATTGCTCTTATGCTGTTTTGCGGCTTTGCCATGACACGGCTTACAAAGCTTTTAAAGCTTCCCAACGTGACCGCATATATAATAACGGGAATTCTGTTGGGTCCCTTTTGTCTTGATGCGGTGCCGGAAACGGTTTTAAACGGCACGGAATTTCTTTCCGATATAGCTTTGGCGTTTATTGCCTTCAGCACGGGTGAGTTTTTTAAATTCAACGTATTAAAGAAAAACGGCGCCAAGGTCGTTATTATTACCGCGGCAGAAGCCCTTACCGCTTCACTTTTGGTATTTTCCGTACTGTATTTTCTTTTAAAAGTAAACCTTGCTTTTTCCATAGTGCTTGCAGCTCTTGCTGCCGCCACCGCTTCCGCATCCACTATGATGACCATACGGCAGACCGGCGCGAAGGGCGATTTTGTAAACACTTTGCTTCAGGTCGTTGCTCTTGATAACGTAATAAGCCTTATTGCTTATTCCGTTTCCATATCCGTGGCGGTTGCCGTTATCGGCGGGGAAAGATCGGCAAGCGCTAAAGACGTTTTTATCCCCTTGCTTATTAATTTGGGTGTATTTCTTTTGGGCGGTATATTCGGATTTTTCCTCACCTCTCTTTTAAAGAAAAGGTCTACCGATAACCGCTTGATAGTTTCTATAGCCGTGCTGTTTGCTTTTTGCGGTGTCTGCACCGTGTTGGACGTTTCCCCCTTGCTTGGCTGTATGTCCATGGCTACGGTATATATAAATGTTTCCGGCGACGAAAAGCTGTTTAAACAGCTGAATTACTTCAGCCCGCCCATACTGCTGTTGTTCTTTGTAAGGTCGGGTGTGGGATTTGACCTTAACGCTCTGTTTGATTTTTCCTCATCTGTAGGTGCGGTTTCTCTCCTCGTGGTGGGAATCGTATATTTCACGGTAAGAATTGCAGGCAAATATGCAGGCGCGTACCTGGGCTGCAAAATAGCCAAAAAGGACAAAAAAGTTTGCAATAATTTAGGTTTTGCACTTATTCCCCAAGCGGGAGTAAGCATAGGTCTTGCCGCGCTGGGCGCGAGAGCGATCGGCGGCGAAACGGGAGAAGCTCTGCAGACGGTTATTTTGGCATCCGGCGTATTGTACGAGCTTATCGGCCCCGCTTTGGCAAAGCTTTCTTTACATCTTGCCGGCTCATATTCAGAAAAGATAGAGGATCTGATTTCGGTTGAAGTTATTACAGCGGACGGAAAAACCAAAAATGACGCCGAACTGCTGGTAGAACGAATACAAAAGATACAAAAAGAGCTTCCCGAAAAGGGCAACAGCCCATCGGAAGACGAGCAGGCGTTTTTGGAGGCGGCAGAAGAGCAGTATGCTGCTATGCTTGCCGCACGGCGAAAGCCTTTTTCAAGAAACAGATAAGGAGAACGTAAAATATGATTATAAATGACCCTTTGGCAGTTTTAATGGGTGAATGGTCTTCACAGCTAAACATATACACCATCTTTTTGCGTATCGGTATTTCTATGCTGTTTTCCGCATTTTTGGGAACGGAACGTTCTTCAAAGCGCCATTCCGCGGGATTACGCACCTTTATTATCGTTTCCCTTGCGGGAACCGTGGCAATGCTTACCGACACCTTTTTAATGGCTCAAACCGATATAAATCTTCCCCTGCTTTCCGCCGCCGTGGTTATCGGCGGGGCTATGATAAGCGGAAATTCGGTTTTATACAGCTCAAAAAGCCAGATAAAAGGTCTTACCACCTCTGCGGCGCTTTGGGCTTGCGGAATTTTAGGCATAACCGCAGGCGCGGGAATGTATACGGTAACGCTTATATCCTTTGTTGCCATTATTTGCGGATTATCTCTGTTCCCCACCATTGAGCACGGATTAAAAGACAGATTCAACCACTTTGAAATGCATCTTGAACTAAAAAACAAAAACAACCTGCAGGATTTTGTCACTACTGTGCGCAAGCTGGGAATGGTTATTGACGATATAGAATCCAACCCCGCATATTTAAATTCCGGATTAAGCGTTTATACGGTGTCAGTACGAATAACGGGAAAAGAACTTAAAAAATACAAAAAGCACAAGGAAATAATAGAGGCGTTGAGCACTCTTGAATACGTATACCATATAGAGGAAATGGATTAATATGATAAGATTCGAATGTGATTACACCGACGGATGCGCTCCCGAAGTCTTGAAAGCCCTTACAGAAACAAACTCACTTAATACCGTAGGCTACGGCAACGACGAATTCTGCGAAAAAGCAAAGGAAAAAATAAAATCGGTTTGCGAATGTCCCAATGCGGAAGTACATTTTGCGGTTGGCGGTACGCAGGCGAACACGATTATTATATCTTCTGTCCTCCGTCCCTACGAAGGTGTGGTCTGCTGTGAAAGCGGTCATATAAACGTGCACGAAACCGGTGCTATCGAAGCCACGGGACACAAAGTTCTTGCCCTCCCCGCAGTAAACGGAAAGCTTACCTCGGAAGGACTTGAAAAATATCTTTCCGTCCCCACCAACGAGCACGAGGTAAAGCCGGGTATGGTATATATTTCCCAGCCTACGGAAACGGGAACGCTTTACAGCGCACACGAGCTTGAAAACATTTACTCTGTATGTAAAAAATATTCCGTTCCTTTGTTTGTTGACGGAGCCCGACTTGCTTACGCTTTGGGGGCAAAGGCAAACGACATATCACTCCCCTTCCTTGCAAAAAACTGTGATATTTTCTACATTGGCGGCACCAAATGCGGAGCGCTGTTCGGAGAAGCGATGGTATTTGCAAATCCCAAGTACGCATATAACATACGCCATATGATAAAGCGTCACGGCGCACTGCTTGCAAAAGGCAGACTTTTGGGCGTGCAGTTTGAAACGCTGTTCACCGATGATCTGTACGTAGAGTTGGGCAAAAAAGCTATGGCGCTGGCGGAAAAGGTGAAAGAGGGCTTGAAGGAAGCAAACGTGGAATTGTATTACGATTCCCCCACCAACCAGATATTCCCCGTATTTGAAAACGAAGTGCTGGAAAAACTGCAAAAGACCTATTCCTTTGAATTCATTGCGGATCTTGGGAACAAAAAGGCAATGCGTATCTGCACCGGCTGGTCCACCAAGGAAGAGCAGGTCGATATGCTGATAAAGGATATAAAAGAAGCTGTATAACAGAGCAAAACCGCCGAAACATCGGCGGTTTTTTAGTGTTTAACAGATATAATATCTACCATCGGCAGTTTTCTTTATGATGCCTTTTTTAATCATTCTTTCGGTAACTCCGGGCATGATGTTTGGGTTTATTAAACCCGCTTCTGCCAATGTTTTTGCGGTTTCTGCCGATACTGCGCCGCAGTTTCGCAGTTTTTTGATTATTGCATTTCTTCTGATGAGCGGAAGCGGCGGGACAAAGATCATATTACTAACCTCCGTAAAAGTTTTTTCTTGGGTCGTTATTTCTGTTCGGTTGCAAAAATGCTGATCCACACTTTGTTGTCCTCAGTGGGAACAGAAAGAAGTCCGCGTTTTTCCGCTTCGAATAAGCTGCAGGTAACAAGATAGTTAAGTCCGTTTGTGAGGAAGTTGCCCATCTGCCAGTGTAGGTGTTCGGGAACAGTCTTTTCGTATTCACTGCGAATTATACCGTAAGCCTTATGAACGAGAGGAAGTAATTCCGGACCTATCTCAGCTCCAAAATCAACAAGCTCTTTGTATTCCTTGCGGTTTATATAGTAATAGTTTTGCGCATAACCGTTTTCGGTCTTTACAAAAAGCTTTTTCTCGAGAGCAATACTGAACAGATATTTTTGCTCATCGTTCAGATCGGAAATATTTACGTTTCCTTTTATAATCTCTCTGCAAAGCTCAAACACCGCTTCGGGGGTAGCAAAGAACTCAGAACTGTCGGCATTATTCCACCAATGGTAAAAGCCTTGAACGTTTGCCGTTACGCTTTTGTGTGCGGGACCGTCAAACGCGTGGTATTTTTCGCTCTGCATTTTTTCAGCCATACACATTCCGCTGTCGTAACCGAGTGCTATCCATTTTCCTCCGTTGGGACGCAGCGGGATATCATCATATCTTACGGTTATTTTATTGGCGTAGGTGTAAAATCCTATCTGTATTTCGGGAAAAATGTGGAGATATACCCAAAGAAGGCGGCTCCAATCAAACCCTGCGGTGTTAAAGCGTTTTTCGGTAAGAATATGCTTTTTGGATTCAAGAAAAGCTATAAGCTTTTCAAAAAATTCGGGGAAACATTCTTCGTATATTTTGTTCGCAAGAGCCAAATTGTTTCCGGGAAGAATGACAAAATCCGTTTGATATTTCCCCTTTGATACTTCCTTCATAAGCTGATTTTCTACAAGGTACTCCACCTCGTCCTCAATATACGGAGCGGATATTCCCAACTCCTCGCAAAGCCGGGATATGGTAAGGGGCTGTTTATATGCGGCGAGAAGAATGTTTTGTGCAGATCTTCTTTTGGCGCAGGACATAGGCTCGCGGTCAATTCCGTACTAACCGGTACAAGACATAAAAAGCGTGCCGGGACGGTAGCTTTTTTCACCGTAATCTCTCATTGTATTTATTCCTTTCTCGATAGCTGTTCTCGCATCGTGAAGCCACCATTTGACAGTACCGACGCTTTTGCCCAGCTTGTTTGCAATCTCTTCGCAGGACATTTCGTCAAAATAATGCATTACAACAGCCCTTCGGTAGTTGCCGGACATAAGAGAAAGCTCGCGCCGTAAAAGGCGTTTTTGTTCTTCAAGAATGTACTCTGCCTCGGGATCGTCCGGTGCAACCGCGTTTTCGGGAAGATACAGAGCATCCCCGTGTTTCTTTTTACGAAGCAGATTAAAAAACATGTGGTTGGAAACACTCCATACAAAAGCATTGAGGTTTTCAATACTCTTGCCCGAATTTATGGATTTCAACACCTCAAGACATATATCCTGAGCCAGATCCTCTGCTTCGGACACGTCATTCGTTTTTAATCTGCAAAATCCGTATATTTTGGGAAGCATTTCTTTTTCAAAGGCGTGCAAAAGATATTCTTTTTCTGTCAAGGGGCCTCACCTCGCTTTTTTTTGGTGTTTACAACATGTTGTTTCGTATATTGAGTAACCGAAAAAGGAAAAGGGTTGGGAGTTTTTAAAAAAATATTTTTTTATTGCAATCACCCCAAGAAAGCCGTCGGCGCTTGGGGTGATACAGTTATTACTTTATATTCATTATTTCGCAAACGCCATCCGGCGGGGCGACACGGAGAGTGACCTGCTCTCCTACCCGTATTCCTCTTCCCGTCAAGGTGCCGCGGGCGGCAGCAAGGGCAAGAGGAGGACGGTTGTTTTCTTCGCTGAGATGCGCCAACACCACGTGCTTGGTTCCGTTGCAGACGAGTCTGCACAAGATATCTCCGCAATCGCAGTTTGAAAGATGGCCGTAATCCGAAAGGATGCGGTTTTTAAGTAAGCGGGGATAAGGACCGTTTTCCAAAAGTTCAAGATCGTGGTTGGATTCTATAACCACGCTGTCCGCTCCGCAGAGGGCTTCCCACACGTCTTCACTGATATGACCGATATCCGTAGCATAGCCTATAATACCGTTGGGCGTTGTTATGCGGTAGCACACCGAACCCTGACTGTCGTGCGGGGTGGCATAGGCAGTAACCGAAGTATCGGAAAGCACAACGGTATTGCCGGGGTTGTTTTCCACAATAAAAGGAGCAACCTCCGGATGATTTGCATTTATGTAATGTTTGCAAAGATAGGGTGCGTAAACGGGAATTCCGTACTTTTTGCTTATTACCGCAAGACCTTTTATATGGTCGCTGTGCTCGTGGGTTATAAAGATGGCGGAAATGTTTTTAATATCCGTGCCGATTCCCTGCAAAGCATCGCATATACGCTTGGCAGAAACGCCTGCATCTATCAGAAATTCGTCTCCGCCTGAGTGAATATAGGTACAGTTTCCTTTGGATGATGAAAAAAGCGTGCAAGCAAAAACCATAATTCAGTTTGCCTCTATAATATTTTCGCCGTCTATCATTGCGGCGCCGTAGGGACGGATATTAAGGAACATACAACTTCCCTCCCCAAACACCCGCTCCATTCTGGTACGGTATTCTTCCTTAAAGGAGACGGGAAGATAGGTCTGTATGGTGCCTGCAAAGCCGCCGCCGTGAACACGGCATATAAGCCCCATACGTTCTGTGAGTGCAAGGGCGAGAGAAAGCCCCTGCTCGGACACGTTTTTGTTTGTATATACGTTTTGCAAAAAGCGGAAGGAAGAATTACCCGAATCGGTAACGCAGGTAAAATATCCGTCGGTATCGCCGTTTTCAAGGCATTTAACTGCTTTGTCAACACGGCGGTTTTCCGCGAAATAATGCATAGCACGCATTATAGCCCTATCCCCAACGTTTGCGCGGAGCACGGAAATGCGGGATATAAATTCGTTTTCATCCACTTCCCGCAAAGTCTTTTTGCCCATAAGAGCCGCGCAGGAATGCATTTCCGAGGGAACGGATGCGTAATCATCGGTAAGATCTGCGTGGTTACCGCCGGTGTTTACAATGCATAAGATCATATCTCCCAGGTCGGGCGTTATCTTATGCAGGTATGCGGGCTCGCCGCCGAAATCTATAAAAGAGCATCCGCCGGAAGCGCAGGCGGTCTGGTCCATAAGTCCGCAAGGCTTGCCGAAATATACGTTCTCTGCATACTTACCCGCCATAGCCAAAAACAGAGGGGTAAACTTATTATCGTTATACATTACGTTCAACATATTTCCGCACATAACCTCGAATGCGGCGGAAGAAGATATACCGCTTCCCGTAAGCACATCGCTGGTAGTGCAGGCACATATCCCTCCAACCTTACCGCCGTTTGCGGAAAAGTAATCGCAAACACCGGCAATAACGGAAGAAGAGCTGCCTTTTTTAGCTTTTTCGGGAGAGATATCGTTTATGCAAACCACATCTTCACGGTAGCCTTCGGATTTAATGCGGATATAACCGTCATCCGCTTTGGCGGCAAGAGCGATAATATCAATATCCACAGCGGCGGCTAAAACTCTGCCGTTGTTGTGGTCGGTATGGTTGCCCAAAAGCTCGGTTCTGCCGGGCACAGAGAGCATATACACTTCACTGTCCCCATAGAGCGAAAGAAATGAATTTGCAAGGGACGTCCAACGCTCACGCTGGGCGTTAACTCTGTCACCACCGTAAAGCGCTGTAAAGGATCTATCGCATCCTCCCGTAGAAATAAGATTTATTATCTGTGTAACTGTCATATTAAAAGCCCTCCGTTCAAGGCATACAAAATACAGAAATATCCCACATGGGAACGTATTCTTTTTTGCGAATGTATAATTTATATTTTCCGTCCATACGGTGTAAAAGAAGGGGCAATTCCCATAAATCCCCCGTGCGGTGGTATAGGGATACATTAAGTGAGGGACGGTTTTTCCATATCGTTTCGCTTGCCCCTGCAAGCACTTCCCTTTCGTCCCCCTCGGCATCTATCTTGATACAGCCCACATTCGTGTTTTCCGCAACAGAATCGATACATTTTACGGGTATCACCGTGTTTCCTTTTCCCGTTGCGGAATTTCTGCCTCCACCGCCGGAAAACAAGGTTTGACCGTCCTTCCTGCCTGCCGCGGCGTTGAACGCGGTAAGACAGGGTATGTTTCTTTCCAGCATTTTTTTATGTGAGCGTTTATCCGGCTCAAAGCATATGATGCTTTTTATATCCGGCACGGCACGGTAGTATTCCTCCGCCGTGTCGCCGTTATATGCGCCTACGTCTATATATGCACCACGGGAATTAAAATATCCCCCCGGCGGTACATCGTCCCCTTCAACATGGGTAAGATAGGATATATCTCCGGTAATACAATAAGAAATTGCTTTCTTATATAGCCGCTTGGAGCGCTCGTCTGCAAGTAAAGAATATACCTTTTCTATATCCCCGCGGTGGTCGGTAATTAAAGATTTATTCGTTACGCCTTCCCCGCACACAGCCATATATGGCACGTACAAATGATGGCGGGCAGATACGTTTTGCAGTATATCTGCCTTTCTGCCTTCCAAGCCAAAGCTTAAAACAGCGATATAATCGCCGTAAATCTCCTCTGCGGCAGACATGGATAAAACGGGATATCCCATAAAGGAATGTCCTCTCACAAATCCGTCCGAAGCGAAAACACCGGATACCTCTATTCCTTGAGAATTAAGCAAAGCGTGGGCTTTTTCCGCCCCGTTGCCCATTCCATAGAGCAAAACCTTCTTCCCGGAGGTGCGCAGATATTCAATTCCGTCCGTAAGCTTGAATACGTTTTCCAATACCTCCACCTCCGTAAGGTTCATTCTATCACATTTTTTCAAAAAAGGGTAGTATTTTATGAAAAATAATGTTAGAATATATTAGATTTTCACGGAGGTATTTGCATAATGGAAAAAGAAAACAAAAAGACAATGTATTTTGTTTTAAGCGGATTAATAACGTTGATCTTGGCAAGTGCCGTTTTTTTAATTGGCAGCTTATTAAATACTAACTTAACAGACACAGAAAAAACAGCCTTTTTAATAGCTTCCGCCGTTTTAACGGCAATACAAATACTGCTTTTTCTGGGAAATTTACTTGCAGCAAAAATTTATTCAAAAAGAATAGCAAAACTTAAAAGTAAGCAAATACAAGCCGACTTTGAATTGCGAAAAGAAAACGCCAAAAACAACATTAAAAACGTTATAAGAAATGTTCAGAAAATACGTTTGGGTATGTATTTGTATGCCGGTCTGTTTTTGATTTTAATGTTGTCCACAATTCTTTTCTCAACTCTGTCAGGGCACTATTATTTTTATTTTTTACCTGTTATAGCCGCATACTCTGTCATATACCGATTAATACCTCAAAAGAATGAATTTGATTTTTCCGATTATTCTCAGCCAAATGAATACCCCGCAATTCATACTTTTGCCAAAAACACAGCCAAAGCTATGAATCTTGACGGCGATGTGAGAATTTGTTTTACTCAGGAAGACTGCGCGGGAATTGCCAGATTCGGCAACACTTTTTCTCTTCGATTAGGCGTGCTGTTCCTCAGTGTTCTCAGTGAACAAGAATTTGAGCAAATACTTATACATGAATTCGGACATTTCACCGTTGATGATTTGAGAATGACCGGTGCTGCACGGTTATACGAAAGAATAATGAGTTCTCCTAAAAAGGAAATTCTTTTTGGATTTTTTGACAGTATATTTACATACGAATACAGCATGTATGTTCACAGCGCATCTGTTACACTTGAAGAACAAGCTGATAATGCAGTAGTTAAATACGGAAAACCAAATATCGCCGCAAGTGCGCTTGTAAAGACTTCATTCTTAGAGTTGTTTGATAATGAAAATATGTCTATCCTTCCGGAGTCGTATTTTGCTCCCGAGGAAAAACGAAAAGATGCTACATTGATGCTTTCAAAACTATTCCGCAATGCTATTGCCGAAAGAGGAGCTTTTTGGGAAAGTATTTTAAAAAATGAAATTCAACCCAGAAATGCATCCCATCCAATTTTGAAATACCGTATCAAGAATATCGGCGCCGATGATTTCGAGGTTTCCCTCCCGAAGGATGACAGTGAATTCAGCAAAGAATGTGCAAAAGCGATTGAACAACTGGACAAGATAATATACGAAGACGACCTTGATAAATATTCCGAGGAAAGAAAATATCACTATCTTGAACCTTTGCGTGTAATAAACGAGTGGAAGGAAAACGGCGAACCGTTGACTGCTGAACAGACAAGAGAAGTAATCACATCTTTCCTTTCGCTTTTGCAGGTTTCAAAAGCAGAAGCGCTTTGCGACAGAATAATACGGGAAGAAAAAAATCAATATGCAAAGGCATATGCCTATTTTATCAAAGGCCGTATATTACTGGAACGGTACGATAAAAACGGAATTGAATTGATGTATAAGGCGCTCGAACTCAACGATAATTATGCGGAAGCGGTTTTTGAAGATATCGGAAGTTTTTGCTGCCTTATGGGATTGCAGAAAGAACTCGACGAATACCGTGAGAAAGCCGGCAATTACCGCGACAATATGTACAGACTGCGTCAACAGACAGGCGTACTGTCAAATTCCGATAGGCTTTCCGAAAACGATATGCCCGCCGATATGCTTGACGGAATACTGAAGTACATAGACAGTATTCACGAAGGTAATATCGAGCAAGTATTCACGGTAAAGAAAACGATCACCAATAACTTTTTTGTGTATCCTTTTGTTATTAAATTCTTATCCGGAGCAAAAAATGAAAGTATAAATAAAACAATGCATTTGATTTTCGAGCACCTTGACACACACCCCTCGGGTTTGCATTTTTCCTTGTTTGTTTTGGACAAAGAAACCGAAGCTGCAGTAAAAAAAGTCAAAAACTCTTGCGTAAAAAAATACAAATAATGGAAGGAGCTTGTAATATGAACATTTCCGTTGAAACTTACAGAGATAAACTTCGCGCAGCTATACTGGGCCGCTTTGCGGGATGCGTTTTGGGATGCCCTGTAGAAGGCTGGAGCATTGAAAACATTAAAAAATACGCGCTGGAATGCGGTATCGGCTTCCCGCCCGAAGATTTCTGGCCCAAGGTACCCGAGCCGGATCTGCCGAGATACATAAAATTCACCTTCAAAGATTACACAAAGCCTTATTTTGACGGTTTCCCGGGAGATGACGATATTGCATACACCATCCTTTCCCTGCTTATTGCCGAGGAAGGAAATGGTAAAAACTTTACTCTGCAGGACGTGGCTGATGCGTGGATTAAATACATAACACTTGCCTGGACGGCAGAGGATATCGCTCTTAAAAACCTGCAAAAGGGTGTTTCACCCGAAGAGGCGGCTATTGTTGATAACCCCTATCAAGAATGGATAGGCGCAGATATACGCTGCGACGGATACGGTTATATGGCGCCCGGAGATCCCGAAAAAGCGGCAAGCATGGCAAAGACAGATGCGCTTATCTCCCACAGAGGCAACGGTGTATACGGTTCTATGTATTTTGCCGCTGTTATTGCCCTTGCATTTGAATGCGAAACCGTTTGGGAAGCTTTGGAAAAAGGGCTTGAATACATCCCTGCCGACTGTTCGCTGGCAGAAGGAATACGATGGGCAATGAATATAGCCCCCACGGTACGGGACGCCGAGCACGCAAATGAGCTGGTAACCAAGCGTTACCCCGGAATGCACAACGTACACACCATAAACAATGCGTGTCTTACCGTATTCGCTCTGTATCTGGGCGGAAAGGATATTGGCAAGGTGTTTGCGAACGCCGTTTCCATGGCGTACGATTGCGATTGCACCGCCGCCACTGCAGGATCTATTGCAGGTGCCTGCTACGGAATGAAGGCGCTTGATAAAAAATGGTACGAATGCTTTGGAGATAAAATAGGCTCATACTTCAACGGTCCCGAAAGCTACAGCCTTGAAGATATTCTTCAAAGATACGAAAAGCTGGCTTTAAGCGAATAAAATGTTAAAAGGCTGTCAATTAGACAGCCTTTCAGAGCGAAGACAAAGTCGGTCTTTACGTGCTTGAAAAGAAAGAAAAAGAACAGCCAAAAGAAAAAAGTATGCTTTTTTAAAACGGAAGCATACTTTTCTTTTAAAAATAGGAACAAAAAATATTGATTTTTTCAAGCACTTCCACGAAAAGCTCGACTACCGTAGATAACTACGCCTACGCTCGCTTTTCGTGAAAAATACCTGTCTTTGTCCCACTCTGCCCAATCTGCAGACTTTGTCTGCAGATTGAAAGGCTGTCAATAAGACAGCCTTTTTTGTCGTGGCTCCCCAAAAAACGCTTTCGCATTTTCGAGGTGTTTAGCCGAATATTTTTTCTTTTTCCATATCTATAATCATCATCATATGTCCGATATTGCCTTCGCCTGCGAAACGGTCTGTATCGAAAAAGTTTTCTGTAAGAGGGATCCAGAAAAGCTCGTTTTCATCGCCGTAAACAGACATATCCTTATCGAGCTTTCCTACGTAAAATTCAAGCTTTAATCCGTAATGATAGTAAGAAAAATCCATAAAATGTTTAAGAGTAACATCAGCAGAGGTTATTCCCGTTTCTTCCCGCAATTCGCGGTAAGCTGCAGACAAACTGTTCTCTCCGTCTTTTATCTTGCCGCCCACGAAATTATATTTGCCTTTATACGGCTCTTTTCTTCTGTAGCACATAAGGACGTGGGTGAAATCCTTATTAAAAACGGCGATTATATTTAAACCTTTCATAATTATACCTATAAATTAAGCACCCCCGATATGAAGGTGCTTAAAGCTTTAATTTTTATATTTTTTAAATAAATAGACGAACAAAGCGGTAACGCCGTAAACCACCGCAAACAAAACAGTGGTTATTACAACGTAAATAAGCTTTTGAGCGGCATTTGCGGCGGAAGAAACCAGCAACAAAACAACACATACCGTAGCCGCATAAGTTACGGCGATATGAAGAAGTCTTGCCGCAATGGGAGAAAGTTTAATACCAAACACCAAAAAGGATGCGCCCAGAACGATGCTGTATATAAGCAAAAACAAAAGCTGTTTTCCAAAAAGAAGGGCTATTGTTTTCACCGCTTCGTCACTAATGCCGGAAAGCACCAAGAGCATATATCCTACGGACAAGACTGCATAAGCACTTAATCCGATAAGGAAAATATCTTTTATACTTTTTTTCATTAGCCTATGTATTTCTTTGCACTTTCGGGAAGAGCGTCTTCCTCTACGGAAGCGGTGATCATGCAATGAATATTATCACCGAGAATAGCATTAAACTTATCAAGAAATTCTGCAAAAGCAGGAATATCCTCACCGCAGATCTTAAGCGCGCTGTCTATAAAAAGATCGGTAACGTCGTGATTGCTTGCGAGAAGACCGCAAACAAAGCCGTAAAGGGTGGTTGCGTCTTTAACCGCATATTCCTTTGCGTCTACAAGACGTACGTCATAACCTATATTATAAGAAAGGTTTCTGCCGTATTCAACGCATACTACCGAACCGGTAGAAGCCTCAGAAGCTTTTTTTACTTCGTCAATGAGAGTTTTGGTTTTGCCGGAGCCTTTGAGTCCGACCAACATTTTTATCATATCGATATGCCTCCTATTTGTGACTTTTTGTGTCCATACTTATTTTACTTGATATTAACCGAAAAAGCAAGAGTTTTTTTATATTTTCATCTTGTTTTCCAATTCTTCTTTTTTACTTTCGTAGCCGGGCTTGCCCAAAAGTGCAAACATATTGCGTTTATAGTCCTCTACACCGGGCTGATCGAAGGGATTTACATCCAAAATATATCCGCTTGCGGCACAAGCCAGTTCAAAGAAATATACCATTTCGCCAAGGGTATACTCACATCTGCTGTCATAAGTGAGCATAAGATTGGGAACGCCGCCATCAAGATGAGCAAGAAGAGTGCCTGTCATAGCGTGGTCGTTTATTTCGTTCATCGTCATTCCGGCGAGATAATTAAGGGTATCGGTATTGAGCTCATCGTAAGGAACGGTAAGGGTGTTTACAGGCTTTTCCTGTCTTACAACGGTTTCGAACATTGTGCGGGAACCGTCCTGGATAAACTGTCCCAAGGAATGGAGATCGGTAGAGAATGCAACGGATGCAGGGAAAATGCCCTTGCCGTCTTTACCTTCGCTTTCGCCGTAAAGCTGTTTCCACCATTCCGCCATAGAACGGAAAGCACCTTCGTAGGAAGCGAGAATTTCTATACGCTTACCCTGATTATAAAATGCGTTACGGAGAAGTGCATATCTGTATGCAACGTTATTGAGTCCATCTGCAAAGCAGGTTTCCCGCATATCCGCGGCGCCCTGCATAAGGCTGTCTATATCACAGCCCGCAACGGCGATGGGAAGAAGTCCCACGGCGGTGAGTACGGAAAATCTTCCGCCGATATCATCGGGAATTACAAATGTTTCGTAACCTTCCGCATCCGCAAAGTTTTTAAGCGCGCCTCTTGCCTTATCGGTGGTGCAGTATATTCTTTCTTTAAGCTCTTCACGGGTATAGCGCTTTTCCAGTTCGCTTCTTATAAATCTGAAAGCAAGAGCGCTTTCGGTAGTAGTGCCGGATTTGCTTATAACATTAACGGAAACGCGCTTGCCCTCGCAAGCATCGAGTACTTCTTTTAAATCGTCGCCCGAAAAAGAGTTGCCGGTAAAATAAATATCGGGTGTATCCTTTTTCATACTGTTGTAATTGGGAGAACGGAGGAAATCTATTGCCGCCTTTGCGCCAAGATAACTGCCGCCGATGCCGATAACGATAAGAGCATCGCTGGTTTCGCAAATGCGCTTTGCAGCCGCTTTAATGCGGGAAAACTCACCTTTATCGTAATTCACGGGAAGGTCTATCCAACCGGTAAAATCGTTGCCTGCGCCGTTACGGTTGCGTATATAGCCGTCCGCCTTTTGAAGAGCGGGAGCCAGCGAAGCAATATCCTCTTCCTTTAAAAACGACAATGCGTATTTATCTTCCAAACGTATCATAATTAAAAAAAACTTCCTTTTTAAGATTTTCAAAACATTATATACTATATTATGGCTTTTGTCAATTAAATAAATCCCACTGCCGTTCTTAAAATTCTTAAAAACAGTTCGCCGAACCCTATGCGCTGTATATCCTCCGATGCGGTCAGGTCTGCGGTGGCGATAAGCTCGCCGTCACGGTACACGTCTACCCTGCCCACCTTGTCACCTTTTGCCACGGGGGCTGAAATATCTTCAAAAACAGATATGCGCTGGGTTATCTCACCCGCCACACCTTTTTCCGTAAGCATTGAAGGAGGCGTATAATCTGCGGAAAGATAATTATCCGTTCCGCCGGGCACAAAAATATCCTCTACCTTCAGATGTTCGGGAGTGAACACAGAATAATTTGCAAAGCCGTAATCAAGCATTTTCTTTACCGTACCGAACCGTTCATTGCTGGATTCGCCGCCGAGAACAACTGCAATAAGATGCAATCCGTCCCGCATGGCAGTGCCCGAAAGACAAAATCCCGCAGCGTTTGTAAAGCCGGTCTTCATTCCCGTGGCACCGCTGTAATAGCGAATGAGCTTGTTCGTGTTTGAAAGTCCGAACGCGCCGTCACGAATAGTGTCCATCCAGACGGTAGTAAATTGGGACACATCTTTGTGTGTGAGCAGTTCCCGTGTCATAACTGCCACGTCTTTTGCACAGCTGTAATGTCCTTCCTCATCAAGTCCGTGAGGATTTTTAAAGGCAGTATTTGTCATTCCAAGCGCGGCTGCGCGGTTGTTCATCATACTGACAAAGGTTTCCACGCTTCCCGCCACATGCTCTGCCAAGGCGACGGTAGCATCGTTTGCAGAAGATATCATCATAGCCTTCATAAGATCCTTTACCGTCATTTGCTCGCCCGGCTCAAGATAGACCTGACTTCCGCCCATAGACGCCGCGTGGTCGCTCACGGTTACCGTTTCTTCATAGGATATCTTCTCTGCTTCCAAGGCTTCAAAAACCAAAAGAGAGGTCATTATCTTTGTTACCGAAGCAATGGGAAGACGCTCCTGCTCGTTTTTGGCATATAATACCGCGCCTGTAAGATAATCTGTGAGATATGCGCTTTTAACCTTAAAATCCCCCGTAAAAGCGGCGGCTTCCTCAAACCAGAAATCTTCCGCTTCCGTGGTATCAAACACCGAATTCTCCTCGGTAGCGTATACAGAAGCGGGAAATAAAAAGGTAAAAACAAGAATCAAAATAATTATTCGTTTCATATTAAATACTCCTTTCCGTATTCTATATGCGCACCTGAACGTAAATATAATAAAAACATAAAAAATCATGGGACTATTTCCCTTAATAACAAAGCTCCCGTTCTTGCATTAAGAACGGGAGCGTTTTTGATTATTGAAAATTATTTTACAAGCTGATCGAGGTTGTTTTCATCAATGATAACGATAACGTAATCAACGATAGATTTGCCGGCGGAAGCGTGTCTGCCTGCATCGGTAAAGTTAACAACGTAGTCGCCGGAAACACCCAGCATACAGTTGTTAAAGCGTTCTGCGAGATAATCTGCAAATATAGCAGAGCTATCGTCACGATAGATCATAGCGGAAGGAAGCTCTTCACGCTCGGTACAGAAGTACAGACGGTTGAGGATGTTGGTCTTGCCTTCTTCAACGGTATCGGAAACGATCTGGCAGCTGCCGTCGCCCGCATACTTCTGAAGATCCATCAAATTGGTGGTAGTGAGCTTAAGACGGTGAGCGGAATCACCCATATCCAAAGAGAAATTGGGAGTAACGGATACGTAATTCTCCTTGAGAGAAGAAGGATCCAACTGACCGTAGGAAGCCAAGTTACCGCCGTTAACCGCAGTTTCTTCGGAAATAGTGAACTGATCAAGTCCGTAAGGAGCGGCTGCGGGGAACTTCTGAGCAATATGGTTCATAAGCTCTGCATATACAAGATATCCTGCGTAATCGGTGATATGGCTATCGGTCTTGTTATAAAGAAGGTAGCCGTCATCCTTGTGCTGCTCGAAAACAGTCTTCATATCTATGAATGTAGCGTTGGACTTATTGAGAGCATTGGATATCTGGTCATAGAGAGTGTCATAAGTTTCTTTTTCAGCATCTTCGGGCAGATATTCACCGTATGCAACGGAAGCGTTGGGGATAAGAACGTAGATAAGCTCTACTTCGTTTCCGCCTGCGCGGTTTTCAAGTGCGGTGATCTGTGCATTAAGAGTGTTGCTGAGGAAGTTGTTTAATGCGGAAACTGTGATAAGGTTGTTGCCGCAATAATTATCTATAGTCTCGCGGAAGAAGAGATAACCATCCTTACCGAGAACAACTTCAAATTCATCTGTACGGGTTTCTGCCATTGCATCGCGCTTAACAACGATCTCACGTGCGGTGCTGGTTTCTTTGCCGTCCACCTTCGCGGTAACCAAAAGAGAACGGGAATCTCTGCCGTCAAGATCATATTCGATTATGTAATAACCGTTAAGGGAATTAACGGAAACAGAATCAACAGGGCTGGTAGCGGTAACAACTGCGCCTTCTTCACAAGTGCCGCTGATAACGACTATCTCGGGAGAGGTGTTAACGATAGCAGTAACGGTGGGACGCGCGGTGTAACCTTCCTTTGTAGGAGGTTCGGAAACCTCATCATCTATTACCGGATCATCCGAAAAATCAAGAGGAGGAAGATCGTTAATGGAAGAACTATCGAAGTTTACGCAGGAAGTCAGCAAAACTGCGGTAAGCAAAAGCGCCGCGAGCAAAGCTGCCAATGAATATCTCTTAAAGCTTGACATTTGAAAATAACCTCATTTCTTGGTATTCGCTGGTGGAATTATTCTTCTGAAGCATTCTTCTTTGCTTCTTCAACTACTTTCTGTACGATGTTTGCGGGAGCCTCTTCGTATCTGAGGAATTCAAAGGTATATGTACCTCTGCCCTGAGTCATAGCACGAAGCTGGATCGCATAAGTGCTCATTTCAGCGGAAGGAACTTCTGCTTCTACAACAGTATAACCCTTGCGGTCGGGAGACTGATCGGTGCCTGCAATTCTGCCGCGGCGCTTGTTAAGGTCGCCGATGATATCGCCCATCATATTATCGGGGATAAGAACTTTAAGCATACCTACAGGCTCAAGCAGAACGGAGTTATCCTTAAGACCTTCTTTGAATGCAAGGTTTGCTGCAAGTTTGAAGGACATTTCGGAAGAGTCAACATCGTGGTAAGAACCGTCAAACAGGTTAGCCTTAAGACCGATAACGGGATATCCCGCAAGAACGCCCTTCTGCATGGATTCCTGAAGACCCTTTTCGATTGCGGGGAAGAAGTTCTTGGGAACTGCACCGCCTACAACGGTTTCGGTAAACAGCAGACCGTCTTCATCATGACGGGAGAATTCGATCTTAACGTCGCCGTACTGACCGTGTCCGCCGGACTGTTTCTTATGTTTACCCTGAACGGACTTGGGACGTTTGATGGTTTCTCTGTATGCTACCTTGGGTGTAGCGAGATCAACGCTGGTGCCGAAGCGGTTCTTAAGCTTGCTTACGATAACGTCAAGGTGCATATCGCCCAGACCGAACAGGCACATCTGCTTGGTTTCTGCATTGTTTACGTATTTTACCGTAAGGTCTTCTTCCAAAAGCTTGGAAATACCGGAAGAGATCTTGTCTTCATCGCCCTTTGCCTTGGGAACGAGAGCCATGCTGAGATAAGGAGTGGGGAACTCTACGGGAGCGTAGGTTGCGCCCAACTGTGCGTTGGAAGAAAGGGTGTTGTTGGTGCAGGTGTTTGCAAGCTTAACGGTAACACCGATATCGCCGAAGCAAAGCTCATCAACATCGGTTTCCTTTTTACCTGCCATAGTTACGATACGTGCGATCTTTTCTGCCTGACCGGTAGAAATATTGGTAAGCACCATATCCTTTTTAAGGGTGCCGTTGAGCACCTTGAAATAGCTCTTTTTACCGAACTGGTCTGCAACGGTCTTGAATACAAATATGGAAGTATCGCCTTCTTCGGAAGAAGAAACCTTCTTTGCATTTCCTTCGCTGTCGATCATTGTCTCATCATGACGGTCATGAGGAGAAGAGAAGGAAGCGGCGATAATATTCATAAGAGTTCTTACGCCTGCGAGGGTGAAAGCGGAACCGGAGAATACGGGAGCGATAGTACCGGTAATAAGACCTGCGTTCATTGCGCCGATCTTTTCGTCTATGGTAAGAGCTTCCTCGTTGAAGAGAACCTTTTCTATAAGTTCATCGGAAGTTTCTGCCAAGGACTCGTCCAGCATCTTCTTGTAACGGTCCATTGTGTCCTGCACATCTGCGGGGAGAGTTGCGGGATTGGGCTTGCCGCTCTTATCAAAGGTAAAAGCTTCTTCGGTAAGAAGGTTATAGAAGCCAACATCCGCTTTGCCTTCGTGGTAAGGAACGAAAACGGGACATACGGTATTGCCGAACAGATCGCGCAGCTGACCGAAAACTCTTTCAAAGCTTGCGTTTTCATCATCCATCTTGTTAACGAAGAAAGCCTTGGGAAGCTTGCCTGCCATATCCCAGCAAAGTTCGGTACCGACCTTGGGACCGGATTTGCCGTCTACAACGAGGATAGCGGTTCCTACAACGCGGAGCGCCTGCTTAACTTCACCTGCGAAATCGAAGGTACCCGGAGTATCTACGAGATTTATCTTTACGCCCTGCCACTCAAAGTTGGCGAGAGAAGCGGAAACGGACATTGTACGCTTGATCTCTTCGGGGTCGAAGTCCATTACGGTGTTTCCGTCTACAGTCTTACCGAGACGGTCGGTCACCTTGGAAAGGTAAAGCATGGATTCGGCAAGAGAAGTCTTACCGTCACCGCCGTGACCCATCAAACATATATTACGAATTTTGTCAGAAGTATATTTAGCCATTAAAATTTTCCTCCATAATATTGCGTTAAAATTCTAACAATTTATTATATAATAATCTTTCGAATTATTCAAGAGTCTTTTTTGAGCATTGAGCCGTCGGAAGTGTAAATTTGTGAGGGCATTTTTTGTGCACTTTTCACAAAATCATAGACAAAAGCCATACAGGGAGCACCCAAGCAAGCTGGAAGAGCGCCGTATACAAGGATGGAATGGCGCTTGTATCGCCGGTGAATATGATAAAGCACGCAGCGGCAAGAGAAAGCAAGGTACCTATAACACATATCATTCCGTTGCTCTTTATAATATGGCGCGTCTTATCGCAGAGGGCGAACACTTTAAGGAAATTGTGCAATCCGGAATTTGTAACGATACCGGAATCTATTTCCTTTGAAACCTTTGTCATATCCTCGGGGTTACCCGCCTTGAGAATGGCAATGGGACATTTTTTGTATTTGATTCCGTTTGCCAAAAGCTCGTTGTTTATATTGGGGTCCAGAGTCTTGATACCGACACAAAGACCTGATTTGTTCATATCGCGCAGCAGTTCATCAAAGAGGGGGTTAATTGAATACTTGACGTACAGCTTGACCGCAAGACGGTCCCCCACAGAAACGAACATTACGGAGCCCACGCTGTTTTCGTACATATCGTCGATCTCGTCCTTGGGCGCCTCAAAGCGGTAACGACGCATATAAGCGCGCTTACCTATAAAATACTCCTTGCCGTCCAGCACCACACGCAATCCGTCGGACGCGGATTCAAGCACACGTATATACTGGGCAGGCTCTACCGGTTCGGTTATGGTGGAAGAAAGTACCTTTTCCAAAGGACCGCCGACATAGCTGAATATCTTTGAAAGCTCGATAAGCACGCGGTCTATACGGAAATCTCCGTAGGTTCTGAAGCTGGTGATCTTGACGAGATGCGGAGGATAAACCTCTGTATCTGCAAAAGAAACAACAGATGCATCGGCATATTCTTCTGCAACGGCAGGACCTATAAAGCAGGACGATGAACGGTTTGCTCTGCGGTTTGCGGTGCACAAGGGCATTGCAATAATAAAGAACGCAGACAAAGGCAGGCTTACAGAAACTGTGAACATTGCGCCTGCAAGCGCTTCTGTTCCCGTTGCGCCCATAACAGCCTTTACGGTAAATACCGCAATAG
This sequence comes from Clostridia bacterium, assembly GCA_017399965.1. Taxonomy (GTDB): domain Bacteria; phylum Bacillota; class Clostridia; order Oscillospirales; family CAG-382; genus SFLA01. The sequence goes on along the minus strand of JAFQAP010000011.1, from coordinate 103,257 downwards.
CGGCAACCATTACCAAAGGAAGGAGGAAATTAAACAGATCCTCGCTCTTGGGGCGTTTATTAAGTCTTGCAAAAAATCCGCTAACGAATTTTGTCTTCTTAACGGTGTAAATATCGCTGTCTTCCAAAAGATAGGAATAAAATTCATCGGATTCCTTGGAAGCGCCGCTTATGCGGGATGCGGCATACTTACTGCGGGCGGACGCTATTACCTTAAAGCAGGCGTAATCCTTCTTGGCGGTAAGATAATTAATAAGCGCCGCACAGATACCGCAAACTGCGGGAGTGAGATTGAACAGCCTGAGATCCGGATCCGAAGGATCCAAAAACAATCTTACAATGCTGTATGCGGATGATATGGCAAACGAAAAGAAGAATATACTTTCCGAAGTAAGATTAAAGGTAAACAATCCCTTTGCTCCCTTTGCGAGAGAAGGCATAAGCGTAATACCCAGGAAGAAGAGAAGCTGAAGGTCGGCAAGTATATACAAAATGCCGTATCTGCCTTGACTGAGGTATATAGAATACCCTGCACCGTTTTTGGTGGCAAGTTCAAGATATATAATGCCCAGGGTAAAGAGGACAGCGATCACAAGACGTCTGAAGGCGTGGCGTATTCCCCGCTTCATAAGACGGTTTACCTCGTTGTTCTGGGCCCTGTCCGTGTATTCGTATTCCCCATCCTCTTTATCTGCGTCTTTTTCCGCTTTTTTATATTTTTCACGGATATAATCGGGAATATCATCGCTTTCAAGATCAAGCTGTCCCAAAGCAAGCCTAAGCTCTATATCGTCTTCATCGGCAAAGGGACTGTCGGATATTTCGTCCGTATCGTCCGAAACAAGGCTCAGCTGTGCGCTGTCCGTTTCTTCTTCCAGTCCTATTTTTCCGCTTACGACCTTTTCGGAAAGCTCTGCGTACTCATCGTCGAAGACCGCACTCTCGTGCTCCTCTTCCTGCGGAGGCATGGTTTCCCCCATAGGGAAAAGTTCTTCCTGCTTGTATTCAACAGGCTTTTCCACGGTTTCGGGATCCATAAATCTTGATGTATCTATTTCTGCGGGCTTTCTCTCTGCCTGACCCAAGGTATCTACCGTAGCGCGCTCGAGAAGAGCAAATAGCTCGTCTGCTCTGCGGCTCTTCATAGGCTTGTCCTTATTGCCGTAATAATAGTTTTTCAGCTCCGCATCGTCCTCCATGCTTGCTTCCAACGCATCCCGCAAGCCCTGAGTGGAGGATTTCGGATCCTGAATCTTAACACGGGAGGAATACTTATCAATAATATCCTCGGTTTCGGTTCTGGTGGGAATATTTCCGTCCACGGATTTGGTTTTTTCAAGAAGAGTGGTTTCGCCGGGGATGTTCTTATAGCCGCCGGAAGGCATAGGTATATGGCGGGCGGAATCGTTTTCCGCAGTTGCGTGCTGTAAACGCTTGAGTATATCCTCAACGCTGGATTCATTTCTTTCGTTCATATCCGCTTATTCCCCCTTTCCGTGACGTTGACGCGCTGCTTCAAACAGCATTACTGCCGCTGCTGCAGACACGTTTAATGAATTAAGCTCACCGTACATAGGTATGGAAAGCACAAAATCGCTTTTTTCTTTTACTATTCGGGATACCCCTTCCCCTTCGCTTCCCAAAACGAAGGCGATACCGCTGTCATCGAATTTCTCTCCGAAATAAGGAGTTCCGTTTGCCTCAAGAGCGTAGACCCATACACCTCTTGACTGAAGCTCCGAAATTACGGAAGCAATGTTACCTACTCTCGCAACAGGAAGACGGAAAACCGCTCCCGCAGAGGATTTCGCAACGGTAGAGGTCAAAGATACAGAACGATGTTTGGGAATAATAACTCCGTGTGCGCCCGCACATTCCGCTGTACGGATTATGGCACCCAGATTATGAGGGTCGTTAATGCAATCGCAAATAACAAAAAACGGTTTTTCCCCTTTTTTGTCCGCTTGGGCAAAAAGATCCTCAATATCCGCATACACGGTCTCCGGCACCGAAGCGGCAACTCCCTGATGCACCGCGCCGCCTGACATAGCATCCAGCTTTGCACGGTCTGTTTCCACAATGGGAATTCTTTTTGCGCTTGCTTTGCCGACAATGACCTTAATACTGCCCTCAACAGCGCCCTTTTGAACGTATATTTTATCTATATCTCTTCCCGAAGCAAGCAATTCAAGTACGGAATTTCTGCCCCAGAAGATATTATCGTTTCCGCTGTTGCGCAAGGAATCTTCACGCATATCAAATACCTCTTTTCGGTAAACATACCTATTCCAAATAATTATAACACATTAATTCTGTTTTGCCAACAGTAATTTTTATTTTTTTCATAATAATATTATATTTTTAACAAAAAATAGAAAATCCGCCAAGCTTTTCGCAAGGCGGACTTATACTAAAACACATTATTTATTTTTCTTTTTATTAAAGACAAGCACGCAAGCCGCAGCAACTACGCATACAGCCACCGCGGAACAAGCCACGATAACGCCGGTGTTGTTCTTTCCATCCGGTTCTTCGGAAGGTTCATCGCTTACAGCGGGCTTGCTCTCTTGGGAAGCGGGAACGGACTCATCTTCGGAAGTTACGCTGTTTTCAGCGGATACGTCGGATGCTTCTTCGGAAACATCGGGCACTTCGGAAACCTCGGGCTGTTCGGAAACGTCGGGCACTTCGGATTCTTCGTCAGGCTGTGAAATATCTGTATCTCCCGATTCTTCGGAAATACCGTAAACGCTCATTTCACTTGCCCACAGGAAGTTGCCGTCTATGGAGTAATCCAGCCTTACGTATCTTGCTTCGGGCATATCTGCGAAGGTTATGACGAAATCCCGCCTTTCCCAGTTTCCGGAGGTCTGAGTAGTGCTGTCGGAAACCGCAACGGCATCGGTAAACGACTTACCGTCTGCAGAAAAAGCTACCTTGAGGGAGCCGTCCTTTGTGGAAGGGATGCCCCAACCCGTATTGCCGTAAAGGTCTGCGCAAATACGTTTTACTTTGCTTAATTTGCCCAGATCTATGGTAATGCTCACTTCCCTGCCCTTGTAGCATCCGCATTCGCCCGAATCCCCCGCAACTCCCATGGCATCGTAGCCGTTGGTGAATTTACCCAAAGGCTTGCCGTCGTCGCCGGTATCGGTCCATCTTTCGTCGGAATATACGTCGCCGCTGGAGGTATACGGTTTGTTGAGAGAAAGATTATCGTAGGTAACTCCGTCTATAACGGTTTTGGAAATATCTCCGGCAGGATAAGGATAACCGTTTTTGGCAATCTCATATGCAATATTCTGCAAAGCGGTTGCAGTAGCCGCAGGAAGGTTTGCGGTGTATGCGTTTCCACGGGGATCTACGCCCAGATATGAATACAGCCAAGTGCAAGCGGCAAGATAACTTCCTTCCCAGGAATGATGCCCGCCGTCATCTGCAAAAAGATTGATTTCGGGGTGGGTTTCTATACATTTAAGAAATGCATCGGCAACGGGAGAATAATCGATACCGAACTTTGCGGAAAGACGGCTGTAATTAAGATAATGCTTATAAAAGGAATCCACTCTCGTTTCGGGATCAAGATCGTTGGAATAGCGCATATAAAGAAGGGGTGTAGCACCGTTTTGCTTTATAAGAGAAAGCATGGTGTTTACGGATTTTTCCATATCGTTGTATCCTGCGCCCGCCGCATCCTGCAATACCACGTAATCATATTCTTTTGCGTTAAGCATATTGCGGAACTTCTTGCCGCGCTCGTGGGATGCATCTGCAAATTCATGCAAAAATGCGCTTCCGTTGGTACAGTAATCGACAACTACTTCTATTCCGGCTGCGGCGCAAAGTCCCTTAAACTTAATGGGAATACCGTTGAAATAGGTAGTGCTGTTACCTACGAACATAAACTTTACAGCATCCTCGGAGGGCTCGACGGGATTATCGTATGCTATACGCAGTTTGTTTGTGGTTTTGTTGTACTCGCCGTATGCGGGATAAATTACCGACATAGTAGCGTTATACAGCATAGCACCTTCCATAACGGTATTGTAGCATTGAGTAAGTCCCGCAGGGGCACCGCTGTTAAAAGCGACCAAAAATCCGCCTGCAGGCACCTTTACCGTAAGCTGAGGAGAACCGTTTACACCGTTTTCGTTGGCAAGAAGATCACCGCCGGCTTCGATAAGAACTCCGTTTTTGTCAAAGATAAGCACCTTTGAATAACGGAAATTATATTCACTTGAACCGATAACGCGGGTCTTGTCGGTATTGTTGGGATATACGAACACGCCGCCGGAGGATGTTTTTTTATCGTACCCCGTAATTTCGTAGGTTTTATCAACGTCATACTTTTTATTATCTGCAAAAGCACCCACGGCACAAAGGGACGTGCCCAGCAAAACAGATGCAAGTAAAATGGCAATTTTCTTTTTCACGGTGTAACCTCCATGTATTTTTATAAAAAAGAATAGCATATTATGCATAATTTGTCAACAATCACCCCAAGAAGCCTGACGGCTTCTCGGGGACCCCGACAAAAAAGGCAGAAGTTTTCGCTTCTGCCCTTTGGATGATTATTATTTATTTGCCGAGATCGGGAAGGCTTGCTGCAGCAACAGACTGACCTACACGGCGGGAAGATTCATCGGGAATATGGAGAGTGATCTTCTTTGCCAGTTCGGGGAATTCAACATCAAGAACTTCCTGTGCCTTTGCAAGGAGGATCGTTCCGCCTTCGCCGCTGGTAACACGACCCATAATAAGAACGTGCTTGATATCATAGAATTCGGTGTAGTATGCGATAGCATAGCCGAAGTAAACGCCGATGGTTTCATAGATCTTTGCGGCTCTTTCGTCGCCTTCCTTCATAAGACCCTGAACTACCTTAAGCTTTTCTGCGGGAGAAAGGTTTTCATCAAGTTCAATACCTGCGAAGGGAGCAAGCTTTATAACGCCGTCCTGAGAGAAGTACTTAACGCCGCAGCCGTAATCGCCGGACCATTCGTCAACCATAGCGTTTTTGCAGTTGTCAACGGGAACGAATGCGAGCTCGTTGAGCCATCCGGTGATGTTGCCCTGACCGTCAACGTAACCGCCTGCTTCGGAAGTACCCATAGCAACGCCGAGAACGTTGGTATCGTCAAGATCCATAGCGCCTGCAAGTGCGGTAACGTCGCCGTCGTTAGCAACTTCGATAGGAATGTTCTCGCCCAGTTCCTTAGCAACGTCGATGTACATATTCTTTACGCACTTATCGAACTGATCGTCGGGAACCTTAAGGAAGAGAGATGCAACCATTATCTTGTTGTCAATATATACGCCTGCGGAAGAAACGCCGATAGCGTCTACTCTGGGCATATGGGAAGCGGCAGTCTTCATAGCATTGAGAATGCCTTCGTAGTGATAGTTGGGATCGGAGTTGATCTTGGGGAACCAAACAACTTCTTCGGAATATACAGCTTCGCCGTCGATAACAGCGGAAACCTTACGGTCGCTTCCGCCTGCGTCAAAGCCGATACGGCAGCCGTCAAGATGTCTGCCGACAGGAGCGGGAGAGTTGTAATCTACGGGAGCGTCTGCGATATCGCGGAGCTCTACTTCGAATTCGGTTTCATACACGCGGGACATAAAGCCGTTATCAAAATCACGGGAGCCGCCCTTTGCGTATGCAGCCTTGATGTTTTCACCTACTACTTTGGAGCCTGCGATGATGATCTTATAACCGCCTGCTACCCAGAGAAGGCTCTTTACAAGACGGTCAACAAAATTGATATTTTCTTCGTCTTTGCCGATTCCATCGGGATAAATTCTGGTTTTGTAAGTAGTGATATAGCCCTTGTTTCTCTGGATACCTATAACAAGGTCCTGACCGTTTTCCTTGGTAGCCTCGCGCATTTCGCGGCAAAGGAGAGAAAGGGGCTGGAACTGGGGATCAAGAACAGCGTTTACTTTAAGCTTCATATCTTACTGTGCCTCCGATAATAGTTTTTTCTACGTTGAATTCGTTGTCGGTAATAATAATATCCGCATCCTTGCCGATATCGAGAGAACCCTTGGTAGCGCCCATACCGATAGCGTTTGCGGGGTTGAGAGATGCGCAGTTTACGCAATACCACAGAGGAAGATCGGTGGTGGTGTATACGTTCCAAACGCCCTTGTTAAGCTTAAGTATACTTCCTGCTATAGTGCCGTCAAGCAATCTGCATTCGATACCCTTGGAAACGAAAGCGGTACCGCCGAGAGTGTACTGACCTTCGGGAAGTCCGCCTGCGGGGAGGCAGTCGGTGATAAAGCACAGCTTATCGCCTTTTAACTTAGCAACGATGGGATACAAAGCGGGGTTAACGTGGAAGGTATCCACGATAAGCTCGGTAGTAATATCGGAATTAAGAGCAGCGCCGACAACGCCGGGGTTGCGATGTGCAAGAGCTGTCATAGCATTGAAAAGGTGGGTTGCGTGGGAAACGCCGTTTACGGTGGACTTATAAGCGGTGTCGTAATCCGCATCGGTATGACCCAGGGAAACCACAACGTCGGTATCCGAAACGATCTCACGGATAGCGGCGAAATCTTCGTCCATTTCGGGAGCGAGAGAAATTATTTTAATGATATCTGCATATTCCTTAACGAAAGCTGCGTCGGGCTTGAGTATGTATTTTTCATCCTGCGCGCCCTTCTTCTTTGCGTTTATAAAAGGACCTTCCGCGTGGCATCCGAGAATGGCTGTACCGTTCCAGGTCTTGCTTTCTTCCTTAAGAGAACGGAGACATTCAAGAGCCTTGCGGATAACCTTCATGTCTACTGTCATAGTGGTGGGAAGGAAGCCTGTAACACCGTTTTTAACGATACCCTCCGCAATGGTACGAATGCTTTCGGGTTCGCCGTCGCAAACATCCTTGCCGAGATAGCCGTGAATGTGAAGGTCGATAAGACCGGGAGCTACGTAGCCGCCTTTTGCGTCGATTACCTCCGCACCTTCGGGAGCAACGTCGCATACGCCGCGGATAACGCTGTCGTAAACGAGAACCTTGCCCTCTACGATACGGTCTTTAAGAATTATTTTGCCGTTGATGATAGCCTTCATAAAGCACATATCCTCCATTTTTTGTCATTTGAAGTTATAATAACATATTAGTTTAAAAATTGCAACGATATTTGTAAAAATTATCTTCCGAAAATTATCTCTTCAAGCTGCTTTGCGTTTTCCGCAACAAGCACTTGTCCGCCCTTTAAAAGTTCTTCTTTCGTGCGGAAACCCCAAGTGACCGCAACGGGAATCATACCTGCGTTGCGGGCAGTGGTTATATCCGAAGGAGAATCGCCTATATAAAGCGTTTTTTCACGCAAAACGCCTGCCTTTTCCGCCGCTTCGAAACACAAAACGGGAGAAGGCTTGCGGGTATCCCCTCCCCTTTCTCCCAAAGCGATCTCAATGTATCCGCCAAAGAAACGGTCTACCAGATATTTAACGGCGGCATCGCGCTTATTTGAAACCACAGCCATCTTGATCCCCTCTTCAGAAAGACGCTTCACCAGTTCTGTTATTCCTTCGTAAGGCCGGGTGGTATCCGCAATATGAGCAGAGTAATATTCCGAAAAATCGTCATATGCGGTTTCAAGATCCTTTTCCTCTGCGTAAGGCGGACAGGCGCGGCGTATCAGCATACCGAACCCGTCTCCGATAAACGACCTTATCTCCTCTTTTGTGCGAGTGGGAAAGCCTCTTTTTTCAAGCACGCTGTTCACCGCTGACGAAAGGTCCCCCAGCGTATCCAGAAGGGTACCGTCCAGATCGAAAAACACTGCGTCGTATCTCATCTTTTACTCCTTTAAACAACCTGCATACACAAATACAGCAGACTTTTAAAAAAGAAAAGTCTGCCGTTTTCGTATGTGGGATTAAATGCGTGAGTTTATGTATTCTGCCAGATCCTTAATGGTGCGAAGATCGGAAAAATCCTCTTCGGGCACAGTTGTATTAAACTCACTTTCAAACACCATTATGATATCTACAAGATCCAACGAATCCGCACCGAGATCCTCAATTAGAGATGCATCATCCGCGATATCCTGAGGCTCCAAACGAAGCTGTGCGGCGACGATGCCTTTTACCTTTTCGATTAAATCCATTTTAATGACCTCCTGAAATTCGTACGATAAAGATATACCGCAACGTTATAATAAAACAAAACAGCAAAAAAAGCAAGCATTTTTATTAATAAAGAAAAAAATAATTTATTTTGCCCCGATTCGTTGACTAAAACGCCTTTTGATGATATAATATACTGATTATATTTTTGGTTTGGAGGAAGGTTATGGTAGTATTGGGAATCGACCCCGGTTTCGCCACGGTGGGCTACGGTATCGTACGGTGTGAAAACGGTGTTTTTACGCCTGTTTCCTACGGAGCAATAACCACTCCCCCCCACACCCTTATAGAAAAAAGGCTTAAAGAAATTTACGATTGCATGTGCCAGCTCATTGACACCTACAAGCCCGATTGCATGGCGATTGAAGAACTGTTCTTCAATACCAACCAGCGCACGGCGGTGGACGTTTGCCAGGCGAGAGGAGTTATGCTGCTTGCGGCGGAAAACAAAGGGATAAACACCTTTGAATACACGCCCCTTCAGATAAAGCAATCTGTGGTGGGATACGGCAGGGCGGAAAAACAGCAGGTTCAGTATATGGTAAAAATGCTGCTTAAGCTGGACAGGACCCCCAAACCCGACGACGCGGCGGACGCACTGGCTGCGGCAATATGCCACGGCACCTGCAATATGCATAAAATTGGAGTTTAGTATATGTTTTATTATCTTAAAGGCAATCTGCAGTTTTTGTTTCCCGATTTTGCCGTTATCGACGCAGGCGGCGTGGGATATAAATTGACCGTTTCCAAAAACACATTTGCATATCTTTCCCCTCTCTACGGAAAGACGGCTATGCTGTTTACCTATATGGCTGTCCGCGAGGATGCGGTGGAGCTTTACGGGTTCGGAACGGAAGACGAGCTTTCCGCTTTCAAGCATCTGATAACCGTTTCAGGCGTAGGTCCCAAAGCGGCGATAAACGTGCTTTCCACCTTTACCGCAGACGGGCTGGCATCCGTAATAGCAAGCGGAGATGCAAAGACACTTTCAAAAACTCCCGGTGTGGGACTTAAAACGGCGCAAAAGATAATACTTGAGCTTAAAGACAAGATAAGCGGAGAGATAGTTTCCTCTTCCCCTGCAGAAAGCTCTTTCGTTACCGCTGCATCCGGAGGAGGAAGCGATGCGGTGGATACACTTGCCGTACTTGGATATACCAGAGCACAAGCTGTTGCCGCACTTAAGGGTATTGACCCCACTCTTCCCCTTGAGACCATAATCGGCGAAGCGCTCAAAAAATTAGCTTCAATGTAAGAGGTACGATATGCCCATAAATCAATCCGACAATTTCCATACCGGCGCCGCTTTGGATATTGAAAACCGTCTTACCGCCACAAACGAGGTACCGGAGGACAGAGATAACGAAAATTCCCTGCGCCCCAAAACTCTGGAAGAATACGTAGGACAGGAAACGGTAAAGGAAAACTTATCCGTATTTATGAAAGCCGCAAAGGCAAGAGACGATAATCTTGACCACGTGCTTCTCCACGGCCCTCCCGGTTTGGGAAAAACCACCCTTGCAACAATAATCGCCGCAGAATTGGGCGTTAATATAAAAGTCACTTCCGGTCCCGCTATAGAAAAGCCGGGCGATCTGGCGGCTATACTTATCACATTGGGAAGAAAAGACATTCTGTTTATAGACGAAATACACCGTCTGTCCCGCTCCATAGAGGAAGTGCTTTACCCCGCTATGGAGGATTACGTGCTTGATCTTATGATGGGCAAAGGTCCCTCTGCCAGATCAATACGTATTCCTTTACATCCCTTCACTCTTATCGGCGCGACTACGAGAGCAGGTCAGCTTACCGGCCCTTTGCGTGACAGATTCGGAATGCTGTTCCGTCTGGAGCTTTATACGCCCGATGAGCTTGCAAGCATAGTAATGCGTTCTGCGGGAATTCTGGGCACACCCATAACCGAAGAAGGCGCATACGAGATCGCCAGAAGATCAAGAGGCACACCCAGACTCGCAAACAGATTTTTAAAGCGTGTGCGTGACTTTGCCGAGGTAAAAGGCAACGGCACTATAGATAAAGAGATCGCTGATATTGCCCTTTCCGCCCTTGACGTTGATTCTTTGGGGCTGGATTCGGTGGACAGACGTATGCTCACCGCCATAATTAAAAACTTCGGCGGCGGTCCCGTGGGTTTGGAAACTCTTTCCGCCGTTATCGGCGAAGAATCCATTACCCTTGAAGACGTATACGAGCCTTATCTTATGCAACTTGGCTTTATTAACAGAACGCCACGAGGAAGATGCGCCACTCCTGCGGCTTACGAGCATTTGGGATTGCCTCTTCCCGGAGTAAAAGACACACAACAATTATTAATGGAGTAAAAATATGTTTACTGCAGACGGTTGGAAGGAATACCGACTTATAGATGCATCCGACGGAGAAAGACTTGAAAGCTGGAGCGGACATTTGCTGATACGTCCCGACCCTCAGGTTATCTGGAACGGTGCGAAAAAAAGCCCTCTCTGGAAAAAGGCGGACGGTGTTTACCGCCGCGAGGGAGGCGGAGGAAGCTGGATAAAAAAGGATATCCCCGAAGAATGGAATATTTCTTACGGAGATATGACCTTTGTGCTGTCCCCTATGGGATTCAAACACACCGGACTTTTTCCCGAGCAGGCGGCAAACTGGGATTGGTTTGCGCCACTTATTAAAAACTCCGGCAGAAAAATTAAGCTGCTTAATCTGTTTGCATATACGGGAGGCGCAAGCGTTGCCGCCGCAAAAGCGGGCGCATTTGTCTGCCACGTTGACGCATCAAAGGGAATGGTGCTTAAAGCAAAGCAAAACGCAGCCCTTTCCGGCGTGCCCGCAGACGGAATAAGATATATAGTTGACGACTGCGTAAAGTTTGTCGAAAGAGAGATAAAAAGGGGCAACAGATACGATGCCGTTATTCTGGACCCTCCCTCCTTCGGCAGAGGTCCCAAGGGAGAAAGATGGATGCTTGAGCAATCTTTGGATAACCTTATCGGACTTATTACCGGCGTTATTTCCGATGATCCTCTGTTTGTTTTGCTAAATTCTTATACCACGGGCCTGTCCGCTTCCACCTGCGGATATATTCTGGGCAGACACCTGTGCGAAAAGTTCGGAGGAAAAGTGGAAAGCGATGAGATCGGTCTGCCCGTGGAGGCGAGCGGAATGTATCTCCCCTGCGGCGCCGCAAGCAGATGGACGGCGAGGTAGATATGGCGTTTATAAAAGCAGATAAATTGACCTATACCTACGAGGGAAATCTTGTTCCCGCGGTAAAAGAGGTATCCCTTTCCTTTGAAAAAGGCAGTTATACCGCAATTATAGGTCACAACGGAAGCGGAAAATCCACGCTGGCAAAGCTTTTGTGCGGTATATTCACTCCTACCGGCGGGAAAGTGCTGATAGACGGAATGGACACAGCCGACGAGGACAACCAAGCCCCCATACGGGAAAAGTGCGGAATGGTTTTTCAAAACCCGGATAACCAGATAGTTTCTTCGGTAGTGGAGGAAGACGTTGCATTTGCCCCCGAAAACCTGGGCGTGGAGCCCGCCATGATACGCAAAGCGGTGGACGAAGCTCTTGCCGCGGTAGGAATGACGGAATATGCATTACATTCCACATATAAGCTTTCCGGCGGACAAAAGCAGAGAATTGCCATTGCGGGCATTCTTGCAATGAATCCTCAATGTATAGTTTTTGACGAAGCAACCGCAATGCTCGACCCTGCGGGAAGACGGGAAATATCCGATACCATGCGTAAGCTTAACGACAGAGGTATCACGGTTATTACAGTTACCCACCATATGAATGAGGCTGCTATGGCAGACCGTATCGTAGTGATGAACAAGGGCGAAGTGGCTATGGACGGTACCCCCCGCGATATATTCGCAAGAGTTGACGAGCTGAGAAAGCTTTCTCTTGCAGTGCCTCAGGTAACCGAGCTTTTGTACGATCTGGGACTCCCCGCCGCTTTACACGCAATGGAAGCCGCAGACGTTATCGAAAAGGAAATTAAAAAGAAATGTCTTTAAAACTTGAAAACGTATCGGTGGTCTACGGAGAGGGCACTCCCTTCCGCAAGGTCGCTTTAGACAACATAAATATAGAATTCCCCAAAGGGAAGATAACGGGAATAATCGGTCATACGGGAAGCGGTAAATCCACCCTCGCACAGCTTCTTAACGGACTTAACAGGCCTACATCGGGTAAGATATATCTTGACGGTAAGGACATATGGGAAAAACCCAAGGAGATATCCAAGATCCGTTTTAAGGTGGGGCTTGCATTCCAGTATCCGGAATACCAGCTTTTTGAGGAGACCGTGGGCAAGGATATTTCATTCGGACCCAAGAATATGGGGCTTGACGAAAACGAAATAGCTTTGCGGGTTGCGGAAGCTGCAAAGCTGTGCGGTATCCCCGAAGATTCGCTCAGCCGTTCCCCCTTTGAGCTTTCCGGCGGACAAAAGCGGAGAGTTGCCATTGCGGGAGTTATGGCTATGCGTCCGGAATATCTTGTTCTTGATGAACCTGCCGCAGGACTTGACCCTGTGGGAAAAACCGATATTCTGGGCGGAATTATTAATTATAAAAACGAAACCGAAGGCACTGTGGTGCTTATTTCCCACAGTATGGAGGACGTTGCAAAGTATTCCGATATGATATTGGTGCTCAAAGAAGGAAAGGTGTTTTCTTACGGAAGCGTTGAGGAGATTTTTTCCGATATCGAATCCTTGGCAAACTCTTCCTTGGATCTGCCTCAGATAACAAGACTGTTTCACGAGCTGAAAAAAAGAGGTCTTTCCCAAAGGGATGACGTTTATACCGTAAAGTTCGGAGAAAAATTATTAAGAGAAAAAGGAATAGCCAATGCTTAAAGATATAACCCTGGGACAGTTTTTCCCGGGAGATTCCATTTTGCACCGCACGGATGCCCGCATAAAGATACTTATGCTTGTGGTATATCTGGTTTTCGTGCTGTGCGCAAAGACTGCTTTTGCTTTCGGCTTTGTGGTTATAGCTACGGGATTGCTTGTTATAATATCCGAGATCCCTTTAAAAACGGTATTAAAATCCTTAAAGCCGCTGTTGTTCGTTTTGCTGTTCACCGCGGTAATAAACCTGTTTTTTGCCAACGGTGACAACATACTCTGGCAATGGAAGTTTATAAAAATATACCGCGAAGGTATTGAGAATGCGGTGAAAATGGTGATCCGCCTTACCAGCCTTGTGACAGGCACCAGCGTACTGCTTACCTACACCACTTCCCCTCTCGACCTTACAGACGGAATTGAACGGCTGCTTATGCCGTTAAAGAAAATAGGCGTTCCCGTTCACGATTTCGCTATGATGATGTCTATTGCTTTAAGATTTATACCCACTCTTATTGAAGAAACGGATAAAATTATTTCCGCACAAAAGGCAAGAGGCGCGGATTTCGAATCGGGCAACGTATTTGCAAGAGCCAAAGCACTTATTCCCGTGCTTGTTCCCTTGTTCGTTTCCGCATACAGACGCGCTTTTGAACTGGCGGAGGCGATGGAATGCCGCTGTTACAGAAGCGGAGTGGGAAAAACCAGAATGAAGGTTATAAAAACCCGCCCTGCAGACTATATTTTTCTTGGAATGTCCATTATTGCCTGTATCGGCATATTTTTCCTTAATCAGGTGGTGATACCTCTGTGAATTACGCCGTAACATTAGCCTTTGACGGCACAGCATACTGCGGCTGGCAGGTGCAGAACAACGCCGTAAGCATACAGCAGACGGTGCAGGACGCCGCAGAAAAGGTATTCGGTATCCGTCCCAACGTAACGGGATGCTCCCGCACCGATTCGGGTGTGCACGCCCGTGAATACGTTTGTGTCATTTCCGATGTTGCCGAAATATCCGAAACAGGTCTGCCCCTTGCGCTCAATTCCATTCTCCCTTCCGATATTGCCGCCCTTAAAGCAAAAGCCGTGCCCGAGGATTTTCACCCCAGATACAGCTGTATAGAGAAGGAATACGAATACGTAATATGGAATTCGAGAATAAAAAACGTATTTGATAACAGAGTGTGGCATTGCCCGCGTCCTTTGGATACGGAAAAAATGGCAGTTCTCGCACAGCACTTTGTGGGCAAAAAGGATTTCAGATCCTATATGTCCGCAGGAAGCAAGATAATCGACACCGTGCGCACCGTTAAATATATGAACGTCGCCCGCGACGGGGATTACATAAGAATAAACGTGGCGGCAGACGGATTTTTATATAATATGGTGAGAATAATGACCGGAACTCTGGTTGAAGCTACCTACGGTAATAAATGTACGGATATTCCCGCCGTAACTGCGGCTCTTGACAGAAACAAAGCCGGAATTACCGCCCCTGCAAAAGGATTATTTTTGAACAAGCTTGTTTATACGAGGTAAAGATGAGCGCTTTTTCTATTTTTAAAGATAAAAGAAAACAGAATAAACAGCAGACTCCCACGGCGCAGGCATATTATACCCGTTTGGCAAACCGTGCAAAAATCGGTATGTTTTCGGCAATAATAGCCTTGATCATATTCTGTCTGCTTGCATATACCTTTTTTCCCGATGAGCTTACGGCGGAAAATTTTAAGTATTTGCTTAAATTCATTTCCTTTGAGCAAACCGAGCAAGCCGAAGTAGGCGCTGAAATAATCTTCGATTCCGACCCTACAAACAGATTTGCCATTGTCCGCGGTGATATTGCGGTGCTGAGCAAAACACAGCTTACCGTTTACGATACTTCGGGACAGCTTTTGCAAAGAACGCCCGTTAAAAACGATAATCCCGTTTTGCTTACTGCGGGAAAGAATATGATAATTTACGATCTGGGCGGAAAGCAGCTTGATGTTTACAACTCCTTCTCCCACGTTTATTCCGAAAACTTCGGATACCCTGTGCTTGGAGTTTCCGCCGCGGAAAACGGCAGCTATGCCGTGCTTTCGGGCGCAAAGAACTACAGAAGCGCGGTATTCGTTTACGATGCAAACTACCGCCTTACCTTTTCCCACTATTTCCCTACCGAATATTCCACCGCAATGCAGCTTGATAAAAGCGGACAAAAGGTGTTGGTGCTTTCCCATATCAGCGAAAACGGAGATTATCTCGGTTCCGCTGCCTTGTTCAGCACCACTGCGGAGGAGCCGTTGGCGACCTTCAGATACGTAGGTGAGCTTCCTCTTAACTGTCATTTTACCGATGACGGCGGATATATGGTGCTTACAGACAAAGCCTTGCGTTTTTACGACAGAGATAACGCCTTAAAAAAGGAAGTTGCGGTTTCGGGAGTTCTTCTTAACTGTGATTTCGGCGGAAACCACGTAATGCTTACCTTTGATAAATCCGGACTTTCAGAAAGCAAGGAAATGGTGGTATATGATTCCGCCGGAAACAACGTATACCGCACCGAATCGAATTCCAGACCCGATGACGTATTGCTTTACGGTAACAGACTTTATATGCTCTCCGTAGGAAATCTTACGGTATACGATTTTAACGAAGATAAAAAGATATACGATATACAAACCGATGCCGACGGCGTTGATATGCTGATATCCGATGATAAACTGCTGGTATTCACATATTCGGGAGTTACGGTATACAACGCACAGACGCTTGACGAAACGGAAATTCAACCCGACGATGCTTCGCTTACGGAGGTCAGCGAATGAATATTATTATTGATCTTATAATTGCCGCGATCATTGCTTTTAACGTGATTTTGGGTTGGAAGCAGGGATTTGTAAAAACGGCACTTAAATCCCTTGTTCTCGTAGTTGCGCTTATTGCAGCGTTTTCCTTTGTAAATCCCGTAAGAAACTACGTTTTGGAAACTGAAAACGGTAAAAACTGGCAAGATAAGATACACAGTTCGGTTATAACCGTTTTGGATAACATTTCCGCAAACGAGCAAGAAGAAGTTGCCGAAGAAGAGGAAAGCACGGGAAAGCTTACTTCCCTTTTATCCTCTTTGGGAGTGGATGTCCGGGATATTCAAAATGATATCGAGGAATGGAAAGAAACAAAAAGCGACGGAATAAAAGAATCCATTGCTTCCAAGGTTTCGCCTGTGCTTTTGAAAACTGCCGTCACCTTTGGTTCCTTTATAGTGATTTTCCTTGCAGTATATATCCTCGCAACGGTAGCTGTATTCCTTTTGGATAAGTTTACAAAGCTTCCCGTTTTAAAGCAGGCAAACACGTTTTTGGGGATCGTCGCAGGTATCGTACTGGCAATAGCCGAGGCTTGCGTGTTTGTTTCGCTTGTACAGCTGCTTTTACCCGTAAACGCGCTGGGCGGTATTTTTGCAGGCTTTTCTCCCGAAAGCACATATCTTTTTAAAATTTTCGGAAGTTTTAATATTTTCCGTATGTTATTTTAACTGACGGACAGGAAGTGAAAAAATTGAATTTTCAAAAAAAGAATATTCCGAATATTCTTTCTGTTTTAAGATTATTGATGATACCTCTGTTCGTGTGGGTGTTCTTTGTTGAGAACTCTCCGAAATGGTGGTGTGTCTGTGTATTTCTTGCCGCAGAGATCACAGACGTAATAGACGGTTATCTTGCAAGAAAATACGGATGGATAACCGAAACAGGCAAAATACTTGACCCTATGGCAGATAAGCTTATGCAAGCCGCCGCCATGGTGTGTCTGGCAATAGAAAATAATATTTTTATATGGATAGCGGTAATATTCTTTGTAAAAGAGCTTACCATGGTTACGGGTGCACTTGTGCTTGCAAAGAAGATAAGCAAAGTAACCCCGTCAAGCTGGTTTGGTAAAATGGCTACGGTCATTTTTGCCGCTTTCACTATAATCTTTATTATATATCCGGAAAATCCGGTGTTAAATATTGTTCTTACGGTGATTTTGGCAGGCGCACTTATATTTGCGCTGTTAATGTATTATTTTACAATATTCCGTAAGATCGAAAAGGCAAACAAGGAGTAAACAATGGTTTTGAAATTATGTTCCCGCTGTAAAAAGCGTGTGGCTGTTATATATATGCAGCGTATTGAAAACGGTAATACCACCAACGAAGGTCTATGCCTTAAATGCGCAAGGGAGATGGGTTTAAAGCCCGTTGACGATATTCTTGAGCGTATGGGAATAACTCCCGAGGAATTTGACGCTATGTCCGACGAAATATCCGGTCTTGTTCCTACCGAAGCCGGCGACAATCCCGAAAACGAAGGCAGAGCACCTTCCCTTAATCTGGGTCCTCTGTTTGCTTCCCAGGGAGAGCTTAACCTGCCCGATAATATAAGAAAAGACAAGCAGCAATCCAAGGAAACCAAGCAGGAAAGCAAGAAACAGAAAAGCAGAAAGTATCTTGACCAGTACTGCATAGACCTTACCGGCAGAGCAAAAGAAGGCAAGCTTGATAAGGTTATCGGCAGAAGCGAAGAGCTTGAGCGTGTTATGCAGATACTTTGCCGCCGCCAGAAAAACAACCCCTGCCTTATCGGCGAGCCGGGCGTAGGTAAGACCGCAGTTGCGGAAGCGCTCGCCACCGCAATTGTCAAGGGCAACGTACCCTACAAGCTTAAGAGCAAGGAAGTAATGCTGGTGGATATGACCGCAATGGTTGCGGGCACCCAGTTCAGAGGTCAGTTTGAAAGCAGAATGAAGGGTCTTATAGACGAGGTAAAGCAAAACGGAAATATCATTCTGGTTATCGACGAAGTTCACTCAATTGTCGGCGCGGGAGATGCGGAAGGCGGTATGAACGCCGCTAATATCCTTAAGCCTGCCCTTTCCAGAGGAGAAATTCAGCTTATAGGTGCAACTACCCTTACCGAATACAGAAAGTACATTGAAAAAGATGAGGCATTGGAGCGCAGATTCCAGCCTGTTATGATAAACGAGCCTTCCATCGAAGACAGCGTAAAGATACTTCAGGGTATTAAGGATAATTACGAAAAATACCACGGTATCCACATTTCCGATGATATGTGCCGCAGAATGGTAGTGCTTTCCGAAAGATATATTACAGACAGATACCTGCCCGATAAGGCTATCGACCTTATGGACGAAGCCTGCGCAAATCTTTCTATGAATTCGGATATAGTAAACCAAATAAATGCTTTGGCAGATGAAATAAAAGAGCTTAACGAAAAGCAAGCGGCGCTGGAAGCAAAAGCAGAAAAAACCGACGAGGATTTTGCGGCTATTGCTCAAAACCGTACCGTTCTTTTGCAAAAGAACGAAGCTTTTGATTCCCTCTCCGCACAGAGAGATACGCTTACCGTAACCGAAAAAGACCTTGCTAAGGTTATTGAAATTTGGACGGGTATCCCCGCTTCCAGCATAAGCGAAAACGAATTCGAAAAGATACAAAAGCTTGTCCCTTCCATAAAAGACCGCATTGTGGGACAAGACGAAGCGGTGGAAAAGGTTGCAAAGGCTGTTCGCCGCTCCCGCGCGGGAATTTCCTATAAAAAGAAGCCCGTTTCCTTTATATTCGCAGGACCGACCGGTATAGGTAAGACCGAGCTTGTTAAAGTGCTGGCAAACTATTTGTTCGATTCCCCCGAATCACTCATACGTCTGGATATGTCGGAATATATGGAAAAGTATTCCGTTTCCAGAATTATCGGTTCTCCTCCCGGCTACGTAGGCTATGACGATGCGGGGCAGCTTACCGAAAAGATACGCCGCAAGCCTTATTCCGTGATCCTCTTTGATGAGATTGAAAAGGCGCATCCGGACGTTTTGAATATCCTTTTGCAGATACTGGACGACGGCAGAATTACCGATTCCCACGGCAAGACAGTCAATTTTGAAAATACGGTTATAGTTATGACCACCAATGCGGGCAGTACGGATATCTCCGCATCTGCAGGCTTTACGACCACCGCAAAGGCATCCGACGAAGCGAAGGTAAAAAAAGCGCTTGAGCAATTCCTCCGTCCCGAATTCATCAACCGCGTGGACGAGATAGTTGTGTTCAACAGACTTTCCAAAGATAATTTTGCTTCTATCTGCCGCATAATGCTGGGTGACCTTGAAAAGGTATTGGCGGAAAAGAATATCAAGCTGACTTATGACGATGCGGCGGTAAACGCTTTGGTGGAAAAGGGTTATTCCGAAAAATACGGTGCCCGTAACCTCCGCCGTCTTATACAGACGGATATTGAGGATGCGGTTGCCACTGCAATTATCGAGGACACTTCTTTAAAGATTACCGCAGTTGCGCTTTCCGCAGACCAAAGCGGTGTTACCATAACCACGTTTTAACAGCCTTAAAAGTTTATCCGAAAGGAGAAAACAGTAAAAATGCCGGATTATTCCGAGAAAATAAGAACAATAACCTCTAACAGCCGTAAGCAGGCGGAGGATAGGTTCGAACCGGAATCCATGGATATAGAAGAGCTTGCCATAAAGCTTGGCAGTCATCTTGGGAACGGCTTGACGGATGATGAGGTAAAGAAAATACGGCGCGAAAAGGGAACAAACGCCCTTTACGACGAAATAAAGACCGGCTTTACCTCCAGCTTTAAGAATCAGCTTCAGGGATTGATGGGAATATTCCTTGCCGCCGTTGCGTTTTTGATGTACGTCTTTCAGCCCGAAAGGCACGAGCTTATTGTGCTGGGCGTTACCGTTATTATAATAATGTTTATAAATGCGGTACTGGAGGCATCCGCTTCCCATTCTTTGGAAAAGATAAGAAACTATTCCGCTATACGCGCCACCGTAACAAGAAACGGCAGACGGTTTGTTATAGACAGCCGCGGACTCGTGCCGGGAGATATTATAACCTTGGAAACGGGAAATATCGTCCCTGCCGATGCACGTATTATCTCCTGCGCTCACCTTTCCGTGTTGGAAGCCTCTATCAACGGAAAGAATGAGGCGGTATATAAATCCTCTGCAATTGAATACAACCGTCCCGATATGCTGTGCCACACCAACATGGTGTATGCAGGCACCGTTGTTACCGGAGGAAGCGGCACTGCTATCGTATGCGAAACGGGAAAAAACGTGCTTACACGCAAGGTAAACACAAAACATTCTCAGGATTACACTCCCGGTCTGCTTAAATACGCTTCTCATGTAGGAAAAGCGATGTCATTCGTTTCGGTTATAATATGCTTTGTATTGTTAGTGCTGGGAATTGCCACGGGAAGAAGCATTACGGATATGTTCATTCTCTCCCTCACTCTGGGCTACATATCTATGTATGACAGCTGTAAAGCATTAACTTTTATTTCCTTAGGCTACGGCGTTGAAAAGATGCTGGAAAACAACGCCGCTGTGGGAAATCTTAACAGTATAGGCAAGCTTGGAAACGTGGACACCGTAATGTGCTCCAGAGGACAAGCCTTCCCTCCCAAAAAGATGTTTGTTACCGACTTGTATTCGGACGGAAAAGTTAAAGATATACGGGAAGCCGAAGAAAACGAAAGTAACAAAAGATTGCTTAAATACGCCCTTGTTTGTTCAGATATAAAGAAAAACGCAGACGAAAAGGGTCGCCAGAAGGGACAACACAAATACACCGGCAGAAAGCAGGATATTGCCCTTGCCGATGCCTGCGATTTCCTGCTGGCTGATATTTCCAACCTTGAAGGCGAGTTTTTCCGTATAGATACCGAAGTGTCTTCCGACAATATAGTTACCCGCACCCTTGTGCTTTCCGAAGGCAAGACCTTTGTTATAGTCCGAGGAAATCCCGAATCTGTTATAAGCCGTTGCGTGGGATACCGCAAAAACGGCGGGGTATACCGTATGAACGATGCTGCGGTAGCCCGTATGCGGGAAGCTCTGGAAGAGATGGGCAAAAAAGCGGAAACGGTTATCGCCGTTGCCACGGGACGTACCGACGCGGATTCTCTTAAAGATTATTCCGTGGAAGGAAGGCTTATACTTTCGGGCTTTATAGGTTTGGGCTCTGCTTTCCGTGTGGACCCTGCCGCGGCGGTTTATAAATGCCGCAGAGCCGGAATAGAAGCGGTTTTGAGAAGCAACGATGCTTACTACCCTTCCCTTTCCCTTGCAAAAGAGGCAGGAATTATTACAGACGAATCCCAAGCGATTTCCGCAGAGGATATAAGCGACACCGACCCCGGACTTTATATTGCCAACCAGCCCTTGTACAAGCTGTATGTGGGTATTGACGATGAGCAGTGGCGGGAGGTTTTGAAATTCAGACACGGCGACAAACGCTACGTTGCCGTTACCGCAAGCAATATGGATGATCTGCCTCTTATTCACGAAGCGGACGTAACCTTTGTAAGCGACACAGAAACACCGGACACCTTAAAGCAGGAAAGTGACGTAATTATGCTTGAGGGCGGTTTTCACGTTATCACTTATGCTATCGGCGCCGCAAAGGCGATAGTTGCCAGAATACATGCGGTAACGGAATACCTGTTTGTGGGATTTACCGCGGTGCTTACGGCTTTTATTGCAGCTATTGCTATGGGAATTGAATTTCCTTTAAGACTGCAAGATATGCTTGTGGGCGGAATTATATTCAATTTCGTTATTGCGGTATCACTTGCTTTTGCCGCTCCCAACAAGCACATTCTGGCGGAAAAAATGAAAAAGTACAGAACAGCGCCCAAGCTTTTGGATTTTGTTTACCCCGTTCTGTACGGTGTAGGTGCAGGCGGTGCGATAACAGCCACGTACGTTTTGTTTGGTCACACCTGCGCACTCCTTTCTCTCGCAGTGCTTCTCATAACCTACGGAATAACCAACGTATCAAGAAAACCTATATTCATAAGAACGCCTTTAAGTATGGGCAAGCTTGTTATATCCGCATTAACAGTAGCGGCGATATATGCTTGTATGGTATATATTCCTCCCGTGGCAAAACTGTTTGGGTACACACAGCCCTCTGTTTTTGCTTACGGAATTACCGCGGCGATCTCTCTGGGATATTACACACTTACCCAGCTTGCAAAGCTTATTCACGTAACAATAATAAAAAATAAAAATAAACCAAAATTCAAATTGGCTAAAGACGAGGAGGTAAATTAAATGATCACCAAGGATTCCATTATCGGCGATGTTCTTGATAAGGCACCCGAAAAGGCAAAATTTTTCCTTGAAATAGGCATGCACTGTCTGGGCTGCCCTCATTCCAGAGGCGAAACTATCGAGCAGGCGTGCGCAGTTCACGGTGCAGACCTTGAAGCACTTCTTAAAAAATTGAACGGAGATGACTAAAAAATGGGAAAAGTAAAGAATTTTGCAAACGATTTTAAAAAGTTTATTTCACAGGGCAATATTCTGGATATGGCTGTCGGTGTTGTAGTCGGTACCGCTTTCAAGGCTATCGTTTCTTCACTGGTTGCAGATATCATTATGCCCTGCATCGGCTTCCTGCTTGGCGACGTTAACTTTACCGATCTTAAATGGGTACTGGTAAAGGGCGTTGACGAAGTTGTTGAGGAAGGCGTTGTGGTTACCGAAGCGGTTGCAGAGGTAGCTGTTAAGTACGGTCAGTTTATTCAGTACATAATCGATTTCATTATCATCGCTTTTGCAATGTTTATCGTTGTTAAGGTGGCTATGAGCTTCCGCAATAAGCTGGAAGCAAAGAAAAAGGCAGAAGAAGCTGCCGCAAAGGCTGCGGAAGAAGCTGCAAAGGCTGCCATTCCTCCCGAACCTACCGTTGAAGAAAAGACGCTTAAGGCTCTTGAGGACATCCGTGATTTCGTAAAAGGCATTAAAGGCTAAACTATGAAGTACATTATCGGTGTGGACGGCGGAGGCACAAAAACCGCCGCCGCCCTTGCCGATATTAACGGGAGCGTTATAAAAACGGTATACGGTGCCGGATGCAACCCCAATGATATCGGCTTTGAAAACTCTATGAATAACATATTTTCCGCCGTTCAGGCTTTGAATGCGGATAAAGACGACATTGCCGCAATTTTTTGCGGTATTGCCGGTATAACCGCCGCCGACTACAGCCAAAAAGCAGGTGTTCGGTTAAAAGAAATGTTTCCGAAAGCCAAGTCGGAAGCTCTGCACGACGGTATAAATGTGATATATTCAGCTTTTCCCGAAAGCGACGGTGCCATTGTTATCTGCGGAACGGGAAGCTCCTGCTTTATGAAAACAGGCAGAGAGATCGTCCGTATCGGCGGTTACGGCAAGTTCGACTGCGCGGGAAACGGATACGAAATAGGAAAATCCGCTGTTGCACACGCTTTAAAGTGTGTGGACGGACGGGATGAAAAGGGCGCGCTCTACACTCTCGTAACCGAGAAGATAGGCGGAGATCCTTTGGAAAAGCTTACAGACCTTATTTCCGCGGACAAAAAGTATATCGCTTCATTTGCTAAAATCGTATTTGATGCGTACAGCGAAGGCGATATTCACGCCGCGTGGATACTTGAAAATCAGCTTGAATATATCGGCGGGCTTATTAACCGCGCCTGCGAAATATACGGCGGACCGGTTCCCGTATGTATGGCAGGCGGTATAGGCACTCAAAGCGTCGCTATTGATATAATAAGGAAATACCTTATACATAACGTACCTCTTTCCGTTATTGAAGCAGAGCCGGTATACGGCGCCGTGGCAAAAGCGAAAGAGATATTGACAGCAGAATAAAAATAGTGTATGATTTACAGTAATAATCTATGGAGGCAAATGCTATGGATCAAACAGAACTTAACGAACTCAGAACGCTGAGACACTCGGCGTCTCATATTCTGGCGCAGGCAGTAAAAAGACTTTATCCCGATGCCCGTCTGGCGATCGGACCTGCTATCGACACCGGATTTTATTACGATTTCGATACCGAGACTACCTTTACCACCGAGGATCTTGAGAGTATCGAAGCTGAAATGAAGAAAATTGTTAAAGAAAATCTTCGTATAGAGCGCTTTACTCTCCCCCGCGATGAGGCTAAAAAGCTTATGGCGGACGAGCCTTATAAGCTGGAGCTTATTGACGGTCTCGAAGAAGGCGCAGAAATATCCTTTTACAAGCAGGGCGAATTTACCGACCTTTGTGCAGGCCCTCACGTTGCTTACACAAAGAAGGTAAAGGCGTTCAAACTGCTTTCCGTTACCGGCGCATACTGGAGAGGCGATTCCGATAACAAGATGCTTCAGCGTATTTACGGCACCGCTTTTGCAAGCAAGGAGGAGCTTGATGAATACCTGAATATGCTTGAAGAAGCCAAAAAACGCGACCACAGAAAGCTGGGCAAGGAATTGGGTCTGTTTATGATGACAGACGACGGTCCCGGTTTCCCCTTCTTCCTGCCCAACGGTATGGTTCTTAAGAACACCCTTATTGATTATTGGAGAGAGGTACATAAGCGTTACGGCTATGTGGAGATCTCTACCCCCGTTATTCTTAACCGCCGTCTGTGGGAAAGAAGCGGACATTGGGGCCACTACAAGCAGAATATGTACACCACCAAGATAGACGAAGAGGATTACGCGATCAAGCCCATGAACTGCCCCGGCGGTATGTTGGTTTATATGAACGAGCCTCATTCTTACCGTGATCTGCCCCTGCGCGCAGGCGAACTTGGTCTGGTTCACAGACACGAGCTTTCCGGTGCTTTGCACGGTCTGTTCCGTGTAAGATGCTTTACTCAGGACGATGCTCACATATTTATGACCAAAGAGCAAATGAGAGATGAGATCAAAAACGTAGTTTCTCTTTTTGACGAGGTATATTCCCTCTTCGGTCTTACCTACCAGATCGAGCTTTCCACCATGCCCGAGGACCATATGGGCGATGAATCCGTATGGCAGCACGCAGAAGAAACTCTTAAAGCCGCTATTACCGATATGGGCAAGGATTATATCCTTAACGAAGGCGACGGCGCGTTCTACGGTCCCAAGCTGGACTTCCATCTCCGCGACAGTATCGGCAGAACCTGGCAGTGCGGTACCATTCAGCTTGACTTCCAGCTTCCCGAAAGATTTGAACTTGAGTACACCGGTGCAGATGGTGAAAAGCACCGTCCCGTTATGATACACCGCGTTGTGTTCGGCAGTATCGAAAGATTTATCGGCGTTATCACCGAGCATTTCGCAGGTGCGTTCCCTCTGTGGCTTGCTCCTTTGCAGGTAGCGGTGCTTCCCATTACCGACAGAGCAGCTGAATATGCAGACAAGCTGGTGGCAGACCTTACCGCCGCAGGCGTGAGAGTGAAAGCAGACCACCGCAACGAAAAAGTCAACTACAAGATCCGTGAGCATCAGCTCCAGAAGGTTCCTTATATGCTGGTAGTTGGCGACCGCGAGGTTGAAGAGGGCACGGTTTCTTTGCGTACCCGTACCGGCGAGACCGGCGGCGTGATGACCGCTCAGGAATTCTACGAAAGAGTTACCACCGAGATAAAAGACAGAAGCCGTATAGTATAATTTCACCCCTAAAAGAAATCACCCCTAAAATGCTTACGCAAAAATTTAAAGGACGGAGAAAAATTCTCCGTCCTTTTTGTTGTTTTTATTTAGTTTATATTACCTAAATTACCGCTTGTGATCAGGTTTTCTGCGTTCCATACAAAAAGGATACGGTCGGCAGAATACTGTTTTGCATAAGCGGAAATATTTGTCATACGGTTTGCCATATTCACCAGCACCAGATCAAAATGCTGGGCAAGGAAGGGCACAAGGCTGTTTGCAAATGAGTCCTTGGGAAGCAATAAAACAGGGCGTTCTTCATCATAATTACTTTCCACAAAGGTTACGTCGTTTGTGCCGCTTATGAATACGGAATATTTATCCATTGTTTCAAGATAAGACATATCGTAAAATCCGCTGAACTGTCTTTCACCTATGGTAGTGGTAAAATTGTCCTCGTTGCCAAGGGACCAGAATTCCATAGTATCGGGAGAAACAAAAGAGAATCCGCATTTGGACCAGGTTGTTCCGTAAAAATCCTCTGCCGCGGTTTTTACCTCAAACTTATCCGCAGAGATAATAACATCCTCCATACCAAAAGATTTCATTATCTCAACATATGCGTAATAAGCGCCGAGTGTAGTCCAATGATGGTCGGTGCGGTAATAAACGTACTCCCCTGCCGAATACTTTTCCTTTAACACGGGAGAAACGGGAATGAATATATCCTCCGAAAGGGTTGAAGATATAAGTGCATCCAATGAAACGGAAACGTTGGAGGGGTAATTAAAACTTTCCGAAGCCACGTCTATTACTCTGGGCGGAATTATTACGTGAACGGGTACGTCAGCCTTTTCGGCAGCGAATTTATTAAGTGCTTCAAGCTGTTTTACAACGCTCCGGTTGTAAAAATGATCCATATTCTCGATACGGTTGAGTCTGTCCTTGAAGATGGAAAAAGTACGGACACCCAGAGTTTCGTTTTCTCCAAGCAGTACTCCGTTGTTTTCACCCTTGAAAAGTGATAATTCCGCAAGGGCTTTAAGACTTACAAATGCATCTCTCAACGGGAACTGGTCTGCAAAATATTCGTTTATTTCGGAAGAAAACTTGCCGTCCATAAGAGCTTCTAAAGAAAACTCGGGAAAAAGCTGAAGATTGCGTTTTTCGTTTTCGGAATAGCTTTTATCCGGCATAGCAACAAAGGCGACGGAAAGACCGAACAGAATTGCCAAAAACAAAACGATGGTGATAATATTCGTTATTTTTTTCATAGTCTTTCCCTCCCTTTAGAAATTGTAATACAAAAACGGGCTGAAGGTGCTGTCCACCATATATGCCACGCACATCAGAAAAGAACCGCAGGTGAGCACGGGAGAAGCATATTCAACAGCTCTGAAGCGTTTGACAAGATAGTAATACAGCTTCTTGGGGTACGGTGTACTTCCGATAACGCAAATGAGAATAAGAGCGAGATTACGGAAAATATCGTAATTTACGGTGGCGGTGGTAAAATCTGCGCTTCCGAATCCAAACATTGTGGTAAACACGCTCCAACCGGCAGACATATCCGTAAAGAAGAATATGAGCCAACCTATTGCTATAAACAACAATGCGTATATATGGCTGAACACCTTGGGAATTTTATTGAGCACCTTAAGTATAAAGGTCTTTTCCAGCATTAGCAGAGCGCCGAAATACACGCCCCAAAGGATAAAATTCCAGTTTGCGCCGTGCCAGAAGCCGGTGAGAAGCCATACGATCGCTATATTGCGGTACTGCTTTAAAAGACCCTTTCTGTTTCCGCCCAAGGGAATATACACGTATTCCTTGAACCAGGTGGAAAGCGACATATGCCAACGGCGCCAGAAATCTGTAATACTGCCCGCCATATAGGGATAGTTAAAGTTTTCCAGAAATTCAAATCCGATCATCTTACCCAAGCCGATTGCCATATCGGAATAGCCGGAGAAATCGAAATATATCTGGAAGGTATAGCATATTACTATCATCCAGCTTCCCGCAACGGTAGGCTGAATTCCGTGGAGTGACTGAAAATACTTCGCTACCGCAAATATAGTATCTGCCAGCAGAACTTTTTTTGCAAGTCCGGCGCAAAAACGGCGGATACCATCGGAAAATTTTTCCACATTATGTTCACGGGTGATAAGCTGGTCGTCTATATCCCTGTATCTTACGATAGGTCCTGCGATAAGCTGAGGGAAAAGAGTTACATAGGTACCGAAAGCCACAAAATTACGCTGTACTGCGGTGTGTCCTCTGTACAGATCTATGGTATATGACATTATCTGGAAGGTATAAAAGGATATACCTACAGGCAGTACCAAGCCCTTGATAGGTTCAAGAGAAGATAAAAACGGGATAAGAGAGAGGTTTTCTATAAAAAAGTTACAATATTTGAAAAACAGCAAAAATACCAGATTGGAGCACAGAGAAAGCACCATATACAGCTTTGCTTTCCGTTTATTGCTCTCGCGGTGCTTGTCTATTAAAAATCCGAACAGGTACGCCGCAAGAATGGATATGAGCATTACCACGATATAGGCAGGCTCGCCCCATCCGTAGAATATGAGTGAAACGGTAAAGAGTACGGCGTTCCTCCATTTTTTAGGTAACGTGTAATAAAGAAGCAACATTACCGTCAAGTATGCAAAAAGGAATATCAGCGATGAAAATACCACGATTTATCTGCCTTTCTTAATCTTCCAGTTTCTTAAGCTCTTCGCCTTCGTCATTTCGCTTTATCATACCCACAACCTTAATATCGTCCTTGGTATAAACCTTTGCGGGTGCGTTCTGGTCACCGTTAAGCTTTACCTTTATTTTTCCGGTCAAAAAGCTGCTTTCGATAATAACGCCCTTGCCTGCGGGGGTTTCAACAATAGAATCCACCTTGGGGAAGGTTGCGTATTCGGTTTCGTAGACCTCCTGCTCAAAGCGCAGACAGCACATAAGTCTGCCGCAGGAGCCGGAAATTTTTGTGCTGGAAAGAGAAAGATTTTGCTCTTTTGCCATTTTTATGGATACCTGCGCGAAATCCGGCAGGAATTCCTTGCAGCAGAAAGGTCTTCCGCATACGCCAAGGCCGCCGATAAGCTTTGCCTCATCACGAACACCGATCTGGCGAAGCTCTATTCTTGTGCGGAAAACAGAAGCAAGGTCCTTTACAAGCTCGCGGAAATCCACTCTTCCGTCTGCGGTGAAATAGAATATAAGCTTGGAATTATCAAAGGTGTATTCCACGTCCACAAGCTGCATTTCCAGCCCGTTTTTCTGAACCTTTTCAAGGAATATCTGCTTTGCCTTTTCTTCCATAACCTTGTTTTGCTCGTGTCGTCTTTCGTCGTCCTCGGTAGCAACACGGACAACAGGTTTAAGAGGAGGAACTATATCCGCAGGCTTTACCTTGCGGTTGCCGAGAGCGCATATACCAAACTCCATTCCCCTTGCTGTTTCTACGATTGCGTGGTCGTCCTTATTTAAAACAATTTTTCCGGGAGCGAAATAATAGGTCTTTCCGCCCTCTCTGAACTTTATTCCCACAACCTCTACGTTTTCCAAAGCCTCTGCTGCTTTTTCGTTTATATTATTCTTTTGATTTTCCATATATCAATTATTCCTTTCGGTTCCAAGTTTAATAAGCATTTCGCTCATTACGGCGGTATAATTGCCGTTTGCGCCGATAGCTGCACAAGCCTCTTCCACGGTTTTGATACAGGCAGCTATGGAACGTCGTGTTTTTTTACGGGCATACACCGCAGCGTCCTGCACAGAAAGCACGTTGCAACGTGCAACACCGCATTTTATCCGCAGAATGTCCGCAAAAGCGCCGTGTACAAGTGCCAGAAAAAGTTGGTTGCTTTCTCTCTTTTGCTTTCCCTTCAGCACGGAAACGTACAGCGAATATCTGTCCGTATCTCCGAAATAGCTTTTAACAAATTCAGAAGCTCGGTTCATTTCCGCAATACTGTCCTTGCCCAAGAGTTCCTCCGCTTCGCCTATACTTCTTCCGCAAAGACGTGTGACCTCTGCCAAGGTCTGCTCCGATTTGCGAGGGTATTTTTTGCGGAGTATATCAAGTATTTCGCTTTCCTCCATTCCCGCAAGAGCAACTGTACGGCAACGGGATCTTACCGTAGCAAGCAGCATATCCTTACGCTCCGTAAGCAAAAAGAACACTACGGGCGCAGGAGGCTCTTCCAGAATTTTGAGCATGGCATTTTGTGTCTGCCTGTTCATTTTGTCTGCGTTTGCGATAATATATACTTTTTTCTCCCCATCGTTGGGCACAAGATGAGCGTCCTTTATTATCCTTCTTGCATCTGCCACCACGCAAGCCTTTTCAACACCCAATATCCACATATCAGGATGTGCTTTTTCCAAAACCTTGCGGCATTGAGGGCATACGCCGCAGGGCTTGTCCGCCCGCTCGCACATAAGTACAGATGCGGCGTAAAGAGCAAAATCCAATTTACCCACGCCCTTTGCGCCTTCTACGATATATGCGTGGGAAACGGCGCCTTTATTATATTCGGAGGAAAACAAAAGCTTTTCTTTTTGGTTTAATGTCATATTCTTTTCCTCCTTACATAAATTCTCATAATAACTATACCACAAAACGCCGGAAATGAAAAGAGTTTTTTATTAAAAAGATTGTACTTAAGCAATTTTTTACATCTCGGTTTAATGGGGTGTATTGACTTTTTCTTTAGTTAAGGTTAAAATAAAGGTTAAGGATGTGATTATTAATGAGTGTTATTATCGGAATAGACGTAGGCGGCAGCACTACCAAGATATGCGCTATAAAGGACGGGGTGCTTTTACCTCCCGATTCCGTTACAGCTACCGACCCGCTGGCTTCGGTATACGGCGCTTTCGGTAAATATACCGCAGAGAACAAAATATCCCTTTCAGGTATAGACTGTGTTGCGGTTACCGGCGTGGGAAGTGCTTTTCTCGAAAACGATATTTACGGTTTGCCCACAAAACACATAAGCGAATTTTCCGCTACGGGAAAAGGCGGTCTGTTTTTATCACAAAAGAAAGAAGCTATCATAGTAAGCATGGGCACCGGCACTGCTATAATGCACGCAAAGGGCACGACCTCTTCCCATATGGGCGGAACCGGCGTAGGAGGAGGCACGCTTGTGGGGCTTTCCAAGCAAATGCTGGGAATGACCTGCGCGGATGAAATTGCAGAGTTGGCAAAGGAAGGCGCTCTTTCCAATATAGACCTTACAATTGAAGCTATGACAAAAAAAGACATTTCACCTACCCTTACGGCAAAAACCACCGCTTCCAATTTCGGCAACCTTACAGACACCGCAACAAAAGCCGACGTGGCTTTGGGAATTATAAATTTGGTTTTTGAAACCACGGGAATGATGGCAGTTTTTTGTTCCAGACAAAAAAACGTAAAAGATATTGTGCTTACCGGCAACCTGTCTGTCCTGCCCCAGACGAAGGAAAAGTTTGAATCGCTTTCCGCTATGTTTGACGTTAATTTTATTATACCCGAACTTTCCCAGTATGCCACCGTGATCGGTGCTGCTAAATCAATGATAACGGAGGAAACTTTATGAAAAAGATAATTATTACGGTGCTTTTAACCGCTTTGCTGTTAGTCTCCTGCGGAGGCGGTTCGGATAATTCCGACCCTCAAAAGCAAAGCTACAACACAAAACAGCTTGTGGAAAAGATTACTGCGGATTACTCTCTTTCCGGCGGTACATATTTTTCCTCATTCAGCGAAGTTTACGGTGAATATCTTGATTCCGATATGCTTCTCTCCCTTTACGGTGATATGGGCGAAGTGCCCGATATGGAAGCGGTAGAAGAATATTGTGTTTACGTGGACGGAACCGACCCCAATTTGCAAAAAGAGCTTGGCGTATTTAAAACAAAAGACGGAACAGATACCGAACTGTTTTTATCTTTTATGAGATCCCGTATTGCAGCAATGCTTGAAAACGCAAAGAACTATCCCTCTGTAGACACAGAGCCTCTTAAAAACGCTGAGTTTTTCGTAGAAGGCAATTACGTGGTATACGTTGTTGTTAAAAGCGATGCAAAAGATATTTCTGAATTTATAAAGGATAACCTTGATTAATGGAAATTAGTACACGCTGGAACAAAAAAATATTCTCTCTGCTTTTGGAAAAAGCAAAAGGCGACCGTTCTTTACGACAGTTCGCCTTTGATTGCGATATATCTTACGTTCAGATGCGTAAGCTGGTGTATATGGTGCAGGAAAATCCGCCCCGCCCCAAGCTTATTAAAAAAATTGCAAACGCCGCTTGGAACGAGGTGGATCTGGAAGATCTGCTTTATGCGGCAGGCATTTTCCCCGCAGACGCCCGTGTACGGGATGAAGACGAATCTTCCCCTGCCGGCATTGCGGACAAGGTGCGCAATTTATCGCCCAAAAGCAGAAAAAGTGCAGAAGATTACATAAATTATCTCCTTTGCAAGGAATCAGAAAAATAACAAAACCAATATAAGTATTATAAGCGTATCGTTATCCGTATCCGAATCAAGCAAAAGCAAAATGCCGATGGCGATAAGTATAAGATCATCGATCTCTACGTTTTGCAAAAGCTTTTTCAGCCCGCCTGCGATCCCTTCTCCCGTCTTTCCGTTACCGAACACTGAAACGGATTCCTGATTGTCCGGCGGCGGAGAAGCGGTCTCTTCGGTTTTTTGCTCCGCAGGAGGCGTTGAGCGCATATAATCACGGAGATTGCCTTCGGAACGGATGCCTTCTCCAAACTCTCTGGAATACATTATATTCCCCCTCCTTTCTTAAGCCCCGATATTATTTCCGCAACTGACATTGCTGTTATAAGTGATTCCAGTTTGCTTTGTCTTTCCCTTCTTAAAAAGGGTTTTATTGCGTGTAAGAGCGCGGTGTTTCTGTTCCCGCTCATATTAAAAGCAGGAAGCGCTTGAAGATTTGCCAAAGACGCGGAAACGGGCAGAGAGGAAACGGGCGCAGGCGGCAGTTCTTCTTTTTGCGGTGCATTACCGTTTCCCGTCATGCCGAGAGAGGACGCTATGGCGGTTATCTTTTGAAGAGATTCCGGATCGGAAAGCAGAGCCTTTATTTTTTCGGAAAGCTCATCTGCCATTCATTTCACCTGCCCAGAATAATTCTGTATATCTCTTCGCTTTTATCCTTTCCTGCGGCTTTTATAAATCCTTCCGCCTGAGCGGGAGACATTGTGGCTATGGTCCGCCGCAAGGCATCGGTATTTGATAAAAGCGCCGCGGCTTTGCCGCCGTCCGCCCCTGCAGCTTGAGCTATTACCGAAACAAGCTGGCGCAATTGCGCATCGGACATATTTTTAAGATTTTCCATACTCTTTTCATCAAGCATTGTTTATACCCCCATTCTGTCGCATTAATTTTATGCAAAAGGATAATAGTTTTATGATTAAATGTAAACCTATACGAAGCGGAAAACAAACCGCCTTGCTTATGTTGGTCTTTGCGCTTTTGGCTGTTGCTACGGGTATTCTTTCCGTATACAGCGTTGAGATTGGTGTTCCCGCCGTTGTGGGAAGACTGGGATTCGGTGCGGTACTTGCCGTTGCCCTATATTATATGATCAAATACACCCTTGCAGACTACGAATATGAGCTTACTGCAGACACGCTTTCCATTATAAAGACAGTAGGAAGAAAGCGTACCGTAATGGGCGCATTGGACCTTTCTATGTCCGTAGCATTAATAAGCAAGGAAGAGTTTAAAAAGGACAAGAAAAAGCACGGCAGTATCGACAGAAACTTCAACTACCGTCAAAACCCTTTCGGAGGCGGTATGATATATATTTTTGAATTTTCCGATAAACTCTATTCCGTGGATTTTGAACCCAACGAGCCTTTTGTAAACAGTCTGTGCGCCGCTATCGATAACTGTAAACACAACAAACAATAACCCCACGTTCCCCACGCTAAAAGCGTGGGGTTTTATTTACGGGGTCCCCAAAAATCCGCAGGATTTTAGGGGTGTTTTATCGGGGTCCCCAAAAATCCGCAGGATTTTAGGGGTGTTTCATCGGGGTCCCCAATAAGCCGCGAGGCTTCTTGGGGTGCTTTATCGGGGTGTTTTTTTATCCTACCGTATCGTCGTAGGCGTAATCGTTATATTCTTGAACCAATTTATTCCACGTTTGTTCCCCTACTATACCGTCGGGCGTGAGACCGTAATAGGTTTGAAAGAGCCGCACAGCACTTTCCGTTCCGTTGCCGAAAGCGCCGTCCACACGTATGGTGGTAAAGCCCGGTATTCTTCCGCCGATAGCATTAAGTGCGTTCTGGATATATATTACGTTTCTTCCCCTTGAACCGTTTCTGATGAGATATCCCGGATACCTTCTGTCAGTTGAAAGAGAGTTTTCCAGATCATAATAGTATTTAACTATAGAGTTCCACGTTTGTTCATCAATATTACCCGTAACGGGAAGACCGTAATACTGCTGAAAACCTCTTACCGTCTTTTGAGTAGAGGTATCGTATATTCCCGTTATAACCGGCTGAGGTACCGAAAGATCGCTTAAGGCATCGGATATTACAAGAAGATAATACTGTATACGCAATACGTCGGTGCCTCTGTCACCTAAAGAAAGATCACGTGGGAAGGTATCGTTTTCTATCCGCTCTCCTTCGCTGCCCAATTCAGCAAGCTTTTTCACAGCATTGTACACGTACAGCACACGGTACCAGGTCTCTCTGTCCACTATTCCTGTTTGGTTAAGTCCGAACACCCGCTGGAATGTGCGAACCGATGCTTCGGTACGGTCGCCGTATAGTCCGTTTGATTTTAAAATAAAAGGAATTTGCGGATAATTTATAGCTATTCTGTCAAGACGGCGTTGAAGAGTGGCTACGGAAGCGTTTCTGTCGCCGGGACGCAGATCGCCCGCAAAGGATTCGGGAGCGTTTTCCGCAACTGCAGCCTCTGCAATAAAAGTATCGTCACCGTAGTAATATTGAAGTATACCCAAAGGATCGTACCCCCGCCTTGCCAGAGTTACCGTGCCCCACTGGCTCATTCCTGCGCAGGTTACTGTGGAGCCGTCACAGTATTCGGTAAAAAGCGGCTGAACATTTCCTTCACGTGCCAGATAGTTTGTAAAAAGCTCATCAACAATATCCGAAATGTTATCGAATATACTTCTGTCACGTACAAATGCCTGATCGTATGCGGTAGAGGATGTTATATCAAAATTATAGCCTTGGGAGCGGTACCATTCGGTATATACGCGGTTTAAAGCAAGAGAGACCTGGGCAATAATATTTGCGCGGAGCGAGGAATCGGGCCAAGTGGGATATATTTCGCTGGATGCTACGTTTTTTATATATTCGATAAAAGGCACGGTTACGTTTTCCGCGTTTGAAGCCGGTGTACCCAAATGAACGGTTATTGTCTCCGGCACTACCGGATAGCGAATTTCAGGCTGATATGTTGCGGCGGTGACTGAGGGATTTGCTGTCATTCCGCCTATATATCTTTCGTGCTCGGGAATTACCGTGCGCCTTTCGCTCATTTCGGGAAATTCCTCGGGAGTAGGCATTTCGATATCGTGGACGGTTATGGAATCGGGAAATATCTGTTCGCCCAGCACCGTAACGGGCACGTATCCTTCCGCGGTGATACGCACGCTGAATACCGAATAGGGTCTTAATGTAGATGACGGATCGTACCCCGCTTCCGACGGAGGAGTAGGAAGCGTAAACCTGGCTTCGCCTGCGGAATTCGTCCGTCCGGTGTATGCGCGGTTATCGCCTATGACCGCAATTGATGCGCCTTGAATGGGCATTCCTTGGCTGTTGTGTATCTTTAGCAGTAATTCTCCTGTTGATGGCATATAAAAACCTCCTTTTACCAGCATTTTATTTATATTTTTTAGATTTTGTGCAGTAATGGTATTGACAAAAACCGCCGCGTTTTGATATAATATTTTGGTTTTGTTTGAAAATTAGAGAAAAGAAGGTCATATTTTGGTAAGAAAAGATCTGAGAAACATTGCAATTATCGCTCACGTTGACCACGGTAAGACTACTATGGTTGATGAGATGCTCAAATTCGGCGGCTTGTTCCGCGAAAACCAGGAGCTTCAGGAGCGTATGATGGATAACAACGCGCTGGAGCGTGAGCGCGGTATAACCATTCTTGCTAAGAATACGTCTACCTATTACAAGGACGTAAAGATAAATATTATCGACACTCCGGGCCACGCGGATTTCGGCGGCGAGGTTGAGCGTATACTTAAAATGGTTGACGGCGTACTTTTGCTTGTTGACGCCGCAGAAGGCCCTATGCCCCAGACAAGATTCGTTCTGCAAAAAGCAATAGAGCTTAACCACAAGATAATCGTGGTTATAAACAAGATAGACAGACCCGATGCACGTGTTTA
The DNA here is from genome assembly GCA_017399965.1 of Clostridia bacterium. Lineage (GTDB taxonomy): Bacteria > Bacillota > Clostridia > Oscillospirales > CAG-382 > SFLA01. The sequence continues at coordinate 67,328 of JAFQAP010000011.1, read as the reverse complement.
CGAAGTGCCCGACGAAGTACTTGAACTGCTTTTGGATCTTAACGCATCCTCCGAGCAGTTGGATTCTCCCGTGGTATTCTGTTCCGGCAGAACCGGTATCGCTTCTATGTCTCCCGACCATTTGGGAACAGACCTTGCGCCCCTTTTCGATTGCATTCTTGAACATATTCCCGCACCCGAGGGAGATGACGAAGGCGAAGCGCAGATGCTGGTTTCCGCCGTTGACTATAACGATTACGTTGGTAAAATAGGTATCGGCAGAATAGAAAGAGGCAGTCTTAAATTAAAGCAGGAAGTTATCCTTTGCGATTACCACGACGAAAACCTTAAAAAGAAAAGCAGAATTACTGCTATGTACCAGATCGACGGTCTTGCACGTGTTCCCGCAGAAACTGCAACTGTCGGCGATATAGTTTGTATTTCCGGTATAGAAGATATAAATATCGGTAACACCATTTGCTCCAACGTGGGTGCAGATCCCCTGCCCTTTGTTAAGATCGGCGAGCCTACTATGGAAATGACCTTCTCTGTAAACAACTCTCCCTTTGCCGGAAGAGAAGGTAAATACGTTACCACCAGACACATACGTGATTACCTCTTTAAAGAGGCTATGAAGGATATGTCTTTGAAGGTTTGCGAAACCGATTCCGCAGACAGCTATAACGTGCGCGGCAGAGGTGAAATGCACCTTTCCATTCTGATGGAGAATATGCGCAGAGCGGGTTTTGAGTTTATGGTATCCACTCCCCGTATTATTTACAAAGAGATCGACGGCGTTTTGTGCGAGCCTATTGACAGATGCGTTATCGACGTTCCTCAGGGCTGTGTAAGCGTTATTATGGAAAAGATGGGCTACCGCAAGGGTGAGCTTGCCGAAATGCGTCCCGTAGGCGACAGAATGCATCTGGAGTTTATGATACCTACCAGAGGACTTTTCGGCTACAAGACGGAATTCCTTACCGATACCCGCGGAGAAGGTATACTCAGCGCGGTATTTGCAGAGTATCAGCCCGAAAAAGGCGAAGTTACCAAGCGTTTTACCGGTTCTCTTATCGCATACGAGCAGGGCGTTGCCACCAGCTACGGTATATTCAACGCTCAGGACAGAGGTCCTATGTTCTGCGATCCCGGCGATGAAGTCTACGCAGGTCAGCTTGTGGGTATCTCCTCCAAGGGTGATGATATAGTTGTTAACGTGTGCAAGAAAAAGCACCTTACCGCTATCCGTTCCGCAGGTGCGGATGAAGCGTTGCGTCTGGTTCCTCCCAAGCATTTCTCTTTGGAAGAAGCTATTGAATTTATCGGCGACGACGAGCTTATAGAGATCACTCCCAAATCCATACGTCTGAGAAAGAGAATTCTGGATAACTCTCTGCGTATGAAGGAAAAAATGAAGAATAAGTAAGTTTAACCCAATAAAAATTATCCGCAGAAAGTGTTATTTCTGCGGATTTTCTTTTTTTGAAAAATTAAGTGTTGACAAGTAAAAACAAATGTGCTATATTAATGAAAAATTTTAAAGGAGAGCGGCAATGAACATTTACATTCTTAACGTAAACGTTAATATGGATCTTATGTCCGCGGCAGGTCTTGACGATATGCTGTATACGGGCTTACATTGTCGTACTCAAAATTCATTATAATTTTTTATTACTTGAATTATTGTACTATAAGCAGTGTAAGTCGTTAATACGATTTACACTGTTTTTGTTTTATAAGGAGCGATATTATGATTATAAAAAACGAAATACCTATATTGGAATTCGATACCGAAAAGACTGCTGTAATAATGCCGACACACGCTGATCTTTCCCTGAAACTGCCGGAAAAAGCGGTTTTTGCTTTTATGTGCGAATACGTGGATGAATATGCAAAAACGGCAGGAGGAAAGCAGGTGGCGCTGTTTGAATCTGCCACAAAGGATTACCCAATATACGTAATAAGCCACGGCGGGCAGGACGTATGCTTGGCGCAAGCCCCTGTGGGCGCGGCAGCAGCCACGCAAATTCTGGATTGGCTTATAGGATACGGGGTAAAAAAGACAATAGCTGTCGGATGCTGCGGAGCTTTAAAGGATTACGGCGAGGGCGTGTTTTTGATACCCGAAAGAGCATTGCGGGATGAAGGAACGTCGTATCACTATGCGCCTCCATCAAGATTTATTGATATTGATAAAAGTGCGGTAGACGCAATAGAACGCACTTTGATACAGCACGGGTTATCTTATGAAAAGGTTACCACTTGGTCTACAGACGGTTTTTACAGAGAAACAAAGGAAATGGTAAAATACCGAAAAGCGGAGGGCTGTTCCGTGGTGGAGATGGAGTGCTCTGCCCTTGCCGCCTGCGCAAAAATGAGAAACGCTGCGTTTGGTCAGATTTTATATACCGCCGATACCTTGGCTGATATTGAAAATTACGATGCAAGAAACTGGGGAGAAAATTCAAAAGGATATGCGTTAAGATTGTGTCTTGACACGGTATTAAAATTGTGAGGTAATATAAATGTTTAAAAATATAGATAAAAACAACGAAATATTTAAAAGCGATGCGTACCGAAAGGATGTTGTTCCCTTTCAGCTGCTTGAGCTTATAAAGGAAAATCCTATTTTGCTTGTATCCGATGAAAAGAGTTTTATCATCGGTGCATCCCACCCGGATATGCCGGTGTGGGTATGGACATCGGATGAGATTGACAAAAGCACTAAAACAGAGCTGGCACGGTATTTTTACGAATATTTTAAAAAAGACAAAACAAAGCTTTCCTTCGTTGCAAAGCCGGAAACAGCAAGCGTGCTTGCAGAGCCTTTTATAAAAAATAAAAACGCTAAAACAAACGTATTGAATATGCAAAGCTATAAAAACGAAAAGGTTATTCCCCCGAAAAACATTGACGCGGTTATCGAAGCGCCTGCGGAAAAGGACGTTTTATCTATTGCAAACCTCTTGCGTAATTTCAGTTTGGAATGCTTCGGAAACGCTTCGGATAACATGGATGAATACGTAAATACCGCAAAGAAGCTTTTAAAAGACCGCTACTGCCGTATTATAAAAGAAAACGAAAAAGCGGTGGCAATGGCAAGAAGCTCGAGAGAAAACGAGAAATTCGTTGCGGTAAACGGCGTATATACCTTGCCCGAACACAGAAATAAAGGCTATGCTTCGGCAATAGTGGCGTGTATAAGCGACCTTATATTGCAAAACGGGAAAACGCCTGCTTTGTATACGGATCTTTCAAACCCTTCTTCAAATACGGCATATAAGAATATAGGCTTTACCGAGCAAGCGCCTATAGACCAAGTTTATTTAGATTGGAGTAAATAAAAATGAACCCGCAAATTGATATAACAAATATAAAAATACAAACACCGCGGCTTACGCTGCGTCCGTGGAAACACGAAGACCTTGATGATTTTTACGAATACGCAAGGGTGGACGGAGTCGGTCAGCGTGCAGGATGGCTCCCCCACGAAAACAAGGAAAAATCAAGGCAAATACTTGAAGGATTTATAGAAAAGAAAAAAGTGTTCGCCATTGAATATAATAAAAAAGTTATCGGTTCATTGGGTGTTGAATATTACCGCGAGGATGATTTTCCCGAGCTTGCCTCTCTGAAAGGCAGAGAATTAGGCTACGTTCTTTCAAAGGATTACTGGGGACTGGGACTTATGCCCGAAGCAGTAAAAGCGGTAATAGACTATCTTTTTGAAAAAGAAAAGCTGGATTTCATTATCATAAGTTATTTTGAATGGAACAGGCAGTCGGCAAGGGTAACGGAAAAATGCGGTCTTAATCCCATAAAAAACACTGTTCACGAAACGCGCTACGGCACAAAAGAACCCACGGTATGTACGATAATTTATAATAAATAAAAGCAAAACGGACTGCTGTGTGCAGTCCGTTTTTGTATCGGATGGTTTTTATTCCATATCGTCAAGCCTGTCTTCAAGATCGTCTATTCGGGATTCCAGTTCTTCTATCCTGGATTCGAGTTCCTGAATATACTCCTCAAATTCCGATAATTTATCAGGCGAAAAGACAAAGCCTAAATCAGGTATGTTTATATCAGGTATATTGATATCGGGAATATGTATATTGCCCGTCCAATTATGATTGGGCACACCTCTTGCATCGGGATGTACGCCGAATTCAACAAGCTTATCTCTGATATCTGCAGGAAGAGCCTGAAGCTGTAAAGGATTTACTTCGAAATCGAAATTATATCCGTCCGCCTTCATTTTATCCAATTCATCAAGAATAAGGTGTTTGTCTGCCCGTCCCAGATGTGGTGCAATATCCGACCAGGCGCGGAAGGAATGGTCAAAATGTCTGCAATAGCCGATGAAGATCTTTGCGATATTTTCCTTTCCCAAAACGCCCCACCAAGTGCCGAAGCAGCCGATACCGTGCTTTACCGCATAATCTATACCGTTTGAAACCACGACCTCGGGCATAATATCGGAAACAACGGGCTTAAGCACATTCCAGTTGCCGTCTTTGCTCACGATGGATTTGAAGATCATATCTACCACTTCAAAATTCTTGGAATACGGCAACAGAGGAAGCATTGAACCGATACTTCCGGAAGAATAGCGGTTAAGAATTAATTTGGTTATCTCTTCTTGCGGGAGGTACGGAACCAGATCCAATCTGCCTTTATCCGTATCGGCGGCAAAAACAAGCAGCGCCGCTTCGCGCAGAATATCCTCGTCCGCATATTTAAAAAGTATTTTTGCAATACCGCTTCCCTTTGCGATAGCTATTTCGGTTATTGCGGTGGTAAGGGCTTCTTTGCTTAAATAGGGAGCCAGTGCGCATACGTCGCCCACAAGAGTTTTATCGGGAAGGGCGTAATATTCATGATCTTTATTTTCCGCTTTCGCTTCGGGCGCGCCGCTTTCGGTATGCATTGCGGTTAATATATCTTCTGTAGAAACGTTCAGTGCAGATGAAAGGTCGGAAAGCTTGGAGATTTCGGGCATAGTTTCACCCCGCTCCCACTTACTTACCGCTTGGTGTGATACTCCTACCATATCCGCAAGCTGACCTTGAGTAATATTCTTCTCCCGCCGTTTGCCAACAAGGAACTGAGCAAAATTCTTCATATTAAACATAATTGTTTTTCCCTTTCTTTTGGTTTCGCCTGCAAGCTTTTACGTAAAAAGCATAGCAAACATTTTCAAAAAGGTCAATAAACCTGTGATAGAATAAGGAAAATTTGCGAAAAAACCTTTGCAACCTACGGTTGCAAAGGTTATTTATGATAGGTTTTCCCTGCAATGATGGTAAATACCCGGTAAATTTGTTCTTCAAGAACGATGCGGGCAAGGCGGTGAGGAAGTGTCATTTTGGAAAAGGAAAGGCGGATATCGCAGGCACGCTTTACGCTTTCGTCCAGACCGCAGGAGGAACCGATAACAAAGCAAATTTCCGAAAAATCGAAGCGGGCATCTTCGATTACGGAAGCGAACTCTTCGCTGGAAAGCTGTTTTCCCTCCACGCAAAGTGCGATCTTTTTCGCCTTCGGAGGAAGGATGGAAAGCACCTTTTCTGCTTCTTTTTTTAAATTTTCTTCTTCCTTTACAAGGATAGTCTTAAAACTGCAATAGGCGGAAAGACGTTTTGCATATTCCTTTTCTGCCTGGCGGAAGTAATCCTCTTTAAAATCGCCTACGTGAATAATGGTTACGTTCATCTGCGTTTTTTCTTCTTTCTTACGGAAAATCCAAATGTTCCCACGCTTTTGCCGAGAGCAAAATAACTGCCGTGGGCGTATGCAAGCAGGTCTGCTTTTTCCAGAGCAAGTCTGCCGCTTTCTTCTATTATCTTTTCATCCACAGAAACGGAAAGGATGGTAGCCATAAACATATCGTGGCTTCCCAGAGGGATGATCCTATCAACCTTACATTCGATAGAAACGGGACATTCACCGATAGCGGGACAGCCCGAATTTTCGCTCGCCACGGGAGTGAGCCCGAGATGAGCGAATTTGTTAATATCTCTTCCGCTTTTTACACCGCAAAAATCGCACGCCTTTGCAAGAGAAACGGTGGGAAGGTTTATAACGAAATATCCGTTTTCGGAAATAATACTGTGGGAATGCCGTTCTTTACGTACTGAAATATATGTCTGTGCAGGGTCGGAGCAGGTTATTCCCGTCCAGCCTACGGTAAGAATATTAGGGTTTTCCATAGTCCCGCAGGACACCATTGTGGGAGGAACGGGAGCAAGCAGCGTGCCCGGTTTCCATACTTTTTTCATTTTTATTCACCTGCCGCAAATATCTTTTATTACTTCCCCTGCCATTATAAACCCAGCCACGGGGGGAACAAAGGGGACCGACGCGGGAACGCGGTCGTGGGTGGCGGGAAGCTCTTTTGAATAAACCACCTTAAGATGATTTATTCCTCTTTTCCTTAATTCCACACGCACCGTTTTGGCAAGGGGACAAACCGAGGTTTTTGAAATATCCGAAACCTCGAATCTTGTAGGGTCTAATTTATTTCCCGTGCCCATACAGGAAATTATGGGAACACCTGCTTTATGGGCAGATTCGATCAAAAATAGTTTTGACCGCACGGAATCTATACAATCCAGAATATAATCGTATTCCTCAAGAGGAATAGAAGTTTCTTCGGAATAAAAGGTATCCAAAACCGTTATATTGCAATCGGGAGCGATATCCTGCCATTTTTCCAATGCGGCTATTGTTTTCTTTTTGCCTACGGTTGAATTTGACGCTATAAGCTGGCGGTTTATATTTGTAACGTTTACCGTATCGTTATCTATTGCGGTTATACTGCCGATACCCGAGCGCACCAAAGCTTCACCCGCGGCGGCTCCCACGCCGCCTATTCCAACAAGCAAAACGCGGGATCTTTTTAGTTTTTCTATCCCCTCTTCACCAAGGAGCGGAAATATTCTGTCAAGACGGGTTTCCATAAAAAATCCTTTCAATCTATATATCCGCCGCCGATAACCGTTTCACCATCATAAAATACCACTGATTGACCGGGGGTTATGGCGCGTTGATGAGTATCAAACTTTACTGACACCTTATCCGGAGCAAGTTGAGTTACCGTACACATAGCGCCCGAATGGCTGTAACGCACCTTTGCTTCACATCGGAAGACACTTGGCATTTGCTCAGAGCAATACACCACGCAGGAGGCAATAAGACTGTCTGTAAACAGACTTTCGTTTTTTCCGAGCAGTACGCGGTTTTCTTTAATATCCTTGCCGATAACGTACAAGGGGTGCTCCCAAGCGATACCAAGACCTTTTCGTTGACCTATGGTATATGCAGATATGCCCTTGTGTTTTCCTATAATTCTGCCGTCCTCGTAAATAAAATCTCCCGTTTTTGCAGACAAAGCACCGTACTCGGCAATAATGGGGCGGTAATCCCCATCCGGCACAAAGCATATATCCTGGCTATCTGCCTTGTGGGCAACAGGTATATTCCCCTCCTCCGCCAGAGTGCGCACGTCGTCCTTGTTCATATCACCGATAGGAAACATAAGGCGGGAAAGCATTTTCTGGGAAAGTCTGTACAGCATATAGCTTTGGTCTTTTGCGGTATTTTTGCTTTTGCGCAGGTAATACACGCCGCCACGCTCGTATATGCCTGCATAATGTCCCGTCGCGGTGAGAGAAATCCCCAGCTCGTCCGCTTTTTCAAACAATGCGGGGAACTTCATGTTTTCATTACAAAAAACGCAGGGATTGGGGGTAAGTCCTTTTAAATATTCCTGAGCAAAGCGGGAAACGACCGTTTGTTTGAACTGCTCCCGTTTATCGGAAACGTGAAAACCGATTCCGAGATTTTGCGCGGCGTTAAACGCATCGCCGCTTTCATCCTTTGCCGAAGCGAGGCGCATATACACGCCGCTTACGTTAAAGCCTTCTTTTTTAAGTACGTATGCCGCCACGGAGCTATCCACACCGCCGCTTACCGCAACTAGAATATCCGACACGCAAAACTCCCCCTTCTTTGAATTGTTTATTATAAAAATTGTACTATATTTTTTGCTCTTTTGCAATATTTTTTTGTATTACGGGAAGATTAATATTACACATTTATTATTTTTAAAAGGGGCGAATTTGATGAAAAAGCTTTTTATTCTTTCTTTACTGCTTCTTATGCTTACTGCATACGGAGTAAGTGCGTCTGCACAGGGGTATGGACTTTCCCCTGCTATCGGCGTTTTAAAATCGCAAACAGTTATGCAAAAATGCGGTATAACGGAAAAAACAGTTAACTTTTCCAAAGCTGATTTTGAAAACGTGATCGGCAAAGAAGTGACTTATATTGTAGTTACCTCCCTTCCCGCTGAAAACGCTGGTGTCCTTACCTTAAATAACCAAAAAGTGGTGGAAGGACAGACAATTCCCGTTTCCGCTTTATCTTATCTGGTGTTTACTCCCGCTTCCAAAGACGTTGCAAAAACCTCTTTTTCCTTCCGTGCGGGTACGGAAAACTGGACAGAAACGGATATCCCCTGCGTTATAACCTTAAAAAATTCGGTTAACGTAGCACCTATTGCCGCAAGCGAGGATATTACTACACTTGCAAACATTCCTGTTTTCCATCAGCTTGCCATTACCGACCCCAACGGGGACAATATGCAGGTGAATATACAGACTTATCCCGCAAACGGCAGTCTTAAGGTAAACCGAGACGGTGTTATTGAATACACTCCTTTTGAGGGCTACAGAGGAAGAGACAGCTTTTCTTATACGGTTTCCGATGAATTCGGGCTTGTTTCCGAAATTGCAACGATAAACGTAAAGGTTGAAAAGAACACAAAAAACATTACCTTTGCGGATATGGCGGGAAACGATGCATATTCCTGCGCGGTCATGGTTGCTCAGTCCGACGTAATGACTTATGAATTAAGAGAAGGCGAATACTTTTTCTCCCCTACAGAAAAGGTGAAAAAGATAGATTATCTGGTAATGCTTATTACCGCTATGGGTATGGACAAGCAGGCAGAAATTTGCGAAGACACACTTTTTGAAGACGATAACGTGCTTACCAACGTGGCAAAAGGCTACCTTGCTCTTGCTTTGCGGGAGGATATTGTTACCCTGGGCAACGGCAAATTCGAGCCCACAAAGAATATTACCGGAGGCGAAGCGGAGCAAATGACCATCGCCGCACTTAACGCCGCAGGCTACGGCGGAATTTTTGCATCCGGTCAGGATAAAGACGCAGAATTAACCAAAGCGGACGTAGCAAAGCTTCTTGCAAAGGCAATGAAAAATAAATAAATTATCACCCCTAAAATGCTGCCGCATTTTTGGGGACCCCGACAACAAAACACCCCTAAAATGCTGCCGCATTTTTGGGGACCCCGACAACAAAACACCCCTAAAATGCTGCCGCATTTTAGGGGACCCCGAGAATATAACACCCCAAAGGTCGGTATGATCTTTGGGGTGAAATTTTATTCATCTTGCTTTTTATCGTCGCTTTTTACAACGTCTTCCACAGCATCGGAAACTACGTCAACACCTTTTTCTACACTGTTTACAAAGGCTTTTCCGAAATGCTTGCCCAAGGATTTAAGGTTTTTTCCTTCAATTTTGGATTCTTTAAGGTCTGCACCTATTTCCTTAAAATCCTTACCTAATTTTTTCCAATCGTCTTTTAATGCCATTATTTATTCTCCTTTCAAAGTTTGGGCATAATCCCGTCAACTATGGCCGTGTAATATTTATCGTAGGTTACGTAACCCGGTTTACTACCCGAAGGCTTTTTAACGTACCTTACACGGGTGTAATCAACTTCTGCGTTTGAAGCGCCTCGAACAGAAGAATGATACGCCGCCAGCATTGCCGCTTGGGTATAATCTCTGTCCGTAGGTTCCTCACCTTCGGTACAAAGAATAACGTGGGAGCCCGGGAAATTCTTTACGTGGAACCAGATATCGTTTTTATCCGCGTTTCCCGTTAAAGAATCGTTTTGTCTGTTATTTCTGCCCACAAGCACACGCATACCGTCGGTAGTAGTGAACACGAGAGGCTGTCCTGCGGGAGTTTTTTTACTTCCTTTTTTGGTAGCGGGAGCAGACATATAGCCCACCTCACCAAGTTCGAGGCGTATCTCATCCAGTTCTTTGCGGGTGCGGGCGCGGGATAATGCATCCTCCACCGTGCGTACATATGCAAGTTCCTGCTCGCCGGAAGCGATAAGTCCCACCAAATGCTCCTCCGCGCGCTTTAGCTTTGCGTATTTTGCGTAAAGCCGCTGTGCGTTACGTGCAGCGGTAAGGCGGGTGTCCAAAGGTATTGTAACCTGTTCTCCTGTGGTATAATCCATAGCCGTCACCGAAGAGGCACCCGAAGGGATGCGGTAAATGTTTGCAGTAATAATATCCCCTCTGTTGCGGTAAATATCCTTTTTTGCGCAATCGGAAAGCTCTGTTTTTTGAGAATAAAGCTTTTTTTCCAGACGGTTTTTAACCGTGGAAAGCACGCGAGAGATATCGTATGAAAGCTGTTTTATCTCTGCAACAGAAGCTTTTTCCGCGTAAAACTCGCCTAAAAGCTGTGTAAGGCTTGATATCTGCTTGTATTCTTCTCCGTACTGGCACAAGGCAGTATAGGAAAAAGCCTTGCCGTTTGCGGCTATGCAGGGCGTAACTGTCCGGTTTCTTACGGAATCGAGAAGCTTTTCGAATTCTTCCCACAGCCTATTAAGATCTGCGGAAAGCAAAAGAGCGTCTGTTTCTCCGGTTGCTTTAAAGGATACTTCTCGGGCGGTTACAGGTGAAAAGCCGAGGAAGGAAGAAAGCAAAAAGTCATCCGCCGCGCGGTGGGAATTTTGCTGTGCATAAAGCAAAAACTGCTCTTTTGTTACAGAAAAGGGCGGGAATTTATTTTGCTTTTCCGGCGGTTCGTAACGTGCACCCGACATTATACAGCGTTTATCCGTTATATCCGAAACGGAAAATGCTCCCAATATACGGTCATCGCCCGAGCAAAGTATGCAGTTGGAATACTTGCCCATAAGCTCTATATAAAGATGCTTTTCTTCGGGGTGTCCCAATTCGTCGGTTGCGACAAAAGTGAATTTTATTATACGCTCGTCCTGCAAAGCACAAACATTTACAATTCTTCCCCCGGAAAGATGCTTTCTGAAAAGCATACAAAGCATAGTAGGGTTTTGAGGACGGTCGTATTCCTTTATAAAACATATCCGCGGTGCGGAGGGCAGCGCAGATATAAGCAACGTGGTCCGCTCGCCTCCGAAAAGCTCAAACACAAGCTCCTTGTTGCTTATATGATGTATCTTTTCTATTTTTGCACCGGATAATTTATTTAATTCATCACCCAGCGCGCGGCAAAAAATACCGTCAAGCATAGTATACAAACACCTCCGCAGAGGGGAAACCTTTTAAAATAATATCTTTTATTACGGGCAGTACAACACGTTCGGTTTCGTTATGGCCCGCTACAATAAGGTTAACGCCGTATTCTGCGGCATCAAGCTCGTTATTGTATTTCACCTCGCCTGTGAGCAAAGTATCTGCCCCTGCAAGATAAGCATCCCTTAATACGCTTCCGCCGCTTCCGCTGCATACTGCCACACGGGAAACTTGTTTGTTATTTGCAAAGACCTTAACTCTATCGGATTTAAGTAATTTTCCCGCAAGCGCACCGAAATCTTCCGGTGTAACGGGATTTTCTATATTTCCGATTCGGGCGCAGGGAGCGAATTCAAACGTATCTTTTATACCAACAATACTGCAAAGAGTATCGTTTACCCCGCCGGGAAGATTATCCAATCTTGTGTGATACGCCAAAAGAGAAATGCCTTTTTGAGCGGCTTTTAAAAGGCGGGCGCCTACAGCATCATCACATCTGATATCGCCGATCCTGCCGAAGATGCAAGGATGATGGGTAACAAGCGCACCCGCGCCTACAGATGCGGCATATTCTATGGAATTCAAAGTAACGTCAAGGGCTACTGCTACGCGGTTAAAGGAATTGTTGTTTGCAAGCAGGCATATTCCCCCGCTGTCTTCGGAAAAACCGAAAGAGGCAGGCACCGCTGTATCAAAATATTCGTTAAGCTTTACTGCTGTAAACAATTAAAACACCCCTTAAAGATGAAATCTTCTGGTAAGTCTGCGGCTTTTTGCAATTATGCACAGTACAGCGGCAAAGAACACGCAGGAAGCTGCGGAAATTCCCGACCAGCTAATATCTGTAAAATTATTTAACAAAAGCTCAGTAAGGACAGAGATAGCCCCCGCCAAAACGGAGCCCAAAGCCAATATATGAAAATAACGTATTTTGTGCCTGCGGACAAGGAAAACGATATATCCCGCACACAAGGCTACTGCACCGGAAAGAGGATATGCAAGTCTTAACGCCCAGGCGAAATCATTTACTGTCCAGCCGATAACCGTTATGGAAAAAGCTACCGATAGAAAATCAAACAATACGGAAAGCTCCGGCAGCAGATTGCGCTTTTTCATCGGCAGACCAACACAGATATATGCGGTTATGCAAGCCGCAACGGCGATAAGAGACCAGGTCAATCTACGGTTTATACACACATTGATAATACAGCAGGAAACTGCACCCAGCGCGAGAGTGAGCGAAATTATAAAATGAGTAAGATCACGCCAATCGGCAACGGGAGCATTATCTGTGGACAGGGGCTGTGCAGGGGCTTTTTCACCCGTGTATTTTTTGTATTCTTCGTAAGGATTTATAACGGGGCAATCGCAAAGAGGGCAAACGCTTGCATCTTCTTTTAACTTTACACCGCAATTTACACAATATGACATCTGTTCACCCATTGTCTTCGACAGTAACTTCGAAGCCCTTTTCCACAAAATTTTTAGCTATCTCCCTGCGGAAGGATTTATCCCGCAAAACGTCGGTAACGGTTAGATAAAATCTGCCTTTATACGTTAAGCCCGAAACCTGCGTGGTGTTCACTCTGGGGGCACCCAGCATAAAACACATGCCCGTAACGTATTTTTCCATTTCCGGCGTAAGACGTACAACACCTAAACCCGAATAGTTTGTTGTAAACTGATTTTCGGAAGCGGTAAGATATACCGTGCTTAATACGATATTTTTTATAAAAAGCGGTACCGCACGTACTAAAACATTTTTTTCGTCTGCCACGTTGGTCGCCATTTGAGCGCTCATAAGCTTGGGCTGTAATTTATACCGAAGCATTGCGGAGATCTCTTTGGCTATGGTCGGAAAATCATATTCTCCGCACTTGGGGTCTATACCTACATTGGTATAAAGAGAAAAATTACGCAAGGTCTTGGTAGGATAGTATCTGCGCATATTTACGGGAACGGAAACCTTTACTTCCCCTTTGGAAAGCGTCTTCTTTTGCAAACAGTACAAGGTTTCGGTTATGCAGGCTGTAACATATTCGTTTACCGTAACATTAAGTTCCTTTGCCTTGGTGTACAAAACGGAAGCATCCATAGAAAGAGTAACGTGGGCAAGCCCTCTGTTCGGCAGTCTTTCACCCGTAAGGTGCCACGCTTTGCTTTCCTTGCGCTTTAGTTTTGCGCCTTTTTCTGCATATTTTATAAACGCATCTTCCAATTCTTCTTCTGAAATACTGTCGCCGCAATCGAGTATGCCAAGTTCCGGTGCAGGAAGAACCTCTTTATGGCCGAGCAGAAAAAGGTATCTTGCCCATAAAGTGCGCATAAAGGTAAGCGCGGTAGTACCGTCGCACAGAGAATGGAAAAATTCGCCGGCTATTCGGTTACTACCGTACCTGATACGAAACATATAACCGCCCTGACCCTTGAAATCCATTCTGCGAAGAGGATTGATAACATCCTGCTCCAATGGGAGGGCGTTATCGTTAGGGTCAAAATAATACCAAAAAGCGCCGACACGAAGTCTGACGCGAAAGTGCGGTAATCTGTCCGCAACGTCAGAAAGTGCTTGTGAAAGCACCTTCTGATCTATTGGTTCCGCAAAATCTGCGGATATTCTGAACAACATATTATGGGAGCCGTTTTGTATTGCCGGAAATATAAGCGCGGCATTATCCAGCTTCCAAGATTGCTTCTTTGCCATTTATTTACCTAAAGCTTTAAGCGCCTTTGCGGTTATTCCTTCAGCGTCAAGTCCGAAATGAGAAACAAGAACGCCTGCGGAAGCGCTGGTTCCGAATTCATCGTTTATGCCCAGACGTATAACCTTACAAGGAGTGGTTTCGCAGACCGCTTCGCAAACTGCGCTGCCCAGACCGCCGATAACGGAATGTTCTTCTGCGGTAAGGATAACACCGCAACGGGATGCGTAGTAGTTTGCAAGCTCTTTATCAAAAGGCTTGATGGTGTGTATATCCACAACAGCGGCGGAAATACCTTTTTCCGCCAAAGCTTCTCTTGCCTTGATAGCCGCCGCAACAGTTATACCCGTTGCAAAGATAGCTATATCGGTACCGTCTGCCACTACGTTGCCCTTACCAACCTCATTGTTGGAGCAATCGGTAAACACCTGCTCAACAGCATATCTGCCGAGACGGATGTATACGGGACCGTCAATCTCCAAAGCCTTTTTAACAGCCCATTCTGTCTCTGCGGAATCTGCGGGGCAGAATACTGTCATACCGGGGATACCGCGCATAAGAGAAATATCCTCTATACACTGATGAGAAGCGCCGTCCTCACCAACGGTGATACCTGCGTGGGATGCGGCTACTTTTACGTTAAGTCTGGGATAACCGATAGAATTTCTGATCTGTTCAAACGCTCTTCCCGTAGCAAACATTGCAAAAGAAGAAGCGAAAACGGGAACGCCTGCGGCAGCCATACCTGCGGCAACAGACATCATATTTCCTTCTGCGATACCGCAGTTGAAAAATCTTTCGGGAAATTTATCTCCAAAAGTTTTGGTATTGGTGGAACCGGAAAGGTCTGCATCCAGCACGAAAAACATTTTTTCTTCGCCCAAAGCGGCAAGAGTTTTACCGTATGCAACACGGGTAGCCTGTTTTTCCATTACGCATTTGCTCCTTTCAGTTCTTTAAGAGCAAGTTCCTTTTGCTCATCATTAGTAGCAACACCGTGCCACTTATAGTTGTTTTCCATAAAGGAAACGCCCTTACCCTTTACTGTCTTCATAATAACAGCGCAAGGCTTGTCTTTTATCTTAAGTGCTTCTTCTACAGCCGCATCAATAGCACCGAAATCGTGTCCGTCGATAACAACGGTATGCCAACCGAAGGAAGCAAACTTTTCGTCAATGGGAGTGGGATTCATTACATCGGTAACCGCACCGTCTATCTGGTAGCCGTTAAAATCCACAAAAGCGATAAGATTATCAAGCTTATAGTGAGACGCAAACATTGCGGCTTCCCAAACCTGACCTTCTTCGCATTCGCCGTCGCCCAGCAAGGTGTAAACACGCCAGGATTTGTTGGTAGCTTTTGCGGTCACAGCCATACCGCAAGCGGCAGAAATGCCCTGACCGAGAGAGCCGGTAGACATATCTACGCCCGGGGTGGTCTTCATATCGGGGTGGCCCTGAAGGAAGCTGCCCAGCTTACGAAGCTCGGTAAGACGGGAAGGATCAAAAAATCCTCTGTGAGCAAGCGCAGCATACAGTGCGGGTGCGCAGTGCCCCTTGGAAAGAACGAAGCGGTCTCTGTCCTCCCATCCGGGATTTTTGGGATCCACGTTCATTCTGTAAAAATACAAATATGTGATAAGTTCTGTGCAAGACAGAGAACCGCCGGGATGTCCCGATTTTGCGGCGTGGGTAGATTCAATAATGCCGATACGCACGGCATTGGCTTTTTCCTGCAAAAGTTGTACGTTCATCATATTCTCCTCAAAACGTCCTTAAAGAAATCGGGCAATTCTGCACCAAAGGACATTATTTCACCCGTTATGGGGTGTGTAAATGAAATATATTCAGCAAACAGACACTGTCCTCTAAGACCCAGCGAATGTTTGGGGTTACCATATACAGGATCCCCAATAACAGGATGTCCCATATACGCCATGTGCACTCTTATTTGGTGAGTGCGTCCTGTTTCAAGAGTAAGCTCAAGATGAGTGTACCCTGCCAGCCGTTCTATTACACGGTAATGTGTAACGGCAGGTTTGGAATTTACGTTTGTTACCGCGAACTTTTTTCTGTCTGTCGCACTTCTTCCGATAGGTTTATCGATAGTTCCGTTATCCTCGCGGATATTGCCTACCACAATAGTTCTGTAACGCCGCGTAAAAGAGTGTGCCGCGATCTGCTCTGCCAAGCCCGTATGAGCAGCATCCGTTTTTGCAACGATAAGCAGTCCTGCGGTGTCTTTATCGATCCTATGAACGATGCCCGGTCGTATTTTTCCGTTAATGGAAGACAGCCTGCCTGCGCAATGATGGAGCAGAGCATTGACCAAGGTTCCGTCCGGGTTGCCGGGAGCGGGATGGACCACCATCCCTTGAGGTTTATTGACAACCAGCAGATGCTCGTCCTCATAAACGATATCCACCGGTATATCCTGGGGTAATGCTTCTATTGGCTCGGGAGGAGGAAGCGTGATTTCTACCCTATCCCCTTCCCTGAGCTTATAGTTTTTGGTACTCGGTTTTCCGTTCACGGTTACGTCGCCCTTTGAAATGAGCTCCTGTGCAGCTGAACGGCTGACACCTTCGGACACAGATACGAAAATATCAAGTCTTGTGCCGATATTTTCTTGTTCTGCAACCACCAGTGACATAAACTATTCTTCCTGTTCTTGTTTTTCTTCGATAATCTCGCCGTTTTCCATCGCCTTTTGCGCTGCCGCTCTTTTTTCGACCTTACTTTCGAAAAACAGCATATACACGCACAGTATAACGGCGCCCACGGTAATGAATGCATCTGCAAGGTTGAAATAGAACCACGGCATCAAGGAGGAATACAAGAAATCCACCACCGCATATTCACATTCAACGCCTGCGCGGAACAGACGGTCGATCATATTTCCGATACCGCCGCCAAGCAGCATTGATACCGAAACGGTAAGAAGCACGTGTCTTTTATTATACTTGATCACACAGTATATTCCCGCGGCGATAGCCACAAGTGAAAAGACTATAAACACCCACCTAGCATTGCTTAGCATACCGAAAGCCGCGCCGTCGTTTTCCGTACGGTAAAATACCAGAAGATCTCCCAGTACTTTGATCGAGCCTTGCTCAAACTCCATACGGGAAACCACCAGAGTTTTGGAAAGCTGGTCCAATGCAACGGTTAATATTACGATTACAGCCGCTAACATACTACGCCTTTACATCTGGGGCAAAGATTGCCGCCCTCACTGTCGGTATAAGGCGTTTCGGTGTAAGCCCAGCATCTGTCACACTTTACGCCGGATGCGGGAACTACGCTTACAGCGATACCTGTTTCGGTTTCTTTGAACGCATCTTCGGGAGCTGCTTCACAGCTTATTACGGTGTTACTTACGATAAACAGCTCGTTAAGCGCTTTATCAAAGGATTTAAACAGCTTGATAACATCGCTTTTTTCATCGCCGTAGATAACCACCTTTGCTTCGAGGGACTTACCGATTACCTTTGCGGCACGGGCAAGTTCGAGCGCTTTCATAACGTCATCACGTGCGGCAAATATTGCGTTGTAGCGCTCCTCGCCGTCATATTCAAGTGCTGTATCATAAACGGGAAGATCGTTAAGGAATACGCTTTCGGTGTTGTCACTTTCAAGATGAGCCATAAAGCCCCAGGTTTCTTCTGCTGTATAAGAAAGAACGGGAGCCAGCAGACGTGTAAGCGCATGAACGATCATATACATAGCTGTCTGTGCGGAACGTCTTGCGGGATCATCAAGCTTTTCGCAATACAATCTGTCCTTTGCGATATCAACGTAAAGCTTGGACATATCGTTTGCGCAGAAATTGTTTACGGCGTGGTAAATATCGTGGAATTCGTAGGTTTCGTAAGCCTTGGTGCATTCTGCAACAAGCTTGTTAAGACGGGCAAGTGCCCAGCGGTCAAGCTCTTTCATTTCGCTTACGGGAACAAAATGCTTTGCCGGATCAAAATCAACAGCAGGATCGCCAAGGTTTGCAAGAAGAATACGGATGGTATTTCTTATCTTGCGGTAGCTTTCGGAAAGCTGCTTGAAGATATTATCGGAAGCACGGACGTCTACGGTATAGTCGCTGGAGGCAACCCACAGACGGAGTATATCCGCACCGTATACCTTTATGATTTCCTCGGGTGCAACAGAGTTGCCCAAGGATTTGTGCATTGCTTTTCCTTCGCCGTCAACTACCCAGCCGTGGGTAAGAACAGCTTTATAAGGCGCACCTTCGCCGAGAGCGCCGACTGCGGTGAGCAGAGAGGACTGGAACCAGCCTCTGTACTGGTCCGCACCTTCGAGATAAAGATCTGCGGGCCATTTTTCACCGGATTTCTTGAGAGAAGCGTAATGGGTAACGCCGCTGTCAAACCAACCGTCCAACGTATCGGTTTCTTTGGTAAAGTGCTTTCCGCCGCAGAAGGGACATACGTATCCTTCGGGAATGAGCGCGTCCGCTTCGTCGGTAAACCAAGCGTTGGAACCCTTCTGTGCGAAAACAGCGCTGATTTTTTCTATGGTAGCATCATCGCAAACGGGCTTGCCGCAATCCTTACAATAGAAAACGGGAATGGGAAGACCCCATTGACGCTGACGGGAGATACACCAGTCTGCTCTTTCACGGATCATACTTGCCATTCTGTCCCCGCCCCAAGCAGGCATCCAGTTAACCTGCGCAGCAGCCTCCAAAGCGTCGTTACGGAACGCCTCAACAGAACAGAACCACTGGGGTGTAGCACGGAAGATGATAGGATGCTTGCAACGCCAGCAATGAGGATACTGATGCACCATTTCCTGAGAAGCGAACAGTGCGCCGCTTTCCTGCATATCAGCAAGGATAGCCTTGTTGGATTCGGAATAGAACATTCCCGCATATTTGCCGGCTTCTTCTGTCTGATATCCTCTGTCATCTACGGGAACGCAGATGCGGATACCATAACGCATACCGGTATAATAGTCGTCTACACCGAAGCCGGGAGCGGTGTGAACGCATCCCGTACCGCTGTCCATTGTTACGTACTCTGCGGTAACCAGCATAGAATCTCTTTCAAGGAAAGGATGATATGCGGTTGCGTATTCAAAATCGCCGCCCTTGAAGGTTGCGATAATTTCATAATCTTCGATATTTCCTGCAGCCATAACCTTGCCTGCAAGAGCTTCTGCCACGATATAGTTTTCGTTTCCTGCTTTTACTACTGCGTACTTTTCTCTGGGATGCAAAGCAATTGCCATATTACCGGGAAGAGTCCAGGTAGTGGTGGTCCAGATAACGAAATAGGTATTATCCTTTTCGCAAACACCATCCAAAAGTCCCTTATCGTCCTTAACACGGAACTTTACAAAGATAGAAGTGCAGGTATCGTCTTTATATTCGATCTCCGCTTCTGCCAATGCGGTTTCATCGTGAGGGCACCAATAAACAGGCTTCAAGCCTTTGTAAATATAGCCCTTCTTAAACATTTCGCCGAAGACCTTGACTTCTTCTGCCTCAAAAGCAGGGTCCATGGTGCGGTAGGGATTTTTCCAATCGCCCAAAACGCCCAGACGCTTGAAGGACTGCATCTGAAGCTGAACGAAATCCTCTGCAAAATCGAAGCAGGCAGAACGGAATTCAGCCGCGGACATCTTTTTTCTGTCCAGCTTGTTCTTTTTGATAATTGCGCTTTCAATAGGCATACCGTGGTTATCCCATCCGGGAACGTAGTTTATGCGGTAGCCGCTCATGGATTTGTATTTGTTTATAAAATCCTTGAGTATTTTGTTAAGCGCGGTGCCCATATGAATATTACCGTTGGAGAAAGGAGGTCCGTCGTGAAGAACGTAGGCTTCCTTGCCCTCGTTGCGGGCACACATTTTTTCGTATATATCCTCTTCCATCCACTTGCGCTGGGTATCGGGCTCTCTCTGGGGGAGATTAGCGCGCATAGGGAACGCTGTGGTAGGCAGATTAAGTGAATTCTTGTAATCGTTTGCCATTTTTATGAATACTCCTTAGTCTTCGTCGTCTTCGTTAAATAGT
Organism: Clostridia bacterium; assembly: GCA_017399965.1. Taxonomy (GTDB): domain Bacteria; phylum Bacillota; class Clostridia; order Oscillospirales; family CAG-382; genus SFLA01. The sequence continues at coordinate 47,222 of JAFQAP010000011.1, read as the reverse complement.
CTGTACATTTCCTCGTCCGAGCAAATGTTTTTTTCTTCGGTCTTGCTGCCGATATCGGGAAGCACCACTGTTGCGGCGGGATCTGCTTTATCCGGATCTTCCAAAGCAATATTCTCTTCTATAATTTTGCGCAGACCTTCATCCGGTTCCTCGATGGGCATTTCATCCGCAGGGAGAATAATTGTATCCGAAGGAGAAGGCTCGGGCGTGGTGAAATGAGGCATAGCAAACTCGCTTTCATCAAGCTCCTGCTCTGCCTGCTGTTCCTCCTCTGCACGGCGGATGATCTCCTCCTGCTCTCTGCGTACACGCTCGGAACGGATCTCTTCTTCGATAGTAGCCTTTACTTCGCCGAATATTTTTCCTACCAGCTCGCTGTCGGAAGGAAGCACAAGCTCTTCCAGTTCATTGACCGAGATATTGCGCACTTCCTCGATTTGGGTGCGGTAAGCTTCAAAAAGCTTCTTTTTAAAATCCAAAACGGTGGCACGGACTGTCCAAAGCTCTTCTTTTTCTTTTGCGATCTGTACTTTGAAATCTTCAATAACTGCGTCGCAACGCTTTTTAATGGATTCGGTAATAATGTCTGCACGCTCATTGGCATCCCGTATTATTTTCTCACCCATTTTCTGTGCGGAAACGAGAGTATTTCGTATAGATTCTTCTTCGTCGCGTATCTCGTCCAGATTGGTAACAACGATACGGAGCTTTCTGTCCAATTCTATATTCTCGCGATACACTTCGGTGTATTTATCAATGAGAAAATTGATATAATCGTCTACCTCGGCAACGTTATAGCCTTTAAGACTTTTGCCAAAGGTTTTATTTTTAAGTTCGTGCGGTGCCAGCATCCGACACTACCCCCTTTAAATCAAAGAAATGTACTTGCTGTGGGCATTAAGATATTTATTACAAGGATTATGAGTATTGTTGCCGTATATGAAAAATCCATAGGTGAAGATTGAAAAAATTCGCTCTTTGACAAAAGCGCTCTTACGGGAGCCACAATAGGCTCGCTCAACATAGCGCACAAGCCCAAAAGCGCGCCTTCCTCAATTCCCAGAACAGGCAGCAATACTCTCAAAACTATGGCAAGAGAAAGCAGGCAGAGGAAAACCTCCACCATGCTTGCCAACGTATATAAAAGTATGTTCAAAACAAACGCTCCGTTAAGTGATCAGAAAAGTTCTCTGGGGGCGTTATTAACGTTCTTTTCTTCTGCAGAAGATTCCTTCTGATCGTCAGAAAGTTCAACGTTCTTGGGAGTAATAACGTAAGTGGAATTTGCAACGCGGTTAAGATTGCCGCCGATAGCAAAAGCAACGCCGGAAAGGAAATCGATAATTCTTCTTATAGTTTCCTTGTTGGTGTTCTCAAGGTTAAGCACTACAGTGCGGCGGTGCAAAAGATGCTGTGCGATACCGGTAACGTCTTCGTATCTTTCGGGCTTGATGATCTTCATTTCGAGAGATGCGTTGGAAGACGCGCTGCCTGCGGGTCTTGCAGGTCTGCTCTCTCTTGCGGGAGCCTCTTCCTCGTACTCCTCTTCGGTGTACTCGCTGTCGTCTACGTATTCGTCGTCCGGTTTAAAAAGATTGGTGATGCTCTTCATGAATCCCATGGTGGTTCCTCCGTTTTTTTATACTAAATAATTTCTTTTTCCAAAAATTTTGCTGCCCACACGGACCATATTTGACCCGAGCGAAACCGCTTGTTCGTAATCTGAAGACATACCTACAGATATTATATCTATTTTATCACTATTTTTCGATTTTTTCAAGATGTCAGCGTATATTTTATATAAAATATTATAGTATTCTTCAAGTTTTCCCACGGGAGGTACTGCCATTACACCTCTTATGCGGATATTCGAATACTCACAGAGAGAAAGATAGAATTCCAATGCGTCCTCGGGATACACTCCGGACTTACCTTCCTCTTTGCCCAAGTTGATCTCTATCAGGCAATCGGTTATTTTCCCTATCTCTTTGCTGCGCTTATCTATTTCTTTTGCAAGGGACGGTCTGTCCAAAGACTGGATCATATCCACCTTGTCGATAATGCTTTTCACCTTGCGTGTCTGCAATCCGCCGATAATATGAAATCGGACGCCTTCTTTTTTAAGGAAGGGGTATTTTTCACACAGTTCCTCCGGGCGGTTTTCGCCGATATCGGTCAAGCCCGCATCTATGGCAAGATTAATAATATCCGCAGGAACAGTCTTTGTTGCCGCTACCAAGGTTACGCCTTCGGGCAGGGAGCTTTTTATCTCTTGTATGCTTTTAAGCATTTCGGCAATATTTGTCAAGACAGCACCTTCCCTACGTAAATGTCCGTTCCCGAGACGATGACCAGATCATACAAAGACAGCCTGTCCGCAGAAACGTAGGCTTTGTTGTTTGCATCGGGCAAAGCGCAGATATACGCGCCGTTATCGTCGTGTAAAACGGTTATTTTCTTAAACACTACCGTATTGCCGTCCAGTACGTAAACCCCTCTCACCCCGTCAAGCACACGGACAGAGGATGCGGAAATCCTTATACCCTCAAAGCTTTCCTTTACCACGTTAACCGTTTGCCTTCTCGTAAAATTAAGGTCGGCGGGAATAGTCTTTGTAGAGAAAATAAGCACGATATCTTCCGTATCTGTTTGCGTTATGACTTTGGAAAGCAGCATATCGCATTCCGTATCCGCGGAATACGGGAAGGTTACTTTATATGTGTTGCCCACGGTGTAAAGACCAAAGGCTTCCCTGGTGGTTTTGCAGGCTATGTACCAATATGCGGAAGTGGCGATCTTTCCCGCAGAGCCGGTTATAATATTTGCATCCGGCTGAGAAGAAACGATGGTATCGAAATTATCCAGAGTAAGAGTGGAAACTGCATCTGCGGTAAACAAATTTTCATACCCGTCCACGGAAGAATAGTAATACCCGTCATCGGAAGCGAGAGTTGTTATTTTATCCCCCGTAAAGCCTGCTTCAAGACGCGCTATCTCCGCATTGCAGGCATTTATCTGCATAGAGTAATCGCTTACCGTCTGTGTAAGCGCATATCTGCGGTTTTCCTGAATTAAAAGTTCGTCCCCCGTGCGAATGGCGGAATCGTAATTTCCGCTTGAAACACCAAGCACCAGTTCCAAAACGTGATCGCTTATCCGGGTGTCTATTATCTTGTGGTCCGAAACAGAAACACCGTTGCCCACTCCGCTTTTTTTAAGTATCTCTATACGTTTTTTAAGCTGTTTTATTCTTTCCTGCGCGTTTGCGTCCGCCGCTTCGCTGTAAGTGGCGCAAACTTCATCGCCCTTGGTTACCTTTTCTCCATCCTCCGCGGAATAGGAATTGGTGCCCACGGTGCCGGAATTAAGCACGGTTTCATCCCTGAACAGAAATGCCGTAAGCTCTACCTTTTGTTCAGCTTTCTGGAACATTGCGTTTTCTGTCTGCACGGTATCGCCCACAGACAAAATGAGCTGAAGCAGAATATATAAGATTATACCAACAGATATAAGGACAGATGCCATCTGTTTTAAAGCGTTTTTAACCATTGTTCACATATCCTTTTAGCGGATTCACCGCTGTTTTCAAGAGCGCAAACGGGCGTAAGACCTTCCATATGGCCGAAATAAGTCGTTTGCCGTTTTGCATAATTGCGTGTGTGCTGTTTAAGCTTTTCCACACATTCGGTAAGGGAAGCTTCCCCGTCTATATAGGGGAAAAATTCTTTGTATCCTATTGCCTGAGAAGCTGTGGGAGTATTGCGCAGACCTGCTTTGTCAAGCCTTATAACTTCATCCAAAAGCCCCATATCCATCATAATATCCACCCGCTTGTTGATGCGGGAATACATAGTTTCTCTATCCGGCGGGGTGAGATAAAGCATAAGAGATTCAAAGGGCTTGTTTGCTTTGAGATTTTTTTCAAGATCGGATTTTGTATCGCCGCCCGTTACTGCTATCTCTATGGCGCGTATAACACGTTTTACGTTATTGGGATGTATCTTTTCTGCAGATACAGGGTCCAGTTCCGCCAATCTTGCGTGAAGCGCCAAAGCACCGTTTTCCTCCGCAAAGCGTTGGTATTCAAGGCGTTTTCCCTCGTCTGCCGTTTCCGTTTCGTACAGCTTACCCGAAACAAGAGTTTCTATATACATTCCCGTACCGCCTACGATAATGGGCGTTTTACCGCGGGAGCAAATATCCTCAACAGCCTCTGTTGCAAAGGTACAAAATGACGCTACCGAGAATTTTTCGGAAATATCCAGTATATCTATAAGATAATGGGGGATCCCCTCCCGCTCTGCCATAGACGGCTTTGCGGTACCGACATCCATTCCGCGGTACACCTGCATACTGTCCCCGCTTATTATCTCGCCGTTCAGATGTTTTGCAAGCTGTATGCCCAGCCCCGTCTTGCCCGACGCGGTGGGGCCGAGTATGACGATAACTTTATTCTTCATATTCCTCATATAATAAGCATAGCATCGCCAAAAGAAAAGAAACGGTATTTTTCCTTAACGGCGGTGTTGTATGCGTTCATTGCGTTTTCATAACCCGCAAAAGCACAGATAAGCATAAGCAAAGTGCTTTCGGGCAGGTGGAAATTCGTTATCTGACAATCCACGGCTTTGAATTTATAGCCGGGATATATAAATATTCCCGTTTCTCCTTCAAAGGGATGCACCACACCGTTTTCGTCGGTCACCGATTCAAGAGTGCGGGTGCTGGTAGTGCCTACGGAAATAATTCTTCCCCCTGCTTTGCGGCATTCGTTTATACGATCAGCTGTTTCGGGAGTGACCTTTATATACTCGGTGTGCATTTTATGGTCGGTTATAACGTCCTCTTTTACGGGACGGAAGGTGCCGAGCCCCACGTGAAGCAAAACTTTTTCCACGTTTACACCCATATCCCGAATTTTATCAAGAAGTTCGGGCGTGAAATGAAGTCCTGCGGTAGGCGCAGCGGCGCTTCCCTCGTGAGCGGCATATACGGTTTGATAACGGTTTTTATCCTCCAGCCTTTTGGTTATATAGGGAGGCAGAGGCATTGTGCCTATCTTATCCAGAATTTCGTGAAAAACGCCGTCGTACGTAAAACGTATCTCGCGGGTGCCGCCCTCGCAGACGTTAATAACTTCGCCCACAAGCTCGCCGTTGCCGTAAACCACGGTATCGCCAACGCCCGTCTTTTTACCCGGGCGCGTGAGGCATTCCCATGTTTCCCCCTCTTTATCCTTTACTCTGTGAAGCAAAACGGTTTCGATTTCACCTGCACGCTTCGGATTAACGCCGAAAATACGGGCGGGAATAACTTTGGTATCGTTAATAACCAATGTATCGCCGGGGCGCAGGAATTCGGTTATATCGCAAAAATGCTTGTGTTTGATTTCCCCGTTTGCTTTATCAAGCACCAGCATTCGGGACATATCCCGTTTATCCGACGGTGTCTGTGCGATAAGCTCTTCGGGAAGGTCGTAAAAATATGTATTTAATCTGGTAAGATCCATTATCAAACTATCCTTATAAAGCATAAAATGTGTACAGTAACCCACTTTGAGTTTACTCTTTATTATACAATATTTTTATTCTGTTGTAAAGACCGTTAGCGCAGGAAAGAGAGATATTTTTTATGAAAAAACTTCCCATTTTTATCGGCACCGGCACAGCGATGATAACTCCCTTTAAAAAAGACCTGACCGTTGATTACGAAGGTTTGAAAAGGATTATTGAAATACAGTTAAAAGCAGGCGTAGGCGCTTTGGCAGTGTGCGGCACCACCGGCGAAGCGTCTACACTGGAACGGGAAGAAAAGGCGGAAATCATATATAAAACAAAAGAGTTTGTAAAAAATGACTGCGCGGTTATAGCAGGCACGGGAAGCAACGACACAAAGAAAGCGTTGCTTTTTACAAAGGATGCTTATGATGCGGGGGCAGACGGAATTCTGGCGGTTACGCCCTATTACAACAAAGCCACCCAAAAGGGGATAATACAGTACTATAAAGAGATATGCTCTGCCTCTCCCCTGCCCGTTATAGCCTACAACGTGCCGTCCCGAACGGGAGTAAACATACTGCCCGACACCGCCAAAGAGCTTTGGAATATTAAAAATCTTAACGGCATAAAAGAAGCGAGCGGAAATATGGGACAGATCACCGAGCTTAAATCTGTTTGCGGGGATATGCACCTTTATTCGGGAAGCGACGAAATAAACCTGCCCGTACTTTCGGTAGGCGGAATCGGGCTTATTTCGGTAGTATCCAATGCGCTTCCCGAAAAAACGCAGGAAATGTGCAACAGATGGTTCGAGGGAGATGCGGCAGGTGCTTTAAAGATACAGCTTGCTTTGATGCCCTTGATAAAGCAACTGTTTTCCTCTGTAAACCCCATACCCATAAAAAAATATTTATACGAAAAAGGGCTGACAGAGTATGTACTCCGTCCGCCCTTGTACGCGGAATAATTTATTTTTCCAAAAAGATACGCATAAGATCAGGTCCCGTGGGAACGTAGATGCCGTCACGCGCCTCGTCTTCCGTATATTTTCTAATGGGATATACCTGACGTCGGCTATCGTAAATTATAAAGGGAACCTCACCCCTGGCGTGAGTGCGGGTGGAAACGGGAGTGTAATGGTCAGGCATAATGAGTATGCGGTATTCTTCCCCGTACGCGTTGAGAAAATCAAGCATCGGTGACACTATTTCCGAATCCAGCTTTTCTATTGACGTTTTTTTGCCCAAAGGATCTCCTTGATGACCGTATTCGTCCGGTGCCTCAACGTGGAGATACACAAGGTCTTTTCCGGAAAGGAACTGCTTTTCAGCCTCCTTTTCCTTTGCGCGGTAATCTGTATCCGTTCCGCCGGTGGCGCCTTTTACAAAGGGCACCTCCATACCTGCACAAAGACCGATACCTTTTATAAGGTCAACGGCGCAAACCACGGCACCGTCCAATCCGAAGGTCTCTTTAAAAGAAGGAAGCGAGGGATTTTTCCCCGGACTCCACAGCCAGATGGAATTTGCTTTTTTCTTGCCCTCTGCCGCTCTTTTAAGGTTAACGGGGTGGTTTTCCAGCAATTCGCGGGACCGCCTTTGAAGGGAAAGATAAGGTTCGGGAGGCAGATATTCACCGATATACTGTCCCATAATATCGTGGGGACGGGTGAAATCACGAAATCCGTTCCAGGTATCGGTAATAAAGCAATGGCGGTAAGAGATGCCCGTAAAAATACGGTCGGAAGTTTCGGAAAGCAGATTTTTATCCAGATACTCTATAAGCTCACGGGCTTCGGGAGTGGTTATCTCTCCTGCCGTGTTATCATCCATAATTAAATTTTCGTATTCCCCTTCTCCGCTCAAATACACGAGATTTGCGCGTATCGCCGCCTGATCCTTGCCGAGGGTAATTCCAAGACTTACCGCCTCCAAAGGAGATCTGCCTGCGGAATATATTTCGGGAGGATAGCCCAGAATGGAAAGGTTTGCGGTATCGGATTCGGGAACCATATTATCGGGCACGGTTTTACACAAGCCCATTATTCCCCCTGATGCAAGACGGTCGATAACAGGCTTATGCGCCGCCTCCAAAGGGGTTTTATTATCCAGCTCACGGCAGGCGTAATCTGCCATACCATCGCCAAGGCATACAAAATATTTCATAAAAACAAAACTCTTTTCAAAAGGAAATTAAAACCAAAGTTGACAATCCACGAAATTAGATATATACTGATTTCACGGAGGTGATACCGTGAAGATTGCCGTAGTAGGTTCAAGAAGTATAAAAAATGCAGATATTTCCCAATATATTCCCAAAGAAGCCACAGAGATAATTACCGGCGGCGCTGTGGGAGTTGATAAGCTGGCAGAACGGGAAGCAAGAATAAGAAACATTCCTCTTACCGTATACAAACCGGATTACGTTTCCCACGGAAAAAGTGCCCCTCTTATCCGCAACAAGCTTATTGCGGAAAGCTGTGATATGCTTATAGCGTTCTGGGACGGATCCTCCAGAGGAACGGTATTCACCTGGAGATATGCCGCAAAATTGGGAAAACCCATAAAAATATACAAGCTGATATAAATTCACCCCAAGAAGCCGACCGCTCCTTGGGGTGTTTTGTATTGCGGTAAAGGTTACTTGATATATACTATCTCGCCGTGCTTATCTGCGCTTTCCATTTCTGCCAAAGCGATCTTTACGGTATCGCGGGCAGATTCGGGAGTAGCTCTGTCTATCTTGCCGCCTGCAAGCAGGGTGTCTGCAAAATACTTAAGCTCGGTATAATAGAAGTTTTCTGTATCGTATTCGGGAGTAACATTATTACCCTCGGTATCTATTACGCGGAGTCCGTTTTCATCAAACCAAACGGTAGCCTTTTCAAGGTTAACGCGGAAGATCTGATAAAATCCGTTGCCCTTAAGAGTCCAGTCGTTCTGGGCGTTTACAGGCATCATATCCTCATAGATATAGTTGGTGGTACAGCAATCGTATGCACTTTCGGGGAATACGGTATAGCCGTTGGTGGTAACAGCTTTGGGCATACCGAAGATGTGGTTAACTGCATCAACATCGTGAACGTGCTGATCAAACAAAGCTCCGCCGCCCTTTTCACGCTTGAGAAGCCAGTTTTCATAAGACCACAGAGGAGTTCCGCCGCCGCGGAAGAAAAATGCGGAATATGCCTTGCCGTATTCGCCGGAGGAAACGATCTTCTTTATTGTATCGTACTGACCTGCAAAACGGAGACACTGGCCGATCATAAGATTTTTGCCGGTACGGCGTGCGGTCTCGATCATTTTTTCGCACTCTTCAACAGAGGGTGCCATGGGTTTTTCGCATATAACATTTATACCTGCTTCAAGACACTTGCAGGTGCCCCAACAATGGAGATAAGTAGGAAGAGCGATGGTAACCATATCCAGCTCTTCTTTTGCAAGCATTTCGTCAAGATCGGTATAAAGGCTGAAGGAAGCGAAATCGTATCCGTCTGCGCCTACTTCGCCGATATTGAAGTCTGCTTTATAGTTGGTGAACTTTTTCTCGTCTATATCGCAGAGAGCAACAACCTTTATGGGGTATCCCTCTTTTTCAAGACGGAGATAATTATCAAGATGTCCGCGGCCCATAGAGCCGATGCCGATCATAGCGGCGCGAAGAACTTTACTCATTTTCAAAACTCCTTAAAGATTCATTATAATATCCATATCGGCAGAGAACATCTCAACCGCGGTTTTGGTGGTCATGCCTTCCTCAGGCCACATTTCTGCGGAAACGGGACCTTCGTAACCGGCGGCACGAAGACAATCAAAGGTGGTCTTCCAATCAATAGTACCCTGTCTGAGATAAACAAACTGACCGCTCGCCTTATCAAAGCCCTTGATATGTACACGGCGGATCTTTTCGCCCAAAGCTTCTACCCAGTGAGACTGGAATCCGTCACGCTCGATATTGCCTGCGTCAAAATATGCTCCTACGCCTTCTCCGCACTCATCTACAAAACGGCGCATTTCAAGAGGAGAAAGAAGGAATTTGTTCCATACGTTTTCTATTGCGAGAACAACGCCCTTTGCTGCGGCTTCCTTACCCAGTATCTTAAGACAGCTTTGTGCGTTTTCGTATGCGGTCTTATAGCTAACCTGCTCATTTACCACACCGGGAACAACAAGCACGGTATCCATACCCAAAACTTCACAAACATGGATCATTTTGCGTATAACTTCCATTCCTGCTTCTCTTACGGCAGGGTCAAGGTCGGTAAGGCATTTGGACCACAGCTCTGCGGAAACTATGCCAACGGGAGTGATACCGTGTTTTTTTGCCAGCTCGCCTACTGCCAGAATTTCCTCATCGTCTGCGCCGTTCCAGATATTGGGATAGGTCTGACGGGAAGAATACATATTCAATTCTGCGTAATCAAAGCCTGCGGCTTTAACTTCGGCAAACACCTCGTCAAGAGGAACGGATTCGGGATAAGTACAAATGTTAATTGATTTAAGCATATTTTTCACCCTGAAATTAATATATTTAAAAATTATTGCTAAAAAAGGGCGTGTCAAAAGACAGCCCTTTTAAGGTTTGTAAAATTATTCGCAATCGTCTTCTTCGTCGCAGCCGCAATCGCAATCACATTCGCAATCGTTGCAAACAACGTCAAGCTCTGCGTTGCAGGAAGGGCATATTACCTTTTCCATGTGCTCGATCTCTTCGGAATCGATATAAATCATTTCGCCGCAAGCGGGGCATTCAAGTTCTTCTACGCAATCCTCGCAATCGCAATCACAATCGCAATCGTCACAATCGCAGTCGCAATCGTCGCATTCGCAATCGCAATCGTCTTCGCATTCGTAGAAATCCTTTTCCACTTCGCCGAGATCTTCGTCGATCTCTTCGATATACTCGTTGAGCATAGCGGTCTCGTCCTCAAGATCCTGTACGGAAAGAGCGAGATCCTCGAGCAGGTCGAGAATAGCGGCAAAAAGCTTGCCTTCGTTGGAATTTTTGTCGTAATTCATACCGTCAAGGAGACCCTTGAGGTAGGAAGCCTTTTCGGAAACTGTCATTTTACGTTCCTTTCTGCGTTATACACGCTCAAGATATTCGCCGGTACGGGTGTCTATCTTAACTACGTCGCCTTCGTTAACAAAGATGGGTACTCTGATAACAGCGCCGGTTTCAACAGTTGCATTCTTGGTAACGTTGGTAGCAGTGTTGCCCTTTACGCCGGGTTCGGTTTCGGTGATCTCAAGCTCAACAAACATGGGAGGTTCAACAGAGAAAACGCTGCCCTTGTAAGAAAGCAGACGGCACTGATGACCTTCCTTAACGAACTTAAAGCTATCGGGAAGCTTATCGCTGTTAAGGGGAACCTGATCAAAGGTCTGCATATCCATAAAGTAGTAAAGATCGCCATCGTTATAAGAATATTCCATATCCTTCTTTTCAACGGTAGCGGAAGGGAACTTTGCGGTGGGGTTGAAAGATGTTTCAATAACGGCACCGGTGATAACGTTTCTCATCTTGGTACGAACAAAAGCCGCACCTTTACCGGGTTTAACGTGCTGGAATTCAACAACCTGCATTACTTGTCCATCCATTTCGAAAGTAAGGCCGTTTCTGAAATCGCCTGCAGATAACATATATATCCTCCTTCGTCTGCATATACACGCAGAACTCTTTTTTATCTCAATATATTGTATACAAAAAATGGGTTTTTGTCAACAGTTTTTTTACAGTTCAATAAGTTCCTTGGGAGAATTTGTGAGATTTTCGCATCCCGTTTCGGTTATAAGCACCATATCCTCGATACGGCAGCCGCCGAAACCTTCGATATAGATGCCGGGTTCCACTGTCATAATGTTGCCGGGAACGAAAATATCCGTGCTTCTGGAAGAGAATCTGGGAGATTCGTGTATTTCCAGACCGAGAGAATGTCCCAAAGAGTGACCGAACTTGCCTTCATAGCCGCAGGAATTAATATAATCTCTTGCGGCAGCGTCTACGCTTGCACCGTCAACTCCCGCCTTTGCGGCGGCGATACCCCGCTTTTGCGCCTCAAGTACGGTTTCGTAAATATGTTTTGTCTTTTCGTCAGCCTTGCCCAAAACCACGGTACGTGTCATATCCGAGCAGTAGCCGTTATAACGGGCGCCGAAATCCATGGTAAGAAAAGCGTTTTCGGTAAGTACGGTGTCCGAAGGAACGCCGTGAGGAAGAGAGCTGTTCTTGCCGGAAACTGCGATAGTCTCGAAAGCAAATCCGTCTGCTCCGTTTTTGCGCATTGCATATTCAAGCTCTGCGGCAACCTCTTTTTCGGTTACGCCGGGACGGATAAAATCGAGGACGTGAAGGAAAGCCTTATCCGTTATACGCTGTGCGGCGCGGATATTTTCCACTTCGCGGGCGGTCTTTACACGGCGGAATTCGCCGCAGATATCGTTTATGCCCTCAAACTTAACGGAGGGGAAAAATTCGCAAAGTGATTTTTCCCTTGCAACGGTGGTGCGGCTGCTGTCAAAGCAAACATTTGTAATTTCCTTTTTCTCCAACATTTCGCCCAAAATTCTGAAAGAGCTCTTGTCCAGCAGATAAAGGTTCACGTCATCAAACAAAAGTCTTTCGGCCTTTGCGCGGGAAGCCGCTTCGTAATAACGGGAATCTATAACCAAAGCGGTTTCTTCTTTATCCACAAGCAAAAAACCGTCTGTAGAAAAAAATCCGCTTATATAGTGCATATTCACTTCATCAAAGAACAGAGCGGCGCCGTACCCCAGCGCAGATACTTTTTCATAAACCTTTCTTCCGTTCATGCTTTTGCCTCCTTTATCAGCTTGGCTATTTCCTGCTTTGTATAGGAATACTTTCTTCCGCAGAACTGGCAGGTCATTTCCGTGTTTTCATTGTTTTCGTAAATATCCGTAAGCTCTTTTTTGCCCAGAGAAACAAGTGCACGGTCGGTACGCTCACGGGAGCAATTACACTCGTAGCCGTTTTGAATCTCGTCAAAAACATCGTATTCGATACCGTTAAGGTATACGGCAAGTATTTCCTCCAAGGATTTTTCCGCCAGCATTTTAGTTATGGGCGGTGCGGAGGATGCGTTTTTCTCCAATATTTCGGTAACGGCAGGGTCTGCAAAGGGTAAAAGCTGTATAAGCGCTCCGCCGGAATGTGCGCAGGTTCGGTCACGGTCTATAAGCACGCCCAAAGCGCAAACGGTGGGAACCTGCTCGCTGTTGGCGTAATAGGATGCAATATCCTCTGCCACCTCGCCGCTTACTATATTTGCAATACCCACGTAAGGCTCTTCGCCGCCTACGTCGCGCAATACGTACATATTTCCTTTTCCGATACAGCATCCCACATTGAGCTTTCCGTCGGGCCGCAAGGGAAGGTCGCAGGCGGGATTTTGAATAAATCCGCGGACGTTTCCCTTCCAATCGGAAGATGCAACGACACTGCCGCCCTCTCCGTCGCCCTTGAAGCGGAGAGTGAGAGTGTCCTCTTCTTCCCCGAGAAGAGTGCCCATCATAGAGCAGGCGGTAAGAACTCTTCCCAAAGCCGCAGAAGCGGTTGGCTCGGTTTGATGAATCTTTATTGCTTCGTTAACTATATCGCGTGTATCTGCTATCAGGGCACGGGCAGAACCGTCCCGTGTCATAGCGCGTATTACTCTGCTCATTCTTCTTCACCGCAATGCTCATCGTGAAGATGACAGCAGGAGCAATCGCCGGTACAGCCGGGGATCTCTTTGTCGATACCCTTGCGCTTGTAATAATCCGCAACGGCGGCGCGAACAGCCTCTTCTGCCAAAACAGAACAGTGTACTTTTACGGGAGGAAGACCGTCCAGAGCCTCTACAACCGCTTTATTTGAAAGGGTGAGCGCTTCTTCCACACTTTTTCCCTTGATAAGCTCTGTCGCCATAGAGCTGGTAGCAATAGCGGAAGCACAGCCGTAGGTGTTGAACTTAACGTCGGTGATGATGCCGTTATCATCGACCTTGAGATAAATCTTCATTATATCGCCGCATTTTGCGTTGCCTACTTCGCCTACTCCGTCCGCATCCTCGATCTTGCCCACATTGCGGGGGTTCTGGAAATGGTCCATTACTTTTTCGCTGTATATCATTATTATTTCTCCTCTTTAACTATCTTTTCCCATACGGGAGACATTTCTCTTAAATATTTAACAATACCGGGAACGGTTTCGAGAACGTAATCAACCTCTTCCTCGGTGGTATGCTCGGAAAGGGACAGACGGAGAGAGCCGTGGGCTATCTCGTGTATAAGTCCTATCGCCAACAGCACGTGGCTGGGGTCCAGAGAGCCGGAGGTGCAGGCGCTTCCGCTGGATGCGCATATTCCCTTTGCATCAAGCCAGAGAAGCAGGGATTCGCCCTCGATTCCCTCAAAGCAAACGGACACGTTGTTGGGCACGCGGTTTTCTCTGCCTCCGTTAAGACGGGTACGCTCTACCGCAGTGAGACCGTTTATGAGCTTGTCCCGAAGGGGAATTATTTTTGCATTGTTTGCTTCCATATTTTCGGTAGCTTCTTTAAGTGCCGCCGCCATTCCGCAGATGCCTGCCAGATTTTCGGTTCCCGCACGGCGTCCGCTTTCCTGAGCGCCGCCGTTTATAAGGTTGGGCAGGCGCAGTCCCTTGCGGACGTACAAAGCACCCACACCCTTGGGCCCGTGGAACTTGTGTCCGGACAGAGAAAGCATATCCACGTTAAGCGCCTTTACGTCAACGGGAATATGTCCCACCGCCTGAACGGCATCGGTATGGAAAAGCACGCCTTTACTGCGGCAGACTTCGCCGATCTCGGCAATAGGCTGAATGGTTCCGATCTCATTATTTGCCATCATAACCGTTACCAGCGCGGTGTTTTCGGTTATTGCTTCTTCGACCTGCTTTGCGGTTACGTATCCGTCCGCAGATACTGGAAGAAGCTTTACGGTAAATCCCTCTTTTTCAAGAGCGTTTAAGGTATGAAGAACTGCGTGATGCTCGATAGCGGTGGAGATAATCTCCTTTTTACCTTTTTTAGCCATTGCCTTTGCGGCACCGATTATCGCCCAGTTATCGCTTTCACTTCCCCCGGAGGTAAAGTAAATTTCGTTTTTATTTGCGCCCAAAGCGTTTGCTACGTCTTCTCTCGCCTTATCCAGCATAAAGAAGGCTTCTCTTCCCGCACCGTGCAGGGAGGAAGGATTGCCGTAAACTTTCCACGCTTCGGTTACTGCATTTATCGCCGCAGAGGACATTTCCGTTGTAGCGGCGTTATCCATATATATACGTTTCATCAGGTTTTCTCCTTCCGATTAAACGGTTGTTTAATCATTGTCAATACTATTATACCCAGTTGTTTAATAAAGTCAAGAGGTTTTGTTGACATTTAGCATATTTATAGTTATAATATCAGTGAAAGGACGTAGTTTTATGGAAAAGGACACTTTTATAACCGCGGCGGACAGCTTTAAACTGCTTTCGGACGCCACGCGGCTTAAAATATTTCATTATCTGTGCTATGCGGAAGCCAGCGTGCAAAGCACGGCGGAGGCTGTGGGAATGTCATCCCCCGCTGTAAGCCACCATCTGAAACTGCTGAAGGATGCGGGGCTTTTAAAGGTGCGCAGAAACGGCAGAGAGGTGCTTTACAGTATTTCGGATAACTGCCTTGCAAACGTTATCCGCGGCACAATAGACAGCCTGCTCCGCTGCTCCGGCTGCAGCAGAGGAACCTGTGAATGATTCACCCCAAGAAAGGTTTTTTGATGTGTAGGGGCGATTCACGGAAAAACGCTTTCTCGGAGGCCCCGAGTATTTGCCCCTAAAATGCTTGCACTTTTTTGGGGATCCCGAAAGACAACCCCAATAGTAAAACAAAAGAGGCTTTTGAAGCCTCTTTTACTTTTTATATGTAGTTATTGTTATATCGTCTTCAAAAACTTTGCAGGAGATATCCAAAAAGTTTTCGCCATACAGGGCGCTCATTTTATTTACAACCCGCGAAAGCACCGATGCGTGCATTTCCCTCGGCACTTCCGCTTGGTCGGAAAAACCGCGGTTTTCAAAACGGGCAAAAAAGCCGCTTCTCAACGGGACATCGTAAACTTTCGAATATTCGATAATATGCACGTTTTTACTCTCAAACAGTTTTTCGCAAAAAGAGTTCCGATCAAACTTCCAGCTATATTTCTTTGGGTAGATGCCAAGAGAATTCAGCTCGTTCCAATATTCGCTATACATAGCGTTGACTATTTCAAAATACAGAGAATTATCAAATGGAGTTTCGTTTGTCTTTCCAGGAGCATCGTCTTTGCAGATAAATATGCCTCCCTTTTTAAGAACGCGGTATATTTCGCGCACTACTTTTTCCGGATTGGAAATAAGATGCAAAACGCTGTTAGCAACCACCGTATCAATGCTTTCGTCTTCAAGGGGAATTTCAAGTGCATTCATTCGGCAAAGCGTTACTTTATCAAGGCTAATGTTATTGTAATTTGCTTTTTCTTGAAGAATTCTTAACATGCTGTTGGAAATATCACCTGCAATGATTCTTGTTCCGTAGGCGGCACAAGGCACAGCAAAGCAGCCGTCCCCACAACCAAGGTCGAGAAATATCCCATCTCCCGTCAGCTTGGATACTTCCTTTGCAAAAAACGCATCTGATGCTTCGATAATACACTTGCGGTCTCCCGAGTAAGACTCTCCGATATGCTCATAACCTATATATTTGTCCCCGTTGCCGCCTGTAACCATATCGGGCGTATCGGTTAACTGCCAAACGTTATTAATTTGCGTTACGTTATATCCGCATAGACATTGGGGCAAATTCATTTTTGATTTGCATTCCGGACAGATAAACATCTTCATCTCCTATTTTTATATCCTTTCTCATCCCAAAAATGGCGATAAAGAACCTCCAGCGTTTCTTTCGGCAACGCACCTTCTATAACTGCGGCTTCGATATGGCTGGTAAGAAATTCAGCGTGAGGCAAAAGTATTTCTATAAAATGCCAATGAAGCTTACCTTCGATGATCTTTTCAAATATCTTTGTTTTTGCTTTTATATCCAGTACCGGCAAAAATTTCTCCAGCATATCACGGTCGAGAGAATCATATTCGGCGTTTTCCAACAAGGAAAGCACCGTTTCGTCATTCAGATATTCCGCCAGTAAAACGATGCCCGAAATATCTATTCCCTGCTCTGAAAATTTCTCGGACAGCTTGGCTAATACACTTGGCTTTAATATGGGAGCAAGACTTACGATATCGGAAAAATCGTCCGCAATAACATCGCTGTCTCCAGTTGCCACACTGCCGAGAATTCTGGATTCACCTTTTGTAGGTTCACCCGAATTTATTAACTCATCAAGGGTTACGCCGAATATTTCTGTAATTTGAACGAGCACGGATATATCGGGAAAACAATGCCCGTTTTCATATCTTGAAACCGCCTGATGCGTTACGTTTAACTTGTCGGCAAGCTCGGATTGTGTCATATCCGCATTTTTGCGAAGGCGGGACAGATATCCGCCGAATTTTGTTATATCAAACATAGCTTCACCTCGTTTTCGTCTCTATTTTAACATACATTCTCATTTTTGTCGAGCAACAGTTGATTGCAAAAACACACATAAAAAAGAGGCTGATTCAAACAGCCTCTTTTAATGTTGTCGGGGGGTCTTTCGGGGTTCCCGAGAAACCGTCAGGTTTCTTGGGGTGAATTTTTCGGGGTCCCCGCAAAAGGATTTTTAATTGCAATGTACTGTCTGCAGGGGTATTTCGTGAAATACCCTCGGTACCCTAAAAACCTTTTGTGGGGTGAATTTTTCGGGGTCCCCGCAAAAGGATTTTTAATTGAAATGTACTGTCTATAGGGGTATTTCGTGAAATACCCTCGGTACCCTAAAAACCTTTTGTGGGGTGATTTTCATCCTGCTTTATCAAGCTTGAAGGTAAGGGTTTTATATTCGCCGCGGTGGTAGACCTTTATAGTAACGGTTTCGCCTGCGGAATATTTTGTAAGCTCTGTGGCGAGGTCGTCTCTGCCTTTAAGGGTAACACCGTTGAATTCGGTGATTATATCGTATATTTCCAAGCCTGCATTGTATATAGCGGTGCCGGGGGATACCGATATTACGTAAACCCCGTCGGGAGCGTCATCACTTATAAACTTGCCGTATTCCACGGTGTTGCGCGCATCGGAAACAGACATAACACTGATATGAAGCTTGGGCGATGTCTTTACAAAATCGGTATCGCTGTAATCGGGAAGCTCGCCGTATTCCACCAGAATATCGAATACTCTGATAGCATCGGATATGGGGATACTGAAGCCGATACCCTCGAATTCGTCCATAAGCTTAAGGGTGTTTATGCCGATGACCTGACCGTTTATATTGAAAAGCGGGCCGCCGGAGTTACCGGGGTTTATGGGAGAATCGGTCTGAATAAGAGTCATGGTCTTTACCACGTTGCCCATATCGTCGGTACACTCCACGTCGCGGGCAAGACCGGAAACTACGCCGGTAGTCATTGTTCCCGCAAGGGTGATGTCATAAGGGGTACCTATAGCAACCACGGGCTCGCCTACGGCGATCTTATTGGAATCCCCCAGCTCTGCGGGAATGAGTCCCTCCGCTTCTATACGCAAAACCGCAAGGTCGGTTATGGAATCAGAGCCGATAAGACGGGCTTGGTATTCCGTTCCGTCATAAAACTGAACGGTTATGGTTTCCGCATCCTCGATAACGTGGTGATTTGTGGCGATATAACCGTCCGCAGACAAAACGAATCCGCTTCCCAAAGTATATCCGGAAGAATTTTCCAGGGTACACATAATGGAAACACAGCTAACCGAGCATTTTTCATACAGCTCTGTATACACGGTGGTGACCTTATCGTAATCGGTTATATTTAAATTAAGCTCGGGGTTATCCGTAGGCACAAGGCTTGTTTCCGTATCGCCGCCGATGTTGGGACGGGTCTGGGATGTTTCGCCGCCCGCAAACGGGTCATCCGGCAATTCGGGCAGTATGCCGGGAACACCGAGATAATCCAAAAGCAAAGAAGCCGCAAGACCGAAAACGCAAAACAGCGTAAGGGCGGTCATTACTATACCGAAAACAAGGGCTTTTTTGCCGGCACCGTTTTTCTTTTTGTTTTTATAATCCCAATTATTTGCAAACTCTTTTGAAGTATCGTAGGGACGCCAGCCTTCATCGTGAGGGGGAATATAGTATTTGGGCGATTCCTCCGTCTGAGCGGCGTTTTCCGTTACTTCCGCCTGTATACTCTCGTTTATCTGCTCTTCGTTAAGCAGTTCGTCTTTTTTTTCGTTTTCGTTCATTCGCAATTACCTCCTTGCATAGTTATTATATCAAACTAACGCCGTAATCCCGCAGTAGCAATAGTCTGGGGAGCCAAAGGCAAAGCAAAACGGAATGTAGTGTGCTTTCCCTGCTCCGATGTTACGGTTATTATTTCCCCGTGAGATGCCAGATTTGTTTTTACTATATACAGACCCAAGCCCATTCCCGTTTTATCAAGTCCGCGGCTTCGGTCGCTTTTATAAAACCGTTCAAACAAAAGGGGGAGCTCGTCTTTGGGAATACCGTCGCCGGTATTGATAATTTCAAAGAACGCTTTTTTGCCTTCTTTGCCCATATTTATGGTTATCTTTCCCCGCTCATTACAGAATTTAACGGCGTTTTCGGTAAGATTATATACCACCTGATGAATAGAATCCGTATCCGCCATAACAAAAACGTCTTCATCGCAGTTAAACTCTATTTCCAGATGCTTGCTTTCTATCTTGCTCTCAAGCCCGATAAGTGCCTGACGTGCTTTTTCGGTAAGGTTAAACCTTACATGGTTAATATTTCCCTTGCCTGCTCGGGACATTTCCAGCAGAGATGATACCAGACGGGAAAGACGGTGAGTTTCCGAGGATATTACCTCAAGGCATTGCTGCTGTTTTTCCGGCGGAATGGTTCCGTCCAGAATACCGTCCGCAAAGCCGGCGATAGTGGTCATAGGCGTGCGCAGGTCGTGAGAAACGTTTGCAATAAAGGTGTTGCGGTTTTCCTCCGTCTTGCTGAGTGAATCCGCCATATTGTTTATAGCACGGGAAAGCGTGGTGATCTCGTCCTGTCCCGTTACCGGAATACGCTCTGTAAAATCGCCCATAGCGTACTGTGCAGCGGCGTGGGACGCCTTTTTAATGGGTGCCGTTATGCGCTCGGAAACTATATAAACTCCGATAAGTATCGCCAGAAATACCCAAAGGGTTATAGCCACAAACAGTTTTATAACTCTGGAAACAAAGCCCGCATCGGTAATATTGGGTGTGGTAACCAGAATTATACCGTCTGCCGTACCGTGGTTGCCCACAATGATGTAAAAATAATTAAGGGATTTTTGAGAAAGCATACCGTCAAGATCGGAGATGGTATATTTGCTTCCTCCCTCCAGAATATCCGCCGCCACATCGGACGAAAGCGCGGAGGTATAGCGTGTACCCAATAGATATTTTCCGTCGCACCCGAAGATGAGTATATCGGATGTAGTCATTTTGGCAACGCCGCTTATGTTTTCTTTAAGCTCTGTTCTGTATTCGGAAACCAGGCCTTCCAGTTCCCCTTCTTCAGTAACTGCGGAAAGGGTCTTTATGTTTGTGGCAACGCTGTGGGCGGTACGCTGCATGAGGGCATCGCGGGTCTCCATTGAATTATTGGTAAGTACCGCAGACAAGATAACGCCCAGCAAAATAAAGCTTACGAAAATTATTGCGGCAACCGCAGATAAATATCTGGTAAAGATGCTTTTAAACACGCTCTTGCCCTCCCGATGTATTTTTCTGTTTAATATTGTACCACAATAATCCAAAAAATGCAAATATCAATGTTGTAAACTATTTATGACTATTTTTTAAACGTTCAAGAGAAGCGGTGATACCGTCTAACTCAGCGCAGAAGTGTTCGTACGCCGGATCGGAAGCATCCATAAGGGCTTTAATACCGTCGAATTCGGCTATAACCGCCTGCAGATATTCGGTCTTTTCCTTATTTGTTTTGCCCGAAGGATCGAAATCCCCGTATTTATACGAAACGGATTCTACCGCATCCGCAAGAACTGTATAATCCTCTTTTAAAAGATAACCGTATACCTTTTCAAAAAGGAACATAAGGTCTTTGCAATATCCGTCAACAGTCTTGCCGTACATATCCGCGGTAGCAGCGGGATTGCGGTAGAGAGATTTTCCGTACACCGTATCAAAACCGAAGTTTTGCATATATTCCAGGGCAAAAACGGAATTGCCGGACGCTCCGATCTGTGCGGAATACAAAACCTGATCACGTACTATCTCGGGAGTTTCCCCATCGTAAGTGCCGATACCCAGAATGATATCGCATTTATCGCCGACGATATTCTTCATTTCGTCGCCGTATTTCATCTGTCCCTCAAGAGTAGCGGAATAGATCATCGGATATATTTCGTCTATGATACCTTGCTCTACCCAGCTGCTAACATCCTGGAATACGTACTTTTTACGGTCTTCATCCCCCGAAAAGCAGGTGCAGGAGAATGTAAGGTCATATTCTTTTACAAGACGGGATGCGGAGGCGGCGAAAGAGGTTATGATATCACACCTGAATTCACACCACTTGTCCCACAAATTGTGAGTAATAGGCATTGATACCGGATCAACACCGTATTTTGCCTTGAATGCAGCAACGATATCCGCATTATATCCGTGGTCCTCATATCTGTCTGCGCTGTAATACGTGGGAAGAGGAAAACGTATATAATCCAGCTGAATGCCGTCTATATCGTAATTTTCACACACCTCTCCGATAATATCAAGTGTCCACGCCCTTACCTCTTCATCGTAAGGATTAAGGGTGTAGCTGGGGGTATCGTAAAAATATGCAACGTCCCTGCCTGTTTTGGATAACAGCAGTTTGTCTCCGAAATGGTTTACGTAATGTTCCTCGGGATAGGATTCGGAGGGATAAACGGTGTTAAAACAGCAGTACATAAAGTATATCTGCATTCCCCGTTTATGACATTCCTCCACGTACGCCTTAAGCATATCTTCCCCTTCATCAAGATCGGGATGGCGGGAAAGGTGAGGATTTTGTGTATTATACAAAGCGTAGGTATCTCTGAAAGGAGAAACGATAAGGCGGTTTATGCCCAGAGAGTGAGCGTATTCCACGATATGCTCAACGTCCTGCACGTCGGTTTCATAATGTACTACCCACGCCGAGCGATCCTGAACGAACAAAGAAGGAACACTGATATTGTTCAATTCTTCGAGCATTTTCTTTGCTTCAAACAGTTTTGCGGGATCGGAGGCGGACGCAGCAAGGAGCTCCTTTATTTCCTCTGCCAGACCGTATGCGTATTCGTAATCCACGGGAATAAGCTTTTGGGCATATTCTTCAAGTCTGTTAACACAGTCTTCCAATACAGCTTGGCATTCTTCGGTGTTTAAAGCGGCATCACCGAACAAAGCAAAGGAATATTTATCCTCCATAAAGATGACCCGCTGACCTATTTTATAAAAGCGTGTAATTTCTTGTTTTTTGTCATCGGAAGCGGAAATAACGTATCCGCCCTCGGGCACGGGAGTGTTTCCTCCCGAGGATGAAGATATAATGTAACCGTCTTTATCAACGGATATTTCAAGAGTATTTTCGGAAACGGGTGTACGGGATATTCCGCTGTATACCGTAATATAGCGTGATTCTGTTTTTTCGCCGTAGGAAACGTCCCGTATAACTCTGTAAAAATATGCGGTATTTTTCTGTATACGCTCCGCGGTATCGCCCTTTTTAAGCTTTAACATATAGTTTGAATACAGATCATTGCCGGAAGAAAGCACAAATCCGCCTTGGGGAATGGGAGTATCGCCCGATTTGCCTTCTACACCCAGCTTTGTAACGGAAACAAAGCTGCCGTCTTTATCAAACGCCGCTTCGGTGCCCCAGATGTTGGTGCGGGTGCTGTCCCAGAAGAATTCGCCGTCATAGACTACAGCGGTGGCAAAGGACGTGCGGTTTTCGTTGCGGAAAACCGTTTCCACAATATTTTTTCCGTTTAACAAAACGTAATCCGCAGGAGTGGTGACCGGTTCAAAGAGAATATTCTCCACTCTATCTCCCACCTTAATATTCTCAGCCGCGTTTACCGCATCGGCGCCGTTAAAGCACACGGCGTAGCCGGAAGGATAAGGAAGGACGGTGCGGGTATTGGGAGTGCTTATATAAGCCACCACGCCGTCAAACACAAAGATATCCAAAAATTCAAAATCTCTCTCGGGAGAAAGATCAAGCCCGTAGGTCTCATCGTATATTTCTATTCCTTCGGCAGGATTTTCGGGATTAAATGCGGTTATTTTGAAAGGTGTTTCCCCTATTACCGCATAATTTCCGCTGCCGTAAGAAGATATTTTTTCCGTATTGTTAATAAGATATCCCCCGCTTCCTTTCATAAATGCATCTGCAAAGCCCTTTGCGTAGGGTTCAGACATCATAAGCGTGAAATCCCTCTCTCCCGTTTTCTTAACATCAAAATCCACGGTGGAAAAAACTCCCTTTACGTTGCGGGAGCAGGTAAGCGCCAAAAAGCCTTCCGCCGTCTCCGTACGGTCGGAGGCAGAGGGAGAAAAGAAAGCGTTGGTCACGTTTTCGAAGTTTTTCGGATCTTTGTGCGAAAGCAAAAAGCCGGCTATACCCGTTTCATCGGTAACAGACGGATTTTCATAAATATCGGTATATTCGGGGAGCGAATATCCTTCCACGGTAAAATCCGCATCGGGAGACGCTTTTTTAATAAAAATACTGCAGCCGTTGGTAGGGATAACGCATCTTTCCCCTTTTTTTACGGAAAAGGAATCCTTTATTATCTCTTCACCTTTGGCATACCACAAAAGCACGCATCCGTTTGCAGGTGCGTTATATACAGGGGTGTTAATCCCTTCGGGTGCGTATTCACGGTCAAAAACGGCATTATCCGAAACGGTATTATAGGCACAAAGATATGCTTTGCCGCCCACCGTAACGGAAATATCCCCTTGGGTCTTACCGCAGGAACACAAAGGAATTATAAAAAGCAGAGTAAAAAGTACGAATAAAAATATCTTTTTCATAAGGCGACCTCCCATATATAAACAAGAATACCATAAAACTGCATTTTTTGCAACTTATACGTAACACCTTTTTTCGACTTTGCATACTATGGTAACAGATATTCAAATTTTTCAGGAGGAATAATAATGGTTGAAAGAAATAATTCCTGTGTACGCCAAAGTGAGCAGGTTTGCATAAGTGTAAACAGAATATTCGATTCTGCCCGTGATAAAGACTGCCTTGAGGACCTTAAGGTTCAGTTTACCGACACGGTGCAGGACGTAATAGATCACGCTACGGCAGTGAGAACGAAATGCGTAGATGTTATATCCACCAGCATAACCGTAGAAGAGATACCCTTTAACTGCGGTTTTTACCACGTAACCGTAAGATACTACTTCTGCGTCAAATTGGAGGTCTGCGTAGGAAACGGCAGATCCATAGAGGTGGAAGGCGTTGCCGCTTACGACAAAAAGATAATACTCTTCGGCAGCGAAAAGGATGTTTCGGTATTCAAATCCGACCCCGCCAACAACGATTTTTGCACCAATCCCGATTGTATGGGATGCCACACCGAATGTGCGCTTCCCACGGTAGTGGTTGAGGTTGCCCACCCCATAAGCCTTGATACCAAGCTTGTGGAAAAATGCCGTCCCTTCGGTCATTGCTGTCTCCCCTGCGACTGCATACCCCAGATAATAAGACAGCGCTTTAACGGCTGCTTTAAGGAAGGTCTGGGTACCCAGAGCGTATACGTTTCTCTGGGCGTATTCTCGGTGATCCGTATGGAAAGACAGGTTCAGCTTATGATACCTGCGGCACAGCTTGTGCTTCCCGAAAGAGATTCCACACCCGTGGCAAACGGAGACCCCTGCAGCATATTCGAAAAAATGTGCTTCCCTTGCGATTCCTTTATGCCGGTAAGCGACCCTCATAATATGAATTGCTGTAACAATAACAACAACTGTAATAACGGTTGTAACAAGAAATAAAAAAGATGCACCCCTAAAGCACGAAATGTTTTAGGGGTGCTGTTTTGCTGTTTTTTGTTATTCCTGCTCTGCAAGAAACTTTTTTACATCCGCTTCTCTGGGAAGAGAATTGAGAGCGCCTACCTTGGTGGTTGTCAACGCACCCACGGCGTTTGCATATTTAACTGCGGAATAAATATCTTTTCCGCGGAGATATTCAACGGCGAGCGCCGCCGTAAACGCATCTCCCGCGGCGGTGGTATCTATGGCGTTTACCTCGTATCCCTCGACAATATCGCAGTATTTTCCGTCGTATATAAACGCGCCGCGGTCGCCCAATTTAAGCACCACGTATTTAATATCCACCTTGTTGCAAAGGGCGATAGAAGCGCGGAGGCAATCATCGGGAGTGTTGGGACGGATTCCGGTGAGCACGGCTGTCTCGGTTTCGTTGGGGGAGAACACCTCTACCCTTTCCAGCCTTGAAAGAGGGAAATCCGGTATGGCGGGGCCTGCATCCACAAACAGAGGGAGATTTTGCTCCGCCGCAAGCTGAGCAGTGGTTATTACCTGCTTTACACCGCATTCAAACTGGGTGAGCACCGCGTCGGGATAGCTTAAAAATGCGTTTTCTATATCCGTATCGTTAATATTTTTGTTTGCGCCGGGGAACACGATAATGCGGTTATCGCCGCTTCTTTCCAGCATAACAACTGCAAGTCCCGTCTGCTCCGCACGGTCTACTTTTATATAGCGGGGGTCAACTCCGTTTTCGGCATATATGCGCAAAAGTCGGTCTCCGTATGCATCGTCACCCACGCGGGTGCAAAATACAACCTCGCTTCCCAATCTTGCGGCGGCGACAGCGGAATTCGCTCCCTTTCCGCCGGGGACGTAGGCATATTCGCCTTCGCTTATCATGGTTTCACCGCGGGAGGGCACGTAGGGTGTCTTGATCAAAAAATCCAGATTCGCGGTACCTACGGTAAGTATACGCTTGCTTGCCATACAAAAACCAACCTCTTTTCCACATTTTCTCACGTTTATTTTACATTATCCGTGTGATTTTGTCAACTGTTTTTCGGCAAGATATTTCCGTCGGGTCGCGTCCCCGCCCCGTATATGCCGTTCAAGACGGTTTTTCTCCAGCACCTTGCTTACGTCGGCATACAAAGAAGGGTCGCTTTTTTTAAGCCGCACGCTTACGTCCTTGTGCACCGTGCTTTTGCTTATGCCGTATTTCGCCGCCGCGGCACGGACGGTACAGCCCGTTTCAAGTATGTATTCTCCCAAGCGGCATGCACGGCAAAGGATATCAGATTCCATACGTTTCACTCCAATAAAGTTTTGTTAAACTATATGAAGAAAGTACTGGAAATAATTACAAATATGAGTTATAATATATTAAAATCACCCCAAGAAGCCTTGCGGCTTCTCGGGGACCCCGACAATAACCAAACAGCCGTTGTATGG
This sequence comes from Clostridia bacterium, assembly GCA_017399965.1. Taxonomy (GTDB): domain Bacteria; phylum Bacillota; class Clostridia; order Oscillospirales; family CAG-382; genus SFLA01. The sequence continues at coordinate 21,131 of JAFQAP010000011.1, read as the reverse complement.
AGGAAAACATGAACGATAATGAACGCAAGCGCGCCGCAAAAGCCTTTGCTGAATACTGGAAGGACCGCGGCGACGAAAAGAGCGACAGCCAGTCCTTTTGGCTTTCCCTTGCCCGTGACGTTTTGGGCGTTAAAGAACCCGAAAAGTTTATATTGTTTGAAGAACGGGTAAAGCTTGACCATACCAGCTTTATTGACGGTCATATTCCCTCTACCCACGTGCTGATCGAGCAGAAAAAGAAAGGGCTTAATCTGCGCAGCCCCATACGGCAATCGGACGGTACTTTGCTTAATCCTTTCCAGCAGGCGCAGAGATATTCGGCGGCGTTGCCTTATTCAAAGCGCCCCCGTTGGATCATCACCTGCAACTTTGAAGAGTTCCTTATTTACGATATGGAAAAGCCCAACGGCGAGCCGGAGAGCATAATGCTTAAGGATCTCGGCAAGGAATATTACCGCTTGCAGTTCCTTGTGGAGGAAAAGAGCGAGCTTTTGCACCGCGAAGAGCAGGTTTCCATTAAAGCGGGTGAGCTGGTGGGCAAGCTGTACGACGCTATTCTGAAGCAGTATATCGACCCGGGCAGCAAAGAATCCCTCCGCTCCCTTAATATGCTTTGCGTCCGTCTGGTATTCTGCCTTTATGCAGAGGATGCGGGCATTTTCGGCGGACATTTAAAGTTTCACAACTACATAAAGAGCTTTAACGTAAAAGACGTGCGCCGCGCACTTATTGACCTTTTCCGTGTGCTGGATACTCCCGATGGCACAAACGGTATCCCTTCACAGCGTGATCCTTATATGGATGACGCTTTGGCGGCGTTCCCTTATGTTAACGGCGGTTTGTTTGCGGATGAAAATATCGAAATTCCCAATTTCACACAGGAGATTGTAGACCTCCTTTTGCACAACGCAAGCGAGGATTTCGATTGGTCCCAGATAAGCCCCACCATTTTCGGCGCGGTGTTTGAGTCCACATTGAACCCCGAAACAAGACGCTCCGGCGGTATGCACTACACTTCTGTTGAGAATATTCATAAGGTTATCAGACCGCTGTTCTTGGACGAGCTGGAGGAAGAGCTGGAGGAAATAAAGGCTGTAAAGGTGCCGAAAATTCAAAAAGACAAAGCGGAAGCCTTCCGTGAAAAGCTGTCTTCTCTCGTTTTTCTTGATCCCGCCTGCGGTTCGGGCAACTTTTTAACACAGACTTATATCGAGCTACGCCGTCTGGAAAACGAGGCGTTGAAGATAATAAACGAAGAGCAGATAATGCTGGATCTTGACGGAATTATAAAGGTTTCGATCGGTCAGTTTTACGGAATAGAAATAAACGATTTTGCCGTAACCGTTGCAAAAACCGCACTTTGGATAGCAGAAAGCCAGATGATGAAGGAAACCGAGGAAATATTAAACGCAAACCTCGATTTTCTCCCCCTTAAATCCTATGCGAATATCGTGGAAGGAAACGCTTTGCGCATAGACTGGGAAACCGTTGTCCCCAAGGACAAACTGAATTATATTATGGGCAACCCGCCTTTTGTTGGCGCACGCCTTATGAATAAAGAGCAAAAGGATGATGTTGTTTCTGTTTTCGGTGCAAAATGGAAAAACGCAGGAAATCTTGACTACGTTTCCTGTTGGTATAAAAAAGCAGCCGATTTGATGAAAGGCACACACATCCGTACTGCTTTGGTGTCTACAAACTCTGTATCGCAAGGCGAAAGCGTTGCGATACTTTGGAAACCGCTTTTCGAGGACGGAGTGCATATAGATTTTGCCCATCGTACATTCCGTTGGGATAGCGAAGCAAGTATAAAAGCTCGCGTACATTGTGTGATTATTGGATTCAGCGCCGCGCCAAATAAAAAATCTAAAATTTTGTATTCTGCGGAAAGACCCCAGATTGTCGAAAACATCAACGGGTACTTGGTGGATGCTGACAATGTTTTTGTTGAGAGCCGCACGACCCCCATTTGCACTATTCCTAAAATCGGCATAGGCAACAAGCCTATTGACGGTGGATTCTATTTGTTCAAAGCAGAAGAAAAAGAAGAATTTATCAAGATTGAGCCTAATTCAGAAAAATGGTTTCGACCTTGGGTCGGTTCGGATGAGTTTATCAATAGATACTTTAGGTATTGCTTGTGGCTTGGAAATTGTCCGCCAAATGAATTAAGAAAAATGCCAGAGTGTCTAAAAAGAGTAGAGGCGGTTAGAAATTTCCGTCTTTCCAGTTCGAGTGCTGGTACGGTTAAATTGGCAGATACCCCCACTCATTTTCACGTTGAAAATATGCCAACGGACAATTACATCTTAATACCTAAAGTATCTTCCGAAAAGCGAAAATACATTCCTATGGGCTTCTTGACACCAGATGTATTGGCAAGCGATTTAGTTTTCTTGATTCCGAACGCAACATTATATCATTTTGGCATTCTCACATCGAATGTCCATATGGCTTGGATGAGGGCAGTATGCGGACGGCTTGAAACACGTTACCGATACTCCAAAGATATTGTTTACAACAACTTCCCGTGGTGCAATCCTACCGCCGAGCAGAAAAAGAAGATTGAGGAAACAGCACAGGCTATTCTTGATGCAAGAGCAAAGTATCCCGATTGCTCCTTGGCTGACCTTTACGATGAAGTGGCTATGCCTCCGGAACTCCGGAAGGCACACCAAGCAAACGATAAGGCGGTAATGCAGGCATACGGTTTCTGGGGAAAATTAAACACGGAATCCGAATGTGTGGCAGAACTTATGAAGATGTACCAAGAACTTACAAGCAAAGAATAACCCACCACTTGAAAAACTATAAAAATATGTTATACTACCCTTACAGGAGATGATAAATTATGGCAATTTTAGTTACCGGCGGATGCGGATATATCGGCTCACACACGGTTGTGGAGCTTATTAACAACGGTTACAAGGCGGTTATCGTGGATAATTTATATAATTCCGATATAAGCGCTTTGGATAATATTGAAAAAATTACGGGAGTAAAGCCTGTATTTTACCAATGTGATATCCGTGATAAAGACGGGCTTGACAAGATATTCACCGAAAACGAAATAGAGGCGGTTATACACTTTGCGGGTCTTAAAGCCGTAGGCGAATCTGTGGCAAAGCCGCTTATGTACTACGAAAACAACGTGGGCGGTACGGTTACGCTGGTACAGTCCATGCTGGAGCACGGAGTAAAGAAGATCGTATTCTCCTCCTCCGCCACGGTTTACGGCGATCCCGACAGAGTTCCCATAACCGAGGATTGCTCTCTGCACCCCACCAACTCCTACGGAAACACAAAATATATGGTGGAATTGATATTAAAGGACGTTTGCGTTTCCGACCCCGAATTTTCCGCAACGCTGCTTAGGTATTTTAACCCGATCGGCGCACACGAAAGCGGACTGATCGGCGAAAAGCCCAACGGTATTCCCAACAACCTTATGCCCCGTATTATCCGCGTGGCAAAGGGAGAAGCAGAAGCTATTACCGTATTCGGCAAGGACTACCCCACCCCGGACGGAACGGGAGTAAGAGATTACATACACGTGGTTGATCTTGCGGAAGGACACATAAAAGCCCTCCGTGCCGCAAAGCCCGGTGCGGCGGTATATAATCTGGGCACGGGCGTAGGTTATTCGGTGCTGGATATTATAAACGCTTTTGAAAAGGCAAGCGGAATAAAGATAAAAACTCTTGATTGCCCCCGCCGTCCCGGTGATATTGCTACCTGCTATTCCGACCCTTCGGCGGCAGAAAAGGAGCTTGGCTGGAAAGCAACTAAAAACCTTGAAGAAATGTGTGTTTCCTCTTGGAACTTCGCAAAAGATAAATAAAATAAACAAAAGAGAGCAAGAACAAAAGGTTTTTCCCTTTATCCTTGCTCTTGTTTTTTGTCGATATGTCGGCGATGCCGACTCGATATATTCTCGCGTTGCTCGAATTCGATATAACCTCCCGTACGGTTCGGTTTCGATATGATATAAATCCCTCGTTTGCGAAGCAAACATATCGAGTGCGCAGCACATATCGAGTTGCTTCAGCAACATATCGAAAATCCCTTAGGGGGATTTATATCGACCGTTTTATTTCAATCAGCTTATTATGGTTATTCACGTAGTCTGCGGGGGTCAAGGGAACTTCACGGGTGATATTTGCGGCGGTGCGGGGGACCTCGTACATAAACACGCCGTTATAGCCGATATCATCCAGACCTTTCATTAATTCCACCCAGTCTATCTTTCCCTCAAGGGGGAGCCAATGGCGCTCGTTGATAAAATCGTAATCCGAAATATGTACCGTGGCGATCTTACTGCCCAAGGCTTTCAAAAACTCGCTGTGGGGCTCAAAAAGAAGATGGTTTACGTCAAAGCACACGCGAAGATCGGGGTGGACGGAGATAAGCTCTGCCAGCTCACGGGAGCAATTTCCCAGACAGGTGCGGGGAAGATCCTCCGCCGCAAGAATAATTCCGCTTTCCTTGGCGGCTTCGGCAAGCAAAAACAAACTTTCCTTGGCGCATTCCATAGCGGCAGGTCTTTCCTCATCCGAAATCGGCTCGCCGGAGGGATGCACCACAGCGTGCTTAAAGCCGTGGGATGCGGCTTTTTTGATAAGGGCAGACAGCTTTTCCACCGTATTTTTGCGCACGGAATTATCGAGAGATGCGGGGTTGATGACCTCAAAAGGATAAAAAGGCAGGTGGAAAGACCAGGTGTCAACCCCTTCCGCCTTTGCCCACGAGGTTATTTCCCCAAGGTCTATAATATCGTGGTGCTTAAGCTGTATGCTTAATTCAAATGCAGTAACTCCTGCTTTGTTGTATTCGATAAAAGTTTCTCTGTTTAAATAATCAAAGGATGTGGATACACCAGTTGCACGTTTCATATGCTTACCGCCTTGTTTTTATTTACGGTTATATTATACCTGCTTTGACCGAAAAACGCAACACACCAAAGAAAAATACAAAAATTTTATTGACATAAACGGTTTGGTGTGATAAAATCTGTAAATGTAAATAGTTATATTTCAGGAGGAGCTTTAAAATGAGCAGAATCAAGACTATCGAAACCAAGAATATTACCGAAACCGTTAAGAACGGCGGTTGCGGCGAATGCCAGACTTCTTGCCAGTCCGCTTGCAAAACCTCTTGCGGCGTTGCTAACCAGAAGTGCGAAAACACCAAGAAATAAGTTTTTTAAATGTTTTCATAAACGCTGCCTAAACGGGCAGCGTTTGTGTTGTATTGATTATTTTAAACGGGGAAAAACAAAATGGTACATCAGTATAAACTTAACGGATATAACATAGTGCTTGACACCTGCAGCGGCTCCGTACATACCGTAGATGACGTGGCGTATGATATTATAGAGGCATACAAAAACTTTTCCGAGCAGGAGATAATAAACGCTGTAACCGCAAAATATCCCGATATTACCGAAAATGACGTTACCGAATGTCTTGAGGATATAAAGTATCTGGAAAATGCGGGAAAGCTGTTTTCCGAAGATAAATACGAAAAATTAGCCTACGAATACAAAAACAACACAAACGTTATAAAAGCGTTGTGTCTTCACGTTGCCCACACCTGCAACCTGAACTGCTCTTATTGCTTTGCAAGCCAAGGCAAGTATCAGGGTGACAGAGCGCTTATGTCCTTTGAGGTGGGCAAGCGTGCGTTTGATTTTCTGATTGAAAATTCCGGCACCAGAAGAAATCTTGAAGTAGACTTTTTCGGCGGCGAGCCTTTGATGAACTGGGACGTGGTAAAGCAGCTTGTTGCGTATGCAAGAAGCATTGAAAAAGAAAAGGGAAAGAATTTTCGTTTTACTCTTACCACCAACGGCGTGCTTATTGATGATGAGATAATAGAATTTCTTAACAAGGAAATGAGCAACGTGGTATTAAGTCTTGACGGACGCAAGGAAGTACACGATAAGTTCCGAGTAGACTATACAGGCAACGGCAGCTACGAAAAGATTGTCCCCCTGTTTAAGCGTCTTGTGGACAGCAGAAACGGCAAAGACTATTATATGCGCGGTACCTTTACTCACAATAACGTTGATTTTACCAAGGATATTTTCCATATGGCAGACCTCGGCTTTACCGAGCTGAGCATGGAACCCGTGGTTTGTGCGCCCGATGATCCCTGCGCGCTTACCGAAGAGGATCTGCCCAAGGTAAAGGAGCAGTACGAAATTCTTGCGAAGGAAATGATAAAACGCAAAAAGGAAGGCAGACCCTTTACCTTTTACCACTATATGCTGGACCTTAAGAACGGTCCCTGCATATACAAGCGTATTACCGGCTGCGGAAGCGGTACCGAATATATGGCTGTTACCCCTTGGGGTGAGCTGTTCCCCTGCCATCAGTTCGTGGGAGACGAAAAATACAGTCTGGGCGACATTTGGAACGGTGTGAAGAACACCGAAATACAGGATAAGTTCAGAAAATGCAACGCATACGCCCGCAAGGAATGTAAGGATTGCTGGGCTAAGCTGTATTGCTCCGGCGGATGTGCGGCAAACGCATATCATGCGACGGGCGATATTAACGGAATATACGAATACGGCTGCGAGCTGTTCAAAAAACGCATTGAATGTGCGGTTATGATGCAGGTAGCCGAAACCGAAGAAAACTGAAATGAAAACACCTATTTCGGATTTTATAAAAGAATACGAAAACAAAAAAGCCGTAAGGCTTCATATGCCGGGCCACAAGGGAAAAAAATACGGCGGCGATATTACCGAAATTCACGGTGCGGACGTGCTGTATTCTTCCAAGGGAATTATAGCCGAAAGCCAAAAAAACGCTGCGGAAATGTTTGGCTCATACCGAACCTTTTACTCCGCAGAGGGCTCCACCCTTGCCATAAAAGCTATGCTGGCTTTGGTGACCGAGGGCAAAGAAAAAAGACGTATTCTTGCGGGAAGAAACGCTCACAAGGCATTTATTTACGGCTGTGCGCTGCTTGACATAATTCCGGAGTGGATATTCCCCGACACTTTTTACGACATATGCACCTGTAAAATAACCCCGAAAAACGTGGAAGAAGCTTTGAAAAAGTGTAATGAGCTTCCTTGTGCGGTTTACATAACCTCTCCAGATTATCTGGGTGTGCAAACGGATATTGAGGGGATAAGCAAAGTGTGCAGGGCATATGAAGTGCCTCTTTTGGTGGATAATGCTCACGGCGCGTACACCGCATTTTTGGAAAAAAGCGAGCATCCTTTGCACCTGGGTGCCGATATGTGTTGTGATTCCGCCCACAAGACCTTACCCGTGCTGACGGGAGGAGCGTATCTGCATATATCCGAAAACGGTAAAAAATACGCTTGCGGAGCGCAAAACGCACTTGCTCTGTTTGCTTCCACCAGCCCATCTTATCTTATATTATCTTCACTTGATGAGTGTAACGCTTATTTTGAAGGCGATTACCGAAAGGAATTGAAAGAAACGGTAAAGCTTACAGAAAAAGCAAAAAAACAGCTTTGCAAAGGCGGATACCGTATTATAGGTACGGAGAAAACAAAAATAACTCTTTGTGTTTCGGAATACGGGTATACCGGTTTTGAAATTGAAGAGATGCTGCGTGAAAAGAAAATCTACTGCGAATACGCGGACCAAAAGCATATTGTGTTTATGGTAACTCCTCAAAACACAAAAGAGGATATTGAATACCTTGTTTCTGTTTTGCGTTTAATCGAAAGAGTTAAAATGATAAAAACAGAGCCTATACCTACCCCGCCCTTTATTCCCAAGGTGGTAACCACGCCCCGAAAAGCAATGCTGGGGGAAAAAGAAACAGTAAAAACAAAAGATGCTTTGCACCGCGTCTGTGCTTCCCCCACTGTTTCATGTCCGCCCGCAATACCGATCGTGATAAGCGGCGAGGAGATAGACGAAAAGGCCATAGAGCTGTTTGAGCATTACGGAGTGACCGAGATCGAAGTAATTAAATAAATACAAAAACCACAGATAACATCTGTGGTTTTTTGTATTTTACAGCTTGGTTAAAAATTCAAAACGGTTTTTGCGGCATTCCAAGATCCCCTCTCGGCGGAGCTTGCTTATTTCTGCGGATAGTCCGCTTCGGTCCACCTCCAGATAATCTGCAAGGGCTTGTCTGTCAAAGGGAATCTCAAAGCTGTCCGCCCCCTGTTCCTTGGCACGGAAGAGCAGATATGCCAAAAGTTTTTCTCTTGTTGTGCGTTTTGATGTAATTTCTATCTTTTGGTGGAACATAATATTCTTGGTAGCAAGATCCTTCATCAGATTGAAAATGAGCTGTTGGTGAAAACCGCAATTATTCGAGCAGGTGTGAAGGATATGACCGCAATCTATAAGCATTACCTCGCAGGGCTCGGAGGCGATAACGGACACGGGCACGCTCTCCGCTTCTGCGCAGGCAAAGGCTTCTCCGAAAATGTGGGGCGCTTTTATTACGGAAATCACACTTCTGTTTCCGAAATAATCCATTTGAACGGTCTGTGCCGTGCCCGAAAGCATTATACCTATATATTTGGCAGTATTCCCTTCTGCAAAGATGGTATATTTTTTATCAAAGCTTATTATCTTTGCCCCCATGCAGGTGAGCATTTTTAAAAGGTTATCATCGCTTATTCCGTAAAAAAGGGAACATTTTTTTAATATTTTTAAATATTTTTCCATTTTTATGCCCGTTTCGTTGAAAATTCAACAGATTTATTTGTCACATTATACTACAATGCATTTGTAAAAGCAAGGAGGAAATAAAAATTTGAAGATTGCTTTTTTTGACACAAAGCCTTACGATAAAGAATTTTTTGATATGTACGGCAGACAGCACGGTGTGAAGTTCAAGTATTACGAAGCAAAGCTTAACGGCGACACCGTAGGTCTGGCAAAGGATTTTGACGGTGTGTGCGCGTTTGTAAACGATACCGTTGATGCTTCCGTAATAGACAGTCTTAATGCAATGGGAGTTAAAATTCTGGCTTTGAGATGTGCCGGATACAACAACGTGGATATGAAGCACGCATTCGGAAAGATACACGTTTTGAGGGTACCGGCATATTCCCCGTATGCGGTGGCGGAGCACACCATGGCGCTTTTGCTGACATCCGTAAGAAGGATCCACAAAGCATATATAAGAACCAAGGATTTTAACTTCAGCCTTGCAGGCTTTACCGGATTTGACCTGCACGGAAAGACGGTGGGAATTATAGGCACCGGTAAGATAGGCAGAGTATTTACGGACATTTGCAAAGGATTCGGAATGAAGGTTCTGGCGTATGATAAATTCCCTGTTCAAGGATATGCGGACGGCGAAAATGTTAAATACGTTGATACCGATACACTGTTTAAAGAGAGCGACGTAATATCCCTCCATTGCCCTCTTACCGATGAGACAAGACATATAATAAACAAAGATTCCATTGATAAATGCAAAAAAGGCGTTATTATACTGAACACCTCCAGAGGCGGTCTGGTAGATGCGGAAGCGCTTCTTAACGGAATAAAGGAACGTAAGGTGGGCGCCGCTTGTCTGGACGTTTACGAGGAAGAAGCCGACCTGTTTTTTGAGGATTATTCGGGGCATATAGTGGAAGACGACACGCTGGCACGGCTCATCTCCATGCCCAACGTGATAGTTACCTCACACCAGGCGTTTTTAACAAAAGAAGCCCTCTCCAATATTGCGGAGACCACGGTGCAAAACATCGTGGATATGATAAAAGACGGTCAGTGCCGAAACGAATTGTGTTTCCGAGGCGGAAGCGCAGTGGACTGCAAGGACGGCAAATGCTTTTAAGGAGCAAAATATGATAAGAAAAATAATTAAAATCGATAAAAACAAGTGCAACGGGTGCGGTGCTTGCGCCGCCGCCTGCCACGAAGGCGCCATAGAAATGGTAAACGGTGTGGCAACGCTTATGAGAGAAGATTACTGTGACGGGTTGGGAGATTGCCTTCCCGCCTGCCCCACGGGAGCTATAAGCTTTGAAGAACGAGAAGCACCCGCATACGACGAAAAGGCTGTGCTTTTGGCAAAAATGCAAAAGACACAAAACAAACGGCCCTGCGGATGTCCGGGAACGGCGGCAAAAGCAATAAAGAGAGATGCCGAGCCGGTAAAGAGGATTAACGTGACAAGCAGGCTTTCGCAATGGCCCTGCCAGATAAAGCTCGTGCCGGTAAACGCTCCTTATTTTGAAAACGCAAATCTACTTATTGCGGCAGACTGCACCGCCTTTGCATACGGAAATTTCCACGAAGAGTTTATAAAAAACCGCATAACGCTTATCGGCTGTCCCAAGCTTGATAACGAAGACTATTCCAATAAGCTTACACAGATAATCGCCGAAAACAACATAAAAAGCATTACGGCGGTACGTATGGAGGTGCCTTGCTGCGGCGGGTTGGAAAACGCGGTAAAAAGAGCAATATCTTTCAGCGGCAAGCACATTCCGTTGCAAGTGGTAACAATTTCCACAGACGGAAAAATTCTTTAATAACCGATTGAAATTCAAAATCAATAGTGGTATAATAAATACATATAAATCGAAGAGGTGCGGATATGATAATAACAAACGATATAAAATACATCGGTGTAGACGATAAAAAGGTCGATCTTTTTGAAGGACAATACATCGTCCCCAACGGAATCTCTTATAATTCCTACGTCATTATTGACGAAAAGATCGCCGTTATGGACACGGTGGACGCAAACTTCACTCACGAATGGCTGGATAACCTGCAAAGCGCACTGAACGGCAGAACGCCCGATTACCTTGTTATACAGCACATGGAGCCCGATCATTCTGCCAATATAGTAAGTTTTATCAGGACATACCCCGAAGCGAAAATAGTTTCTTCCGCAAAAGCATTTGCTATGATGAAAAACTTTTTCGGTACCGATTTTGCCGAAAAGCAGATAGTCGTGGGCGAAGGCGATACGCTTTCTTTGGGTAAGCATCTGCTTAATTTCGTTGCCGCACCGATGGTGCACTGGCCCGAGGTCATCGTAACCTACGACAGCACGGACAAAGTGCTCTTTTCCGCAGACGGATTCGGTAAATTCGGCGCATTGGATACACAGGAGGACTGGGCTTGCGAAGCGAGAAGATACTATATCGGCATAGTGGGCAAATACGGCGCGCAGGTGCAAAATCTGCTTAAAAAGGCTGCCGGTCTGGATATAAAGATAATCTGCCCCTTACACGGTCCCGTTCTTAACGAAAATCTGGGATACTATATAAACCTCTACGATACCTGGTCAAGCTACCGTCCCGAGGAAGACGGAATAGTAATTGCATACACTTCTGTTTACGGCAACACCAAAAAAGCGGTAATGCTTCTTGCGGAAAAACTGAAGGAAAGAGGATGCCCCAAGGTAGTGGTAAACGATCTTGCACGCTGCGATATGGCAGAGGCTGTTGAAGATTCGTTCAGATACAGCAAAACGGTTCTCGCAACCACCACCTATAACGCAGGAATATTCCCCTATATGCGCGAGTTTATAAACCACCTTACCGAGCGTTCTTTCCAAAACCGCACCGTAGCTTTTATGGAAAACGGTTCCTGGGCGCCTCTGGCTGCAAAGGCAATGAAGGAAATGCTTTCCTCAAGCAAGAATATCACCTTTGCGGAAAACACGGTCAGAATACTTTCCGCGCTTAACGAAGAAAGCACGGAAAAGCTGAACGCGCTGGCAGACGAATTGTGCAAAGAATACCTTGCCCGCCAGGATTCCACCGCAAATAAAAACGATCTTACCGCTCTGTTTAAGATAGGCTACGGTCTGTACGTTATCACCTCAAACGACGGCAAAAAGGATAACGGACTCATAGTAAACACCGTAACCCAGGTCACCAATACCCCCAACAGAATTGCGGTAACTATTAACAAAGACTCTTATTCCCACCACGTTATAAAGCAGACGGGTAAGATGAATATCAACTGTCTTTCCGAAGAAGCTCCCTTTTCAGTTTTTGAAAACTTTGGGTTTGTAAGCGGCAGAAACGTTGATAAATTCGCCAATATAACTCCTTTAAGATCGGATAACGGACTTGCGTTCCTGCCTGCATATATAAATTCCTTTATGTCCCTGAAGGTGGAGCAGTACGTTGATCTGGATACCCACGGAATGTTTATATGCTCTATAACCGAATCCAGAGTAATATCCGACAAAAAGACTATGACCTATACCTATTATCAGGACAACGTAAAACCCAAGCCCGCAACGGAGGGCAAAAAAGGCTACGTGTGCAAGATATGCGGATGGATATATGAAGGCGACACTCTGCCCGATGATATCGTATGCCCTCTCTGCAAGCACGGAGCAAGCGATTTTGAAGAAATAAAATAACAAAAAATATAATAAACACACGGAGGAAAAATTTTATGTGTAACGAAACAAGATTTTACATTTGCGAGCATTGCGGAAATATTATCGGTATGATCCACAGCTCCGGCGTGCCCGTAGTTTGCTGCGGACAGAAAATGACCGCTATCGAAGCAGGCACCGTTGAGGCAAGCAAGGAAAAGCATATTCCCGTAGTATCGGTCGAAGGCAACACCGTTAAGGTTTGCGTGGGCAGCGTTGAGCACCCTATGAGCGAAGAACACAGCATTACTTGGGTATATCTCCAGACCGACAAGGGCGGACAGAGAAAGTGTCTTAACCCCGGCGAAAAGCCCGTTGTAACCTTTGCTGTTGCAGATGAAAAACCTGTAGCTGTTTATGCTTACTGCAACCTTCACGGTTTGTGGAAAACAGACGTAGAATAATTTATATTTTTGAATAAACGGAGGAAAATAACATGAAATACGTATGTGAAATTTGCGGCTGGACCTATGATGAAGCTTTGGGCGATCCCGACAGAGGCATTGCTCCCGGCACCAAATTTGAAGACCTTCCCGAAGACTTTGAATGCGCCGTTTGCGGTGTAGGCAAGGATAACTTCAGCGCAGAATAATATGAGAGAGAACTATATGGTGTGCAACTGCAAGCAGGTCAGCTATGCCGACATCGCAGATGCACTTGAAAATAACAATAAATTTGAAAACGTGCTGCAGGCGTTTAACGCAGTTCAGCAGGTAACTCACTGCTCTACGGGATGCGGCGGCTGCCATCAAAAGGTTTTGGATATTATATCCGAGCTTATGATGGGACACAAACAGATATAAATTCACCCCAAGAAAACATAAAAGTACCGGCGGCAGAGCACAGCCGGTGCTTTTGAATTACGGGAGAAAACAAAGATGAAAATGGTATTATTAACCGCGCTGGGTGTGGGCGGCGCAACAATATTCGGTTCCGTGATCGGATTTTTGTTTAAAAAGATCTCCCACAAGTTTTCGGATATAGTGCTTTCCTTTGCTGCGGGAGTAATGCTTGCCGCCGCGGTGCTGGGACTTATACTTCCCTCTCTGGATTACGGCGGTAAATACGGACTTATTGTTACGGTGGCGGGGGTTTTTGCAGGTGCTTTATGCCTCAACCTTATAGACAAGCTGGTACCCCATCTCCACCGTCTTGTCGGTCCCGACACGGAACAGCACAGCAACGCAAATTTAAGCAAGGTATTGCTTTTTGTCGCCGCTATCGCAATACATAACCTCCCCGAGGGTATTGCGGCAGGCGTGGGATTCGGATCCGGCGACACCTCCCAAGCCCTTATTATCGCAGGAGGTATCGCTCTGCAAAACATCCCCGAAGGTATGGTGATCATCGGTCCTATGCTGGCGGCAGGCGTATCCCCGAAAAAGACTTTTCTGTGCGCTATGGCTACCGGAGTGGTAGAGGTGATCGGCACCCTTATCGGGTATTTTGCGGTAAGCATAGCTTCCGTAATACTTCCCTTTGCTCTGGCTTTTGCGGGAGGAACCATGCTTTACGTTATAAGCGACGAAATGATCCCCGAAACCCACGCCCACGGTCATCAAAGAGGCGCAACCTATTCCCTGCTTGTCGGCTTTTGCGTGATGCTTATAACCGATACGCTGTTGGGATAAAAACATATAACCAAAAACAGATAAGACGGTTTGTTTAGAAGCCGTCTTATTTTTTCGTATAACTATTGAATAGTGCCGAAGAATATGATAAACTGAACAAAATATACCTGCGGAGGCGACGATATGTCAAAAAGAGCACAGCAAATATTCACACTGCTTATTATTGCGGCAATGTTACTGCCCGTATTTGCAGGATGTATTACGCCGGATTCGGATAATTCCGATATAAGCGTAAACATTACCGAAACAGAAAGCGAAGTGCCGGAAAACAAGGGCGATCCCGTAACAGATCCCGAGTTTTCCACCGTTATAAGCACGGGTATGCCTTACACCGTTTCCATGGAAGCGGGCGAAAAGTACCCCGATACATACGGTATAGAGCTTACCGACAGTATGACCGGCCCTGTAGGAAGCGCAGACTATAACGACATAAACTATGCAGGTTATCTGGGCGGAGCGCTTACCATAACCCTGGATCTGGGCAAGGTTTACTCAAAAATATACGAAGTGAGGATGGGTTATCTTTCCACTACCAATGCGGGAATCGCACCTCCTTCGGGAGTAAAAATAAAGGTCTCCAAGGACGGAAGAAAGTATACCGATGCGGGTGAAATGACCATACCCGAATACGTTGACGGAGACCGCCTTGAAGCCGTATTCACATCCGAATACTATATAAGAGCACGTTACGTAAGATTGGAAATATCAAAGCTGAACAGCTGGATATTCCTGGATGAGATATCCGTAATATCCGACGAAAAGAAAAAGCAAAGCCCCGACGAAATATTCCGTGATGCCGTAAAGGCAGCTTATGATAATCTTGGAACCGTAAAATACGAGGGCGGTGCCGTACCCGACAGAGAACTGGCATTACAGCTGGTGAGCAAAGGATGCAATTACACCCTTTCCGCAGAAACCGCAAGCGGATTTGCAGATAACGGCAAGTATCTCACCGATGGCAACATAACCGGTGTGTACGAGTTGGGAAAATGGGTGGGCTTTGACGGCGGCAACGCTGTTACCGTAACCGTTGATTTGGGAGAAAAGCGAGAGGATATGAGCGAATTCCGCCTCACCTGCTATTCAAACAACGCCACGGGACGGTATATGCCCGTTGCAGTAACCTATGCGGTGAGCGACGATAACTCCGATTTCACCGATATAGGCAGAATTTACGGCGTATATTCGGGACAAAGCGTATATGAATTCCCTCTCGTGCTTGATAAATGCGCATCCGGCAGATACGTAAGATTTACTCTTGAGGCTACCGATACCAAAAAGTTTATTATTGAGGAAGCGGCAGTATACGCCAACACCGGCGTTATTGAACAGGGATCTTACTTTGAGCCGCTGGTATTCGAAACCGAAATTAAAAAATGGGAAAAGGTTTCTTATGAAACCGTGAATCTGATACAAGGCAATATACAGCAGATATACATTCCCGAGCATATAACAGGAGTTTCCGGTGATTTGTCCAAGTCGGACTCCCCTGTTCTTACAGACGGCAAAATGGCAACGAGCAACGAAATTCACAACGGACAGTTCTTTAAATTCCAAAGCTCGGCTGCTCCCATTGAAATATATTACGATCTGGGTGATATGGCGGCGGTAAAATCCTTTACGGCGCAGTTTACCCACCGCATTCCTTGGGGAGTTCAGGCACCCTTCAAGGTAACCGTATTTTTATCCGACGATGCAAAGACCTGGTACAATGCGGGAACAATGAAGGTTGAGCCCAAAAACGACAACACGCTGGTATCCGTATCCCTGGAAATGAGATCTGCGGTACAGGCAAGGTATATTTGTTTCCACCTCCTCTCCTGTAATTGGATAGGTATTGGCGAGCTTGAGGCGTTCGGTACCACGGCGACGGGCGGTGCGCCCACACTTAAAAACAGCGGACTTAAGACCCGTGAGGAAAGCGGTATCGGCTACAAGGAGCCATCCGAAGACCTGTTAAACGGCGCAAAGGATCTTTGCCTGCTGTACCACGGTCCCAAGCTTAACGGATTTGACGTGGAAAAGCTTATCCCCTACCTGGGTTATGTTGATACCGATGGGAATATTACCGATACTATGTTCGATAGCTTTTTGTTCCTTAACAGCGGCGGTTTCCCTTCGGGTAACGGCGCTTCCGCAGGATACGCGGAAAGCGACATACAATGGATTGTTAATGATCTGTTTGCGGAAGGTAAAAACATACTCGCCTTGGAAGAAGCGGCAGGTCAGGTAAAAGCGGCATTAAAGCTGGACGACAGCTTTAAATACGGTCTCACCGTAGCTGTGTATATGCCTCCCGCGGAACTGAAGCTTGAGGACAAGATAAAGTCTGTCAATGAGCAAATAACTCTGTTTGAAGAAAAATACAATGAGTATGATTTCAAAAACATCGAGCTCGTGGGCTATTATTGGTTTGACGAGGGCGTATACCCCAAGGAAAACGAACCCGAGCTGGTAATAGAAGTGAGCAAGATGGTGCACGAAAAGGGTCTGGATTTCTTCTGGATCCCCTGGTTCTGTGCATCCGGCGTGGATTCCTGGCAGGACCACTGCTTTGACGTTGCTTGCATGCAGCCCGGATACGTATTCAAGGAAGAAGTGCCCGACAGCAGACTCGAATACGCCGCCAATATGGCAAAGTATTACGGAATGGGAATCGAGATAGAGATCGCATCCGCTACGTTCAACAACGCAAATCTTTACAGAAGATATCTGGAGTATCTGGCAGGCGGCGCAAAGTACGGTTATATGGAAAACTGCGTACATATGTATTATCAGGAGATCTACTGCTATTACGATGCGGCAAAAGCCGGCGGAAAGACGCGGTTGATCTATGATTATACTTATCAGTTTATAAAAGGCACTCTTCCCACAGAACCCGACGCCTTGGAAAAGGTTACGGTAAAGGGGGAAAAGAACGCCTTGATATCCGGCAAAACAATGACAGACGTACCTTCCGGATACATTTTCGATATAGTTTCCATGCCCGAAAGCGGCACGGTTTCTCTTGCAAACGACGGAACATTCGTGTTCTATCCGGAAAAGGATTTTACCGGAACGGTAACATTTACATATACTTTTAATTCCGGCTTCGGCGAATCCGACATCTGCACGGCAGAAATAACAGTAGAATAAACCTTTCCCCCGAGAAGCATTGCAGTTTCTTGGGGGAATTTTTTAATTTAATGTAACCAAAAACGGTTTTGAAAAGTATTATTATATGAACAGTTTGTAAAATATTACTGTTTTTTGTGTTTTTTGATGTGAGATTTAGTCATTTTTGACACAACCGATGTTGAATATATTAATTCATTATGATATAATACACATATAAAGGTGAATAATACTTTTTTTCGTAAAAAGGAGATGGGTTTATGAACGAAATTATGTCCTGTATATATACTTTTGGTTACATCCCGCAAATGTCTGCGGGGTCTTCCCTTTTTGATTTTTTCTCTACTCCTTATGCTATCGGGATGTATCTGGCAATACTTATGTTCCTTGTAGCGGTAATATCGGGTGCTGTACTGATCGCTTTGCATATGATGCGCAAGGATGCGGAGAACATTCGAAGTAATGCGCCATACGGCGAAGACACCGCAGTAGGTGCAGAGAAAACCGTTGCGGATACAAGCGCTTCCCGTTTTTCCCAGCTGGCAAGAATAGACGAGGAGCTGAGCAAAAGTACCGCCGCTATCCCCTACGACATCTGTGAGCTTGACGAGCTTTGCGAAAAATTCCGCGAATATGCGGCAGGAAAGCTGGGGCTGTATTACGATATAGCGGATATCCGCCGTTTTATCGCGGGAATGGGAATCTCCAAGCTCATTATTCTCCGCGGTATGTCGGGTACCGGCAAGACATCACTCGCTTATGCGGCGGGAGAATTCTTCGGCAATTCCTCCACTGTTGTTCCAATTCAGCCTATGTGGAAAGAAAGATCCGATATGATCGGGTATTTCAACGAATTTACCAAAAAGTTCAACGAAACCACCATGCTGTGCAAGCTTTACGAAGCGGGTGGAAAAGGCGACGTATATATTACTGTTTTGGACGAAGTAAACATTTCCAGAATAGAATATTATTTTGCGGAATTTCTTTCTCTCCTTGAGCTTCCCGATACAAGCAAGAGATATCTTGACGTTGTTTCCGATACCTGGAAAAACGATCCCGCCCGTCTTGTAAACGGAAAGCTGTTACTGCCCGTAAACATGTGGTTTGTGGGTACTGCCAACAACGATGATTCAACCTTTGCCATATCCGACAAGGTATACGACAGAGCCGCGGTTATTGATCTTGACAGAAAGTGTACTCCTTTCGTATGCGATACTCCCTCACCCTGCCATATTTCCTATGAAGCCTTGGATCAATTATTTGAAAAAGCAAAGGAAAAGTACACTCTTTCAAGCGAAAGCAAGGAAAAGCTAAAAAGGCTGGACGAATATCTTTCCGAAGTGTTCAGAGTTTCCTTCGGCAACAGAATTATGAGACAGATAGAGGCTTACGTGCCTGTTATGTTAGCCTGCGGAGGAACAGAGACCGAAGCTTTGGACGATATTCTGGCGAGAAAGATACTCCGTAAATTGGAGCAGTTGAGCCCCGCTTTTGTTAAAAGCGAAAGCGATAATCTTTTAAGTTTACTTGACGAATTGTTTGGGCTTAAAAATCTGCCCCAAAGCAACGAACATATAAAACGCATTAAAAGGAACGTATAGTTCAGTTTAAAACCTTTTTAAAAGGGGGTCCGTTATGCAAGACAAAATGCTGGATGCAATGCACCGAGGATATTCGGCTTATCTCCAAGCCAAAGGGAACGAGCCGGAGAATACAAAAATGCAGCGCGCCATTCTGCGCACAGACAAAAAAGGCGAAAAGTGCGATACTGTTTTAAGTACCTGCGAAATAAACACAGACTGGGTGGAGCAGATAGAAAGTTCACTACCCTTTATAGATCGTGCAATTAAGGAAAACAGACAGTTTATTCTCCGTCAGGGCGAAACTGTCCCTATAGAAAAAGCCCGCAGAGTTTCAAAAACATCTGTAGAGCATCTGGCGCGGCACAGCCAGATGATAACGCGAGAGCCTGCTCCCGGCGAAGAAATCATTCCCGAAAAGATATTGATGACAGAAAATATCGGCACTTATGCGGTATACGAAAACCGATTTTTGTATATGCTTCTTTGCTACATAAAGGATTTTTCCGAAATAAAGTACGCCAAGATATGCGAAAACGCGAATTTGTTTTCTTCCGAAATAGAGCTTGACAAAACTATCGGCGACAAAACAAAAAAGATAAGCTTTTCACTTAAATACAAAGAAGTTTCCTCCAATGCGGTGGATAAAGAAACCACAAACAAAACGGAAAACGGGCTGAAGCGCATTAAGAATATTATTGCGGAAACGGATACTCTGCTTAAAACGGGTCTGATGGTGGAAGTTTCCACCGCACCCGTGCTAAAACCGCCTATTGCAAGAACAAACGTGCTTTTGCAAAATACTTGCTTTTCAAAAGCGCTGGAGCTGTACGATTATCTGGTAGCGTATAACGGAAACGGATACACGGTAAAAGAGCTTTACAAGCAGTCGGGCGCGTTGAAAGCAGAAGCGAGAGCCGATTATGCGGAGCTTATTGCAGTTACGTCTTATCTTTCCTACAGAAGCGGCGGTCTTTACGACGAATTGGAGGAAAGATATAAGCAGTACTGCGAAGACAAGCTGAATGAAGAACGCAAAGCCAGAGAAAAGCGTATATACGAGCTTAAGCAAATTATCGGCAATACGGACAGCGCCGTTACCGAATACGTTATGGCGCTTGAGGATAAATGCGCAGATGCGCAAGCTCAAATACAGCGGCTGAACGAAGGAAAAAACCTTCTTTTGGAAGCAGAGAAAAAAATAGCGGAGGCAGAGCAAATACGTGCAGCTGCGAAAAAAGAAACCGACGCCGCAAAAGCCGAACTTCGCAGACAGCAAGAGCTTTTGCGTATAAACAATGACAAGCACAAGCAAGAGTTGAGTTACGCGGAAGCTTCGCTTGAGCGCAAGGATGAAGAGATAAAGAAAATAAACGAAAACCACAAAGATGAGATAAAAAAGCTGAACGAAAAGTTTATTGCGGATTACAAAGAGCTTGCGGAAAAATACAATTTGCAATGCGCCAGAGTCCGCGGTGCAAAGCTTGCCGAAGGCGGCGCCGAAAAGCCGGAAACGACTCTTTCCAAGGAAGAATTTTTAAATCTTGAAGCGGAATACAACGCTTTTAAGAAATATTTTGAATCCTGCTGGAAAGAAACCAAAAAGCAAATTCGCCGCAAGAAGCTTTGGAAAAAATAATTAAAAGCAAGCAGGAGAGGTGAAAAATGAAAAAAGCAACGAAAAGATTGTTTATTACCATTGCGGTAACCGCATCGCTGTTTTTTATTACCGCAATAATATTTTATATAACCGTTTTGGGCAACAAGGAGCTGAAATACATACAGGTGTATCTTAACTCCGCTTTCACAAACTCCGAAGCGGTTTATATGATGATATCCTTTTCCCTCGCTCTTTTAGTCGCGCTGTTTTTACTTGCTCTTTCCGTCATTCCCGTGTTTATACCTATCACAAAAAGGCACAGAATACTCAAAAAGCTGTTCGGAAAACGGAAAAAGCAAAAAACGAGGGGCGGTATTCGCTTCTCCCAGCTTACTCGGATAGATAAAGAATTAAAAAATCAAAAGCCTGTCCCCTACGACACATGTGAGCTTGACGAGCTTTGCGAAAAATTCCGCGAATATGCGGCGGGAAAGCTGGGGCTGTATTACGATATAGCGGATATCCGCCGTTTTATCGCGGGAATGGGAATTTCCAAGCTCATTATTCTCCGCGGTATGTCGGGTACCGGCAAGACATCACTCGCTTATGCGGCGGGAGAATTCTTCGGCAATTCCACCACTGTTGTTCCCATTCAGCCTATGTGGAAAGAAAGATCCGATATGATCGGGTATTTCAACGAATTCACCAAAAAGTTCAACGAAACCACCATGCTGTGCAAGCTTTACGAAGCGGGTGGAAAAGGCGACGTATATATTACTGTTTTGGACGAAGTAAACATTTCCAGAATAGAATATTATTTTGCGGAATTTCTTT
>JAFQAP010000003.1 GCA_017399965.1 Clostridia bacterium | reverse complement strand
TTCACATACTTTTTCTTTGTACATTTCTTCTTCGTTGTTGTTCGATTTTCAATGTCCGTCGCTGCCAACCTCTCGCCGACAGCTTGGCTATTCTACCACATACTTCGCTCTTTGTCAACACCTTTTTTTAAAAAAATTAAAGTTTTTTTAAAAAAATTTTTTTGGTATAAAATTGCCGATTTTATCCACAATATATGGTGGTGATATATGTGCTGACCATACTATTTCGCACTTTTTTGTTATATGCTATCTTACTTTTTTCGGTAAGAATTATGGGGAAACGCCAGATCGGGCAATTACAGGCGGGAGAATTTGTTGCCGCGCTTTTAATAAGCGAGCTTGCCGCCATTCCCATGACAGACCCCGACATACCCCTTATGTACGGCATTGTTCCTCTGATGCTGGTTTCAAGCGCGGAGGTGATAACGGCGTACGTTTCCCGCAAGAACAAAAAGATACGTTTGTTTCTTGACGGCGAACCTATTGTTTTGGTTAAAAACGGACAGTATATAACCGAGAACATGGAAAAAGCGCGGGTGGCGGAGGATGAGGTTGAAGCCCAGGCGCGGCTGAAAGGATATGAGGATATGAAGCAGGTCAAGACCGTGGTGCTTGAACAAAGCGGAGATATGAGCGTGATACCCTGGGAGGAGGAAAAATGAAAAACTTTATATTTTCCTGCGTTGCCGTAGCGGTAATAATTTGTCTTACCGCCGTTTCCGCTTTTCTTATAAACGGTTACACGGAAAAAACTTTAGCACTTATAGACTCAGACCGCGGCAAGGACGCTCTTGAATATTATTACAAAAGGAAAAGTCTGCTGGAGCTTGTAATAAGCGGCGGAGAGCTTGAACGGCTGGAAGAAGCGCTTATTGATCTTTCCTACGGGGCGGAGGGCGCAAAGGAAAAAGCCATTTCCGTTTGCAAAGAGCTTGCTTCACGGGAACGGATCATATTATATTGACTTTTTTTGCTTGTTGCTGTATATTATAATATATAGGAAGTGAGCGGAGAAGATGCTTTGGGTCGGTTCCTTTATATTCAACGTCTTTTCTCCTCCTGCGACACTTTATTATATTATATGATATGTTTTTACCTTTAAAAAGGGGAAAGGATTCCTTATGGAAAAAATATACATCGCCCCCTCTGCTTTGAGCGCGGATTTCGGCAACGCGGCGGCGCAGTTCGGACTTCTTGAGGAGCAGGGTATCCGATACCTGCATTTGGACGTTATGGATGGCATCTTTGTGCCCAACATATCCTTTGGGCAGGTGGTCATAAAATCTCTCCGCCCCCACAGCAGAATGATATTCGACACGCATCTGATGATAACCGAGCCCGAAAGATATATTGATGATTTTGTTAAAGCGGGTTCGGACTACATAACGATCCATTACGAAGCCACCAAGGATCCTGCGGCGGTGCTCAGGCAGATAAGAGAAGCCGGCGTAAAGGCGGGAGTTTCCGTAAAACCCGGCACACCGGCAGAGGTCTTACTGCCCCTTATTGAATATGCGGATATGTTTTTGGTAATGACGGTGGAGCCCGGATTCGGCGGACAGAAGTTTATGGCGGATATGATGCCCAAGCTTGAGATCCTGCGCAAAGCCATTGACGAAAGCGGAAAAGATATTATCCTTTCCGTTGACGGCGGTATTGACCCTGCCACGGCACCCGTTGCCGCAAAGGCGGGCGCAAGACTTCTGGTTGCGGGAAGCGCCGTTTTTAAAGGCGATATAAAAGAAAACGTTGCAGCTTTAAACAATGCCCTTAACAATATATAATAGGAAGATTTTTAAAAGGAGCGTACATACAATGAAAAAACTGTTTGCTGTTCTTTTGGCGTGCCTGATGCTTTGCGGCATACTTGCAGCCTGCAACACCACTACCCCCGAAGTGAGCGAAGATTCCGAAGTGAGCATATCCGAAGAGGATAAGATTTACGGCGCGGACCTGCCTGTGAAGGATCTGGGCGGAAGAGTTATAAGAATTCTGTGCCAGGATTACAACGCCCAGGGCAGCGGCTCTATTATGGGCTTCGGCGGAGAGATCATTCAGCGCGAGGATTACTCCGAAGATACCGCATCCGCAGTTGACGTGGCAAAAGCGGAAACAAGAAGACTTATAGAAGAAAGATACCACTGCACCATTACCGGCGATATCAAAGCAGGCTCCCAGGTAGGCACCATAAACAGTCAGGTTGCTTCCGGCATTACCGGCGAAGGCGCTTATGACATTTTGTTTGATAACGTAAACGCTACCGCTTCCCATTGGCTTGACGGCGTTTATCTTGACCTTACCCGGATAGACACCATTGACCTTACCAACCCTTGGTGGGACCAGCAGGCTGTTAACGATCTTTCCATTGACGGCAGATTGTTCGTTGCTCTGGGCGATATCAACACCCAGGATAACGACGGCACCTGGATAATATACTTTAACAAGCGTCTTGCCGCAGAAATGTGCGCGGATTACGATTTTTACGAAATGGTCGATAACGATGAATGGAATTTCGATAATTTCGTTAAGATCTGCAAGGGTATAACCTATAACAGCAACAATGATGACCAGCTGGACGAGCGCGACACATGGGCGTTTGGTACAGAGCTTTACAATATTTACGTACACGCACTTTCCGCAGGCGAGCGTATTGCATCCAAGGATGATGACGATATGCCCTATATCACGCTTCAGACAGAGGGTATGTACAACGCGCTTGAAAAAATAACCGAATTTTACAGCGATGATAAAACCGTTATGATCGCAAACGACGGCAGATTCAATAACAAGGGCTTTTCCAACGTATGGGAAGCTACCATTATCAAGGCGTTTACCGACGGCAGAGAGCTGTTCTATATGGGCGGTCTTATGAACCTTACCGGCTTCCGTTCAATGGAGGACGATTTCGGTATGCTCCCCATTCCCAAGATGTATGCGGATCAGGACAGATACTACCATTCCGTATCTCCTTCCAAGACCTCTGCTCTGGCTATTCCCAGAACCGTGCAGAACGTAGAAGATCTGGGCTTGGTTATTGAAGCCATTGCCGCAATGAGCAAGAATATAGTTACCCCCGAATATTACGACCGAACACTTAAGCTTCAGGCTACCCGTGATGACGATTCCGGAAGAATGCTGGATATTATCTTTGCGTCCCGCGTATTTGACCTTGCAAATATCTATGGCTGGGGCAGCGCGACAAGCGCATTCTATTATGCGGATTCCAACTTTGCTTCCAGATTTGAAAATATCGCCGGCAAAGTTCAGTCGGATATGGAAAACACTGTGGAAGGCTTGCTTGAATAGCACGGCGGAGGAATAAAATGAAAAAGATTTTACCCATTTTACTTATTCTTGTTTTACTTTGCGCCTCTCTTGCGGCGTGTAACGACACGACGGACAATGATCCGAGCGAAGACAGCGTAAGCGACTCCGATTACGCCGCCAGCGTCCCCGTGAAGGATCTGGGCGGACGTGTTATACGTATTCTTTGCAGAGACTGGAACGCAAACGGAAGCGGGTCTATTCTCGGCTTCGGCGGCGAGGTCATACAAAGAGAGGATTACTCCGAAGACAGCGCTTCTGCGGTTGATACCGCGAAAGCAGAGGTGAGAAGAGTAATTGAGGAAAGATATCACTGCACCTTAAAAGGCGATATAGTTGCTGCGGGACAGCCCGAACTGAACCAGATGATAATTGACCAGATGGCGGCGGGCATTACCGGCGAAAACGCATACGATCTGCTGTTTGAAAATATTACATACACAGCGGCTTCCTGGCTTGACGGAATATACAGAGACCTTAATTCCATAGAGACTATTGATCTTACCAACCCTTGGTGGGACCAGCAGGCTGTTAACGACCTTTCCGTTGCGGGAAGAATTTTCGTGGCGTTGGGCGATATAAACACACAGGATAACGACGGCACCTGGCTTATATTCTTTAACAAGCGCTTGGCATCCGAAATGTGCGCCGATTACAACTTTTACGAAATGGTCGATAACGACGAATGGAATTTGGATAATTTTATTACCATATGCAAGGGTATAACCTTTGACAGCAGCGGAGACGGAACGGTAGACGAATTTGACACCTGGGCTTTGGGCACCGAAACCTACAACATCTACGTGCACGCGCTGGCTTCCGGCGAAAAGGTGGTTTCCAAGGACGAGGACGATATTCCCTATTTCTCCTTCCAGACCGAAAGTATGTACGATGCTCTTTCCAAGATAAGCGATTTTTACAGAGATCAGAGCACGGTTATGATTGCCGATGACGGCAGATTTTCCGGCAAGGGTTACTCCAACGTATTTGAGGCGACTGTTGTAAAAGCATTTACCGATGGCAGAGAGCTGTTCTATATGGGCGGTCTTATGAATCTTACCGCATTCCGCGCTATGGAAGACGATTTCGGTATGCTTCCCATCCCCAAGGGCGACCCCGAGCAGGACAGATATTACCACTCTGTTTCCTACCACCAGACATCCTCTCTGGCAATACCCACAACAGCCAAAGACCCCGAGGATCTGGGACTTGTTATTGAGGCGCTGGGCGCTTTGAGCAAGGAAAAGGTTACCCCCGAATATTATGACCGCACACTTAAGCTTCAGGCTACCCGCGATGATGAATCGGGAAGAATGCTTGATATAATCTTCGCTTCCCGCGTGTTTGACCTTGGCGCCATTTATAATTGGGGCGGAGTTTGCGGACAGATATACAACACAGACCCCAACTATGCTTCCCGTTTTGAATCCGTAGCGGACAAAGCTGAATCCGATATGGAAGCAACGCTGGAGATATTAGTTGAATTTAATTAAAATACAGTGCCTCCGTAAAAGTCTTTACGGAGGCGTTTCTTATATTGACATTTCACGGTGTTCGTTGTATAATATGTTGTTACTTTGTGCATATTTTTAAATGGAAGGCGGTGGAGGAAAGTGAATATCGGTATTGTTCTTGCAGGCGGATTTGCAAAAGGCGCATATCAGGTGGGCGCTTTGAAGGCTATTCGGGAATTTATACCTATAGAAGATATAAAATATATAAGCTGTGCCTCTATCGGCGCCCTTAACGGTTATGCATACGCCACCCAAAAGCTGGAAAAGGCGCAGGAAATGTGGCAAAGCTTTTGCGGTGAAAATGAAAACACAAACGTAATGCGGCTTTTGAGAAGCGATAAGCTGCAACAGATAATTACGGGGCTTACCTCACCCGAAGATAAGCTTTACTGCAAGCTGTACACCGCACACTTTAATATAAGCTCTATGAAGATAGCTTATACAGAGCTTAATTCCCAGCGCCAGCACACCAGAAAGCATTTGCGTGCGGGAATTGCCTTGCCCGTTTTCAACCGCCCCGTAAAGATAGAAAACGATTATTTCTTTGACGGCGGGTTGGTGGATAATATTCCCGTGTACCCTTTGATGCAGCACAAGCTGGACTATATTATATGTATTTATTTTGACGATTATTGGTACACCTTTGAGGACAGCTATTTTGACAACAAGATAGTTAAGCTGTTTTTCCCCGATGAGACCCGTGCAAAAACATCCTTTGTCATATCCCGCGACAGCGTTGACAGAATGCTGCAGGAAGGCTATGACCGCGCCCACGCCACCTTGAGCCGCGTGTTTGAAAACGGCACGGATAACCTTTCCCATATATACAGCGTAATTACAGCTCTTAACCAGGAAAATCCCAAAAAGAAGATACGACTCACCGCAGATACGGTCATTACCGGTCTGAACAAAATAGGAAAAAAGATTACAAAAATACAAAAACCGTGATAAAAACGCCCGATAATACGGGCGTTTTTATAATGATGAATGATGAACCCACCCCACAAAACCTGCGGTTTTGCAGGGAACCCCGGGAATGAGGAATGAGGAATGATGAAGGAGGAATGAGGAATGAGGAATGAGGAATGAGAAATGAGAAATTACGGAAGTTTTTTGCGGAGCAAAAAACCGTGTAATTGTTTTTGATCCATTCCGTCTGTAGAACTAAAAGTCTGATTGAAGCGGGGAACTGTATAAACAAAGCAGAATGAATTTTTACGAGCGTGCTGTAGTAATCTACAGCTAGCGAAGTAAAAATTTATAGAAACGCAAAATAAAAAGAAATTCGGTAGAGGTTTTACTTCTACCGAATTTTTACCTTATTTAGTAATTAAAGCGGCGGGGGCAAGGGGCGCCCCAAAAAATGCTACCGCATTTTTTGGGGACCCCGGGCAAGCCACCCGCCCTACATTTGGGAACTAACTGCAGCGAAACTTTTCAACACCCTTTGCGTTTCGATCTGCGCAGTTTAGACAGTTCCAATTACTACCTCATGACCGGTGGAGGCGGATAGATACACCGCATCCAGTATCTTCATCATCTCCACGCCGTCTTCCGCGGGATTGCGGCAAGGAATACCATCGGTTATGCACTTAACGAAATGGGAGATCTCGTTTTCAAACAATCCGTCAAAGCTGAGCGCCGTGGACTGATGCATGGTCACGTTGGTAAGATATCCGTTTTGCTGGGTGTATATCTTTAATTCGGGGTCGATCACCGCGCCTGCTTTACTGCCGTAAAGTTCTATCTTGCCCACGTCGTGGGGGATATTAAGGCTGAAGGACGCTTCCACCGCCAAGGTGGTGCCGTTATCAAAGCGGATAAGTGCGCTTGCCATATCCTCAACGTCGAAAACAGGCTTTGCCGCATCGGTTTCGGACTTATAATCCACTGTGCCCTTGATGCCGGGACGGTTTTTAAGCTTATCATATGTAACGCCGTATACGGAAACGGGCTTGGGATTGCCCAGCAGATAACGTACAAGGTCGATAACGTGTACGCCGAGGTCGATAAGAGGGCCGCCGCCGGAGCGTGCTTTTTCACCGAACCAGCCGCCGGGGCATCCGTTACGGCGGGTATAATTTGCCTTTGCGTAGTATATTTCGCCGAAATCGCCTGCATCAATAAAATCCTTTAGCACAGCCGCATCGTTACCGAAACGGCGGACAAAGCCGATCATAAGCAGCTTATTGTTGCGCTTTGCCGCTTCCAGCATAGCCTCGGCTTCTTCGGTGTTCATCGCCATAGGCTTTTCGCACAGAACGTGCTTGCCTGCGTTAAGCGCCATAATGGTGCAGGGCGCGTGAGCGGAGTTCCATGTGCAGACGGAAACCGCATCTATTTCGGGAAGCTCTTTGAGCATTGTGGCTTCATCGGTATAAAGGCGGGTGACGCCGTGGCGCTCGCCCTTCCATTTAAGGGTCTTTTCGTTAATATCGCAAAATGCGTAAAGCTCCACATCGGGGCAGGATTTATAGCCGTTGATATGTACTTCGGAGATACCGCCCACACCCACAACGGCAACTTTAAGCTTTTTTTGTTCCATAACAGATTTTCCTTTCTTGAACTAAGCCTTTTTTGCGCTTACTTTCTTTATAACAACCAGCGTTGCTACCATTATCAGAGCAGCGATAGGCAGGGTAATATACCAAACGGGTACAAAGCCTGCAATGAGATATGCCACAAAGGATACAGCCGCAACAGTCACCGCATAAGGTATCTGGGTGGAAACGTGGGCAACGTGGTCACACTGGGCACCTGCGGAGGACATAATGGTGGTATCGGAAATAGGGGAGCAATGGTCGCCGCAAACTGCGCCTGCAAGACAAGCGGACATACCGATTATCATAAGCTCGCTTCCTGCGGGGAATACGCTGAGCACGATAGGGATGAGTATACCGAAGGTACCCCAGGATGTTCCGGTGGCAAAAGCTATTGCGCAGGCTATAAGGAATATTATTGCGGGGAGGAATTTTTGCAAAGCATCTGCGCCCTCAAGTGCGGCTTTTACAAAATCGTCGCTTCCCAAAAGACCGGTCATATTCTTAAGAGAGGTTGCAAATACCAGAATAAGTATTGCGGGCACCATAGCGTTAAAGCCCTTGGGCACACATTCGGTAGATTGCTTTACGGAAATAAGCTTTCTCAAAGCAAGGTAAACAACGGTGAATATAAGTGCGACAAATCCGCCCAGAGGCAATCCCACGGTTGCGTCCGTGTTACCGAAAGAGCCGATAAAATCCATATAATATTCGCTTGCGGTATCAAAGAAGCCGCCCACGTAAACAAGTGCGATAACAGAACAGAGGATAAGCACCAGGACGGGAAGGATAAGGTCTATAACCCTGCCCTTTTCGCAATGCTCCTCGGTTTCGGTACTGCCGGCAGAGGATTTTATACCGCCGTATACGTCGCCCTGCAGAGCGAGCGCTTCGTGCTTTTTCATAGAACCGAAATCAAACTTCATAAGCACCAAAGCGATAATGAACACGAAGGTAAGCAGAGAATAGAAGTTATAAGGAATAGCTCTGCAGAACAAAGCCAGAGAGGAAACGGAGTTTCCTGCCGCGTCGGTAACGTCTGCGGTGTATTCGGAAACAGCCGCAGCCCAAGAGGATATGGGTGCGATCATACAGATAGGCGCGGCGGTAGCGTCTATAAGATACGCCAGCTTTGCGCGGGAGATCTTTTGCGCGTCTGTTACGGGACGCATAACGGTACCCACGGTGAGGCAGTTAAAGTAATCGTCTATAAAGATAATTACGCCCAGAGCAAAGGTGCATATCATCGCGCCTGCCCGGGATTTAATATTCTTCTGCGCCCATCTGCCGAAAGCGGCGGCACCGCCTGCGCGGTTTATAAGGCATACCATAATTCCCAGTATTACAAGGAACACGAATATACCCGCCGTGCCGGAAACGGATGCGATAAGACCTTCCTGCACAAGGGAATCAACTGCAGTAACGGGGCTGAAGTTTGCAAAAAGCAAAGCTCCCACCGCAATACCCAAAAGCAGAGATGAGTATACCTCTTTGGTTATGAGTGCCAGCACTATTGCAACAATGGGGGGTACCAGCGACCAAAAGGAACCGATAAACGGGTTGCCTTCGCTTACAGCGCAGGTTACTCCCGCGGCGATAAGCACCACTGCCACAAACAGCAAAGCAAAAATTATTTTTGCGTATTTTTTCATGGTTTTCTCCTTTTTATGTAAAAAATTTTTAACAATCACCCCAAGAAGTCTGCGACTTCTCGGGGACCCCGATAACAAAAAAGACCGGGCGTAAAGCACGGTCATAAAAAACACTTTTATTGCAGTATTTTTCCTGATAGCACTCCACTTACGTGACAGTATATAACATATTCTGCCATATACCAACCCTCCAAGCCCTTTACGGCTGAAAGCTATGGGGGATTTCGGCGGTGCTTCCTTTTGCTTTTCGGTTAAAGCCGTTTTACCTTAAAAAAGCTACTTTTAAGAACCGCGCCTCTATCTGTATGGTTTTGCATATTATATAACAGTTTTTACCGTTTTGCAATAGTTTATTAACAATTTACCGCATATTTAATAAAAAAATGCATAACTTATATCAATAAGTAAAAAAAGGGGCTGCTTTTTTGTGAAAAGACTTTTTGTTCTTTTGATATGTTTGTTTATTCCCCTCTTTGTTGGCGGGCTGGCAGGAGGATTAACTGCGGTAGGATCGGGGTTGTATCAAAACATCGCCCTTCCCGAACTTGCGCCGCCGGGCTGGGTGTTTCCCGCAGTATGGACAGCGCTTTACGCTCTTATAGGACTTTCGAGCTATTTTGCATATACCTCCGAAACAGGCAAAAGCAGGCTGTGGAGAGTGCTGTATATAATAACTCTCGTTCTTAATTTCGTGTGGCCCTTTTTGTTTTTTAAATGGCGGCTTTTTATGCTTTCGTTTTTTGTTATTCTTTTAATGTGGGCGGTCGGATTTGTGCTCACACGGGAGCTTTGGGCGCGCCGTCCCCTTGCGGGAATACTGTTTTTACCGTATATGGGGTGGTTATCGTTTGCGGCGTACTTGTGCTACGGCGTCGCAAGACTAAACTGATTGGCGACTTGCTAAACAGCGCAGATCGAAACGCAAAGGGTGTTGAAAAGTTTCGCTGCAGTTAGTTTCCAAATGTAGGGCGGGTGGCTTGCCCGGGGTCCCCAAAAAATGCGGTAGCATTTTTTGGGGCGCCCCTTGCCCCCGCCGCTTTAATCACAAAATAAGGTAAAAATTCCGTAGAAGTAAAAAAACTCTACGGAATTTCTTCTTATTTTGCGTTTCTAAACGCTTTTACTTCGCTAGCTGTAGATTACTACAGCACGCTCGTAAAAGACGTTTTCTGCATCTGTTTATCCAGCCGCCCCGCTTCAGCGATACTCTCAGTTATACAGACGTTAGATTTCGAAAACAATTACACGGTTTTTTGCGTACAGCAAAAAACTTCCGTAGTTCATCGTTCTGTTGTTTGCTTTACTTTTACGTTTACATATGTTATACTGCTGTAAAGGAGCGTGAAAAAATGGCAATACAAATAAAAACTCCGCCTATGGGGTGGAACCACTGGAATTATTTCGGATGGGAGCATCTGGACGAAAAGGCGCTTTTGGAAACAGTAGACGCTATGGCGGAAAAAGGTTTTCGGGATGCGGGGTACAAATACGTTTGTATTGATGACACGTGGATGATACGTGGCAGAGACGAAAACGGAGATCTTGTTGCCGACCCGCGGAGATTCCCCTCCGGAATGAAATATATAGGAGACTACATACATTCAAAAGGAATGTTGTTCGGCTTGTACGCAGGGGCAGGTGTGCTTACCTACGCCAACTGCGAAGGTTCATACGGCAGAGAAAGGCAGGACGCCAAAAAGTTTGCCGAATGGGGCGTTGATCTGCTTAAATACGATTGCGGCTATCTTGCGCCCGGCACCGATGTGCCCCACCTGTTCCGCAGAATGGGTCAGGCATTGCGGGAAAGCGGCAGAGACATACTGTTTTCCGGCTGTTACGGACACACCGAGGTGGTGGATTGGATGCGCAGTGTGGGAGCAAATATGTGGCGGCTTTCGGGGGATATTAACGATAGCTGGGCTTCTGTCATCCGCGTAGCGAAAAATGCCATGGGCGTGGGTCACGTGGCAGGAGCTAACGGCTGGAACGATCCCGATATGATGGTTATCGGCTTGGAAGGGGAAGGCTGGGCAGGCAGAGTTAACGGGGGAAACGGCTGTACTTTGGCAGAATATCAGACTCATTTTGCCCTGTGGTGCATGCTTGCCGCCCCCTTGCTTATGGGTCACGATGTCCGCACCACAAAGCCGGAGATCGCAGAAATTCTGCTTAACAGAGAGCTTATTGAAATAAACCAGGACTCCTTGGGCATACAAGGCTATCTGTTGCCCGCCATGAGTAACGGCGATCTTATTCTCGCAAAGCCTCTCGACGGCGGCGATATCGCCTTTTGCCTTGTAAACGATACCGATGCAAGAAAGAAAATGATCCTTTCGTGGCATTATTGCGGTTGGGAGGTAACGGACACCGTTTATCTGCGGGATTGCATAAACCACAAGGATGCGGGAGAATTTACCTGCGGCACATTTGTAGAGCTTGATCCTCATTCCTGCGCAGTATACAGAGCAAAACGAGTATAACTACACACATTTTCGTGCGAACAGTTCGCGGGACGATGAGGATTTACCCCACGAATGCTGGTCGCATTCGCAGGGACCCCAAATCGGACATCGTCCCCTACGGTTTGATATTTCCCACGGCTGTTCGATAACCGTAGGGGATGACGTCCTCGTCATCCCGTAAAACAATAATTGTTTTTTGCCCCGCAAAAAACTACCATCATTCCTCATTCATCATTGCGGGGTCCCCAAAAATCCGTAGGATTTTAGGGGTGCTTACTCATTCCTCATTAAAAAACGGCTGATATAATCAGCCGTTTTTGTTATCGGGGTCCCCGAGAAGCCGCAAGGCTTCTTGGGGTGATTTGAAGTATTAATCAAAATATGCGTCCAGCAGGTCTTCGAGATTTTTGTTGAATGTGGCTTCTTTGGACTGCCAGTTGGATGCGAAATCCGTGGTGCCGTTGTTGATGCAGATGTTAAACTGGTGTGCGGGCCAATCAAGCGCATAGGAATGGATATAACCGAAGTTACAGAGGATACCTTCGCGGATGATCTCGATCATTTCGATAGAATCTTCATCCTTTGTGTATCTGTTCTGAAGGATAACGGTGTACCATTCGGGAACGACCGCACGGTAGCTCTGTGCGCAAAGCGCTTCGGTGATCATACCGATAAACTCAAGGTTATCCTTGCTGGTTATGGGAACCGCCATAAGAGAATATGCGTCCTCGCAGGTGGTGTGGTAGTTTTCCTGATTGGTATCAAACTTGGGCATGGGAAGAATACCGAAGTTGCAATCGTAAGTATTTATAATACTGCCGTTGCCCAGCATAGTGGGAAGGAAGAGCGCTCTGTTTTCGCCGAACATTTTAACGCTCTCTGCCTTATCGGCGGCTTCATAGAAATATGTGCTGCCGCAAACCAGATCGTATACCATCTGGAGGGCGGTGTATGTCTTTTCCTGATTAATGGTGAAATAAGGTCTGCCGTCCGCATCCTTGGTGGTTACGGGGATATCGAAAGCATCCTGATATACATCAACCTGAGTGGTGAGGCAGGAGGTATAGCCGTATATCTTGGTTTCGGGGTTATCATCCTCTACGTTGGCGATGCGGATGACTTCCATCATTTTATCAAAGGTCCATTCGCCGTCGCGTACAACGTCATAAAGGTTTTCGATACCTGCATTCTCTGCAAGAGTTTTGTTAAAGAACATACCCTGCATACTCTCCCAGAAAAGAAGAGAAATATCGCCGGAGAGGAGATAGAGGTTACCGTCTATGGTAAGCTCGTCAACAAGGTCCTGGGACCACCATTCTCTCTCCAGATCAACGTGGGGAATATCGTACCAATCTATAAAGATACCTTCTGCGATAAGGGTGGGAATGATAGCGGCATAGCCTGCTATAATGTCGTAATCCACCATACCGGTTGCAACGGTATCACGCACGTAATCTATAAAATCCTCGTGCACGCCCCAGCCGCCGTTTATGGGCTTGGAAACTATATCTACGTGAAAACGCTCTTCAACAACAGCGTCTCTTTCGTATATAAGGTCCTTAACGGTGGAAAATCCCATTTCCTCTACGCCGAATTCATAATCGTTTTCGGTACGCTGAAGGATAGTATAGGTCTTTCCGCCCCAGTCTTTTTCGGGCAAGCTGTCCTTTACGTTTGCGCGGTCGTTAAAATCCACCTCGCCGTAGGAAACGTCGCTTGCGTTGCCTGAAGAGACGTCAGACGGAACGTCGTTACACGCGCAAAGCACGGAAACAAGCATAAGTACTACGAGAAGAGCGGCAAAAATCTTTTTCATAATATATTTTTCCCTTTCTTGTTTTATGTTAGTTCATTATATAACTTTGGGTTTAAAAAATCAAGTTTTTTTAATAAATCTATTGCCATTCTTTACATCTTGTGGTAAAATCCAGTTGTAACCACTATATAAAAGCGGAGGAAACATTTATAATGAAAATAGCAATTATCGGTTGCGGTACTATCGCAAACAGCGCACACATCCCTTCTTATATGAACAACCCCGAAGCAGAGATTGTTTATTTCTGTGACATTCTGCTTCACAAAGCAGAAGCTTGCGTAGCTAAATACGGCTGCGGTAAAGCTGTTCTTGATTACAAAGAAGTTCTTGCCGACCCCGAGATCGAAGCAGTTTCTATTTGTACTCCCAACAGAGAGCACTCCAAGATAGCTATTGACGCACTTCACGCAGGCAAGCACGTTCTGTGCGAAAAGCCCGCCGCAAGAACCTATGCGGAAGCTCTTGAAATGCAGAAGGCTCAGCACGAGACCGGCAAGGTTCTCAATATCGGCGTTGTTAACCGTTTTAACTCCGCTGTAAATAAAGTACGCGAGCTTATCCAGCGCGGCGATCTGGGCGAAGTTTACCACGTTTACGTAAGCTTCCGTTCTCACCGTTCCATCCCCGGCTTGGGCGGCGCTTTCACCACCAAGGCTATCTCCGGCGGCGGCGTACTTATCGACTGGGGCGTACATTACCTTGATATCGTTATGTACTGCACCGGCGACCCCACTCCCAAGACTGTTACCTGTAACGCATACTCCAAGCTGGGTGTTGATATGCCCAACTACGTATACGAAGGCATGTGGGCTGAAGACACCAAGGACGTTAACGGTACTTATGATGTTGACGATATGGTTTCCGGCTTTGTCCGCACCTCCGGTCCCTCCATCTCCTTCAACGGCGCATGGGCACAGAATATCGGCGTTGGCGAAAGCTACATAGATTTTATCGGCACCAAGGCAGGTATCCGTCTTAACTACGGCGGTGATTTCACCGTATACACCACCTCCTGCGGCTCTCTCTGCTCCTTCAAGCCCAAGTACAAGGATGAGCCTCACTTCCAGAAGGAAATCGACCGCTTTATCGAATGCATCCACACCGGCGAAAAGCTTCCTTCTCATATCGATACCGTTGCTGTTACTGCGAAGATGATGCAGGCTATGTATGATTCCTCCGAACTCGGTAAGGAAATTGTCCTCGATTAGTCGCTCGGTAAAACACTGTAGAACAAAAACGCAAAAATTGTATATAGTTCTGTGCAGCTAATTCCCACAATGTAGGGCGGGTGGCTTGCCCCCGCCGAACACCATATTAAAAGGAAAACTTCCGTAGAAGTAAAAAACATCTACGGAAGTTCTTTTATTTTTATTTTGCGTTTTTTAAACGTCTTTACTTCGCTAGCTGTAGATTACTACAGCACGCTCGTAAAGAACGTTTTCTACAGCGTTTTACCATCGCTCATTCCAAGCCACGGCTACTATAGACGTTGCGTTTCAAAAATGATTATTTCGTTTTTTTGCTCCGCAAAAAACTTATTCTTTTACAAACTCGATGATATCTTCTACCTTGCAATCCAGAACGTAGCACAGAGCGTCCAATGTTTTTGTGCTGATCGCTTCCCCTTTTTTTATTCGATGCAAGGTGTTTGCGGAAAAGCCTTGCTTGAAAATTAAATTATATTCTGTAATATTTTTCTTATACAGCGTTTCGTAAAACGGTCTATATGAAATCATTTTTAATCACCGAAATGATTTTATCATACTCAACCTCTTGACAATACTCAATATATTGAGTATAATAATTTGTACTCGTTTGTTATAATAACAAAAACGAGCGAGATAATTCACAAAGGAGTTTTACAAATGGCAAAGTTATTTAATCAAGGTGTTGCTTTTACGCCGCGCCAAAATTATGAGCGCAAATACAATGCGTCCAGAGCAAATCTGCTGCTTGTGGTTATTGCCACGGCGATAAATATGTTTCTGATCGCAACCGGATCTGATACATACTTCCTTTTTTCCGCATTTATTCCCTATTTTTTGACAACCATAGGAATGGTCCAGTGCGGACTTTTGCCTCCCGAATATTATGAATATCCCATGGAGGATTATATCTTTTACGATAAATCTCTGTTTGTAGCATTACTTATAATTTCTATCATACTTACTTCTTTGTATTTGCTTGCCTGGTTTATGTCAAAGAAAAACCGTGTGGGCTGGCTTATTTTCGCCCTTGTTTTCTTTGGGCTGGACACCGTGGGAATGCTGATATTCAACGGCATTGCCGCTGAAGGTATAATAGACATCGTGTTCCACGCTTGGGTCATATACTATCTCGTTATGGGTATTATTGCCCACCGCAAGCTGAAATATATGCCCGAGGAAGCGCCTGTTACGGGATTTGAAGCCGTATCCGCCGAAACCGCAGAGGTTTCCCAAGCTGCAGCCGAGCCCGCGCCTGTGCAAAATTCCAATATAATAAGAAGAGCGGATACCGACGTAAAGCACAGAGTCTTGCTGGAAAAGCGTATGTTCAATATGGATATATGCTACCGCCGTGTAAAGCGGGTAAACGAGCTTGTTATAAACGGCTACGTGTACGATGAATACGAAGCGTTGGCAGAACAAGCCCACACACTGGAAGCATACGTTGACGGACATCACGTAGAAGCAATATATAACGGCACACACAGCATTATTAACGTTGACGGCAAAGAAATTGTAAAGAAAATAAGAATATTTTAATTTAAAAATCAATTTCAGAGGAAGCACTGCAATGAAAAAAACACTCATATTTTCTTTAATTTTATCTCTGTTATTATCCGCGGCGGGATGCTCTTTGCTTAACCCCGCGCCCAAGGATTTTGATGTGGCGGATTATAATATGGTTATAACCGCAGACGAAGGGTTCAAGGAAGACACCGGCGGAGACTGGAGCCTGCAGATAACCAATTACAAATCCTATATCAGCGTAATGCCGTTTACATACGAGGAATTGGGTGATATAACCCCCGAGGAGATATATTCTCTGCAAAACGAGGATATTTTCACCCGCAGAGAAGACGCAAAGGTTTTGGAGGAAGAAACCAAAAAAACCGAAAACGGAAAAACAATTATCCGCAAAGTGTTTTCCGCCGTGCTGGATGGGGAGGAAAGCTACTACGTGTGCTATCTGGTGGATATCCCCGAAAGCGAGATCTGCGCCTGGGTGCTTTGCTCAACCCTGCCCGAATATTATGATTCTATCAAGGAAAAATCGGATACTATCGTAGCAAGTCTTGATGTAAAAGAATAAAAAAATCAAAAAAGGAATCCGTTTTTGCGGATTCCTTAATTTTTTATATATTCCGTGTAGCAATAACATCAATACCCGTATCGCAGACGTTGGGGATGACCACATCCCCTATTTTTACGGGGGAAACGAGAGTGACCTTTCTTAAAGCGGACATAACCTCAAACATTTTTCCTTTGGGAATTGCGCCGTTTGTACGGACGGGGCATCTGCTTATCTCCCCGTTTTCTATCTTTACGGTAGAGGTGAGCACACGGGTGGGAAAGGTAAGCTCTGTCTTGCCGTAGGCGGCGCCTCTGGGACAGTTGTTGCCCGTAACCTCAAAGGTTTTTTCATCCACGGTGAGTCGGCATCCCTTGGGACACACGATACATACTATATTTGCCATTTTACTCTGCCTCCTCCACCGAAACGGTGAGCTTTTCCGCATCTCCCATAAGGGAAACGGGGATAATTATATGCTCCATCTCACCGGGAGCGAGATGCTCTCTTTTGAAAGAAGCCACCGTTTTTTCGCCGTTTTTTACGGTAATGCATTTGTTGCTGTATACATTTCTCACGCGGAAGAACAGGTCCGCTTTTTTATCGCAGTTGTCGGGACGGATATACTGGGGAACGGTGTAGGAAACGCCTTCGCCGTTTTCCACAGTAATAACTTTACCCGAAGCCTTTTCGCCCAAAGCGTATTTTGCGGCGGCTGCGCCTGCCCGCTCGCTTTCCGCAGAAACGTAATCCACCAGATCGTGAACGTGAACCACGTTACCGCAGGCGAATATACCTTCCGAAAGGGTTTCCATATTTTCGTAAACGTAAGCGCCGTTTGTACGGCGGTCGATGGGAATTCCTGCGCCGCGGGTAAGCTCGTTTTCGGGAATAAGTCCCACAGAAAGCAGGACGGTATCGCACTCGATATCAAATTCCGTGCCCGCTATAGGCTTGCGGTCGGGTCCCACCTTGGCGATAGTTACACCCTCCACACGGTTTTTGCCGTGGATACGGGTGATGGTGTGGGAAAGATAAAGGGGAATATCAAAATCATTAAGACACTGGACGATATTTCTGGTAAGTCCGCCGGAATAGGGCATAAGCTCCACGCAGGCGTGGACCTTTGCTCCTTCAAGGGTCATACGGCGCGCCATTATAAGACCGATATCGCCCGAACCGAGAATAACTGCGTTTTTGCCTACCATATATCCTTCGATATTAAGATATCTTTGCGCCGCGCCTGCGGTGTATACACCTGCAGGTCTGTCCCCGGGAATGGATATTGCGCCTCTTGTGCGCTCTCTGCATCCCATTGCGAGAACTATTGCCTTTGCTTTAAGCTCCATATAGCCCTGCTCACGGCTGACGGCGCGTACAACACGGTCGGTAGTGACCTCCAGCACCATTGTATCTGTTAAAACTTCGATGTTTTCAAGATTGCCCGCAAAACGGGAAGCGTATTCGGGACCTGAAAGCTCCTCTTTAAAGCGGTGGAGCCCAAAGCCGTTGTGTATGCACTGATTGAGTATACCGCCTACGCAGGTGTCACGCTCGATAACCAGCACGCTTTTTGCGCCGTTATCTCTTGCGCTTATAGCCGCCGCAAGACCTGCGGGGCCGCCGCCGATAACTATGACATCTCTCATAACGCACCTCCCGAAAGCACGTAGCTGCCTTCTTTATCCTTTAATATCTTTTCCTTGGGGATACCTGTGTGCTTATGAATAATATCCAAAACTCTGGGTGCGCAAAAGCCGCCCTGACATCTGCCCATACCTGCATTACAGCGGCGCTTTACTCCGTCTATGCTTACGGGGGGAATGGGGGTTTTGAAGGTGGCGTTTATCTCGCCCTCGGTAATGGTCTCGCAGCGGCAGATAACTCTGCCGTATGCGGGGTCTTTTTTAATTATCTCGCTTTTTTCCTCGGGAGAAAGCTCTTTAAAGCGGATAACCTTGCGGCTGTCCGTAAAAGACTGCTTTTTATCCATTTTAAGTCCCGCTTCTTTCAGCAGTTCGCACACGTATTCCGCAATAGCGGGTGCGGATGCAAGACCGGGGGATTTTATACCCGCAAGGGAAAGAAAATAAGGAGAAACAAAACGTATGATAAAATCTTCGTTATTTGTGTTTGCGCGCATTCCCGCAAAATTGCGTATGTTGGCTGAAAGGTTAAGGGAAGGAACGCTTTTGTAAGCGGCGCTGCGGACAAAATCCAGTCCCTGCGCGGTGGTGGAAACATCGGTCTTATCCGAACTTCCCTCCGCGTTGGGTCCCACAATAATATTGCCGTGTACGGTGGGGGAAACAAGCACGCCCTTACCGTTTTTATTGGGGCATTGGAACACCACGGTGTTTACGATACCGAAAGCACTTTTATCCAGCAGGAAGTATTCCCCTTTGTTTGCCTTCAGAACGTAATCCGGCTCACGCACTTTTCCTTCTATCTCTGCGCAGTTTACGCCTGCGGCGGCAACGATATATTTTGCCTCATATTCGCCCTTTTCGGTAATAACGGTGTTTTCTTTAATATCCGTAACCTTTTCGTTAAGATGCAGCTCCAGCCCGTTTACCACCGCCGTTTCCGCAAAAGCGAGAGCGTATTCCCAAGGGGAGATAACGCCTGCGGTGGGAGCGTAAAGAGCAGAGGTAGCTTCTTCGGATATATTGGGCTCAAGTGCGCATATCTCCTCTTTGTTAAGGATACGCAGTCCCGGAACGCCGTTTTGAATTCCGCGGTCGTACAGTTTTTTTACGGTTTGGTCGTCCTCTTCCCCGAAGGCGCAAACAACAGAGCCGGTTTCCTTAAAGGGAACGTCCAGCTTTTTGCATATTTCATGGGCAAGCTCGTTTCCCCGCACGTTAAGACGGGCGGTGAGAGAGCCGGGGACGGGGTCGTAACCCGCGTGGATTATTGCGGAATTTGCCTTTGTGGTGCCGGTGGCGATATCGTTTTCTTTTTCAAATAACGCCACACGAAGATCATATTTTGTAAGCTCATAAGCCGCGGCAGTTCCGATAACGCCGCCGCCGATAATTATAACGTCATACATTTGAACACCTGCTCTGAACAAAAAAGTCCGTAAAACGGACTTTTTTGCTATGTATTAAGTAATATTTTGCAGTATTTTTTCAAAGGTCCCCGAAAAAGCGTTTTTAACGGAAGCGTTACGTCCGTTATCTGTTACACGCCTAAAAACCTTTTTTGGGGTGTATTATTTCTTTTTCTTAACAACAACTATTACTACAACAACGATTGCGATAACCGCAACTACGCCTGCTGCGATACCGATGATAAGACCGGTGTTGCCGCCGTCTTCTTCACCTGCTTCGGAGTTATCAACTACGGGAGTGGATTCATCTGCGGGAGCAGATTCATCTGCGGGAGCGGATTCGTCTTCGGAAGGCTCTTCGGAAGGATCTTCAGAGGGTTCTTCGGAAGGATCGTCGGGTGTTTCGGAAGTATCACCGATGCTTGCGTTATTATTAACAAAGTAAACTACAGCGCCTTTTTCAAAGGTGAGCTTTTCGAAATCATAACCTGCGAAGGTAACGGTATCTTCGGTAGTAAGAGCAGTAAGAGCTTCTCTGTTTGCCTTGGTGCCGTCCGTTTCGTCGTCACCGTGAACTGCGAGAGCAATATCCCCTTCTTCAGCTTCGTTTGTAAAGGTGATATCGCTGCCGCCGCCCCAGATTATCTCTACTACTTCGTATACTCCCTCTGTTTCGGTAGGTCTGAGGTGAGCCGTAGTTGCCCACTTTACATTGTAAGAATTTACTGTGGAAACATCGGTAATGATGGTGTAAGAACCGGTGGTGATAGAGGTGTTGAATTTTGCGTGCTTGAGAGCTACGTATCCTTCGGGGATCTCTACGATAGGCTCGATCTGGTCGAGAGGAGTGTTGTCCTCGCTGACCTCGTCATAGCCGCCGTCAAGAACCTCGTCTACCTCAAGACCTGCGCCGACTTCGGTAAAGCCTACCCATTCCCAAAGAGGGCACCACCAGTCGCTGTAGCCGTGGGGGCCGAATTCAAAAGTAACAGAAACGTATTTTGCCTTTACGGTCTGACCCAGTCTTATAGCGGTATCAAGCTGAAAGGAGGTATCGGGGTCGGTTTCGCCCTCGAAGTCGTATGCGCCGACCTCGGTGTAAATGTCGCCGTCTGCGGAATAGCCTATGATAAGGTTATTGTTAACGGGCAGACCGATTATTGCCATGTGATACACGTACCAGGTGATATAAACGGTGTCTATATCCTGAAGAGAATCAAGCTCGAAATACATGGTTGCAATGGTGTTTTCGGTATCGTTCATATCGGTGTTCTGAAGCAGAACGATGCCTTCCTTGGTGAAGTCACTTGCGTTCGCATTTTCTTCGGAAAGGATCTTGTTATCGTAAAGAAGGGTAAGATCTGCTCCTGCGCGAACCTTTACGTCGCCCTCAAACCAAACATTCTTTACGTTTGCCTTTGCGTCTGCGGGGAGAATAAGCAAAGCGCAAGCGAGAGAAAGAACGATAAGTACACTTAACAGTTTTTTCATAAATAATTAAGCTCCTTTAATTTTTTTACTTAAGCAATTATACAACCTTTGTATAAAAAAGTCAACCTGTTTTAAATGTAAATTTTTATAACCGGATATGCATATTTGTTTACAATTCCTTAACCTTATGTTATAATAATAGGAAAGAGGTGGGAAAAGGTGAAATATCTGTTAATACTTGATTCTTTTAAAGGAAGTATATCCTCTTACAAAGCTGCGCAAGCGGTAAAAGAGGGCTTGGGATGCGGAGAAATTATCCCTTTTTCCGACGGAGGCGAAGGATTTGCCGAATGTATGCAGTATATCTGCGGGGGAGAAAGAGTATATTTCCCCACGTTTGACAGCTACGGAAGAGAGATATCCTCTTACTACCTTCGCATAGGCGATACGGCGGTTATAGAGACCGCTTTGGCGGACGGACTTGTGACCGTGGGAAGCGACCGCCCGAATATTATATACGCCCGCTCCTTCGGCACGGGTGAAACTATTAAAAAAGCCCTTTGCGACGGATGCAAAAAGCTTATTATCGGCTTTGGCGGCAGTGCCGTAAATGACGGAGGCGCAGGCGCTCTGCAGGCGCTGGGCGCCCGTATTATCGGGGAAAAAGGGCTTGCCGCTTTGGCGGGAGAATGGTGCGTGGGAATTGACCTTAAAGACATTACCCCGCTTTTGAAGGAAGCGGAAATTATATTCGCCTGCGATGTGGATAACCCCTACTGCGGCGAAAGAGGCGCATCTATGGTGTTTTCTCCCCAAAAAGGGGCGGATGAGCAGACGGCTGTGCGTATGGAAAAAAGCCACAGACGGTTTGCCGATATCCTTTTGCGGGCAACGGGAAAGGATATTTCCGCCACGCCCGGCGCAGGGGCGGCAGGAGGACTTGCGGGCGGGCTTATGGCTGTGTGCGAGCCCGTAATAAAAAGCGGGTTTGAAGTGCTTTCCGACCTTTGCTCCCTTAAAGAGAAAATAAAAAATGCCGATATAATTATAACCGGCGAAGGCAAAACGGACAAGCAGACGCTTATGGGAAAATTGCCCAAGCAAGTGACCGCGCTTGCAAAAAGTATGGGAAAAAGAGTGGTGTGCGTTTCCGGCACCATTACCCAAGAGGGCAAAGAGCTGGGGGCAGATCTTTACGTGCCCTTATCCCATGGGGAAATAACGGCGCAGATGACTATCGCCGACCCTGTGCCCTATCTTATTAACGCAGGAAAAACAATAAAAAATACATATGAGGTGTAAAAATGGATACCAACCAAGCAACACAACCCAAAACAGAGCAGGAAGGACAGGATATTCTTGACATTCAGCCGGAGATAAAGCCTTCTCCCGCACCTAAAAAACGCCGCCGTAAAAATTCCTGGTGGGGTGTTACCCTTTGCGTATTTCTGGCAATAGGTGTATTTGTTTCCGCCGCTGTCGGCACGGGATTTTTGCTTTTGCGCAATGCGGTTGCGGGCGATATCGTACACACCGTAGTGGAACAGACAGACGTGCTTTCCCTTGAGATAGACGGCTCTACCGTTGCGGAAAAGGTGGAGGAGGTATTGAAATCCTCCGGCAACGAAACGCTGGCTTCCATGTCCACCGAGGATATACGCGCCTTTGCGGAAAACGCAGGGCTTGACGATGCTTTGAAGGACCTGCTTGATAGGGCCCAGGATTATCTTGCGGGCAACGCAGAGAATTTTGAAATAACTCCCGAGCAGATAATGGTTTTGGTGGAAGACAACAAGCAGAACATTTACGATGCAACAGGATACGAAATAACCGACAAAGACCTTGAGCAGATAGAAAGCGCTCTTTCCGAGCACACCGAAACCATTAATAAAGCAACTGCGGAAATTCTGGCAGACCCCGTGGTAAAGACCACTATAACCTC
Organism: Clostridia bacterium; assembly: GCA_017399965.1. Lineage (GTDB taxonomy): Bacteria > Bacillota > Clostridia > Oscillospirales > CAG-382 > SFLA01. Next base: position 111,389 of record JAFQAP010000003.1, on the reverse strand, counting down.
TGTCAACGTGGTTATAAGCCCCTATATCTCTATCGGCGCCTTTGCCGTTACCGCAGTCTGTATTTTACTTATGATCCCCCTGCTCCGCAGAAAAGAGGGCGTGTTTATATTCTCCGGAATACCCGCACTTCTCTGGGGTGTGATCTTGGCGGTGGTATACGGACTTTCCGCCACCATAACCGAATTTGTTATTTCTAAAATTCCTTTGTCCGCAACTATGCTTACTCTGGCAAGAACCGTTCTTAACGTGGTTTTTGAGCCCGTGCTTACGGCAGGCATTATTGCAGGCAGTATAGGACTGGTATTTATAGTGCTTTACATCGTTTTGGCGATAGTAATGAAAAAGAGCAAAAAGTACGCAAATTAAGACAGGAGACATACATATGGCACTTACAAACGGACACGAACAGGCAAAAAACCTTACCAAAGGGCTTTTTAAAGCGGTTTTGGGCAAGGAAAAGGAAGCGGTGCTTTTGGTGACCGCGTTTTTGGCAGGGGGACACGTGCTTATAGAGGACGTTCCCGGTGTGGGCAAGACCACCCTTGCTTCCGCTTTGGCACGTCTTTCCGGCTTGGATTACAACCGCGTTCAGTTTACGCCCGACGTAACTCCTTCCGATATAACCGGTTTTAATATGTTTGATAAACGCTCCGGCGAATTTGTTTTCCGCCACGGCGCGGTCAACGCAGATATCTTTTTGGGGGACGAAATTAACCGTGCTTCCCCCAAGACACAGTCCGCACTTCTTGAATGTATGAACGAGGGTACCGTTACCGTAGACGGCGAATTGCACCCGCTTCCCAAGGTGTTTACGGTTATCGCAACCCAGAACCCTATGGGCTTTGTGGGTACTTATCCCCTTCCCGAAGCACAGGTAGACAGATTTTGTATGCGTTTTTCCATGGGATATCCCACCTTTGAGGCGGAAATGCGTATTGCCGCAGGTATGACCCACGAAAACACTCTGCCCACCCTTACTCCCGTCACCGACAGAGAATCGCTTACCGCCATGCGTGAGGAGGTAAAACAGGTTGCGGTGGACGAGGAGATATACAGATACGCCGTTACTCTGATAACCGCAACCAGAAACAACAAATACATATCCTTGGGCGCATCCCCCAGAGGAAGCGTAATGGTCGTGCGCCTTGCAAAAGCATACGCATATCTGCAGGGCAGAGATTACGTGCTTCCCGAGGATATTCACGCTATGTTCGTTCCCTGCATAAACCACAGAATTACTCTTTCCCAGGAAGCAAAGCGCCAATTTTTAACCGCAGAGCAGGTGCTTGAGGCCATCCTTAAGGAAACGGACCTTCCCCGCCGCGGTAAAGGCAGAATATGAAAAATAAAAATTTCGGCGCAAAACGGTTAATATCCTTACCCTTTTACCCTATGCCCACGGTTTGGTTTTTCCCTTATGCGGCGGCGGTCTTCGGGCTGTGCTGTTACGCCATAATACGCAAAAACACACCTATGGGCATAGCTGCCACCTTTTTGATAATACTGCCCGTACTTTCCCTTGTTTACGCATTTATTTGCTTTTGCGGAATAAGCGGGGAAGTTGGGTTTGACAAGCAGTTTTTACGCAAGGGAGAAAATGCGTCTGCGGTACTCACCGTGTATAATTACTTCCCTCTCCCCCTGCCCGGACTTACGGCGAATATGTATATTCCCCGCGGGGAAAAGGACGGGTACGTTTACACCCGCATTCCCGTAAAGGCGAAAACCGGCGTTACTATGGGAGGCTTGCGGGCTGTTACCGCGGTAAAGCCCATAGCTTTCGGGCTTTCCGGCTGCTTTGAGGTGTGCTGTAAAAAGCTGGCGGTACACGACCCGCTGGGACTTTTTAAAATTGTGTGCGGCGGAGAATTCAAGGTGACTATACCCGTTATTCCCGCCACGGGCAGAAAGACCGAGCAGACCAAGATACACTCAGGCATGGGCGAAGGGGCGGACAGAAACCGCCGCGGTGATGACAGAGACGAAGTGTTTGAAATTGCGGATTACGTCCCCGGCGACAGCCTTAAGGATATTCACTGGAAAAGAAGCGCCAGAGAAGAAGAATTACAAATAATACGCTTTGCATCCCCAAAGGAAAGATGCCATTGCGTGCTTTGCGATACGGGAGATTATCTTCCCGTCACAGACCCGAAAAAGGATAAAAACCCTGCCCTTTTGGACTGTGTATTGGAGACGGCTTACGGTATGAGCCTCTCTCTTGCCGCCGAAGGGGACAGCGTTTTGCTTGCCTGGCGCAACGGGAAAGAAAATATAGGTATAACCGCTTCTATGGAAGAGGCGTTTATTTCCCTTTGTAAAAGCGGATACGTGCCCGCCGGCGCACAAAGCCGTATTGACCCTATGCTTTTGGGAGAAGCGGACGCGGTAACGCTTATTACGGGTGCCGTTAACGAGGATACCGCCGCCCAGATAGTGGCTTTGCAAACGGAAGCTCCCAATATCAAAGGCATTGCGGTGATGGTGTGCGCTCCCTTGGGAGAAGTGCCCGCCGTAGACACGAATATTATTAAAAAGCTGGAAAGCGCGGGAATTATCGTGCTGTATTCCTTGGCGGAAAAGGGGTAAAGAGTATGAGTTTTCGTCCAAATCTCAACAGAAAAAGACTTGTCTTTTCTTCCCCCTCCTCTGCTATGGGCTTTTTCGCCTGCCTTGTGCTGGCGTTTATTACCTCGGCGGCAATAGCAGGCTTTGCGAAAAGCACCATTTTACCGGAAATAGCCCTTTCCACCGTATATATCGCCTGCTTTTTTACGGTAACGGCAATGGCTTGCGGATTTTTGTTTTCCGCAGAATGGATAGTTTATCCCGCCCTTATACTTCAGGGAATGGGAATCTTGTTTATCACCTTCTTTGACGTAAGCAACGCTTTGAGCGCAAAGATAGACATTATTTCAAAGGAAATAACCAGATACGAGCCCGATTACTATATCCCTTATCACGATATGGGACTTACCGTAGCGGCGGCGCTTCTTGCCTGCCTTTGTCTTATGGTTTTTGCCCACTTTTTGTTAAGATGCAAAGGGCTTGTCCCCATTTTGCTTGCATCCGCCGTGACTATGGGACTGTTTGTCGCCCTTGAAAGAAACGACAGCGCCCATTTTTATATAATGATCCTGTGCATCCTTGCAATGCTTTGTGTTGCGGTGCAGGGAAAAGCGGGAAAAGGTATGGGAAGTGTTTTACCCGTAACCAAGATCGGCATAAAAACTCTTGCGTTTTTGCTGGCGTCGGTGTTTGTTTTGCTTCCCGTCGCTTCAAACGAAAGCTTTTCAAGATCCGTTATGGACGCAATTTCCCAGCTTACGGGAATAAAGCCTCCCACAGCTTCACCCGGCGGGTTCGGCGATGCCAGCGGCGAAGTTTCCTTTGACGGCTACGAGCAGTTTATGAACGACCTTGAGGAAAAGCAATCCACCACCGACCTTGAGGATATAGAGTTTCAGAACATTCTTTTATACATAGTTTCGGGCGCCAATGACGACGCGGATATGTTCCTGCGCCGCCGTGTTCACTATAAATACAGCGATAATACCTGGACTTTGGACACTTCAAATTCCGCAGATCTTACAGACGATTCCTACCAAACAATGTCTTCGTTTGTGGGAGATATGCTGTTTGAAGAAGACGTTTTTGACCCTGCTTACTCATTTACAACTCCCGTTTTGGAGGTAACCGCGGTACAACGTCCCCTTTATATTGCTGTTGCGGCAGGCGCTGTGAATATAAGCAAAGAACAGTTTAACAAGTATTATGATCTTGATAACGACGACACTCCCGAACAGTACCCCGCTTACTCTATGTTTACCTACAGCTTTCCGAGAATGGACACCGACGACGGAGAGTGGTATGCGCTTTTGAGAAAAATAACCCAAAAGCTGCGTGATGCGGGCGTAGAGCCGTATATAAATCCTCCCGAAGAGGATACGGTTATTTCCGGCGACAAAATGCTGGATAAAGAGCTTATAGCATTATCCAAAAAAATACTTGTAAAATACGGCGGGTTTGAATCCTACGACGCTTGGCTGGCAGACGATGCCCCCGTTACCGAAGCGGTGCGCGCCGTACAAAAATATCTTTCACAGACAAAAATATACACAATGAACCCCCAGATGTCCGATCGGTATCAGAATTACGATCACGAAAAGGACAGTATTTACAACTTTTTGTTTAACACCGGCGAAGGCTACTGCGTACAGTTTTCCTCCACCGCCGTATTACTGCTGAGAAGTCTGGGTATACAGACAAGATACGTTACGGGATATTCCTCCCGTTCCGCAGACAGCAACGGAGAGAGATATATATACGATTCAAACTCCCACGCCTGGTGCGAAGTGTTTGTAGACGGTATCGGCTGGCTTCCCTTTGAAATGACCTACGGCGCTATGCAGAATTCCATTGGATCCGATGGTCCCGTGCTTGAAATTCCCATGTACGTTCCCACCGAGGAAAGCGACGTAAGCGATGAAACAAGCGAACCGGAAACAAGCGAGGAAGAATCCAGCACTCCCGAGGAAAGCAGCGAAGCGGAAAGCAGCACGGAAGAAAGCAGCGAAGGCGAATCCTCAGATATATCCTCGGAAAGCGGTGTTTTATCCGAAGACGTTTCGGGAGAGCCGAAAAATAACAAAAAAGCAATTATCTATTGTATTTGCGGTGCAACCTGTGTTATAATCGTTACGTTGATAACAGCTCTTATTTACAGACGCAACGAAAAACGCAGAAAGCGTGTGTATAAAGCCAGATTTGAGTATTCCTGCGGCAAGGGTGACCCGAACCAAGGAATTATAGAGCTTCACACACAGCACATTAAGCTTTTGAAGCTTAAAGGCTTTACACCCATAAAGGGTGAAAAATACCCCGAATATATTAAACGTGTTTGCCGTTCCGACCCCAATATGCCCAACCCCGCCTTTGTTATGGAATATTTCCGCAAAGCAGAGTTCGGCGGTAAGTGCACGGCAGATGAGCTTAAGACCGCAGGTAAGCATATACTTGCGCTTAACGACTATATGTTAAAGAATATCGGCGGTTTTAAAAAGAAAAAGGCGTATTTTAAAGGACTTTTGACCAAGCCTTACAATACCTTAAAAAAGGAGTAAGTTTTATATGACATACTGCCCTCAATGCGGATACGCAGTACGCGAGGGAGTGGCGATCTGCCCCTCCTGCGGAACAAAAGCTCTTTACGGAACCACCACCGTTAAAGAGGAAATAAAGGAAGAAAGCATTGCCCAAATTTTGGTCAAGGCGGAAGAGGACGTTCCCGCGCCCGAAAAGGAGCAGGAAGTGTTCCCTATCCCCGAACCTGCGGCACAGCAAAAAGAAGATCCTCCCGTTAAGACCTCTTACAGCGATAATGTGCTTCCCACGGGAAGATATGCTGTCCTTTCCAACGGCGGATATCTTTTAAACCAATTAGTGTTTATGATACCCGTTATCGGTCTTATTGCCGCAATAATTATGGCTTGCGCTTCCAAAAAGACAAACCGCCGCAGACACGCATTAAGCGCGGTAATACTCCATATTATATTCCTTGTGCTTGCAGGCGGTATCGCGGGGATTTCCGCAGTGTTCGGATATTCCGCAGTCGTTGCGGCAATAACGGAATGGCTTAAAGTATTTGCATAATCACCAAAAAAAAGAGCAGACGGTGTCTGCTCTTTTTTAATGAGGAATGAGGAATGCGACGCGATGCAAAGCATCGCTAAATGAGAAATTTTGGAAGCTTTTTGCACAGCCGTGCAAAAAGCCACCATCATTTCTCATTCATCATTCATCATTCATCATTACGGTAATACCAATTCCACTGCGCTTTCCAATATCTTTAATTCGGGATCGCGCATTAAGATTATCTCTCCGTCCACGTTAAAGGGGATACGGTTGGGAGAGCATATTTTTAATTTCTTGCAGCGGCGGAAGGTAACTACATCCTTCGCTTTTTCAAAATGCTCGCCTTTTTTATATATGTTTACCAGCTTTAAAATTCCCCCGCGGGAAACACGGTCGATACAAACAAAATCCATATATCCGTCGTTTACCTTGGCATAAGGCGCCGCCTTGTATGCACCGCCGTAATAATTTCCGTTGGCGGCGAGGGCGAACATACAGGGGTGAGAACCGCCGAAAACGTCCTCTCCGTCACAAATAACGGTGTATTCGTATTTTTCGAATTTTACAAAGCATTCTGCCAAGGACATATTGTATGCGGCTTTTCCCCCTAAAATACGGCGGTATTTGCCCATTCCGTCCGCCACCGCGGAATCAAAGCCCGCAGACGCCACGTTTACGCTTATATATTCGGTGCCGCTTTCCGAATCCGTAACCAGAATAACGTCCAGCGGTACGGTATGCGCCTTTGTTATCCGCTTGAGATCACGGAAATCGGACGCCGTGTATTCGGGAAACGCTTTAATAAAATCGTTGCCGCTTCCCGTGGGGACCACCGCCACAGAGCAGTTTTTGCTGCCGGAGCGGATAATACCCGTAACCACCTCGTTAAAGGTGCCGTCACCTCCGCAGGCGTAAATACGCAGGTGTTCATCGGTGTTTTTTAATTGCTCCGCCACCTCGCGTATAGCGTCCTTTGCGCAGACGGTAACGTATTTTTCGCAATTTTCAAGGTGCAGTTTATCCACCGCTTCGGAAATAATAACAGAACGGTCCTTATTGCCCGCAACGGGGTTTAATATGAACAAGTGCTTCATTTAATTTGCTCCTTTATATATGGTGTACGGCAAAGTGGGTCGGGTGTGGCGAATATTTCCCTTAAAACTCTTTCCGCCCGCAAAGCGGCTTCGTACCGGCTGTTGCCCGTAAAAGAGGCGGGTTTTACCACAACGGGGAATTGGGATATTTTTTTTATTTGCTTTATAACGGGAAGTCCTTTTTCCCCTGCGGCAAGGAGAACCGTATATGAAGGCATTTCCGCCGCGTTGTATTTTGTTATGCCGAAAAGAATGCTTATAAGCGCTCTGCGTATGCGGGCGTCGGTATCGTTGGCGCTTGTGCAAAAGGAAACAATCTCCTCCGTACTGCTTTTTTCGCGGCAAGCCTTGGTTATGCGGCCTGCCAAGGATTCGTCTATGCCGTAAAGTATGGCTTTATCCCCCGTATACAGCTTTGCCGCCACGCTGAGATAAGGAAAAAGCGCTTTATCCGAAACCGTGTTTTCAAAAAAAGGTGCGGCGTTTGCGGGAAGCCCGTCCGACGGAACTCCCGCTTTTCTTAATGACCCTGCAGAAGAAAATTCGGGTGAACGGGAAATTACGTGTATTTTTAAAATGTTGCGTTTTGATGCGGCTTTTATATATTCAAGCCCCAAAATGTTGTTGGGCTTTGAAAGAAGGCGGGCGGTTTCCCCTCCCATGTCCTCTGCCAGCACCTGCTCTGCCGCTTTTGGATAGGAAAGATTTTTTTGCTCTTTTATACGGGCGGTTATTCTTTCCTCAAAATCCGCGGAGCAGACGATTTCCTTTGCCTCCAGCACGGCGTCTTTATCCTCTGCGCCGAAGATAAGCGCTTCAAACCCCGCTTCTTCCGCTATATGCACGCCCGCACGGGCGAAATCACGGGCAGAAAGAGAGGAGAAAGGAAAAGGCAGTTCCAGCACTCCGTCAAACCCGCATTCCACAGCGGCGGCGGCACGGAAATATTTATCCGCGCAGGCGTTTATGCCCCGCTGGACCAGATTTCCGCTCATAATTCCGAAAACCACGGGGTATAATTTATGTGATTCTTGCGCCAAATGCTTGTGGCCGAAGTGAAAGGGGTTGAATTCGCATATAATAGCGGCAGTTCCTTTTAATCTTTCCATAAAAATCCCTTGCATTTATTTTCTAACGGTAGTATAATGAAAAATAATCAAAATGTCAAGCAAGGAGAAATGAACAATGTATATTCTTGTCGTAAACGCAGGAAGCTCTTCCCTCAAGTATCAGCTTTTTGATATGGAGGGCGAAAAACTTTTGGCAAAAGGTAATGCGGACCGTATCGGTATCGACGGTGTGCTGGAGCATCAGGTGATCGGAAAAGAAAAGACCGCCACTCCCACTCCCTTCCCCACCCACGCGGACGCTATTAAAAAAGTACTTGAAACGCTTGTGGATAAAGAAGCAGGATGTATCGAGAGTATCGATATGATCGGCGCTGTAGGTCACCGCGTAGTGCACGGCGGTCCTTGGCTCACCAAGCCCACCTTGGTTACCGAGCAATCCAAGGCAGACCTGCGCAAGTGTCTTACCATCGCTCCCCTTCACACCAAGGGACATCTTGAGGGTATTCAGGGCTGTGAAGAGGTTATGCCCACCGTTCCTCAGGTGCTGGTTATCGACACCGCTTTCCATTCCACTATGCCCGCCAAGGCATATACTTATCCTATCGCATACGAAGTAGCAGAAAAATATAATATCCGCCGTTACGGTTTCCACGGCACCTCCCACAGATACGTTTCCGCTATCGCAAACGAGTATCTGGGCAAGGAAGACAGCAAGATAGTCACCTGCCATATCGGTAACGGTTCTTCCATTTCCGCGGTAAGAGGCGGCAAATGTATGGATACCAGCATGGGCTTTACTCCTCTTGACGGTATTATTATGGGCTCTCGCTGCGGCGCCATCGACCCCGCTATCGTTCCCTATATTATGGAAGCAGAGAACATTCCCGCTAACGAAATGGGCAACTGGATGAACAAAAAGTGCGGTCTGCTGGGCGTTTCCGGCGTATCCTCCGATATGCGTAACCTCCGCAAAGCGCAGGCTGAGGGCAACGAGAGAGCAAATCTTGCTTCCGATATTCTCACTTACGAGATAAAGAAGTTTATCGGTTCTTATGCGGCTGCTATGAACGGTCTGGATTGCCTTGTCTTCACCGCTGGTATCGGCGAAAACGACGCGAGAGTAAGAAGCGAAGTTTGTGCGGATATGGAATTTTTGGGCGTGAAGATGGACGAGGACAAGAACCTTAACTACCGTGATCTTCCCGTTCCCGCAGACGTTTCCGCTGCTGACAGCAAGGTGAAAATTCTGGTTATCGCCACCAACGAAGAGCTGGTTATCGCCCGTGATACCGCAGAGGTAGTTGAAGGACTTAACAAATAATGATAGAAACGCTCGCCTTTGTTTTTGAGCTTTTCGGCACGGTGGCTTTCGCCATTTCCGGCGCAATTACCGGGCTCAAAAAGAAAATGGATATTTTCGGCGTGGTGATACTCGCCGTTGTGACAGCCGTGGGCGGCGGGGCGATACGGGATATCGTGTTGGGCAATACACCGCCGATGACGTTCAGAAACCCCGTTTACGCTCTGGTTGCCGTTGCCACGGGAATACTTACCTTTATCCCCGCGGTACGAAGGCTGGCAGGCAAAAATCCAAGAGTTTTTGATATATTTTTGCTTATAACCGATTCTGTGGGGCTGGGCATCTTTACGGTAATGGGTATACGCACCGCTATCGGCACGGGACACGGTGAAAACCTGTTTCTGCTGGTGTTTGTGGGCGTTGTTACCGGTGTGGGCGGCGGTCTGCTCCGTGATATGATGGCAGGCAACACGCCTTACATATTCGTAAAGCACATATACGCATCCGCATCCCTTGCGGGAGCAGTTCTTTGTGCTTTGCTTTGGAAACCTCTGGGCGCAACCGCGGCGATGTCGGTTTCCGCAGTGGTTATTATCGTAATACGCTTTCTTGCGGCAAGGTTTAAATGGTCATTACCTAAAGCTGAATAGAATGAGAAATTCCTCATTCATCATTCATCATTTATCATTAAAAAACTCCCGATGTTTTCGGGAGTTTTTTGTATCCTGCTTGCTAAAGAATCTTTACTTGAAATTCTTTGGTATTTTGCTCATAGGTTTTTCGAGCAATACAACTATTACCGCGCAAATTATACCGTTTGCCAAAACGTAGGGCGCGTTATATACAATAGAGTATATAAAGGGGGAAGCGGTGGTGATACCGTACACCGTTTCCGAAGCTGTGATAGCGTATATGGTTACACCGCTTATAAAGTGCACGATAAAGCGCACTCCCGTTGCAACGGCTGTGCCTGTGATGCCTTTTTTAAAGAAACCTGCTGTTCCAACAGCGGCGTATGCCAAAACGTAATCCAGTAAAATTGAGGGTATTCCGTATCCGCCGGAAGACCAAAGCAGATATTTTAAAATACCGAAGGTGGCTCCCGTGGCGATACCCCATCCTGCGCCGCGGCGCAAAGCAAGGATTACCAGAGGCACCATAAGTATGTCGATTCCGCCGCCCTGAAGCCAAGCGAAATCCAATTCCAGCGGACAAAGCGCCAGAGCGAGAGCTACGGTTATACCGCACTCGCAAACGATCAATAAGCGTTCTTTAAGTTTTTTGTTCATTTTTAAAATTACGACGTGGATTTATCTCGTCAAATCACCCCAAGAAGCCTAACGGCTTCTCGGGGACCCCGATAAAAAACGGCTTGTTCTATATTTTTGCAGAACAAGCCGATAATTTTTTACCATTTTGACGTTTTTTACACGTCTTCTCCCTTCAACAGTATTATCTGACAGGTTCATCGGGTATATTCTCAGCCGTATATATATTATACAGCACCCCGTAAAATGATATTCAGTTATTATAATTTGCGCGGAACTCCACGTCAACTTCCACGGTGTATTTATCCTTATCCTGGTTAACACCGGGCACGTACGGAGGAGTATCCTGATAAATAACGGTAAAGGAAACAGAGTATCCTGCAGGGTTTCCTTCTTTATCCAAGGTGTATTCGCACACTATATCCTTAAATTCGGTTTCATCCTCCACAACGCTTACCACACCGCAAACCTCCGGCAAAGCGGAGCCCAGCAGGGAGTAAAGCAGTTTGTTTTGGGAATTATCCTTAACATAGTGGCGGTACAAAGTTCCTGCAATGGTAGTGGTTTTTTCTGCGGATTTCACCTGCTCCGAATCAAACACCAAAGGATGTGCATATATGAGAGAGCTTCTCATCTCTTCCCAAGTAAGCTTTTCTTCGATCCCGTCGGTTTTCATGGTGCCGTTTTTCCACTCTACCTGCATTATACCGATATTATCGCCCATAAGGGTTTCTTCTATCTCACCCGTCATTTGCTTTGAGTTTTCGTCCATAGAGATGTTTCCGGAAGCAAGCAGGACACAGGTTCTTCCGCCCAGCTCTATTCTTAAAGAAAAGCCGTAGTCTGCGGTGCCGAAATCCTTAAAGCTTTGGGTAACGGGGGTGATAAGCGTTTCGTCTGCGCCGGAGCAGGCGCAAAGCAACAGAGAAAGAGCCAAAACAAGACAAAGTAAACTCTTTTTCATATTTATTTACCTATAATTTCTTCCAGCTTATCCAAAAGCTGTGAAACTTCGTAGGTGAGTGTGTAATAACCGCCTGCACCGTCTATGGTATAGTAAGCCTTGGTGGAGGTTACACGGTAGAACACTATCTCGTCTGTTTTGGTTTCGCTCACAAGGTTGATACGCAGCATTTCGCTGCCCGTTTCATCGCCTTGCTTAAATTCTCCCTCGCGGGATACGTTGATAACCTTAATATAGAACTGTCTGAACTCGTCCATATTAATTTCTTTGCCGTTGCAGGTTACAGACTGTGCGATACCTGCTTCGTCCTTGCCGATAATGAAATTATAGCTTTCGCCGTCATAGGTGAACTTCATTTCATTAACGTCGTCAATATACATATACAGCAGAGAGGAGCTTACGAAATCCAGAGGTTCCCATTCCATCCAGGGCGCAGTTTCAAGATGCACCTTTGCGATATAGGGATTGACAAACTTAACTTCTTCTCCGTCAGAATCCAGAGTGGTTATCATAGAAGCGGCGTAACGGGATCCATCCTCCAACGGGTCGGAAAGAAGGATATCCATAGTGTATGCGCCGTAAACGTAGTGGATAGTCAAAGCAGGGTCGGTTCCTTCGCCCTTTTCGTTCTTGCCGAGACCGTATTCGGTAAGGTCCATTTCCTCTATACCGAACTTGACCACCTCATCACCCACCAAGGTACATACGGACATAAGATATTCAACGTATGCGGTGGTGTTTACGTAGGCGTAGTTACGGTTTTCGGGGATAAATTCATCGGTAGTGATCATCCAGAGTCCGATAAACGCATCTGCGGGGTTGGCATCCAATTTATCTGCCATTACACGTATCTCATCGGTAACCAGCATCTTTTTGGAATCGTATCCCTCAAAATCAATACGCACGTACTGAATGGGCTTTTCGCTTTCAAAGGAAATGGTGTGGATAACGTACGAGCCGTCCTTTTGGGTGCTTAAGCTTTCGGGCATAACCGCGTCTACTTCGTTGAAGTTTTCACCGTCGGTATATATCCATATCTTAATATCTTCGGGCAGGTATGCGCCCTTGCTTTCGTCTCTTACCAAAGGAAGCTTTATGCTGTACTTGCCGTTTTCCGCAACACGGTTAAGAGAGATCGCTATCTGTATAGCCTCTTCGTCCTTGGAGCCGATGCCGATAAACGCGGCTTGATTTGTCCAGTCCGAATAAGGTGCGGGAGCACGCTTAAGGTCGGAAAGGAGAGTTGCCACGTCTGCTTCCGTATTGGAAAGCACCAGATTGGAGGAAGCGGACATAGCGCGGCGCAGACGGATGGTAAGTGTCTGGTCCAGATCGCGGAAGTACATAGACATTTTATCTATGGAATAGATAGCGTTTGTATCCGGAATAGAATAAACCAGATTTGCGGTAAGGAAGGTTTCGCCTCCTGCGGCAAAGGTGGATTCAATATCGGAAGCGAGAAGGAGATATACGTGGGGCTTGCCCTCGTAGCGTGCGTAATTGTATGCGCCGGAGGAATCCTTATCCCCTATTATAAGCACGTGAGTATCCCCTTGATTGGTCTTGACTGTCACCTTTGCGGTGGAGCCGTCCCCATCAAGTCCGTACTGGGAGAAATCCTTGGGGTTTGCAAGCTTGCCTTCCGCGCAGGTATAGGTGGCGTTTACCACCAGATATGAGAAAGCTTCTGCGTTGAGCTGAACGCCCTCCGCACCTTCGATAAAGAAATTGGAAGAAGATTTGCTTTCTCTGTAAACCTTAAAGGTGGTGTTTTTGTTTTTAACGGTAATGGAAGAAACGTCGCTTCTGGTAATGGAAGGATACATAAAGGGCTTACCAGTGGTGGTTACCACGTCGCCGTCGGTATCGTATCCGTTCATGGCACGGAGAGAAATTTCTATCTTTTCTTTGCCGCAAAGGGAAAGGAAAGAGTTTACAAACATATTCTCCCCGTCAAAAGCGTAGGGAATTTCATCCTCAAGGAAGCGGAAAAACTCTTCCTTTTTAAAGGAAACGGTGTTGCCGTTTGCGGAAACGGTGCAAAATTCGCTGCCCGTGCCCGTTTTTATCTTTATCTTGCCGCAATCCGCAACCTTAACGGCGAATTTATATACCACGCTTGCGGTTTTATCTGCGAGGAGTGCATCTTCTTTATCCTTAAAGGAGATGGTGCCGGAGATATCCTCCAAAGCGTCTTTTCCCTCTGCGGAAAGAAGATAAAAAGGATCTTCCTCCACATCCGTTGCAGGTTCGTGAAGGAATATAAAATATCCTCCGATAAGCAGGGCGGCGGCAACAAGCAGGCACACGACGACCGTTACGGTCTGCTTGTTTGTTGTTTTTTTGGCTTTACGGTTTTCCGCCCCCGCAGATGCAAAGGTGGATCTTTCCGCAGTTATACCTTCATCCTTTTCCTCTTCGGGAGTAAAGGTTTCGGCATCTGTATAAATAATTTCGTTGCGCTTCATTTACAGGTGTCTCCTCTTAATATAAACACCGACACCCAGTACCAGAATTATAAGGGGAGCTACGGCGATAACTATAACGGAAAGTGTTTTTGCTTCGCCGGTCTCAAGGGAAAGGGCTGTATCCGCAAATACCTTATAATCGATATCGGGGGAAATACGCTCGGTGGACATCATTCTTGCCGCCGCTTCGATAACCTCGCGGTTGCCGTACTGGGCGGAAAGGCTTGCATCGGATACAAATTCCGTACTTCCGCAAAGGGTTACGTACTGATATTGTGCGGCGTTGGTATCGTCATATTCCATAACGGTGGATATGCTGAATATGGGGAACTCTCCCGAAACGCCGTTTTTATCCGTGGCGGTGTTGAAGGAGGTAAAGGAGGTGGCTACGGACGCGCCGTTTGCCGCCTTGCCGGTTACCAGCTTTACGGTATCGTCAAACACCGTTTTTATATCCGTATCGTCTGCAAAGGAGATGTGAAGCTGTGCGGCGATAGTGCCCGTTTCTCCTGCAGGACGGGCAAGAATATTATTCTTGTTGAGCATAAGAGAATGGGTCTGGTCTGCAAGGATATTGTTCGGCTCGTAATCCAAGCCCCAAACCTCGCTCAAATATTCACGCAGGTTGGGAAGATCGGGCGTAGAAGCATCCACAAACACCATAAGTGCGCGGTTGCCGCCTAAAAATTTGTTTATAATATCTGTTTCGTCGTCTTTGTTGGGGTTGTTTTTATCGTAGCCCGCCAAGTCCTTCTGAGGATCGCACATAACCATTATACGTGCGTTTTTGAAGGCTTCCTCCAGCTCCTCGTCGGTTGCGGAGGAAAGATCTATGCTCTGTGTGGCAAAGCCTGCATCCTGGAACAGAGAAACCAGATTTTTGGATACGGTCTCTCCGTGTCCCTGAGTAAACAGAACGGTATAAGGCTCCTTGATAGAGCATTGTGTTATAGCGGAAACCATTCTGGATTCGCCGTTGTAAGCGTAAAGGGAGCCATCGGATTCGGCTACCATAAAGAATGCGTCAAAATTAAGGACACGGGTATGGTATTTGCCTTCTACGATAATATTGCTTGCGGTAAGTGTGGTCTGGGTATAATGCTTTATATCGTTTACGTATTTGGGGTCTGTAGTTACGTCGAAATACGCAACTTCGATATTATCGGGGAATTTTTCCGCAAAGGCAAGCACCGTTTCGTGTACCATACGGAAATAGTTGTAGCCCGTCTGCTCGTATTCTTCAAGTCTGTCGCGGGCGGTGCAGAAGTGAACGGTGATCTCAAAATCATCGCCCAAGCCTTCAAGATATTCCACGGTTTCATCACCGATAGAATAAAACTCTTCCGCTGTCATATCTATAGAAAAAATGTGGGTTGCGTTAAGGGCGGTGATAATAAGGTTTATACCGATAATAAACGCCAGAGTTACTGCGGTGAACACTACGGAAAGAGAACCGTATCTGAACTTTTTGCTCTTTATCACTTCACCGAAGGACATTTTCTTTTTATTGTTGTTTGCCATTGTGTATTACCTCCTTATGACCAACGGCGCTTTTCGTATACGCGGACAGTAAGGAAAAGGAATACTGCCGTAAAGCTTATAAAGTATACTACTGCGCTGAGATCCAGTATGCCGGAGGACATGGTGGCGTATCTGTCTATAAAGGAAAACCAACGTATGATACTGCGCATCCATTCAACGGGAATGGAGTTTACAAGTACGCCCAGCAAAAGAATTACTACTATAAGTCCCATAGAACCGATAGCGGCGTTGAGCTGGCTTTCGGTAAGGGAGGAAATGAACACGCCCACTGCGATAAACGCTGCGCCGATAAGGAACAGAGTGAGCACATTAAGGAATATATAAGACAAAGAAGGATTGCCGTATATATAAAGCAAATAGAAGTTAAAGGAATTTACGCCCAGAACTGCGGCAAAAACGGTAAGCGCGGAAAGGAACTTTGCAATTACCATTGCGCCCAGAGAAATGGGGGCGGTAAGAAGTATCTGCTCGGACTTGGTGCGGCGCTCGTCTGCAAAAAGCTTCATTGTAAGCAAGGGAATGAGTATTGCAAAAACGAACATCAGGCTTAAAAAGTACATAGACATCATAGAAGTGTCCGCCTGAAGCAGTACTGTTGCGGAGAACAGCGCGCCGGAAACGGCAAGGAACATTCCCGCAAACACATAGCCTATCGGCGTTGTGAAATATGAGCGGAGCTCACGGCAATATATAGCCCACATTATTCTTCCCCTGCCTTTCTTACTCTTTTTACAGTCTTGCGTATTTCTTTTTCTTTTCTCTTTTCCGTAAGACGGATAAAGATATCCTCAAGGTTTAATTCCATTCCTTCAAGTCCGATAAGATACCAGCCGTTTCTTGCTATAAGCGCAAACAAAGGCTTGCGGATATCTATTTTATCCTCGGATTCGATAAGATAACTGGTGGAATCGGTATCCCGTTTGCCCAAAACCTCTGCGTATTTTACGCCGGGAAGAGCTTTAACCGCTTTAAGCACGTCGTTTTCGGGACCGACAATTTTTGCAACCAGCTTACGGGAGCCGTCTACCGCGTTGATAAGGTCCTGAGTGCGCTCGTTTGCCACTATTTCGCCCTTGTTGATAACAACTATGCGGTCGCACACCGCCTGAACTTCGGGAAGTATGTGGGTGGAAAGGATAACCGTATGCTGTTTACCCAGAACTCGGATAAGGTTACGGATCTCTATTATCTGCTTGGGGTCAAGACCGACGGTAGGTTCGTCAAATATAAGCACCTTGGGGTTTCCGATAAGCGCCTGAGCAATGCCCACACGCTGACGGTAGCCTTTGGAAAGGTTCTTTATTTTGCGGTTGAATACATCGGTTATCTTTACGACCTCGCAAACCTCTTTAAGGTGTGCATCCTTGGGAAGTGAGCATTTTTTAAGCTGGTACACAAAGGAAAGGTATTCCTTTACCGTCATATCCACGTAAAGAGGAGGCTGTTCGGGAAGGAAGCCTATCTTTCTCTTTGCTTCCACGGGGTTTTCAAGTATATCCACCCCGTCGATACGGCAGGTGCCGGAGGATGCGGAAAGATAGCCGGTAAGTATATTAAGGGTAGTAGTCTTTCCCGCGCCGTTGGGGCCCAGGAAGCCCATTATCTCCCCTTCTTCTACGTTAAAGGTAACGCCCTTTACCGCCTGCTTATCGCCAAAATTCTTGTAAACGTCGATTATCTCGATCATCGGTTATTTCTCCTGTTTGTCTATACTTATACCCAGATCCGCAAGTGCCTGTGCAGGTACTTCGGCAGGGCAGTCTGTCATAAGCTCGGATGCGTTGGATACCTTGGGGAACGCCACAACGTCACGCAAGGTGGGAGCGCCCAGCATTTGCATTACAAGTCTGTCCAGACCCAGCGCCATACCGCCGTGGGGAGGTGCGCCGTATTTGAATGCGTCCAGCAGATAGCCGAACTTTTGCTGTGCCTCTTCGTCGGAAAGACCCAGCAGACGGAAGATCGTCGCCTGCAAAGCGGGGTCGGTTATACGGATAGAGCCGGAGGAAAGTTCGATACCGTTAAGCACAAGGTCGTACGCCTTTGCGCGGACCGAGCCTTTATCCGTTTCAAGATAAGGCAGACATTCGTCAAGCGGCGCGGTAAAGGGGTGGTGCATTGCCATCCATTCGCCGGTTTCCGCATCCTTTTCAAAGAAGGGGAATTCCACTACCCAAAGGAAGCTGTAGCCCTCTCTGGGAACGTCCAGTCTGTTTGCCGCCTCTACACGGAGCTGGCCAAGCTGGGTAAGAACCGCGTTATCGTTGGTATCTGCTATAATAAATGCCACGTCGCCGTCGGTACAATCAAGGCGGGTGCAGATGCAGTTAAGCTCGTCCTCTGTCATAAACTTGCCGAAAGAGCAGGTTACGTTTCCGCCGACTCTCTTTATCCAAGCAAGTCCCTTTGCGCCGCATCCCTTTGCGTACTCGGTAAGCTTGTCTATCTCTTTACGGGTAAGCTTTTCCGCATAGCCCTTGCAGTTTATACCTCTGACGCTGCCGCCTGCAGCTACCGCAGAGGTGAACACGGAAAAATCACAGCCCTTAACTATATCGGAAATATCGACGATCTCCATACCGAAGCGCATATCCGGCTTATCGCTGCCGTAACGGTTCATACATTCACGGTAGGTATAACGGGGTATCTCGGGCACGTCCACGTCCAAGGTCTCCTTGAATACACGGCGGATATATCCTTCGCCGACGTTAAGCACGTCCTCCATCTGAACGAAGGACATTTCAAAGTCGATCTGGGTGAATTCGGGCTGTCTGTCTGCGCGCAGGTCTTCATCACGGAAGCAGCGGGCGATCTGCATATATCTGTCAAAGCCCGCAACCATGGAAAGCTGCTTATACAGCTGGGGGGATTGGGGCAGAGCGTAGAAGGAGCCTTTTCTGATACGGCTGGGAACGAGATAGTCACGCGCACCTTCGGGAGTGGAGCGGATAAGAATGGGAGTTTCTATTTCCACAAAGCCGTTTTCATCGAAATAATCTCTGGTGACCTTGGCAACCTTGTGTCTGAACAGCAGATTTTGCATCAGATCGGGACGGCGCAGGTCGAGATAACGGTGCTTTAAGCGGAGCTCCTCGTTAGCGCGGGAGTTTTCGGTTATTTCAAAGGGTGTTGTCTGGGATACGGAGAGAACCTTTAATTCGTCTACCGCTATTTCGATATCACCCGTAGGTATCTGGGGATTTTTGGAGGAGCGCTCTCTTACCACGCCGGATGCGCAGAGCACGTATTCGCTTCTTATACCGAAAGCTTTATCAAAAATATCCTTTTCGGTGTTTTCGTCAAAAGCCAGCTGAACGATGCCGCTTCTGTCACGCAAGTCGATAAATATAAGCGAGCCAAGGTCACGCTGTCTTTGACACCAGCCCATTACGCATGCGCGTTCGCCTGCGTTTTGTATAGTAAACTCACCGCAATAGTGAGTTCTTTTTGAATTTCCAAGTAATTCTGCCATGGTTTTAATTTTGCCTTCTTTCAAAGTATAGTGAAGAATTAGGAATGAGAAATGATGAATGATGAATGATGAATGATGGTTGATTTTTGTTCTGCGAACAAAAATCTTCCGAAATTCCTCATTTAGCTCTTGCTTGCAAGAGCGTCGCATTCCTCATTCCTCATTTATTTTATTGCGTTAGCAATGTCTGCCGCCGTAAGTGCGACTTCCGCCCTGCCGCCGTCTTGCATATTCTTGACCGTAACTACGCCGGTTTCCGTCTCTGTTCCGCCGATAACGGCTGTAAAGCGGGCGTGAATTTTATCCGCATATTTCATTTGCGCTTTTATACTGCGGGAGCAAAGGTCGGTTTCCGCCTTTATACCCATAGCGCGGAGCTGTTCGCAAAGAGTAAATACTTTTGCATACACGCTCTTTTCCGCGGGAGCAAGATAGATATCCGGTGCGGTATCCACGCTCTTTAACAAATTCTCCGTTTCAAGGCAGGCGATAAGACGGGTAATACCCATACCAAAGCCTACGCCCGACATCTGCGGTCCGCCAAGCTGGGAAACGAGTCCGTCGTATCTGCCGCCGCCGCAAACGGTGGACTGGGCGCCGATACGTTCATCTATAAACTCAAACACCGTGCCGGTGTAATAATCCAAGCCTCTTACGATACCCGAATCTATAACGTAAGGAATTCCCGATGCATCAAGAATATCCGTAAGCGCTTTAAGATGCTGTTCGCAATCCTCGCAAAGGTGCTGTGTGGTCTTGGGTGCGTTTTTTGCTATTTCCGAGCATACGGGAGATTTGCAATCCAGCACGCGAAGGGGATTTTTGCCCAGTCTTTCAAGACAGGTGGGGCAAAGACCCTCCGTGTATCCGCCAAGATATTCAACAAGTGCTTCTCTGTATTTGGGACGGCAGCCGGGACAGCCCACGGAATTTATGTGAAGCACCACATTATTAAGTCCCAATTCCTTGAACACGCTGTATGCAAGGGAGATGACCGTTGCATCCGCCGCAGGGGATTCGGAGCCGAACAGCTCTGTTCCGAACTGGAAAAACTCTCTGCTTCTGCCTGCCTGGGGCTTTTCGTAGCGGAAGAAATTGGTAAGATAATACAGCTTTAAGGGCATTGCGCCTGCGTAAAGACCGTTTTCCAGCATACTGCGGACAACGCACGCCGTTCCCTCCGGACGCAAGGACAGACTGCGGTCGTCCCTATCCTTAAAGGTGTACATTTCCTTTTGCACCACGTCGGTAGTATCGCCCACACCGCGGGAGAACAGCTCGGTAGCTTCAAAGGTGGGGAAGCGTATCTCGCCGAAGCCGTATTCAAGACACTTTTTGCGTATTATTTTTTCGATATACTGCCAGGCGGCAGTCTGCTCGGGAAGAATATCAAGTGTTCCCCGAGGTTTTTTTATTTGTTCCATAGAATTTTTACTCCGTAAAAATTAATGATGAATGAGGAATGAGGAATGAGAAATTACGGAAGATTTTTGTTCTGCGAACAAAAATCAACCATCATTCATCATTTATCATTTATCATTCCTCATTTTCTCTGAATCTCTCTCCAATCAAGGTCTCCTCTGCCGAGCGCCAGAATAAGCGCCTCCGCAGTTGCGATATTGGTTGCAACGGGGATGTTATGGCTATCGCACAGACGGATGACCTGAAGCGTGGTATCTATATACTCTGCATCCGTATTGGGGTCGCGCAGGAAGATAACCAGGTCGATCTCGTTATACGCTATACGGGCAGCGATCTGCTCTGCTCCGCCGTGAGAGCCTGCAAGCATACGGGTAACTTTGAGTCCCGTTGCTTCGCTTATGTATTTTCCTGTCGTAGCTGTTGCACAGATGTTGTGCTTGGCAAGCACTCCGCAATATGCTATGCAGAATTCGGTGATAAGCTCTTTTTTCTTATCGTTGGCGATAATTGCTATTTCCATAATAATAATCGTCCTTTCTTGCCTTTAATATTTTATTATTTAAGATAGAATTTTCTTCTTAAGGTGCGGTAAACCCCTTTAAACAAGGGAACCTCGTTTCCGCACAGACGGTAGGCTATATTTATTGCCGCCGCTTCAAAGGAATATGCTTTGCCTTTGCGGCTGCAAAAAGCAATTCCGCCCTTTTCCGCCTCTGTCGCCGCATTTTTATCCCAAGGGACAATTCCCAAAAGAGGTACGGCGGAATTCAGGATAATATCCGCAGGGTCGGGCAGCAAGCCTTTTTCCGCTTCTTTTTTGCGGAACATATTTATTACCAGATATTGCTCCTTTAACCCTTCCTTTGCAAGAAGCGATGCGGTTTTTTCTGCCGCACGCACCGCCGTGGACTGATGGGCGGTAACGATGACCGCCGTATCCGCGCAGGATGCAAGAAGCGAATAATAGGGCGAATATTCCGCAGAGGAATCTATAAGCACGTAATCGTACACGCTTTTAAGGTATGTAAACAATGCGTGGGTGCGCTCTTTATCCAGCGTAGATCCGTCATAGGTCTGGGGTGCGGGAATGAAATCGGGAAAGCCGGCTTTTTCTGCTTTAATTATCGCTTTTTCCACGGGACAAGCGCCGGATATAACGTCCTTGATATCAAAAAGCGAAGCGTTTTCACAGCCCAGCAGGATATCCATACTGCGCATACCTAAGTCCCCGTCCGCAACAAGAACTTTTTTGCCCAGATTTGTTAATGCACCCGCAAGATTGGCGGAAACAAAGCTTTTTCCCACACCGCCTTTAAAGGATGTTACAAAAACACATCTGCCCAAAACGAAAACGCCTCCTTCCGCATTTTACAGATATAATATTATATTACAAAAGCCCTCGTTTGTCAACGAAAATAGCTGTTAATTAATTATTAATATGTAAGAAATGTGTTGACTTATATTAAAAAAACAGTATAATATCTGTTATGAAGTAAAATTATATACCTTAAAGGCGGAATATATGTACAGAGAAAAGACCATACTGCTGGACGAGCAGGCACTGGAACGCTCGCTCACCCGCATAAGCCACGAGATAGTGGAAAAAAACGAGGACATATCCTCCATATGCCTTGTGGGTATACGCCGCAGAGGGCTTCCCCTTGCAAACCGAATAGCCATGCGTATAAAAAACTCCTACGGGGTAGAGGTTTCCGTGGAGGAGCTGGACGTTTCCCCCTTCCGGGATGATAACGGAAACATACGCAAGACCGAAAAAACCCCTTTAAAGACTGCGGTGGAAGGAAAGACGGTGGTGCTGGTGGACGACGTTTTATACACCGGCAGAACGGTACGCGCCGCCATTGAGGCGGTAATGCTTTGCGGAAGACCTGCCGCCATACGCCTTGCCGCCCTTATTGACAGAGGCCACAGAGAGTTGCCCATACGTGCCGATTACGTGGGTAAAAACGTGCCCACCTCCCGCAAAGAAAAAATTGCGGTGCGTGTCAAAGAATTGGACGGAAAAACGGAAGTAGCAATATTAGAGCCCGCAGGGCTGGAATGATGAAAATGAGGAATGAGGAATGAGGAATGAGGAATTTCGGTAGCTTTTTCACGCGAAGCGTGAAAAAGGTTTCCATCATTCATCATTTAGCGATGCTTTGCATCGCGTCGCATTCATCATTCCTCATTAAATAAAGGAGAAAACTTATGTCTTCTATCTCAAAGATAACCGTAATTATACCCTCTCTCAACCCTGATGAAAAACTGAAAAAGACGGTTCAGGGGCTTATGGATGCGGGATTTACAGATATTGTTATAATAAACGACGGAAGCAAAACGGAGTGCGAGCAAAACTTCCCTTCCCCCGAAGAGTACCCCTGCTGTACCGTAATAAACCATTGGATAAACCGCGGCAAGGGCGCGGGACTTAAAACCGCCTTTGCATACGTTAAAAAAACACGCCCCGAGGCTTTGGGCGTGGTGACGGTGGACGGGGACGGACAGCACCGCCCCGAAGACGTGCTTTCCTGCGCAATGCGTATGCTGGGGGAAAACAAAATTATTTTGGGCGCACGTAATTTCAACCTGCCCGGTATCCCCGCAAGAAGCGTTTTCGGCAACAAGATGACCGCTTTTGTATTCAAATATCTGTGCGGAATACGGATAACCGATACCCAGACGGGACTCCGCGCTATCCCCATAGAATTTTTAGACATTCTTATGGCTGTTAAGGGGGACAGATTTGAATACGAAACGAATATGCTGCTTGCCTTGAAGGATAACGGCATACCCTTTGCAGAAAATTCCATTGAAACGGTTTACATAGAAGAAAACAAAACATCCCATTTTAACCCTTTAAAAGATTCTTTTATGATCTATAAGCAGATATTCGGATATGCGTTTTCTTCCCTTTCCGCAACGGCTATTGACCTTGCCTTGTTTACTCTGTTTTCTTTTTTGTTTTTATCCAAGTTTTCAGAAACGGCAGAGGCAAAGTTTATATGCACCGCCTGCTGTACCGCAGCGGCAAGAATTATATCTTCCCTTTACAACTATTTTGTAAACAGCCGTCTTGTTTTTGCAAAGAAGACGGGCGCAAAGCACACAATGCTTAAATATTACGTGCTGGTAATACTTATAATGCTTATTTCCGGCGCATCCGTAGGCGGAATAACCATATTACTGCCCAACGGCACAAAAGAGATCGTTATCACCCTTATAAAAGCGGCGGTGGATACCGTGCTGTTTATACTCAGCTTTACTCTGCAGCGTGAGTGGGTGTTCGGAGGAAAAAAGAAAAAATGATAAAAAGAAACAAAGAGAAAAAAGAGCGTTCCAAGGCGGTCAAGACCTTTTGGCTGGTGGTGCGCCGAACCCTTATAACCCTGCTGGTCATACTGCTTTTCCTTGTGGGAAGCGTGTACGCGCTGGGACTTACCCTTGCCAACGGTCCCAGCCCTTCTTTGAGAGATATGCTGGTTCTTTCCGCAAAGCAGGCGTCTGCCACAAAATGGCTTCCCGGTCTGTTTTTGGATGATGATACCATTAACGAAATAATGGCAAACAGCGAAAAAGTAACCGTTACCGAAATAGACATTAACGATTTCAAGCCCAAGCCCCCCGAAGGCACGGATATCGGCGGCGGCGAGGAATACGACGAATGGGCAGATTACCCCGAAGGAGTGCGGCTTGAGTTTTTGCAGGGCTCTACCTACCGCGCATATCTGACCGTGGTAAAAGACCCTTCCCGCGTGTTTGTGGGTGTATGCGATAATATGGGAGTTGCGCCCCAAGGCATGACTATATTTAAAATAGCCCAAAAATACGATGCCCACGTGGTTATCAACGCAGGCGGATTTCCCGATAACGGCTCCAGCCCCGGAAATATCCCTTTGGGAATAACATATTCCCAAAACCAGTGCGTGTGGGATGACGGCATACGCCTGACGTTTATCGGTATTGACGAAAACGACCGTCTTATCGTTAAAGAAGGTATGACCAAAAAAGAAGCGGAAGAGCTTAAGATACGGGACGGCGTTTGCTTCCAGAACGGAAACGTGCTTATAACCAACGAAAACGGCAAGGTTCAGCTGCATTACAGCGAAGGCAACGTAGGCGCGGCACAGAGAACGGCTATCGGTCAGCGGGCGGACGGAACCATGCTTTTGGTGGTTACGGACGGACGCAGCGCCGCAAGTATAGGCGCTTCCAGAAACGATATTATAGATCTGCTGGTTTCCCAAGGCGCAGTTGTTGCGGGTATGCTGGACGGCGGTACGTCTTCGCTTATGTATTTCGATAACTACATATCCCGTTATCATATAGACGAATCCGCTCTGGACCAATACCAGCTTCAGGGTATAGTAAACAAATACAAGGCGTTTATACCGCCCAGAACAATGCCCACCTATTTTGTGGTAGCAAAGGACAAGGGGGAATAAAAAATGGAAAAAACAAAGCGTTTCCCGTATTTTTATACCATTCTTGCTTTGCTTGTGCTGGTAGGCGTATGCTGTGTGGCATACGGACTGGGACTTTTAAAAAGCTGGATGGCGGATTATGAATCCACCCGTCCCAAGTACGTGGCTGAGCAGGTGTTTGACACATATTTCAAAAACCTCGATATAGAGGCGCTTATAGAAACCAACCCTTTTAACGTTTCTCCCGCGGAAACGAAGGAAGACCTTATAAAATACGTTACCGACCAGATCGGCGGCGGTGAAATAACCTATAACGAAGCGGCAAGCGGTTCTATTACCGGTGACGTGTTTAAATACGTGGTAAGCGCAGGTAAATACAAGTTTGCCCAGTTTACCGTGGTGAATTCAGGCGAAAAAACGGAATACGGCAACTCTATATACACTATGGGGGGATACGAATTCTTTTACAAGGTGGAAACGGTTTCCGTAAAGATAATCGCGCCCTCCGATGCGACGGTTACTGTTAACGGATACACCCTTGACAAAAGCTGCGTTACCGAGGTTACGGAAACAGAATCCTGCGCCCATATGCCGGACAGAGTTTTCCACAACGGCGACCCGACCCAAGGAATAAAATATTCCACATACGTTCTGGACGGTCTGTTGTATAAAACCGAAAATATTACCGTGACCGATAAATACGGCGCACCCTGCACCGTAACAAAGGACGAAAACGGAGTGTTCCGGGCAACCGTAAACTACAACGAGGAATTAAAGGAGCTTTATTCCGAAATTGCCCTTGCGTTTTCCGTAAATTACGCAAAGTTTGCGCAGGCGTGCGGTACATTTAACGGTGTTAAGCCTTATATCGACCCCAAAAGCGACCTTTACGAAAAAATAAGAACTCTGGAAAACTTCTACGTTCACGCACACAACGAATGTGAATTTTTAGATGAACAGACCTTTGAATTTTACGAATACGCCGACGGCGTGTTCTCCTGCAGAGTAAAATATACCTGGCACGCCATAAGAGGCAACGCCCGCGAACAGTACGAATATATAGACCTTTCCCTCTATTTCCACGAAGTTGACGGTCAGTATAAGCTGTACGATATGATGACGCATAGTGACTTCAGTATTCCGGAATAAAAAACGCCGCCTTTTTGGCGGCATTTTTTAATGAGGAATGATGAATGATGAATGAGAAATGATGGTTGATTTTTGTTCGTAACGAACAAAAATCTTCCGAAATTCCTCATTTAGCGGTGCGAAGCAACGCGGCGCATTCCTCATTCCTCATTCAAAAAACCCGTGATTGTATCACGGGTTTTTTATCATTGTTCTTGCTGCGTTTATTATTTCTTCCCCGGGCTCTATGCCTCCCATAATACGCGCCACCTCTTTTACGCGGCTTTCGCCGTGAAGAGGGCGGACGTGGGTCTCTGTTCTGCCGAAGGATGCGCTTTTTGAAATGAGTAAATGATTTTTTGCCAAAGCGGCTATCTGGGCGGAGTGGGTAACGCAGATGACCTGCTTGTCCGTTCCCGCCAGAGCCTTAAGACGCATACCGATACGGGAGCTGGTTGCGCCCGAAATACCCGTATCCACCTCGTCGAATATCATTGTACCGATATTCTCTGCGTTTGCAAGGACGCTCTTTACCGCCAGCATTATACGGGCACATTCCCCGCCCGATGCTATTTTTGCCACGGGACGAGGCTCTTCTCCCGGGTTGGCGGATATTAAAAACCTTGCTTTTTCCGTACCCAAAGGGGAAAGAGGCGTTTTTTCAAACTCGGTCACAAAGGTCACTCCGGGCATATCCAGAGCGGAAAGGATATCCTTTATCTGTTTTTCCATTTCCTTTGCGGCGCGTGCGCGGGTGGTATACAAGGCGTATGCCTTTTCGGAAGCCTCTTTTTCCGCTTTAATAAGCTCTTTTTCTATATCCTCCTTACGGAAGACGCTGTTTTCTATACTGTTAAGCTCGTTTTCGGTTTCTTCAAGCAGAGCAATAAGCCCCGATTCATCCGTGCGGTATTTACGTCGGAGAGAGGATATAAGAGAAAGGCGGGCTTCTATATTGTCCAAAGCGGACTGAGGGTCGCCTTCGGGGTCGTCTGCATAAGACACCACGGTATCTGCAATATCTTCTATTTCCAACCGCACGCTTTCAAGCCTTTGGGAAAGCTCTTTTGCTTCCTCCGCATAATCCGAAAGGGCGGAGAGAGCGTTTTCCGCCATCGAGATAAGATATGCGGCGGATTCGTCTTTTTCATACAGCGCATAATATGCGTTTCTTGCGGAAACCACTATCTTTTCGCGGTTTACAAGCATATTCCGCTTTGCGGTAAGCTCTTCTTCCTCCCCCGCTTTAAGCTTTGCGCGGCGGAGCTCTTTAAGACGGTAGGAAAGAAAATCCTTCTTTTCCTCCGTGTTTTCCATATCCTCCAGAAGCGCCTGCTTTTCCTTGCGCAAAGCGGTGTAAACGCGGTAGGCTTTTAAATACTCTTCCTTTTCCGCCTTATTATCCGCATACAGATCCAAAAGGGCGGGATGTATGCTCTCGTCTGCAAGACGGGTGGTATCCTGCTGACCGTGAATATCCAAAAGATACGCTGAAACGGCACGGAGCTTGCCCACGGGCACAACTCTGCCGTTTATGCGGGAAACACTTCTGCCGTCGGCGGTGATACGGCGGGTAAGGAACAGGTTTCCCTCTTCATCGGGGTACACCTCTTCTTTTTCCAGCGCCTTTACCACATCGGAAGAAAGCATACCGAAAACACCCTCCACCTCGGCGCTGTCTTCTCCGGTGCGGATAATACTTTTATCGCTCCGTGCGCCGCAAAGCAGGGCTATTGAATCTATGATAATACTTTTGCCTGCGCCCGTTTCACCCGTAAAGACGGTAAGCCCTTCGGAAAGGTCTATATCCAATTCCTTAATAAGTGCAACGCAGCGGATATGTAGTGAAAAAAGCATATCTGTTTTTTACGCCGCGCCGATCTGTTCCTTTAATTTTACGCAGATACGGTGGGCATCTTCCTCGTTTTTGGTAATTAAAACTATGGTATCGTCCCCTGCGATAGAGCCCAGAATTCCTTCGAAATTCATAGCGTCTATAGTGATGCAGGCGGCAGATGCCATTGCCATATAGGTGCGGAGCACCACCAGATTCATTGCCTGATCCACGCTCTTTACCGTGTCTGCAAGTATTTTTGCAAACTTGGTGGCAATATGCTCGGAGGTGGGCAGGGTTGCGGAAACGTAGCGGTATCCGCCCTTTCCGTTGGAAGCCTTTACTATTTTAAGCTCACGTATATCTCTGGATACGGTGGCTTGGGTACATTCAAATCCGGCAGCGCGAAGCAGCAACAACAGCTCCTCTTGGGTGTCTACGTCCCGAGTTTTTATAAGCTCCATTATTTTTGTTTGTCTTTTTATCTTCATTTACGCCGCTTCCTTTCAAACGTTGAATTTTTTATGGACGACCGAATAGAAGTTTCGGTTCTTGATACGGGCTATTTTTGTATGCCGCTCGCTCTTGCGGATGACTGCGTAATCTCCCGCACAAAACGCCACGGGAGGTGCGGAATCCACGGTAATGCAGGCATTTTCGCCGCCTCTTACCTCTGCCGCCACCATAAGCATACTGTCGGCGGGGAAAACTATTGCTCTTGTAGATGCGGTGGGATGGGGGCAAACGGGAGTAACGGTAATGGATTCAAGGCTGGGATGTATAATAGGTCCTCCTGCGGAAAGGGAATATGCCGTGCTTCCCGTAGGGGTGGAAAAGATGAGCCCGTCTGCCGAATAATCGGAAACGTGAACACCGTCGGAATACAAATGTATGTCTGCTATACGGGGAGATGCCCCGCGGGAGAACAGCACCTCGTTAAGCACCAAAAATTCTTCCTGGCTTCCGTCCTTTCTGTGAAGGGTGACGGCAAGGAGCATAAGCTCATCCACGGTGTAATCATCGGTCTTTAATTTCCGCAAAAGCTCGGTTTCGTCCGCTTCGATATCGTTCAGATATCCCAGCGTGCCGCAGTTTATGCCCACAATGGGAATATCGGCTCTTGCGGCGATGGACGCGGCACGGAGCACGGTTCCGTCCCCGCCGATAGAAATAATGGCTTCGGGATTTTTTTCGGTAACCGTCATACCGCATTGCGCCAGAACGTCCCCCGCCTTCATGGCGGTATACTGGGCTTCCGGCTTTAACGTATTTACAAGGAGCTGAACCCGTTTCATTTAAACACTCCTTTCAAAAAGTGCCAGATATTCTGTGTTTCCGTCCCCTCCCACTATGGGTGAAGGGGCGGTTTTTATTAAAGAAAATCCGTTTTTTAACGCTTCGTTTTTTATTTTTTCAAACACCGCTTCTTTTATCTTTCCGTCTTTGTCCTTTACGATACCGCCCTTGCCGATATTCTCTCTCCCCGCTTCAAACTGGGGCTTTACAAGGGATATAAAGTACCCCTTTTCAAGCACCCGCGCAACTGCGGGATAAACAAGAGTCTGGGAAATAAAAGAAAGGTCTGTGGTAACGATATCCGGTAAAAAGGGCAGGTGCTCGGGGTGAATATCCCGTGCGTTTGTGTTTTCCATTACAAAAACACGTGTGTCTTTCCGCAGACGTTCATCAAGCTGATCTCTTCCCACGTCCAGAGCGATAACACGGCACGCCCCTCTCTGCAGGAGGCAATCTGTAAATCCCCCTGTGGACGCACCAAGGTCAAGAGCGGTCAAGCCGGTAACGTCGATACCGAAGATATCCAAAGCGGCTTCTAATTTTCTGCCTGCGCGGGACACGAATTTATCCGGGTCGGAAACCTTAATTTCCTCACATCCCGTAACCTCCGCACCCGCTTTTTTAACGGGTGCACCGTTTAAAAAAACTCTGCCGGAATCTATATATTCTTTTGCTTTACTGCGGCTGGGCGCCAAGCCCTTTTCCACTAAATAAAGGTCTATTCGCATAATTTCTGTGCAAGGGAGGTGGAATCTATCCCCGCTATGGAGCGGAGCACATCCGTATCTCCGTGGGGCAGGAAGTCATCCGCACCGCACACGGTAACACGGGCACGGAGCTGTTTTTGCGCACACATAGCGGCAATACTTTCACCCAAGCCGCCTTTTTTCATACCCTCCTCCGCCGTTACGATAACACGGGCGTTTTTAATAAGGTGGGTAATATCGGGCAAAGGCTTTACCCGAATAAGACGGATAAGACGGACGTTTGTTCCGTTGGCGTGGGCGATCTCGCAAGCGCGGTACGCCTCTGCCGTTTCACTGCCCGTAGTTATGAGGACAGTGTATATAAATTCGCTCTGTCCGAAATCCGTTACGGCATAATCTATATCGGAAACGGATTTTCCCTCGGGCACGTTTCCTCTGGGGTAGCGCACCACGGAAGGAGAATCAAGATCCAGCGCCCGCTTTAAGCACACCTTTAATTCGGTTTCGGTATAAGGGGACCATACCGTTACGTTGGGGATGGAATTAAGGTACGCCATATCGAACATACCGTGGTGGGTAGGTCCGTCCGACCCTACGATGCCCGCTCTGTCAAGCGCTATGACAACGGGAAGGTTTTGCAGGGCTACGTCGTGTATAAGCTGGTCGTACGCTCTTTGTGAAAAGGTGGAATAAACCGCAAAAACAGGCTTCATTCCCCCTGCCGCCAGACCTGCGGAAAAGGTCATTGCGTGTTCTTCGGCTATGCCCACGTCAAAAAATCTTTCCGGAAAGGCTTTTGCAAAGGGTGCAAGTCCCGTGCCGTATTCCATCGCGGCGGTGACTGCGCATATACGCTTGTCCATATATGCGAGGCGTGTAAGAGTATCCCCGAACACGCTTGAATAGCTTTTTCCGCCCTCTTTAACCGTGCCCGTCTCTCTGTCAAACCCCGAAACGCCGTGGAAAAATGCGGGATTTTTCTCTGAAGGGGCGTATCCGTTGCCCTTTTTGGTGCAAACGTGGACAACAGAGCATTTTCCGTCCTCCCTGGCTTCGCGCAGCACGTCCTCCATAGCGGAGATATTGTGTCCGTCAAGAGGGCCGAAATAGTGCATTCCCATTTGCTCGAAAAGATTTTCGTGAACAAGATGGCGCTTTGCCCAGTTTTTAAAGCCGACAGCCATATTTACCAAGCCTTTGCCGATACCGGGTACAGCCATAAAGGCTTTGTAAACAAACCGCTTGAAGCCGAAATATTTTTTACTTACACGGATACGGGAAAGGAGCTTGGATGTGGCTCCCACGTTGGGAGATATGGACATCCCGTTATCGTTAAGAATAATTACCATATTATCGTACAAAGCGCAGTTGTTTAACGCTTCGTAAGCCATACCGCCCGTTAAGGCTCCGTCGCCTATAACGGCAACGGTAATATTTTTTCTTCCTGCGATCTTATCTGCCGCCGCAAAGCCTGCCGCCGCAGAGATAGAGGTGGAAGAGTGACCGGAGCCGAAGGGGTCGGCTTTGCTCTCCGACCGTTTCTGGAAGCCGGAAAGTCCTCCGTATTTGCGGAGAGTATGCATAAACTGCCGTCTGCCCGTAAGCATTTTGTGAACGTAGCTCTGGTGGCTTACGTCAAAAATGATCCTGTCCTCGGGGCAATCGAAAACACGGTGAAGGGCGATAGTAAGCTCTACCGCACCCAGATTGGAGGCAAGATGCCCGCCGTTTGCCGCAGTTACGTTAATAAGCTCGGAACGGATCTCCGCCGCCAGTATCTTTAATTGTTCGGGGGGCAGTTTTTTTACGTCTGCCGGTGAAAAAACCGTTTCAAGTATCATTTTACTGTTTCTTTCTCTCTTTTTTTGTGAATATGCAAAGCACCTTTGCAACAAAAAGGGTTATTTCCCTGCTTTTATCCATACCTATACGCTTGCCCAGCGCCTTTCCTCCCACAGTGATGGAGGAAACCAGCGCCGTGAGAGACAGCGTAAGCCAAAACGACAGCTCGTAATCAAGCCGGGAAAACAGCACCACCGCAATGGAAGCCGCCGAAGCACCGGAAACGACACCGCAAATATCACCCACTATATCGTTGCAAAAGGAGGACACCTTTTCCGCATTGGCGATAAGCCATACAGCCCGCTTTCCCACGGGGTCTTTTTTTGCCGCCATTGCGTTAAAAGCGGAAATATCCGCCGTGGTGACCGCAAGTCCGATCATATCGAACACAATGCCCAGCAAAATAAAGATAAGCAGCACCGCCAGCGCTGCCCAAACGGGAAGATCCTCCAACGCCTCGCCCGACATAAGGGAGAGGAGGGCGGTCATAAAAAAGCTGAATATAAATGCAAAGGTGATCCATATCCGCCGCGCACGGCGTTTGGATTTTTCTTTAATGTTTTTCATTTTATATCCTAAAATTTAAATAAGTGTTTTTGATATGTAATGGCTGTAGAACAAAAAGTCTGAAGGGCGCGGAGCATTTGGAAGCAGAAGCCTTTTTCGCGAGCGGGGAGCTGTAGTAATCTACTGCCTCCCGAGCGAAAACGGCTACAAAAACGCAAATAAAATAAAATTTTGTAGACGATTTTCGTCGGAAAAATTTTTACCTTATAATCTACTATTAAAACGGCGGGGGCAAGCCACCCGCCCTACATTCGGAAAATAACTAAACAGAACTATATATTATTTTTTGCGTTTTTGGTTCTGCGCCGAATGAACGCGCTCCCAATGGCTTTTTGAATAATGGCGGCACGGTACGTAGACCTTGCGGCTTACGGTCAAGTAGGATTTCCCCGCGGTCTCCTTCTCGTCGCCGATGAAGGGGTTCCCCATTAAAGACCGAGGCGGAGCGTTACCGGTTCCGCGACTTGATTGCCTATGAGTCCGCACTGTAATCCGCACCGTGCCCATACGTGTTTATCTGCCACGATAACAGTCTAGGCGTTTTCCGCCATAGCGCAAAACGTTTTCTTATCTTCTTTTGCAGGCATGATTTCAAACGCGATTTATTCGAGGTTCGGTAGCTAATCTCATCCCGACATGAACGTTATCCGCCATGACCCACTCAAAGCCGGCTACATCTATCCACAGCATCTGTAATGGTCGTACCGCGTGATAGGTTTAATCTTAATCCCGTAGCCCCCTTTTCCATGTGTTAAGGTCCGCCACGAAGAAAAAGCCTCAAAGGAAAGTGGGTTAGCCGCCCCATGCCGTTGGGGTGCGCCCACAGTCCACTCTCCCAGCATCCACCCTGAACTGGGCGTACAAAGCAAACACCAGGAGCTTCATCGATCTGCCGTTTGACGTATTTTTAGGCACGCCTTCAAAAACGCCGCGCTAACTAGAATACTGCGCCATCGCCTATTCATTATAACACAGTTTTGCATAAATTCAAGGGGTTTTTTGGTTTTTATGCATGTTTTTATTCAACAAATGCAAAAATATTCTCCCCGAACACTCGGGGAGAATTGTTTGTGCAGCAAGTATAAACAAAGAATAAACGCAAAAGACGGTAATTTGGCGCAAACAGTTCGCGGCGGGAGCAAGGGGCACCCCGAAAAATGCATCCGCATTTTTGGGGACCCCGCAACGAGGAACGAGAAACGAGAAACAAGAAACTTCGGTAGTTTTTTGCGGTGCAAAAAACCGTGTAATTGTTTTTGATACGTAATGTCTGCAGAAAACCGAGCGAAAGCGATGGTAAAACGCTGTAGAACGCTTTTTCGCAAGCGGGAGCTGTAGTATTCTACAGCCAGCGAAGCGAAAATGCGTAGAAACGCAATAAAAAAGAAAATTCCGTAGATTTTTCTACGGAATTTTTACCTTATTTGGTAAATGGTACGGCGGGGGCAAGCCACCCGCCCTACATTTGGGAAATTGCTGCAGTAAAACTTCTAAACACGTTGCGTTTCGATCTACAGTGTTTTACCGAGCGCCTAATATTCTTTCTACTTCTCTCAGATCCTCTTCCGTATTTACTCCCGCCAGCTCGGTTTCATCGGGGAGGATAAAGCCCTCCACCTTATATCCTTCGGCGAGCATAAGCTTGGGCACATCGGTAAGATAATATTCACCCGTTACGGGGCTGGGAGTTATGCGGGAAAGGACGGAGAACAGCTTTTTGCTGTCAAACATATATATACCGCCGTTAAGTTCGGGAATGAGCTTTTGAGTATCGCTTGCGTCCTTGTGCTCCACAATTCCCGCCACGGAACCGGAAACGGTACGTATTATATGCCCGAAGGGAGGGATATTACCCTTTGCCACGAAGGTGAGTATGGTACAATCCGCACCCGTTTCCTTGTGGTGATCCAAAAGAGCAAGCACGCTTTCTCTTTTAAGCAAGGGCATATCTCCGTTTATGACAAGAATATCCCCGTCGTATCCCTCAAAATGCGGTGCGGCGCACATAACCGCGTGGCCCGTGCCCTTTTGCTCCTCCTGAACGGCGAAGGAATATGAGGGGAACGCATCCATAACCGCCTGTTTTTCGTAGCCGACCAGAATGACCTTATCTTTTTCGGGGATAAAATCCGTATATTCCAGCACGTAGCCCAGCAGAGGCTTGCCCAAAGCCTTGCGCATTACCTTGGGAATATGGGTTATATCGCTGCCCAGACGTTTTCCTTTACCGCCTGCAAGTATTAAAGCTTTCATTTTTTGGCAAACTACCTTTCAGAAACATATTATTAATAACAGTATATAACGGGTTTTTAATAAT
The DNA here is from genome assembly GCA_017399965.1 of Clostridia bacterium. GTDB lineage: Bacteria > Bacillota > Clostridia > Oscillospirales > CAG-382 > SFLA01. The sequence goes on along the minus strand of JAFQAP010000003.1, from coordinate 77,042 downwards.
GTCAACCACGGGAGGAATATATGAACACAGAATTTTTTGCGGGAGTAAACACGGAGAAAGGATTTATCGGGTATCTGGAGAGATATTTTTCCGATGCGAAGCGGCTGTATATTATTAAAGGCACGCCGGGAAGCGGAAAATCCACTTTGATGAAAAAACTTGCATCCGATTGCGAAAACTTGGGGTACCAGGTGTGGCGGATACTCTGCTCTTCCGACCCCGCATCCCTTGACGGAATATATCTGCCTGAGTTAAAAACAGGTATTGCGGACGGCACTTCCCCCCACGTGCTGGAGCCGAAATACCCCTTGGCAAAGGAGATACTTTTTGATACGGGCAGGTTTATAGACACAAAAAAGCTTGACAGAGAGGGGATAATTTCACTTTCCCGCAAAAAATCGGAGTGCTATAAACGGGGGTACGGATATATAAGCTCCGCCGTATCGGCGGAACGGGCAGGTAAAATTATGCAAAAAGGCGGGGAAAAAGCGGAGGAGCTTTTTAATGCCCGCATTTTATCATCCTTAAAGGGCACGGCGGATTACCGTGTTTCCGCCGCATTTACGGGAAAAGGAACCGTGCTGTGCAACGCATTTCCCCAAGCGGAAAGCACGGTATGTGTAGAGGAGGATGTGCTTGAGGAGATCGTTCTTTTGGGCACAAAGCAAAACGAGAGGATGACGCTTTCCCCCCACCCGACTCACAGCGACCGCTTTAACGGTGTGTATTTCCACGGAAAAAATATTTATATTTCCGCAGAAAGAGAAAACGGAGACCCCGAAGGGCTTGAAGCGGCGTCGCAGGCATATGCTTTGGCGCGGAAAGCCTTTAGGGAAGCGGCGGAATACCACAGAGATTTGGAAAAAATATATTCTTCCGCTATGGATTTTACCGCGCTTTACGGAGAATACTCTTCTCTTTTGCGGGGGCTTACGGAATAATTAAAAGAGTGCGCGCATATCTATATTAAAAAAGGAGATGTGCGCAAAGATGAAAAAAGAAAATAAACTCACCTTAAACCCTCTGTTGGGCGGACTTATCGGCGGTGTTGCCGTGCCCTTTGTATCTGTTTTGTTAATGCTGTGTCTTGCGGCGGCGTTTGCGGGAAGTGCAGACCCCGCTTCCCATATCCTTACCGCAGCGTGTATAGCCATAGGTTTGGGCGGTATGGCAGGGGGATTTTTGGCGGTAAAGCTGGGGGGCGCATTAATAAGCGGAGTTTACGCCGCAGTGACTACCCTTGTTTTGCTGGGGGTATTATGCGCCTTTTTCCCCGAAAGCGAAAACCTGCTCGCCCGTGTGCTCCCTCCCCTTGCGGCGGCGCTTGCCCCTTTGCTGGGAGGATACATCGCCGCAGGAAAAAAGCAGACAAAAGCGGATATAATAAAGAAAGCGGCAAAGAAAAGATAAATGAGGAATGATGAATGAGGAATGATGAATGAGGAATGATGGTTGATTTTTGCAACGCTTTGCAAAAATCTTTTCTCTTTTCTCTCTTATCTCTTCTCTCCCGAAACGGGTTCCTCATTTTCAACAAAATATTGCTTTTCCCCTTTGTATGTGATATAGTTTATATATAAACGGTGGAGGAAGCCTGAATATGAAGGAATTTTTTAATTACTTTTTCGGAAAAGGGGAAACAGAGGAATTTGCAAACTTTTCTCTTGCCCATTTTCTTCCCATACTTATCGCCGTGGGAGTAATTTTGCTTATATGGCGGTTTAAGGATAAAATACAGGCGTGCAAGCATGAAAAAGCATTCCGCTATACCCTTGCGTTTATGCTTATAATTTCCGAAATGTCCTATTACTGGCGGCTTGTGGGCATTCCTTCGCTGGATCCCAACCCCGTGGACCATCTCCCCATCACCGTGTGCGGCTGGGCGGTCGTTTTTTGCAGCTTTATGGTTATCGGCAAAAGCCAAAGCCTTTTTGATATAGTATATTTCTGGCTGTTTGCAGGGTCTGTATTCGCTCTCATAACTCCCACGGTAATTTCGTTTACCGGTCCCACCCGCTTCAGATACTACCAGTTCTGGCTGGAGCACACGCTGGGTTACGTTTCCGTATTCTATATGGTGTTCGTACATAAGATGCGCCCCACGGTAAAAGGCGCTTTTAAAGCCTACGGGCTGTTGGGAGTGCTTACCGCCGTTGCCTTTGCGGCAAACCGTATTATAGGCCCCGGCGCAAACTATCTGTTTATGGCGCGCCCCGAGGATACCCCCTCGATACTCGATATCCTTCCTCCCAATTTCGCGCTCCGCTTCGCCGTGATGATGGCGGCGGTGACCACGCTGTTTGTGCTCGCATATCTACCATGGTATTTTATGGATAAGAAGAAAAGCAAATGAGGAATGAGGAACCCACCCCAAAAACGCATGGCGTTTTCGGGGAACCCCGGGAATGAGGAATGAGGAATGAGGAATGAATGTTGATTTTTGCAACGCTTTGCAAAAATCTTCCGTTTCTCTTCTCTTTTCTCTCGTCTCTCTTCACTAATAAAAAAGCTCCGATCACTCGGAGCTTTTTATGTTATTTGTTATTTCTTCTTTTTAACGACAACGATAACTACAACTACTATTACAGCAACTGCAACTACGCCTGCAACTATACCGATAATAAGACCGGTGCCGATAACATTGGTCTCTTCGCCGGAGGCGGGGGTAGATTCATCTTCGGAGTTGTTTGCAACGGGAGCAGACTCATCCTTGGAGGGCTCTTCGGAGGGTTCTTCGGAGGGCTCTTCGCTTGCTTCGGGTTCGGATTCATCGGTGCCTGCGGTGCCGGGAACAAAGAATACTACTGCATCGTCTGCGGCGGTAAGCTTTTCAAAATCATAACCGATAAGGGTAACAATGCTTCCTGCGGGAAGTGCGGTAAGAGCATCTTTGTTTGCCTGAGAGCCTGCAACGGTATCGTCACCGTGAACGGAAAGAACGATATCGCCTTCTTTAGCTTCCTCAAAGAGGAAGGTATCAACGCCGTCAAGCCACTTGGTAGCAACAACGGAATATTCGTTTTCGTTTTCGGTGGGTCTGAGCAGTGCGCAGGAGGTCCACTTTACGTTATAATTGTGCATAATTGCAGGGTCGGAAACAACGGTGGTAGAGCCGGTACTGATGCTGGTGTTAACGGGAACTCTGCCCAGGTTGATCGCGCCTTCGGGAATTTCAACCTCTACTGCGGGTTCGCTTTCTTCGGGTTCGCTTACTTCGGGTTCCTTTGCTTCGGGACGTACGGAGCCCAGACCTTCAACAGCGTCTGCGGTACCAACGTAGAAGCGGTATACGGTTACGGAAGAACCTACGGGACCTTCTATGTAAAGCTCAAGAGAGGTAAAGCGGTGCATATTATCCTCGAAAATGCCTGCATCGCCCTTTTCGGTTACAAGGTAATCGCCCAAAGACCAGATGCCGTATCCATCGCCGGATGCCTTCTGATAATTGGTCATAGTCTGCATGGAGGTAAGCCAGAGGTCTGCTACAGTGCCGTTTGCTTCTTTATCCTTACGGGTGTAGTGAGCCTGAGTGGACTGACCGAGAGTTGCGCCGTCTGCAGAGCCGTAATCGAATACAACGTATGCGCCTTCTCTTACGTTAAACGCATCGCCTGCCCAAACGGTAGCGCCTTCTGCATATACAACATTAACGCTTGCGCCTGCGCCGGTAACGGTAAAGGTAACAGAGCCGTCTGCATTGCAGGTGTACTCGCAGTTGTTAACCGTAACCTTGCCGTTTGTATCGTCTTCGGCGGGAAGCAGAGAATGAACTATACTGTCAGCCTCTGCGGCGGAGGTGCTGATAACAAGCAGGCTTGTGAGAACCAGCATAAGCACCAGACTTACGGAAATAAACTTTTTCATGTTTTTTCTCCTTATATTTCGTTTTTATATTTGCGGGCAATTATTTGTCCGTATTTGCTGTTTCCTGTGCGGGCTCAGAAGGATGGGGCTTGAATTTGAAAAATCCTTCTTCGCGCAATCTGTTGTAGATAACCAAAGCTATGGGGAACCCGAAAAGTCCCACAACGCCCAATAATTTTAAGCCGACGTACATTGATACCAGCGCAAGCAGGGGGTGAAGACCCACGCTCTTTCCCACGATCTTGGGCTCAAGGAACTGGCGCACCACGGTGATGATGGCATACAGCACCAAAAGACCGATACCGATAAAATAATTACCGCGTATGATCTCGAATACGCCCCAGGGAATAACCACGGCACCTGTGCCAAGAATAGGCATAATATCAACTACGGCGGTGAGAACAGCCATCAAGAACGCATACTCTACACCCAGGATGGTGAATCCCACAAAGGCTTCCATAAAGGTTATCATCATTATAACGCCGTAAGCCTTTATAAACATAAACACGGCGCTTACAAGCTGTCTTTTAATAGCCACAAGATGCTCGCCCACCACTTTGGGGAACACGCTTACCACCGCATTGTTTATCCGGTGATACTGGGCAAGAAAATAATAGAAAGCAACTATGGTGATTATGGTGCCCACAAGCACGGGAGGCACGGTGTTCATTATAGCGTTTATGGCAGGGATAATAATGCCGTTAAGGTCGGTCACCAGAGTGGTTGCAAACGTGGTTACGTATACGTCGATATTCTCCCATATCTCCATAAGCTGTTCGCGGAAATCCACAAAAGGAACGTAGCCGTTTATCGTATCTATTATCTCTACAGCGTAATCGGGGTTGTTTTTCATTTCCGTAAGTATATTGCTTACGGTCTGGTAAAGGGAGGTGATTTCGTTGTAAACGCGGTGGACGACCAGATAAAGCAATACGCCCACAACTCCCACAGTGACTACGACCGTGAGTATTACGGTTATTATACGGGGAATTTTTGTTTTTTTACAAACCAGATTTACCAAAGGATGTAAAAGCACGGCAAGTACGTATGCGATAATAAAGGGAAGCAATACCCCTGCCAGATATTTTACAAACACGAAAGCAAGCGCCGCGCCGATAAGCACGTACGCTGCGGCAACAAGTATTTTTTTATACGGTTCCTTAGGAAGCATTCTTTAAATTTTCCTCCCTTCCATAATTAAAAAACTATTGACATTCAAAGCAGGCTGTGGTAATATATGCTTTGCGAGGCCTGTTAGTCAAGTGGTCAAGACGTCGCCCTCTCACGGCGAAGGCAGGGGTTCGACTCCCCTACGGGTCACCAAACCGAATGCATTTTGCATTCGGTTTTTTGTTTTTCAAGGGAAAAACAAAAAACAATGAGAAATGATGAATGCGACGCATCGCGAACGCGATGCTAAATGATGAATGATGGTTGATTTTTGTTCACAGAACAAAAATCTTCCGTAATTCCTCATTCCTCATTCCTCCTTCCTCATTCCGCTATCTCAACTACCCTATAATACTTCTTACTTCCTACAGCCTTCAACTGATTTTCCAGCGTATCGGGCTGTATAAATTCGTCGGTTTCGGGTATATACAGCATATCCTTTCCTTCGTTCACGTTGAGGAAGGATACTTTTTCGTTTTTATATTCTTTAACATATTTGCCGCTGTGTGCTTCAAGAATATCCGAAACAACGGCGGACGCGGTGGCTTTTCCGCCTGCGCCTCTGCCGCGGAAGGTCACTCCGCCCACGCAATCGCCGTAAACGGAAACGGCGTTGATAACGTCATCGGTTATGCCCAGCACCGTCTTTTTGCTTACAAGACAGGGGGCAACGAACAGCCGCGCGGTATCTCCCGTTTTTTCACCGAAGCCGATAAGCTTTACGGCGTATCCCCGCTTTTCCGCTTTGATAACGTCTTCTTCCGTCACGTCCTCGATACCCTGCATAACGGATACGTTTTCCAGTGCGATATGGGTATTAAAGGCAAGGGACGCCAATATGCATATTTTACGCGCCGCATCTGCGCCGGAAACGTCTGCCGTAGGGTCCGCCTCCGCATAGCCGAGTGCCTGCGCCTGCTTTAAAGCGGTATCAAAGGAAAGGCCCTCGTCCCGCATTTTTGTGAGTATATAATTGGTGGTGCCGTTAAGTATACCGCACACCTTTTGAATATCGTTACCTGCAAGACAGTGGAGAATAGGATGTATTACGGGAATTCCGCCGCCTGCGGAAGCTTCGTAAAGATATGCCACGCCGTGTTTTGCCGCCTCTGCGCAAAGCTCTTTTCCGTGCTTTTCAACCACCGCTTTGTTGGAGGTGACCACGCTTTTGCCTGCGCGGATAAGAGCAAGGGAAAATTCATAAGCGGGGGAAGTGCCGCCCATAGTCTCCGCAACTACGGAAATTTCCGTATCGTTAAGTATATCGTTAAGATCTGCCGTTACTCTGTCCCCCAAAGGATGGTTGGGGAAAACTCTTTTATCCAGTATGCGTTTTATAATAAACTCTTCTCCCGTGCGGGCGGTTATAAGACGGGAATTGGTATTTAAAACCTCGTATACGCCCTGACCTACCACGCCGAAGCCGAGTATTGCGATTTTTGCCATTTGGAAACACCTCCGTTGATTAAATTAGTTTATCACACCAAAAGGGGAAAATCAAGAACAAATTGTGTATCGCTATTCAAATATTACAACTTTGTAATAATTTTTTCGTTTTTTTCGGTTTTTGTTGATACGTCAACGGTTTTTCACTCTGCGCGTTAATTGTTTTCAACCTTAAGTTTACCGTAAAAATGTGTAAAAACTATTGTATTTTCCGCATATTTGTGGTATCTTGAAACAGATGATTTTTTTCCGGAAGGATTTATTTGCAAATGCTTAAATTATGCGAACTGCCATCTTCCGCTTTGGCATTTTTTGAACAAAACGATATAGATATTTCCTCTGCTTTGGCGGTAATGCGTTCCGATATGGCGTTTCCCGGCATAAAGGCGGACACCTTTGTGGTGCTTACCGCCGAAAAGCTTTACGTTGCCGAAGGAGTACTTATACTGCAAAAGCAGGGAAGAAAAAGAGTTCAGCGGTTTGATTGCTTTGATAAACGGGAATATACGATCGCGGATATGAGTGATCCCCAAACAGAACTGCTTATATCCACAGCCCGCGTTACCGCGGTGTTCGGAAACGATACCGTTCCTCTTTTTGACGTTTCCTCTGCCTGCAAGCACGAAGCAAACGTTATCTGCGCCTGCATAAAGGAACTTAAAAAAGACGGAAAGATAGACGAAGAAAAGCACGCCGACGAGCGCAGCAAAGAAAAATTCTGCCCCAAGTGCGGTATGCGATACCCCGACCAGCAAAGAAAAGTATGCCCGAAATGTCTTGAAAAAACCAAGCTTATTAAAAAAATGGTATCTCTTTTCTCAAGATACAAGGGCTTTGTGCTTTTGCTTATGGTGGCGTTTTTGGCGTCCTCTGCTCTTTCCGTGGCGGTGCCCTACGTTTCCAACCAGCTCCTTTACGGAGAGGTTTTGGAAGAAGGGGGCAGTATGTACGGAATGATCGGCACCGTGGTACTGCTTATCATCGGTGTGCGCATCGCTTTCCTTATAGTAAACCTTGTTGTGGGCACGCTATCCTCCCGCACGGCGGCGCAGGTCACTTATGACCTTAAAATGCTTATTTTCGAAAACATAAACAAGCTTTCCCTTTCCTTCTTTACCTCCCGCCAGACAGGCGGACTTATGACACAGGTAAACGGGGACGCCACAACACTTTATTGGTTTTTCTGCGATGGGTTCCCCTATCTTGTAACAAACATCCTTACCCTGCTTTGCGTAATGGGTGTAATGCTGGCGGCAAACCCTCTGCTTACTTTGTTTTCGTTTATAACGGTTCCCGTATTCTTTTTTGCATATAAATATCTGTTCCTCGCCTTTGATAAGCTATGGGCGCGGAACTGGGCGAGAAGAAGAGCGCTCAATTCCCTTATATCCGACGTTCTTAACGGTATGCGTGTGGTAAAATCCTTCTCCCGTGAAAACGAGGAGAGCAAGCGGTTTGATAAACGCAACCGCGCCCATGCGGAAACTGTGGCGGAGGCAGGTATGCTTTCCGCAAAGTCCTATCCTTTAATAGGCTTTTTGCTTCAGGCAGGGCTTTACGTGGTATGGGGCGTAGGCGGATGGCAGGTAATGAACCGGACCGGTAATATGGATTACGCCGCGCTTTCTGCTTTTATCGCATATTTCGGGCTTATTACCGGACCTTTGCAGTTTTTTGCCGACGTTTCCAACTGGTGGAGCGAATGTCTTAACGCAATGCAAAGACTTTTTGAAATTAAAGATTCCGTGCCCGAGGTGCGCGAAGCGGAAAATGCCGTTTCCCTTACCGACGTAAAGGGGGACGTCAAGTTTGATAACGTGGTGTTCTCATACGAAGAAAACCGTGTTGTTATCGATAAAATTTCCTTCGATGTCCCTGCGGGAAAGACGGTAGGTATAGTAGGTAAAACAGGTGCGGGCAAATCCACTCTGGTAAACCTGCTCACCCGTCTTTATGACGTTAACGAAGGCGGAATATACATAGACGGAATAAACGTAAAGGATATCTCCTTTAAGTCCCTGCGTGAAAACGTGGCTATAGTTTCTCAGGAAACATATCTGTTCCGCGGCACCATTAAGGAAAACATACGCTATGCCCGTCCCGACGCTACCGACGAAGAGGTTATGGAAGCGGCGCGGATAGCGTCCGCACATCAGTTTATCATAAAATACCCCGAAGGGTACGAAACTATGGTGGGCTTGGGCGGAAAAGACCTTTCCGGCGGCGAAAAGCAAAGAATATCCATCGCCCGCGCTGTGCTGAGAGATCCGAAGATACTTATTCTTGACGAAGCCACCGCCGCCATGGACACCCAGACGGAAAGACAGATACAGGCATCCCTCACCCGTCTTGCCAAGGGACGCACCACCATAATGATAGCACACAGACTTTCCACACTCAGAGATGCGGATTTCCTTGTAGTGGTGGAAAACGGAAAAATGCCGGAAAAAGGCACGGCTACCGAACTGCTTAAGGCAAAGGGAGTTTATTACAAGCTTTACAAGATGCAGGCGGAAGCACTCAAAACTATCGGTATAGAGGAGTGAAAAATTTGAACGGAATAACCGAAACCACATATTTTACCGCAGAAAATGCGGAGTTTTACTTAACCAAAGGCGGGCTTATCGGCTTAAAGGCGTTTATGCCCCCCGTTGGAAAGGACGATCTTTCCGAAGAAGGCGAAGCGGATAACACACCTGTCTGGCAGGATCTGGGCAGAGTGTTTTTGCACCGCGCCTTCCCCTACGATATGCCCGATAAATTTATTTCCGTTCTGGATAAAGACGGCAAGGAATACGGTATGATAAAGGATATTTCCGCCCTGCCCGAAGAAGCGGCGGAAATTATACGGGCAGAATTAAAGCGCAAGTATTTTTGCCCCGTTATATCAAAAATAAACACGGTTTCCGCAAAGTTCGGCTATACATATTGGGAAACAGACAGCGATATGGGAAAATTGTCCTTTTCTATGCACGATACATACAGAAATATCGCCAAGGTGGGCGGGAACCGACTTATCCTCACCGACGTGGACGGTAATAGGTATGAGATCAAGGATTATCTGGCACTTGACCGTAAGAGCTTCAGGAAACTGGAATTATATTTGTAATGATGAATGAGGAATGAGGAACCCACCCCAAAAACGCATAGCGTTTTCGGGGAACCCCGGGAATGAGAAATTTCGGTAAGTTTTTTGCAAAAATGCAAAAAACTATTGATTAATTTCTTCGAAATCTACCGGCTGTAGTTCTCAAAATCTGAAGGACGCGGAGCATTTGGATGCAGAAGAAGTCTTTTACGAGCGTGCTGTAGTAATCTACAGCTAGCGAAGTAAAAGCTTCTATAAAAACGCAAATAAAATAAAATTTTAAAGACGATTTTCGTCGGAAAATTTTTTACCTATTAATGTGTTATTAGAGCGGCGGGAGTAAACCCCCGCCCTACATTGTGGAGATTCGCTAAACAGAACTATTTATAATTTTTGCGTTTTTAGTTCTGCGCCGAATGAACGCGCTCCCATTGGTATTTTTTATGACTTTACTAAAATTCAACCTTGACTTTAACAACAATCGAATAAACGGCATCGGAACCATGGAGGGAAACACCCTTTGTCTGCACAGCGAAAAGGGCGATACCTTCTATGATATGACAGAGTTCACGGAGATACGCTATATCCCCTATTTCGGCTGCTGCGCCATTGAGGGAACTTCCCGTGACGGCGTAACGGAAATATGCCGCGGGGATATGTCCGTTTCTGCGGAGCTGCAATCTGCGGCAAAGCGTCTTACCTCTTTTATAGAGGGCAGAGGCGTGGGCGAAGCCGACCCCTATTCAAAGCGTTACTGCGAAAAATGCGGCAGACGGTTTGCGCCGGGGTCTGTTTCCTGCCCCCATTGCGTAGATAAAACTCTGCTGCTTCGCAGACTGCTGCCTTTTGTAAAGCCCTATATCCTGCCCATACTGCTTTCTCTGCTTGCGGTTTTTGCCATTTCCGCGGTTTCTATGATCGCACCCGGCATAAGCCGTACCCTTATAAACGATTATATTACCGCAGAGGGCATCAACACCTCGGAAAGCAAGGTGTTTTACGGCTTTATTACCCTTGTTCTCGCTATGGCGGGAACGGGAATCTTAAGCGCTCTTTTATCCGTGCTGCGCAGTGCCTTGGTGGTAAAGGCATCTACGGGACTGCTTACCGACCTGCGTAAGACCGTGTACCAAGCCATACAAAAGCTTTCTCTTGCAGGGGTTTCCCGCCGTACCGCAGGTGAGCTTATAAACCGTGTCACCGAGGACACTCAGGTGCTCCGCGACGTGCTGGTAAACGATCTGCCCGCACTTGTACAGCAGGTGCTCATATTTGCGGCAGTTACGGTAATACTGCTTGTTATGAACCCTATGCTTGCTTTGGTTATCCTTTTGCCCGTGCCTTTTATGCTTATCGTGTTCCGTGTGCTTATGAAGTACACCCACCGTCTGTACGGCGCACAATGGCAGGCAAACTCCGAGGGCGGCACCGCTTTGCACGATATCTTTTCGGGTATCCGTGTGGTAAAGGTGTTCGGCGCCGAGGAATACGAGAAAAAACGGTTTGAAAAAGCGGCGCGCAAGTTCAGGGATATTTCCGTGCGCAACGAGCTTATCTGGAACCTTACAATGCCCGTGGCGGATTTTGTGCTTTCTTTGGGCAACTACGCCGCCATATATATTCTGGGCAGTATGCTTTTGGGCAACGAGATAGGACTGGGCGATATGGCGTTGGTGCTTTCCTACGTTTCTATGATCTACGGTCCTTTACGCTGGATGTCCAATATGCCCCGCAGACTTACAAGAGCTTTTACAAGTATGTCAAAGGTGTTCGAGATCATCGACGAAGAGCCGGAGATCGCAGATAAAGAGGACTGTATCGAAGGGGATATAGAAGGTAATATTTCCTTTAAAAACGCTTATTTCGGCTATAATTCCTACGAAAACGTGCTTAAGGACGTTTCCGTGGATATAAGCAAGGGTGAAATGGTGGGTATTGTCGGCAGGTCCGGCGTAGGTAAGTCCACTATGATAAACCTTATAATGCGCCTTTACGATCTTACGGGAGGAACTCTTACCATAGACGGAAAGGATATAAAAGATTATTCCCAGCATTCACTCCGTTCCCATATCGGCGTGGTACTGCAGGAAACCTATCTGTTCCGCGGCACGGTGTACGATAATATCGCATACGCAAAGCCGGACTGTACGGCAGAAGAGGTTATAAACGCCGCAAAGCTGGCAAACGCACACAATTTCATTATGCGCCTGCCCGATGGGTATAACACCTATATAAGCGAGCGGGGCTCCTCCCTCTCCGGCGGCGAAAAACAGCGTATCGCCATTGCCCGCGCCGTGCTCCGTGACCCGAAGATACTTATTCTTGACGAAGCCACCGCTTCTCTGGATACGGAAACGGAAAAAATGGTGCAGGATGCGGTGCAGGCACTTTCCAAAAACCGCACCACAATAGCCATAGCCCACCGCCTTTCCACTTTGCGAAACTCCACAAAGCTGGTGGTGCTGGAAAAAGGCACAGTGGAGGAGATCGGCACCCACGAAGAGCTGATGAAATCCGGCGGACGGTATTCAAAGCTCGTCCTCGCCCAGCGAAAGATGTCAAAAATGCAATAACACAAAAAGCTCCGAAATATCGGAGCTTTTTTAACTATGAACGAGGAACGAGGAACGAGGAACTAATGGAAACCTTTTTTCGCGTAAAACGCGAAAAAAGCTACCGAAGTTCATAGTTCATAGTTTATAGTTCATCGTTTTCTTTAGTTCATCGTTTTTCTTGACATCCGTTTTAATTTGTGATACTATATGTTGGAATATGAAAAACATCTTTTTATCGGGAGAAAGATATATGAACAACAACGAAAAAACAATGGAAAAGATCGTTGCCTTTTGTAAAAACAGAGGATTTGTTTACAGCGGCAGCGAAATATACGGCGGTCTGGCAAACGCCTGGGACTACGGCCCTTTGGGCGTAGAGCTTAAAAACAACATCAAGCGCGCCTGGATGAAAAAGTTCGTGCAGGAAAGCAGATACAACGTAGGCTTGGATTCCGCTATTCTTATGAACAGAGAGACCTGGGTTGCATCGGGACACGTTGTTAACTTCAACGATCCTCTTATCGACTGCAAGAGCTGTAAAATGCGCCACCGTGCAGACCAGCTTATTGAAAAATGGAACAAAGAAAACGGTATCGAAATGCACGTTGACGGTATGTCCAACGACGAAATGTACAATTATATCGTTGAAAAGGGCGTTACCTGCACCTGCGGCAAGTGCGATTTTACTCCCATCCGCAAGTTTAATATGATGTTCAAGACCTTCCAGGGCGTTACCGAGGACAGCCAGGCAGAGGTATACCTCCGTCCCGAAACCGCGCAGGGCATCTTTGTAAACTTCAAGAACATTCAGCGTACCACCCGCCGCAAGGTTCCCTTCGGTGTTGCGCAGGTCGGCAAATCCTTCAGAAACGAGATCACCCCCGGCAACTTTATTTTCCGTATCCGTGAATTCGAGCAGATGGAATTGGAATTCTTCTGCAAGCCCGGCACCGAGCTTGATTGGTTCGTATACTGGAAGGATTATTGCTATAACTGGCTTGTAAATCTGGGCATAAACCCCGAAAATATCCGTATGCGTGACCACGACCCCAAGGAACTGGCTCACTATTCCAACGCTACCACCGACTTTGAGTTTATGTTCCCCTTCGGATGGGGCGAGCTGTGGGGCGTTGCTTCCAGAACGGATTTCGACCTTAAGGCACATTCTGCCCATTCCGGCGAGGATCTTTCGTATTTCGACCCCGAAAATGGCGAAAAATACGTGCCTTACGTTATCGAACCCTCTCTGGGCGCAGACAGAGTTCTGCTTGCTTTCCTTGTTGATGCTTACGACGAGGAAGATCTTTCTAAAGACGGAAAAGAAGATATCCGTTACGTACTCCGTCTCCACCCTGCTCTCGCACCCTATAAGTGCGCGGTGCTTCCCCTTTCCAAGAAGCTGGGCGAGCAGGCAAAAGAGATATACTATGACCTTTGCTCCGATTTTATGTGCGAATATGACGAAGCCGGCAGTATCGGCAAGCGTTACCGCAGACAGGACGAGATCGGTACTCCCTTCTGCGTGGTATACGATTTCGAATCCGTTGAGGACGGCTGCGTGACCGTACGCGACCGCGATACTATGGAAAGCGTGAGAATGCCTATCGGTGAAGTTAAAAATTACATTTCCGAAAGACTTAAGTTTTAAATGAGGAATGAGGAACGAGGAATGAGAAATTTCGGAAGATTTTTGTTCGCAGAACAAAAATCAACCATCATTCATCATTCATCTTTCATCATTCAACATTCATCATTTCTCATTCATCAATACCAAAGGGAGGAACCATGAAGCAATTTTTACAAATTCTGCGTTTCTCCCTTTCCTCATTCATTGCGTGGCTTGCGGAGTTTTTGCTGTACGATCTGCTCATTCTTATCTGGGTGGACGATGCGGCGGTGCGCGCTCTTTACTACGTAGCCCGTCTTATAATCTGCATACCAAACTTCATTATTAACCGCCAGATGGTGTTCAGCAAAAACGAAAAGGTTACGAATGCTGTAATAAAATTTTTCGTGCTTCAATTAGCTTTGATGATCGCATCTGCGGAAGCCACCCACTTTCTTTCCGAGGTGGTGGATATCGGCGAAGTGCTCACCCCTATCGTCGTCCGCGTCCCCGTGGATATCGCCTTCTTCGTCGTGTCCTATTTCCTGCAAAAATTCTGGATATTCAAAGATAAGAAATAATAACACATTAAAAATCTCCCCGATATTTCGGGGAGATTTTCTTGTATATAGTTGATGCCGTCACCAAAAAACAGACTCGTTTTTTACTATCGCGTGTGTACAGGTGTCGGGGTGTTATTTATTCGGTTACAAGTCCGTTAGCTGTGCGTATTGCCTCGATGTTTTCCGTCTGCTCTGCAGTAGGATATATAATGGATTCGTTGCCGTTTCCATCTGTAACGGAAACAAAGTTGTATTGGAACAAAAACAATGAATATTCGGTCTCGGTTATCCATCCTTCGATCTCTCCGGAAATGTACGCTTCAAACCACGCTTCGGCTGACGCATATTTACCGTTGTCTTCGTTGGCGAGCACAATGGTCAAATAATCCCAATAACCGGTATTCAAATATTCCCATTCATCACCGAAAAACTCTCTTGTATTAAGATATCGTGTTTCCGGCATATCAGAAACAAACATATTAAGCACGCAAGAGAGGATATCGCGTCTGTACTGCGCGTATTCTTCTTCAGTTACGTTGCTCCAGTTTTTGTTTACAATATTTTTGTTTACGGTAACGTTCTTATCTGCAAAATACATATCACCGCTTCTGTACATAGCTTCCGCTTTTTCCACCGCAGCATAAAAATCTTCAACCGTAAGAACTCCGTTTTCAGGTTTAAATTCATCAAGCGTGCCGGAAACCATTTCCGGTTCGCTCAATTCATTTTCAACAATCAACCCCGCGCCCATAAGGAATATACAGCCCGCAAGGATTAAAGCAATAATAATTAACGTTTTTTTCTTCATTATAATGACTCCTTTCATTGATGTTTGTCGTTATGAAATAGTTACGGAATACCGTCGTACCACTTCATATGAAGTTTGACCCTCTGATCTTATTAATAACCGATACACTTGATGGTCTCCGGTTGTTGTAAATGTAAAACTTCCGCTTCCGGTAGTGATTGTTTTCTCAAGCACATAAACTCCGCTGGGATTCTTCAAAAACACTTTTAACGTATACGGGTCGGGGGTTCCGGAACCCGAAATAGTTGTTATATTGACCGTAACGGTTCTCTCCTCAAGTATCACCAAACCAAACCAATCCTGATCACCGGGATAATCAATTCGTCCGGATATAGAAGAACCGTTTATAGGTTTGAAAGCATCTTCAGAAGAAGCCGCAACATCAAACAAATACGTGCTTGTCTTTTTGCAAGTTTCGTGTGTCCCATTTTGATGCGCGTAATCCAATGTCACAGGTTTATCTACATAGAAAAATATATAATCGTTGGTATACCCGCCTTCTGTCATATGGCTTAAAATGTTATTGTTGGTGAGTTCGGTTTCATTTCCGCACAAGCCACGACAAGTATAACGAGCATTTGAGCTACCCGGTTTGTGCGACCATGTGTTATCACCATTTTGCATATAGAAATGATAATCTGCACTGCCTACAACAAGCAGAATCAATCTTCTGTCGGCATATTCGGTTGCGTTTGGTATTTCTGAAGCATCATCGTATTTTGCTGATGACAAAACGCTATAGCCTAATTGTTGTAAATCAAGAACTACTGCATTTAGAACAGATTGTACAGAACAAGGCAAAATCATCGAAAAAGTATAATCATAGTTTGAAAGTGTTGTCGATCCGGTTTTATCATAAAACTCTCCGGGTTGTTGCTTGTAACAGTTGCCCCAGTATGAAGGATAATTTTCCGGTGCGTAGAACATTTTGAGCGCAAATCCGTAACAATTTGCTCTGTTCTTCAGATCACTGCTTGAATCATAATACTGCACGTGCGATTTACTTGCAGAAAAAGGATTTGAATATATAATAGTCAAGCTTGGTTGGTAATCGCTTCTGTTGTACGAACCGAAATATTTAAGACGGTCTTCGGTGTTTGTAGGCGCAGCGTCTTCAAAAGCATCACTAGTCTTGAAAATAACGCCCATTCCAGGATGCAGCGTATTTTCCGCCCATTTTTTTGCCAACGAAGTTATATTAAACGAGTACCTTTGCGATATACCGGCCACATTTCCATTTCCGTAATAAACTGTTTGCTCGTCTAACAACTCTCCTACGTAGGCATCACCGCCCACGCTGTTCCATGTAGTAGTCCCGCTTTCGTACCACATTCCCGGCAAAGCGGTGTATCTATGGCATTGAAGGGGAACTTGTATACCTTGACACATAACATCACGTAATTCAATGGTTGCAATTGCTATATAGTCTTCGTGCAAATGAGAAATGTTCAGGTTAGGAAACCGCATAAGAGCTCTATATGCCATTCCGTCCGCAGTTCCCACATACAATATTCCCAAAGCACCCGAATAATACGATGTTCCCGTATAAACCGTTACATCCTCGATAGCTCCCGTACCTGTTACTTCCAATGTCGGGTCTATTCTTATGGGATAAACTGTTTTCTCGTCTTTAAGATATTCCGCATCCACGTGAATGGTGAGCCCGTATATTTGGTTTTCTTTAATCTCTATGCAGGAAAGTTCACCAAGAGTATTATTTCTCTCGTCTGCGGTAAAGATTATTATATCGCCTATATTCGCTTTTCTGTTGCCTTGCTCATCCGCAAGGTAGTATGAACCCATTTCTTCCTTTACGGTAAGTCCGTTTGTATACAGCAGAAACTCATATTCCGTTTGCCCCGTATATTCGTTTACCACTATATCCTCTTTAAATCCGGTATAGGTAAGTGAATATTCGAGGGTAGTCTTTTCATCCAGTGTATAAGAAACGGTTTTATTATCCTCGGACAAGGTGGCTTGGTTAAGAGAATTTGCAGGTATCAGCTTAACATCCACGTCCTCGCTTTGAAGGCGTATACCGTCGGAAAGCTTGGCGCCGAAGGTAGTCTTAATGCTGTTATCCTTTGTTTCAAAACCGCCGCCCGGACGGGACTGTATATCAAGGGTTATATCCTTTGTGTTTCCGTCCTTATCCGTATATTTTACAGGGTGAGAATATACGCGCATTGTGCGCATATTTTCCGAATCTTTAAACACAAATGTGTAATTATCTTTTTCTTCTTCCTTTACTCTGCCGATATATCCACGTCCTACTGCTTCTTCTTCGGGAACAATATCGGGTAAAGCAAATTCTTCGGTCTGCCGCGTTTCAACCGTTTCTGTACCTTCAACAGCATAAGCGGTACTGAAGGGGAATATGGAAAAAGCCAAAAGGACAGCCATCAAAAGGGACAATATTTTTATATTTCTTTTCATGTCAATTTCTCCTTTTAAAAATTTCGTACAATACTCACTGTTTTGCCCCGTATGGGGCATTAAAAACGCAAGAGCAGAGGAAATTCAAAGGGGAAAATAACCGACAGTTTGTTTTTCATAGACGTTTCCTCCCGTTTATATAGTAAAGGGTTATTCTTTGCCCTTTCACTATATAGTGTTTAAAACAGGCAAAACGTCTATAAAAAAGTTTGAAAAATTTTTATATCGGTTTTGCCTCTCATTTAACTAATGAACTTTAAAAGCAAAACCTCTAAAAATTTTATGATATTTTTTGAAAAAATATTTCTTTGGTGCGGAAGGAACGATTCTTCTATCCACATTCTAACACACAAAAGACACCTTGTCAATACGCAAAATGGCACAAATTGTTAAAAACCCGTGAACATATCACGAGTTTTGTGGTTTGTTTAGAAAAACTCCGCTTTGCATTTTTTACTTGCGGCGAGGGCGGATTCGAAGCGGGCGAGGGCTTTATCCTTGTCCCTGTAGATTGTGCTCCTTTCCACGTTATATCTTTCTGCCAGAGATTCCGCGCAGGAGTGGGCGCCGGAAATATAAAAGGCGGTGAGCAGGTCTCTTTGATACTCCGAAAGAGTGCGCATAGCCGCCTCGGTCTGCTTTATTTCTTTTACCGCCTTATGCGTGCGGGCAATAAGGCGGTCTTTTGCATCGATCATATCTACTACCGTTTTTTCGCTCCCTCCCGAATACAGCCTGCTGTTTATCATATCCATTTCGTATTTATAATTTTCCTGCGCCGCCTTGTTTGCGGCGTATTTTTGCAATAAATTCTTTGCGTGCGAATTTTTGTTCAATTTTTGCCTGTTTTCCTCCGAATTTCAGCTCATAGTAAAAGAAAAACACCTTTTACCATCGGGAAACCTCTTCCCTACCATATTTTTCCGTCTGTTTTTAGAACAAATGTTCTTTTATTAAAAGTAAGTGCCTAAATAGATACGGCGGATAAGCAGATAATCACGGGCGTCGACCCTGCCGTTACCGTCGATATCCCCTCGTTTTATTTGGGCTTGAGTAAGGGTTATCTTTCCCAAGACCGCGTTGCGCGCCATATTGTAATCGTTTGCGGTCACTTCCCCGTCCCCGTCGATATCCCCGAGTATATTCGATTCCTCGTAAGCGATATAGGGCAGTTTTCCGTGGCTTACCCAGGTGCGTGAATTATAGCCCGCAGGCGCGCCTACGTTTTTAACGCCGGTTATCTGCACGCCGTTTTCCCAAATGGGCGTACATTCGCAAGCCAGACCTCCGCCCAGATAAACTCCCACGTGGCCGGGCATAAATAAAAGCTCGCCTTTTTGCAGGGAGTTAAAATTCTTTGTAACTCCGCAAATACTCTGCATTCCCTCCACGGTAAGATCCTCCAGGCCGTTGGAACGGTAAACGGCACCGCCGTAGATTTTATCCGACCTGCCTTCCCAGCCCCAGACAATGCCCTTTACCAGACACACGCAATCGAACCCGAAGTAGTTTTTGCCTATAAGAGTACGCAAAAACTTTTGTTTTTCACTGGTGTACCACTTTGGGTATTGCTTTGCCTTGGCGGAAATAAGCCCTTCCGTTACCGGTGAGCCGAAAACGCCCTTCATATATACCGTGTTGTATTCCTCTGCTATGTCCCACAGAGTATCGCAAAATGTTTCGTTGTTCATATTATTAATTTCCTTTCTTTGTATGTACGCGTTCATTCGGCGCAGAACCAAAAACGCAAAAACATATAAATATTTTCGTGCAGTTATCTTCCGTTTGTAGGGCGGATGGCTTGCCTCCGCCGCTTTAATTACAGAAAATAGGTGAAAATTTTTCCGACGAAAATCGTCTTCAAAATTTTATTTTATTTGCGTTTTTGTAGCCATTTTCGCTCGGGAGGCAGTAGGTTACTACAGCTCCCCGCTCGCGAAAAAGGCTTCTGCATCCAAATGCTCCGCGTCCTTTAGATTTTACTGCTACAGACGGTGTTTCCTCATTCATCATTCAAAACGGCAGTTCCCCTTTCCTCGCCGCGTAATCGTTTATATCGTAAAAATTAAAAAGTGTCTTTGTTCCGTTTCTTTGCCCGCAGGGGCGATCCTCCGAAAAAGTAAGCCCTTCCTTTAAAACCGGGGAAAACACCCGCTCTTTTTTGTTTACCGCCAAAAGCTGTATTCCCAGATTTTCCGTTTCCGTAAGGGATTTGGGCAAACAGTAAAGTATCACACCGTTTTTACATTCTATCTCTCCCGTTACCGACATTCCCCCGCGTTTTGCCTGCTGCGCCGTGGAAAACCGCAGATAATACTTGTGTTCCCCCCGCAAAAACTCGGGCACGTAGAAAACAAGACATACGTCCTCTCCCCCGCACAGCCGCATCACGGGGGTTTTTTCTGCTTCCAGACGGTCTTTAAACACTTTTACGTTTACTTTTATCATACTTTTCCTTTCCGAACATTTGTTCTTTTGAATACAGTATACCACGTAAACGCCCATTTGTCAAATTTTTACACAAATAAAAATGCCCTTTGTTTTCCCTGCATAATCACCCCAAGAAGTCTGCGACTTCTTGGGGACCCCGACAAAAAAGGCGCGGTATATTCGGCAATTTTGCATAATTGAAAATGTAGGAATAATATGGTAAAATAAATGTGCCAAGTTTTTTAAAAAATTTTTTATGTAACCTTTTTGCCGTTTCAAAAGTATTATATATGCAACCGGAAAGGAGTATTTAAATGAAACTAATTAAATTTACAAGCATTTTGCTTTGCATTATTCTTCTTGTTGCCGTTTTTGCAGGATGCGATACTCCCGAAGAAAGCAAAGCAGACGTAACCTCAAAGGATTCTCTTTTGCAAAACTCCGAAGATGTATCCGAAACCGTTTCTGAAGAAACATCTGAAGAAGGTTCCGTAGAAGTTTCGGAGGGTTTAGGGTTTGTTATTGTCGACAAACGAGGTGAGAAGACTATGTGGGACGAAGGGCTCGATACATTTTATATAGATGAAAACTATGAGTATGCGTTTTCAAATACATCTATGCATAAATATATTATTGTGGAATATGAGGACGGAACCAGCCAGAACGTAAAAGAAGCTATGGCAGACGGAAAAGTCACTATCGCCGATCTTGACAGATTCAATATCGAATATTATGTGTTGCCCGCACCGCAATAAGCTCAATCCTACCCGATGGGATGACCGTAATTAGAGAGGTGAATATGTATGAAACTAATTAAATTCACAAGCATTTTACTTTGTTTTCTTATGATTACGGCTATGTTTGCAGGCTGTGATACTCCCGAAGAGAGTAAAGCGGATATAAGCGAAGTTTCCGAAGAAGTTTCTGCGCAGGAAAGCGAAGTGTTGGAAAAAATCGAGCCTTGGGGAACCGATTACGACTGGGATTTTCTTAAAGACTGGCCGCGGCACAACAACAATATTGCAGACGGTTACGGCGACACGTGGGAACCTTATCAGAATTACAGCAACACCTTTTATAATACGATAGAATCACATGAAGGTGTTGACGTGTTGGTTCACGTTGCTCTGCAGGCTTATTACCCCGATCCAAATAACATTCCGTACCGGTCGGATAATGAAAAAGATCCCTGCGATATAGAAGAGATACAAAGCTGGTTGAAAGCAGGCGGTATTCCGTTTGAATACCAAACTTTCGAAATCAAAGATATTAACGGCAATAAAAAAGAGGTAAGCGGCTTTTTGGGTTACATTTCCTTTGAAGATTTAGAAAAACTTATTGAGTACGGAAATGAGTACGGGTATCATCTGTATTTTTCCCATGTCACCGAATCTTGGTGCGTTGAAGACGATAATAGCTTCGATTGCCCTAAGTGTTAAGTTTTCGGTCTTGCCCTGTGGACAAACCGTAATTAGAAAGGAGTGTTTATATGAAACTAATTAAATTTACAAGCATTTTACTTTGTTTTCTTATGGTTGCGGCTATGTTTGCAGGCTGTGATACTCCCGAAGAGAGTAAAGCGGATATAAGCGAAAGCAATATAAGCGATGTTTCCGAAGAAGTTTCTACGCAGGAAAGCGAAGTGTTGATAACAATAGAGCCTTGGGGAATGGATGAAGATTGGGATTTTCTTAAAGGATGGCCTCTCCACAGTGATAGTATAGGCGGCGCATATTCAAACGAATGGCCCGAATATCCGAATTACAGTCCGGTTTTTAAAGACATTGTCGATGCTCACAGCAAGTATGAAGTTTTAATTCACGTGATAATGTATGCATATTATGCTGATAAGTACGATGAATCAACAATAACCGTCGAAACAAAATTCGATTTCGCAGACGAGGACGAGATCCGTAATTGGCTCGAAGCAGGCAATATTCCTTTAGAGATCCAAACCTTTTCTGTCAGAGGAGCCGAAGACGGGGTAAGAGTTTTTTGCGGTTATCTATCCGGCGCAGACGTAGAAAAGTTGATCGAATACGCAGAAAAAAGCGGATACTATGTAAAATTCGAACTTATCCCCTGCGACCACAGCGCTATGGAAGAGGAAGGACTGTTCGATTGTCCGCTTTGCAAAAACTTCTAAGCAACAATTGTCGGTTAAACATTATTTGTATTAAAATTTGCCCGACCAACAAAGCAGGCTTCGTGTCTGCTTTGTTTTTAAAAAACTTTTTCTTTTTTTGAAACCAAACGGTTTTTTTGACGGTATATATAATGTAGGCACAGACGAGCCGAAAAAGACGGAAAAGGAGTTTTACATATGAAAAAAACGGTTATTTTGGTTTTGATTTTTGCATTTACTTTGACCTTTTGCGCCTGTCAGGCAAACAAACCCGCAAAGCTGCCCGATGCGGGCAACAACGGCTCGGGCACTTCTTTACCCGAAGAAAGCGTGAATGAAAATTCCGTTACCGTTCCCGCCATAGATTATTTTGCCGAGGACGGCGGGGTAAGCAAGGACTGGGTGTGCCCCGAAAACAGCATATACCGTTTTCTTACGGAAAACAACTTCGAGGGGAAGCGCGTTCCCTCACAGACCGAGCCATCCGGTGAGCCCGTGCCGGGGGATCTCCCGCCCGCAGACAGCGTCGCGCAGGACGAAAGAAACATAAAAAACACCGATATCACCTTGTCTTTTTCCACTAAAGAGCCTTATGTGATGTATTTTCTCGCCATAGACGAAAGCGGCAAGGAAACGCTGGTGCTTATCTCATACGACGGCGGTATTTCGGATAATTCCTTGGTTTTGGTGCTGGAAACAGATTTCGGCACGTCAGAAAATTTTTATAACACCGTGTTTGAGGAACAGCCCTTTACTGCCGAGGTTATTGCGGATTTTAACGTAACCGCATTCCACGCAAGATATCTGGGTGTTTTACGCGCCCAAGATAAAACCGACCTGCTTGTTACCGACGGAAAAGAAGAAAACCCCAACAAAAACAAGTATTATATGGGCTATTTCGGCAACCCCGATGATTTTGATTTCGGAAACTACATGTATTCAAACCTTATTCCCGACGAATCTTCTCCCGAAAACGATGCCCTTGCCACCCGCGGCCGTATAACAGAGCTTCTCGCCCTCTTCGGTGTTGAAAATATAATTGAATAAAGCGTTACACCTTCGGTTACCAAGTACCGAAGGTGTTTTCTTGTGTATACTTTTGTATATTGACAATTCCTCTTGGGTTTTGTATAATGAACATATATAACTATAAGGAAGCAAACACCTTGAAAAAAATATTTTTATGTTTATTTTTAATATCCGCCATGCTGTTTTGCTCTTTTTCCGTGTTCGGGGAGGAAAGCGGTGAAATATCCGATATTTCCGCGCCCGAAAGCGACGAGCCGGTTATTTACGAAAACTGCAAAGCGGTAATATATAACCCCCAGACGGGTACTTTTGTTTATGATTACAAGGGCGATGCCCGTGCGGAAGCGGCGACCAGCGCAAAAATGACCGCACTTATACTCATATACGATCTGTTTTCCACCCGGCTTGACACGGTGGTCACGGTAAAAAAAGAGCATCTTACGGATATCGGCGCAGCCACAAACCCCGCAACACCTATGATCGGCATTAAGGCGGGCAACACCTTTAAGGTGGAAGAGCTTATAAAAGCGGCGTGTGTTTCCTGGGCAAACGATGCGATAAATCCTCTCATTTACGCATACTGCGAAAAAAAGGGGATAGAATACGCCGATTTTGCCAAGGAAATGACGGCATACGCCGAATCTATCGGCTGTACAGACACACGCTACAAGGAGCCTTTGGGCAGAGGGGATATGGGCAACGCCACCACGGCGAAGGACGTAGCGCTTATCTGCGCCCAGTTTTATAACAGATACGATTTGTTTATTTCCTCCGCCGCAGGCTATTACGTTTTGCAGGGAAGCACCATTCACACCCGTAATTACCTGCTTTCCGAGCGTATTATGCCCGGCAACTCCCTGAAGGGCGCAAGAGGATTTTTTGCGGGGCAGGCTTTCGCTTCCGGAAACTATTGCGTTGCCACCAGCGTGGAGGACGGACCTCTTACCTACATAGTAGTGGTGCTTGACGGCTGTATGTACCTTTACGACGAAGAAGGCGTGCGGTATTTCGATGAAGGAAAAAACCCGTATACGGACGTAAAAACCTTGGTAAACTGGGCAAAAAACCGATATTCATACGTCAATCTCTGCCTCGCGGGGGACGCGGTGGACGAAATTCTATTGGAGCAAGGCAGAAACACCGACCATCTGGTGGTGTGCGCACAAAAGCAAATACAGACTATCACCCACATAGGAGACGATCTTTCGGGAATGGAAGTAAAGATCACCTATGATACAGACCGTGTTTACACCATTCAAGGTAAAGACGGGAAAGAGCATTACGCAGTAAAAGCGCCGGTTACGAAAGGAGAAACTTTGGGAATGGCGGAATATATACTTAACGGAATAGTTATCGGCTCCACGCCTCTTTTGGCAGCAGACAACGTGGATACCGACACCGTAATAAAATTCTTTGAAACAATAGAAAAAATGCTGTTCAGCCAAACGGCAAAAACAATTCTCACCGTTGTGGCGGTGCTTATCGGTCTTTACGTTTTGTACTGCGTGGCGGCATTTACCGTAAGAGTTATCAAAAAGGTTAAAAAAGACGTTTCCG
The DNA here is from genome assembly GCA_017399965.1 of Clostridia bacterium. Lineage (GTDB taxonomy): Bacteria > Bacillota > Clostridia > Oscillospirales > CAG-382 > SFLA01. Next base: position 52,365 of record JAFQAP010000003.1, on the reverse strand, counting down.
ATACAAAGAACGAGCAAAAACTTAAAGAGCTTAAAGCCCGCAGAGAGAAAAAGGAATAAGGGTAAATATTAATAATTTGTGAACATTTTATTAATTTTTTACATAGGTATTGCATAATCTTCGGGTTTGTGCTATGATACCAAAGTGCCCGTTTGCGCACCGAAAAGGGACGCAGGGCAAGATAAAAAAAGAAAAACAAGCCGTAAATTCACGGCTTTTCGGAGGAAAATATAAATGAACGCACTTACTTGGACTCTCGGCATCATAGCTTTTGTAGCCGCACTGGCAGTTATCGTACTTATCGCATTTTTCAACAACGGCAAAAAGGGTATGTCCGGTGTTATCACCGGCGGCAACGGCGGTTCTTATTATGAACGCAACAAGTCTTCTTCCAAAGAAGCATTTATAAACAAGCTCACCATAATCGCTTGCGTTGTTTTCGCTCTTTCTGTTCTCGCTCTCTTCTTTGCTCAGTACGAGCCCAAGGACGAGACTTCCAAAAACGAAACTTCCAAGGTTGAAGTTTCCGATACTTCCGTAGTTGATGAATCCAAGGACGTTTCCGAAACCGAGAAAGAAGCTTCCGACGCAGTTTCCGAAACCGTTTCCGAATAATCACCCCATACAAACACAGCCTTCCTTAGCGGAAGGCTTTTTGTTTACATTTTTGCCATTGACTATGAAGCAACTATAATATATTATATAGGTAGAAAATCAATGTTTCACGTGAAACAGCGTTTGCGCTTCGCGCAAACGAATGAGGAATGAGGAACGAGGAACGAGGAATGAATGTTGATTTTTGCCTTTCGGGCAAAAATCTTCCGTTTCTTTTCTCTTTTCTCTCTTCTCTCTTCTCTTCTTTTTGTTTCACGTGAAACAATTACCGGAGTGTATATGAAGAAACTATTTACCATACTTCTCTCCTGCATTCTTTTGGTGTCCTGCGCGGGAGGAGAAACGCAAAACACAAGCGGAGATATATCCGAAGAAACATCGACCGTGCAAAAAGAAGAATCGTCGTTGCCCGCAGATCCGCTGGCTGTGTTACCTGACGGTCAGTTTGAAGGTGCCGAAACGGTTATATGGACCACCGACCTTTCCGTTGCAGACCCCGCATATGCATACGACACCGCATTAAAGAAAATTATGCAGGAACGTATAGATTCTATCGAAAATAAGTTTGATACCACAATAGTTATCGAAAAAAAGACGGCTGCGGAAATAAAGAAAGCTATGGATGGCGGGGAAAACTGCCCCGATATCGTAATTATGCCCTCCAAGGACGGTGCGACGGCATCTGTCAACGGGCTGTTTACAAATATGTGGTCGCTGCCCTATTTTTCCGAAGCGGCAAAGGCGCTGAACGGCGAAGCCGAGGAGCAGACTATAAACAATTCTCTGTTTATGCTTACGGGCGCTTTTAACTTTACCCAGCAAAACTCCCTTGTGGTTTACGCAAACCGAGATCTGATAAAGGCAAAAGGTATGCGTGACCCCGCATACTGCGTTGACGACGGCACCTGGACCGTTGAAAAGATGTTTGAATATATAAATGCGGTATCCACCGTGGCAGGCAAACCTACGGGAGATATAGAAACAGATATATTCGGCTATACAGCTATCGGGCTGGACACAAAGAGCCTTACCAACGTATTCTGGAACGGTTCCGGAATTAAATACTTTGGGGAAACCATGGGCAAGCCGTTGAAGGCGGAGTTCGATTACGAGCTGGGCAAGCAAGCCACCGCCGCCGCCAAAAAGCTTATGGAAAGCAGTACAAAGCTTACGGAATCCTCGGGCGTAAATTCAAAACAGGCATTTTTGGACCAAAAGGTGCTGTTTTGCGTAACCTATTTCAACCAATTTTTAGGCGAAAACAAAATAGACGGCTTCGATTGGGAGATACTCCCTATGCCCAAAACCTCTGCCGAGCAGGAAAACTACTATAGCCCCGTCACAGAAGCGCTTTGCATCGCCGTACCCAAGGCAAACGAAGACAGCTACAGCGCAGGACTTGTCCTTTCCGCCTGGCTCCTCGCCTCCCGTGAGATAGAACCCACCCTGCACAGATATTATATCACCCACAATTCCTCCGATAACGCAAACACCGTGATGATGTATGAGGTGTTCAACACAGTTCACTATCCCCTTACCGAGCTGTATTCATCCGTGTACAATATAAACAGCGTGGGAAGAGAGCTTATTGCCACTTCCGTAACGGATAATATAGACCTGGGCAAATATATCCGCTGGCAGGACGCGCAAATGGAACAAACAGCCGAAAAGTTCAAATAACTCTTGCATTTATCGGCATAATATGGTAAGATAATTAATTGAAAAGAAATAAATTTATGAGGTGAATAAAATGACCAACGTAAATAAGAAATCCGTAGAGGATATCAGCGTTCAGGGCAAAAAAGTTCTTGTTCGCTGCGATTTCAACGTACCCCTTAAGGACGGCGTTATCACAGACGATAACCGTATTCAGGGCGCACTTCCCACCATCAAATACCTCCTTGCAAACGGCGCGGCAGTAATTCTTTGCTCCCACCTTGGCAGACCCAAGGGTGAATTCAACATGAAGTACACTCTCGCTCCCGTTGCAGCCCGCCTTTCCGAGTGCCTCGGTATCGAAGTTGCTCTGGCAAAGGACGTTGTAGGCGAAGACGCAGTTGCAAAGGCTGCAGCTCTCAAAGCAGGCGAATGTATGCTGCTTGAGAATGTTCGCTTCCACGCAGAAGAGGAAAAGAACAATCCCGAATTTGCCAAAAAGCTGGCTTCTTTGGCAGATATCTATGTAAACGATGCTTTTGGTACCGCACACAGAGCACACGCTTCCACCGCAGGTGTAGCTGATTACCTCCCTGCAGTATGCGGATATCTTATAAACAAAGAGATTACCGTTATGGGTAAGGCTCTTGCCGATCCCGACAGACCTTTGGTAGCTATTCTCGGCGGCGCAAAGGTTTCCGATAAGCTTAACGTTATAAACAACCTGCTTGAAAAGGTCGATACTCTCATCATCGGCGGCGGTATGGCATATACCTTCCTCAAGGCTCAGGGTAAGGGTATCGGTAAGTCCCTGCTCGACGAAAGCAAGCTCGATTACTGCGTAGAAATGATGAAAAAAGCAGAGGAAAAGGGCGTAAAGCTTCTTCTCCCCGTAGACACCGTTTGCGCAAAATCCTTCCCCGATCCTATTGATGCAGAGATCGAAACCGTTACCGTTTCCGCAGACGCTATCCCCGAGGATATGCAGGGTCTTGATATCGGTCCCGCAACCAGAGAGCTGTTTGCAAACGCTGTTATGAGCGCAAAGACCGTTATCTGGAACGGACCTATGGGCGTATTTGAAAATCCCACTCTCGCAGTAGGCACCAAGGCAGTTGCACAGGCGCTTGCAGATTCCGACGCTATCACTATCGTAGGCGGCGGCGATTCCGCAGCAGCTTGCCAGACTCTCGGCTTCGGCGATAAGATCACCCACATTTCCACCGGCGGCGGAGCATCCCTCGAATTTCTTGAAGGTTTGGAACTGCCCGGCATAGCTTGTCTTAACGACAAGCAGTGAAGAGTGAAGAGTGAAAAGAAAAGGAAGATTTTTGCCCCTTGGGGCAAAAATCAACCATAGTTTCTCGTTTCTCATTCCCGGGGTTCCCCGAAAACGCTATGCGTTTTTGGGGTGGGTTCCTCGTTCCTCATTCCTCATTAACTTACGAAGTAAAATAATTTAGGAGTATTTACAATGAACAAAGCTACCCGTAAAGCTGTTATCGCAGGAAACTGGAAAATGAACAAAACTCCTGCAGAAGCAGTTGAACTTATAAACGCTATCAAAGCAGAGATCGAAGGCAAGGACGTATCCGGTTGCGAGATCGTTACCTGCGTTCCTTACGTAGATCTCGTTCCCGTTATGGAAGCTGCAAAGGGCTCTCCCATCAAGGTTGGCGCAGAAAACGTGCATTTTGCGGCAAGCGGCGCATATACCGGCGAAATTTCTGCTTCCATGCTCACCGCTATCGGTGTTGAATACGTTATTATCGGCCACTCCGAAAGAAGACAGTACTTCGGCGAAACTGACGTTACCGTAAATCTTCGCACAAAGGCTGCTCTCGAAGCAGGTCTTAAGGTTATCCTCTGCGTTGGCGAAACTCTCGAACAGCGCGAGCAGGGCATTACCGATGAAACCGTTTCTCTCCAGACCAAGGTAGCACTTCTCGGCGTTACCGAAGAACAGATGAAAAACGTTATCATCGCTTACGAACCCGTTTGGGCGATCGGTACCGGCAAAACCGCTACATCCGACCAGGCAGACGAGGTTTGCGACGTGATCAGAAACGTAGTTGCTGCTCTCTATTCTTCCGCAGTTGCAGAGGCTACCACCATTCAGTACGGCGGATCTATGAACGCAAAGAATGCAGACGAGCTTCTCGGCAAGGTCAACGTAGACGGCGGACTTATTGGCGGGGCGTCTCTCAAAGCACCCGACTTCTATGCAATTATTTCTGCAGCGCAGAAATAATTGCGCTCGGTAAAAGCACTGTAGACCAAAAACGCAAGAAATAAATCGTTCTGTTCAGTGCGTTTCCAAATGTAGGGCAGGGGCTTGCTCCTGCCGAACACCCATAATTAAAGGAAAACTTCCGTAGAAAAATCTACGGAAGTTCTTTTATCTTTATTTTGCGTTTTTTAAAGGCTTTCGCTTCGCTGGCTGTAGATTACTACAGCTACCGCTCGCGAAAGACCTTTTCTCCAGCGTTTTACCATCGCTTGTTTGTGCAGACTTTGAGTTCTACAGACGCTTGTTTGTGCGAACTTTGAGTTCTATAGACGATAGTCTATGCAGATTTTGGGTTATTACAGACGGCAGTTTTTACGATAAGTTTTCATATATGTAAATTTTTATGCATTAATATTGACATACATATATTTATAATGGTAAAATAAGGGCAAGGAGGGATAAACAATGAAAAAACAAGCAACAAAAATTATTTTCGCTTTTGTTCTTTTATCAGCTATGTTGGTTTCGGCGGCGTGCAGTCCGGCTTACGATGCGATGGACGGTTACTACACCAACGGAAGCCCGTTGGCAGACGAAATGCTTGGCGAAAACGGCGAGACCTACACCGAAATTATTGAAAACAAGTTTGTTTTAACCACCGAACAGGACAGCAGTTATTTTTCCATTGATGCAAACACAGCGGCTTATCCCAATCTGCGCAGTCTTATCAAAAACGGATACAGTATTCCCAAGGATGCTGTGCGCGTAGAGGAAATGCTCAATTATTTTGATTACGATTACGCCACCCCCGAGGACGGTTCGGTGCTTGCGCTCACATCTTCGGTGTTTGATACACCCTACAACAGCCAAACCAAGCTTCTCACCATAGGCTTGGCGGCGCAGGCGGTGGAGTTTACCTCGGTTAAAAACAACCTTGTCTTTCTTATTGATGTAAGCGGCTCTATGTTTTCTGCCGATAAGCTGGGCTTGGTACAATCCGCGTTTATGATGCTTGCGGAAAACCTTAACCCCGAAGACCGTGTTTCCATTGTCACTTATGCGGGCAAGGAAGGGATCGTTTTGGAGGGCGCTTTCGGTTACGAAAAGCAAAAAATAACCGCAATTATCGAAGACCTTGCCGCAAGCGGAAGCACCGCTGGCAGTAAGGGAATAAGAGCCGCCTATTCCCTTGCGGAAAAATATTTTATCGAAGGCGGCAACAACCGTGTGATTTTAGCTACCGACGGTGATTTTAACGTAGGTATCACCAACGTAGATGCGCTCAAAGAGCTTATATCCGAAAAAAGAGAATCCGGCGTGTATTTTTCGGTGTTCGGAGTAGGCAGAGGCAATCTTAAATCCGAAACCATGGAAACTCTCGCTCTCAACGGAAACGGTACCTACAGCTACATTGATTCCCAGACCGAAGCGCGCCGTGCGCTGGTCACACAGATCGGCGGCAGTATGGTCACCGTGGCGAAGGACGTAAAAGCCGGTATCACCTTTAATCCCGAATACGTGGAAAGTTACCGTCTGATAGGCTACGAAAACAAACTGCTTACCGAGGAACAGTTTAACGACGAATCCACAGATGCAGGGGAATTGGGCAGCGGTCACACCGTCACCGTGGTGTACGAGATAAAGCTGACAGAAAAAGCGCATAAGGCACAGGAAAATCTTGCCCAGGTGGTTATAAAATACAAGCCCACCGAAAACGTAAGCAGTGAAAATACCGACGAAACACTCACTCTGGATATAAAGACGTCGGCATACCACGAAATTCCCACCGAAACCGATTCCTTTGTGGCGGGCGTTGTGGAATTTGCGCTGTTGCTCCGCGAATCCGAATACAAGGGCGATGCAAATTTCGACGAGCTTATCGCCGGATTGGAGAAATTGGACCTTTCTCAAGACCCCTATAAAGAGGAGTTCCGCCAGCTTGTAAAGGATTACGTAACCAAAAAATCAACCGTATCGGAATAAAAATGTCAAAAAAGCGTGATGTTCTTATCGGAGAAATAAGATAGGGGTATGGGCGCAGCCCGATGCATTTGTAAAACAAATGCGAAACTTGCAATAAAAACAGAAGAGAGAGTGCTTCGGAAGCAAAATTCCGTAAGACTCTCTCTTTTTTCTGCTGTCTATGAGTGATATTCTTTGCTTTCGCAAAGAGTGATATTGCCCTTGCGAGCAGTGATATTGTTCGTCTACGCCTCACAGTGATATTCTATTCGCCCATAAACTCGCGAAGAGAATAACACTCGGCGCAAGCCGAATATCACTGCGTAGCAATATCACTCGCCAAAGGCGAATAGAACTGGCGTGATACTCCGTTAAGAGTATCACGCCAAACGGATTCCTTCTTTTTTTATTGCGTTTTTAGCGCAGACTTTGGTTTATGCTTCGTATTCAAAAACTTCGGTGTTATACGCCATAACTATCTTACCGCTTTTCTTTTCGCAGACCGTATAAAAAACGTCGCCCTGCTCGGTCTTTTCAAAAACCGAAATATCGGACATAGAGCATTTTTCGCTCCACCAATAAAGCTCATCGGGAATACGCCAAACACGCTCTTTTTCAAAGAAAATATTGTAGTTATTCACCACGGTAATTCTGCGTTTTGAAATTTTAACGTATTTTTCGTGCTTTTTCTTCTTTACCACGGATTTTTTAACAACGTAATTATCTATGGAAACTTTGGCGGCTTTTCTGTCCCTTAAACCATATTTCACTAAGGGCAGTAAAAGGATGGCAAACAAAACCACCGCGGGCAGAAAAAACGCCGCTTTTCCTATGTAACTCTCCAAAAATGCTATTCCCAGCATCACAACGAACACTGCCGCATATCCCACAAAATACAACCATCGGGGAGTGCGGGCAGGATGCTTTATGGCGTGGATAATATCCTTTTCTATTTCCGCTTTTGTAATAATCACTTTTTCCATAGAAAACACCGCCTTTCAAATCCAATTTTACCATACTTTCGGTTAATAATCAACTATAAATCATCGAACCTAACAAATGGTTACGATTCCGTTTGCGCGAAGCGCAACATCGTTTACGCCGCAGGCGTAACATCGTTGGGTGATAGCCCACATCATTTGCGATTTGTCGCAACCTCGTTCATTTATATAACCCCTTCGTGGTGATTTTTTACCATCGCTTGTCTGTGCGGACTTTGGGTTCTCATGGACGGCAGTTTGTGCATACAGTTTACGGGACGTCGGCGGGGTTCCCCGCAAAACCGCAGGTTTTGTGGGGTGCAGGCGGGGTTCCCCGCAAAACCGCAGGTTTTGTGGGGTGCAGGCGGGGACGACGTCCCCTACGCAGTTGCCACGGCTGTTCGATAATCGTAGGGGATGACGTCCGATTTGGGGTCCCTGCGAATGCGAACAGCATTCGTGGGGTAAATCCTTGTCATCCCGCTAATAATTATCACGCATTCGTGAGAAGGCATATCACGTTGCGGAACGCAATATATCACGTCGCGCAAGCGACATATATTATTCCATATTAAATTGCTCTTTGAACTCCTGTTTTATCGCAATGGTTTCGGGGGTGTCGTAAACGTTCTTCGTTTCGGTAAGAACGTTTTCGGAATACACAAAGCAGGTATGATAAATCTTATCCAATTTCGGAGTAACCGCTATCCGATGTATGGTCACGGGCTTTTTTGCATCTGTAACCTTCAGGGTAAAATGCAAAAAGTAAAGAAGCCCCTTGGGAAAACGCAAATAATGAATTACAGAAACAATGTCGAAAACCGAAGTGCTGAGGTTAAGCAAAGAGATCAACAAAAGCCACATTCTTAAAGGCGGGCAAAAAATTGCCAAAACCGAAGGAACCGCAGATAATATAATAAACGGAAACAAATTAAACAGAACTACCTGATACTTTTTCCAAACGTCAAAAGCAGGTCTTACGTAGGCGGTGGGCTTTGTAATAAACTGTTTATACGGAAAAAAGCACATTCTTTCTACCTTTTTACCGGCTACCCAACAAAAAAGAGCGTGGCAGATCTCGTGTACGGGCAAGGTTAAAAAGGCAACAGCGAGCAACAACAGCCGATTACTTTTAAACGTTTCGTAATTAACAACAACGAAGACAAGTAACGGAACAGCAAAAGCAAACACCAAAAGGCTTTTATATTTTGTAAGCTTTGTTTTCAAGCCAATCCCCTCTGCGTTATCCCAGGTATAGGAGATACGGGGATGAAAATGCTCCTCGTTTTTAAAGAATACTATCTTCAATTACACTTCACCGCCTTTTTATAAGTGTATAACATTTTTTACTTAAAGTCAACTCACTTGCAGGAAATTGAAGATGTCGGTTTCGCGGGGAGTTTGGGTTATTACAGAAAATGAAAAAATCCAAGCCGATTGGCTTGGATAAAAAAGATTTTTTGCGTTTTGCAATACGGTTTCGAACCCGAGTAATGTTAATGAAATCGTGCGTTGCACGATGAAATCCTCGCTTAGCTCGGATGAAATCTTCAGCCTTCGGCTTCAGATGAAATCAAATCCGCCCATCTTCTGCCGCAAGGCAGATTTCATCGCAAAGCGATTTCATCCACCACAGGTGGATTTATTCCGCAGAAGGCGGATTTAATTGAAAAAACGACAAGTCGAAACTTGTCGTTTTTTCTGGCAGCGGTACTAGGATTCGAACCCAGACATACAGAGTCAGAGTCTGCTGTGCTACCTTTACACAATACCGCTATATTTCCGTGCCCGAGTATTGTATCACACTCGGGCAGGGTTTGTCAATACTTATTTTACCGTTTTTTTATATTTTTATTACTCTTCTCGTTTCTATGGCGCGCTGTATAAGCCCTTCCACATCCAGCTTCTTTTCTTCTTCCTCTATCTGCTCCAGGGTGGGGCGGGTGAGGGGATGTTTGGGTGTGAATACGGTACAGCAATCCTCGTAGGGGAGGATAGAAGTTTCAAAAGTGCCGATCTTGCGGGCGATATCGGTTATCTCCACCTTATCCATACCGATACAGGGACGGAGCACGGGGAGGGTGGGCACCGCATTGGTAACGGCAAGGGCTTCCAAGGTCTGGGAAGCCACCTGACCGAGAGATTCACCCGTGATAAGCGCCTGCTGACCGAACTCGTGGGCAATTCTATCGGAAATGCGCATCATAAAACGGCGGAGAAGGAGAGTAAGCATTCTGTCTTCGCAGTTTTTCATAATCTCTTCCTGAATTTCCGTAACGCTTATGGCGTTCAAAAACATACTGCCCGTGTAATCCTTTATCCGTCTTGCAAGGGTGGTCACCTTTTCCATAGCCAGATCCGAGGTATAGGGCGGGGAATCGAAATACAGCCCGTCCACAGTTACGCCCCTCTTTGCGATCATATATCCGGCAACGGGGCTGTCAATACCGCCGGAAAGGAGCAGAAGCGCTCTTCCGCTGCTGCCCGTAGGCATTCCCCCTGCGCCGCGGGTGCCGTTGCCGTGAACGTATGCGGCGGTATCGCGGATTTCCGCTGTCACGATAACTTCGGGATGGTTTACGTCAACCTTAATTCCTCCCACCTCATCCAAAATGACCTCACCGCAGAGTGCGGCAATTTCGGGAGATTTCAAGGGGAATTTTTTATCGCTTCGTTTTGCGTTGCATTTAAAGGTCTTTTTGCCCCCCGCCAGCTCAAACGCGTGCTCACGCACCGCCGAAAGCACGTCGTTTATATCCTTTTCGCACTTATATCCGCGGCAGACCGACACTACGCCGAAAACCGTAAGCATTTTTTCGAATGCGGTGTCGATATCCGCGTCGTCGGAAGGAGTGATACACATTGTGGACTGGGAATATTCAAGGGTAAATTCACCGTCCACCTCTTTTAATTTTTTGCGCACGTTCTTTTCAACAAGAGCTACAAAGGTGGAACGGTTGAGCCCTTTAAGCACCAGCTCGCCGTATTTAAGTAAAATTATCTCTTTCATTTCAAAAGCCTTTCTCCGCCCTGCAAAAGAGCGTCTTTTAAGGTGAGTATTTCTTCTTTGGTAGTCTTGGGGGAAACACTTATGCGCAGAGCATAGATAACATCCTCTTGTTTAACACCGTATGCCTCCAAAACCGTGTTTCCCTTCGCCCGCGCGGAGCAGGCGGAGGAAGCGGAGCAGTATACTCCGTTTGACGACAGGAAGTTGATAAGCGTTTCGCTTCTTATCCCGCGGGCGATGCAGGATATTATATGGTTACATCTGCTCAAAGGCAGGTTGAATTCCAGGTAAGGCACTTCTTTCAGGGCGGAAAGTGTCATATCATACACCGCGGGCAGCATTTCCGCGTTATACAGCTTTAAGGCTTCCCCGAAGGAGAGTATGCCGTTTATATTCTCCGTCCCGCTTCTGAACCCTTTTTCCTGACCGCCGCCTACAATAAGCGGCTTTATTTTTGCGTTTTTCTTTATAACCAAAGCTCCCGTTCCCTTAAAACCGCCGATCTTGTGGGCGGAAACGGAAATACTGTCGCACAGACGGTAATCGGAGGTAACGTCGCATTTCATAAATCCCTGCACCGCATCCAAATGCAGGTGCGCGCCGCATCCGCTTGTGTCTATTATCTTTTTTATTTTTTTAATATCGTACCTTGCGCCCGTTTCGTTGTTTACCGACATAAAGCACGCCAGCGCTACGGGAACGGAAAAAGCGTTTTTTAACTCCTTTTGGTCGTGAACGCCGTTTTTTGTAGAAACACGTACGACCTCCCAGCCCTCCTGCTCCAAAGCCTTTATAGGCTCAGACACAGAGGGATGCTGGCTGTCATCGGTAACGATACGGTTGGAAAACCGCTTTTTCGCCTTGCACACACCGAATATCGCCGTATTGTTGGATTCTGTGGCACCGGAGGTAAAGAAGACCTCGTCCGCAGTACAGCCCAAAACCTTTGCCAGATCCCGGCGCACGTTTTCCAACGCCTTGCGGGCTTCAATTCCGTACCCGTGCGGGCTGGAAGGATTACCGCAAAACAAAAAGCTTTTTTCTATTATTTCTTTTTCCGTGGGGTGCGTCGCCGCGTAATCGAAGTATACAGCCATTTTTGTTTTTCCTCAAAAAATAATAACAAGATATTATACAACGAAAGACTTAAAATGTCAAATAAAATGAGGAATGAGGAACCCACCCCAAAAACGCATAGCGTTTTCGGGGAACCCCGGCAACCCACCCCAAAAACGCATAGCGTTTTCGGGGAACCCCGGGAATGCGACGCGACGCTTCGCATCGCTAAATGAGGAATTTCGGTAGTTTTTTGCGGAGCAAAAAACAAATATAATTATTAGCGGGACGATAGGGATATCGTCCCCTACGATTATCGAACAGCCGTGGCTGTTTGCAGACCGTAGGGGATGACGTCCCCGCCTGCACCCCACAAAACCTGCGGTTTTGCGGGGAACCCCGCCGTCATCCCGCAAGCTGTTCGCACCAAACCGATGTCTGTATAAAAACCCAAAAACAAACAAAAAACGCCTTTTATCTTTTACTTTTTTCCCAATTGAAATGCTTTTTTCTTTGTGCTATTATTAAAATGGCGGAAATTGGAAAACATTTATATATATAAGGAGAAAAAAACAAAATGACACAAGAAAACATTTTCAGTTTGCTAACGATGTTGGGCGGATTATGTCTGTTTTTGTTCGGTATGAACGTTATGGGCAACGCTTTGGAACGCCGTGCGGGCGGTTCTTTGCAGGCAATGCTCGGTAAGCTCACTTCCGGCAAACTGGCAGGCTTTTTCACCGGTTTGGGTGTAACCGCCATTATCCAGTCTTCCTCCGCCACCACGGTTATGGTCGTAGGCTTTGTCAACTCGGGGTTAATGACTCTGCGCCAAGCCATAAACGTAATAATGGGTGCAAACGTGGGAACCACCGTCACCGCATGGATACTTTCTCTGGGCGGTATAAGCGGAGATAATATTATCGTTCAGCTTCTCAAGCCTATGTCCTTCACTCCCGTGCTTGCGCTTATCGGCATAATTTTATATACTTTTTGCAAAACCGATAAGAAAAAGGACACGGGCACGATCCTGCTGGGATTTGCGGTGCTTATGTTCGGTATGGATATTATGTCCGATTCCGTTTCCTTCCTTAAAGAGCTTGAAGGCTTCCGCAGCCTTATGATTATGTTCAAAAATCCCGTTTTGGGTGTTCTTGCGGGAGCGGTGCTCACCGCTGTCATTCAGTCCTCCTCCGCTTCGGTAGGTATACTTCAGGCGTTTGCCAAGGCAGGGCAGGTATCCTACGGCGCGGCAATACCCATAATTATGGGTCAGAATATCGGTACCTGTGTAACCGCCCTTCTTTCCTCCTTCGGAACCAACCGCAACGCAAAGCGTGCCGCTATGGTGCATCTTGCCTTCAACGTCATCGGTACTGCGGTATGGCTGGGCGTTTATTCGGTGGTGTATTATTTCTTCGATCTCGCCGTTCTTTCCGAAAACGCTTCAATGCTGGGTATCTCCATACTCCACTCTGCGTTCAATATCGCCTGCGTAATACTCCTGCTCCCTCTTTCCGGAGTTTTGGAAAAGCTGGCGTACAAGCTGGTGCCTCTTGAAAAAACTCCCGAAAAAACCACGGTTTTGGATGAGCGACTGCTGGAAACACCTCCCCTTGCCATAGACCGTTGCCGCACGCTTGCCAACGAAATGGCGTCCGATGCGGTCACAGCTCTGCGTTACGGTATGGCGTGCCTTACCGAATACGACGAGAAAAAAATAGAATATATCAACAAAATTGAGGATAAGACCGATGAATACGAAGATCTGATCGGCACTTATCTGGTAAAATTATCGTCCCGTCAGTTAAGCGATGCGGACAGTATGGAAAGCGCAAAGCTTTTAAAGATCATAGGCGATCTGGAGCGTATCTCCGACCACGCGGTAAACCTTGTGGACAGCGCGAAGGAGATACGGGAAAAGAAGATTGTTTTCTCCGAAAGCGCCTCCGCCGAGCTTAAAAATCTTGTTGCCGCAACAGACGAAATCCTTGCGCTTACAGAAAAAGCACTTGTAAACACAGACCTTGCCTCCGCCGCCAACGTGGAACCGCTGGAGCAGATTATCGATGTCTTAAAGGAAAATATGCGCACAAACCATATTCTCCGCCTGCAAAAAGGGGATTGCACCATGGAAACGGGATTTGTCTGGTCGGATATCCTTACAAATTTAGAGCGCACGTCCGACCATTGCTCAAACATTGCGGGCTGCGTTATCGACGGGGAACAGCATAATCTTAACATCCACGAATCCCTCCGCGAAGAAAAATACAGCGACTTTTTCAAAAAGCAGTTCGAAATGTATAAAGAAAAATATCTTTAATCACCCCAAGAAGCCTGCGGTTTTGCAGGGAACCCCGACACAAAAAATCCCGCTTAATGCGGGCTTTTTCTTAGTGAAGAGATAAAAGAGAAGAGAGAAGAGAATCGGTAGTTTTTTGCGGAGCAAAAAACAATTATAATTTTAAAACGGCGGGAGTGAACCCCCGCCCTACGTGGTTGCCGTGGCTATTCGATAATTGTAGGGCAGGGGCTTGCTCCTGCCGCGAACTGTTCGCACGAAACTTCCGTCTATAGAACTAAAAGTCTGCAGGATCGAGCGAAGGTAAAACGCTGTATAAAACGTTCTTTACGAGCGTGCCGTAGTAATCTACGGCTAGCGAAGTAAAGACGTTTAAAAAACGCAAAACAAAAAGAAATTCGGTAGAGGTTTACTTCTACCGAATTTTTACCTTATTTTTGTAATTAGAACGGCGGGGGCAAGGGGCGCCCCGAAAAATGCTACTGCATTTTTTGGGGACCCCGGGCAAGCCCCTTCCCTACATTGTGGGAATTAGCTGCACAGAACTATATACAATATTTACGTTTTTGCTCTACAGTGTTTTACCGAGCGAAATGTGAACAAATTGTAAACATTTTGTTCATACGCACTGTTTTTCCTTTACATATTGCCTATTTTGGAGTATACTTGACATATCGAGTGTTACTCGGTTTATATAGATTTATTTTTTATATAAAATCAGGGATTTTGGGCTTTTATTCCCCAAAGCGCCTTTTATTATTACAATTTAATATTTTTATATTCTCCGAGGGAATACTTGTTTACTATATATGGAGGAAGATCTATGCAGTACATTATTCCCACGATCGTTGGCGTGCTCGCACTTGCTATCGGTATGCTGTTGGGTGTATTTATGCGCAAAAAGATTGCGGAAAGCAAGATAGGCTCTGCAGAGGAAGAAGCGTCCCGTATCCGTCTGGATGCAAAGAGAGACGCAGAAACTCTAAAAAAAGAAGCTATCGTTTCCGCAAACGAAGAAGCCTTGCGTATTAAGACCGAAACGGAAAAAGAGTGCAAAGAGCGCAGAAACGAAGTTCAGCGTCAGGAAAGACGCATTCAGCAAAAAGAAGATAACCTGGACAGAAAGTCCGATAACCTTGATAAAAAGGACGAGCTGTTAAACAAAAAGATCAAAGAAAACGAGCAAAAATCCGAAAAGCTTGATGCTATCCGTGAAGAGCAGGAGGAACTGCTCCAGAAGATAAGCCAGATGTCCGTTGAAGAAGCAAGAGACAGCCTTCTTAAGCGGGTGGAAGACGAAGCCAGACACGATATGGCTGTCCGTCTTAACGAGCTTGAAACGGAATACAAAGAAACCGCAGAGGAAAAGGCAAGAGATATCGTTTCTCTGGCTATCCAGCGCTGCGCCGCAGATTCCGTTGCAGAAGCAACCGTTTCTGTTGTAGACCTGCCCAACGATGAAATGAAGGGCAGAATTATCGGTAGAGAAGGCAGAAACATCCGTGCCATCGAAACACTTACGGGTGTTGACCTTATTATTGACGACACTCCCGAAGCTATCACCATCTCCACCTTCGACCCTGTGCGCAGAGAGGTTGCGCGTCTTGCCCTTGAAAAGCTTATATCCGACGGACGTATCCATCCTTCCCGTATCGAGGAAATGGTGGAAAAATCCCGTAAAGAGGTCGAAGCTGTTATAAAGAAGGAAGGCGAGCAGGCAGTTATCGAAACCGGCATCCACGGTCTTAACCACGAGCTGGTTCGTATCCTGGGCAGACTCCGCTTCCGTACAAGCTACGGTCAGAACGTGCTCCGCCACTCCGTAGAGGTGGCTCATATCGCAGGTATGATCGCAAGTGAGCTGGGTATCGACCCCGTACTTGCCCGCCGTGCAGGTCTGCTTCACGATATCGGCAAGGCTATGACACACGAGATCGACGGAAGCCACGTACAGATCGGTGTTGATATCGCAAGGAAATATAAAGAATCCAAAGAAGTCGTACACGCTATCGAAGCTCATCACGGCGATGTGGAAGCAAAGACAGTTATCGCAGTTATAGTTCAGGCGGCAGACGCTGTAAGCGCGGCGCGCCCCGGTGCGAGAAGAGAAAATCTGGAAAGCTACATAAAGCGTCTCCAGAAGCTGGAGGAGATCGCAACCTCCTTCAACGGCACAGAAAAAGCATTTGCCATTCAGGCGGGCAGAGAAGTGCGCATAATGGTAAAGCCCGAAGCTGTCAGCGACGACGATATGGTATTCCTTGCAAGAGATATTGCAAAGAAGATAGAAAGCGAGCTTGAGTATCCCGGACAGATCAAGGTTAATCTCATTCGTGAAACTCGTTCTTTTGATTACGCCAAGTAAATAAAATTTAAGAAAACGGCGCGTAAACGCCGTTTTCACTGTATAATGAGGAATGAGGAATGCGACGCGATGCAAAGCATCGCTAAATGATGAATTACGGTAGAAATCCGTAAACGGATTTCCTTATTCGAATTAATAATGAGGAATGATAAATGATCAAAAAAGATGTTCTTTCCGAAAAGTCCTTTGATTTTGCGGTAAAAATACTTCGGTTAACCGAAAAATTAAGAGCAAACAAAGAATATGTTGTTTCTTCCCAATTAGGAAAAAGCGGAACGTCTATCGGCGCAAACGTAAGAGAAGCCCGTTTTGCGCAGGGTAAAAAAGATTTTGTTTCCAAGTTGGAAATCGCTTCAAAAGAAGCTAACGAAACTTGTTATTGGTTAGAATTAGCTTGTGAAGTAGGGTATATAGACAAAAACGAATTCGACGAACTGTTTACACAATGTAACGAGCTTTTAAGCATTCTTTCCGCCTCCTGCTGTACCGCAAAAAGCAATTTAAAAAACGAAAAATAAATTAATATCAAGCTTTTTGTTCAGCGAACAAAAAGTTACCGAAATTCCTCATTCCTCATTCATCATTCATCATTTTATAAACGGAAGATTTTTTGCCCCTTCGGGCAAAAATCAACCATAATTCCTCATTCATCATTCCTCATTCCTCATTTTAGAAAGAGTACCCATTATGAACATACTCTGCTTAGGTGATATCCAGTTTCCAAGCGGCGTAAAATACGTTTGCCAAAATCTTTCCAAAATAATACGTGAAAACAACATAGATTTTACTGTTATCAACGGTGAAAACACGTCCGATTGGTCTACTCTGGACGTGGGTGCCTGCGAGGATCTGTTTTCCTGCGGGGCGGACGTTATCACCGGCGGAAACCACACCCTACAGCGGGCGGAGGTTTACGAATATCTTGATAACAACTGCCAAAAATGCATACGTCCCGTCAACCTGCCGTGTTCCGCGCCGGGCAGGGGATACACCGTTCAAAAAGCAAAAAACGGAAAGCGTATCCTGGTTATAAACGCTATGGGGCAGATAACTATGGACCCCTGCGACAGCCCCTTCCACACGGTGGACAAGGTGCTTGAAAAGGAAAAGGGGAAATACGATATTGCCGTGTGTGATTTCCACGCAGAAGCCACCAGCGAAAAAAACGCATTCGGATATTATTTTAACGGCAGGATACAATGTATCTTCGGCACCCACACCCACGTTGCCACGGCGGACGAAAGATTGCTGGACAGAGGCAGCGGATATATTACCGATGTGGGTATGTGCGGAGTTAAGGAAAGCGTTATCGGCGCGGATATAGAAACCGCACTCATAAAGTTTGCAGACCGCACCTTTACAAAGAAAAAACAGCCCTCGGGCGAGATGATGATAAACGGAGTCGTCTTTACCGTGGACGAAAACACAAATTACTGTACTCATATAAAAAGAATTAAGTACTGAAAGGAACAAAACAAAATGAAAAAGTTTTTAGCAGCCTTAATGGCAGTTCTCACCATCCTCGCGCTTTCCGCCTGCACCACTCTGGACGCTCAGGGCAACGAGGTAGATTCCACCGGTTCCGTTATTATGACGGTAGGTATGCTTGTGGTTATGGTAGCGGTGTTCTATTTTATGATCATCCGTCCCCAGAAGAAGCAGGAAAAAGAGACCGCAAAAATGCTGGATGCTCTCACCCCCGGTGATACCATTTCCACCGTCGGCGGAATTATCGGCGTTGTTCTCAAGGTAAAGGACGATATGGTTCTTATCGAAACCGGCGCAGACCGCACACGTATCCAGATCGCAAAATGGGCAGTACGCAAGGTGGAGGAAAAGGCAAATGACTAAGACCTTGCTCCGCAAATACGCCCGCCTTGCTGTGCGCACAGGCGCAAACGTGCAAAAGGGACAGTACGTTGTAGTACGCGCATCCGTAGAAATGCACGAATTCGCAGGAATGGTTGTGGAAGAAGCGTACCGTGCAGGGGCAAAGGAAGTCCGTGTTGACTGGCGTTATTCCTATACCACCAAAATGGCGTACAGACATCAGTCCTTAAAGACCCTCTGCAACGTACACGATTGGCAGGAGGCAAAGCAGGCGTTTGATTGCGAAACTCTCCCCGCATATATCAATATCATCTCCGATGGACCCGACGCTTTGAAGGGCGTTAACGGAGAAAAAATGCAGAAATCCTCTGTGGCAACTCACAAGAAAATGAAAAAATATCTTGATGCGATGGACAATAATTACCAATGGACCATCGTTGCCGCCGCAGGCAAGGATTGGGCAAAAAAGGTGTTCCCCGGTGAACGCACCTCGGTAGCAGTTGAAAAACTGTGGAAGACCATTCTTTCCACCGTTTATATTACGGATGCCAACAGCGACCCCGAAAAGGCTTGGGCAGACCATAACGCAGATTTTGCGGATAAATGCGCTCGTCTTAACGATGCAAAGTTCGATTACCTTGAATATAAGTCCTCCAACGGCACGGATTTCCGCTGCTGGCTGAATAACAACATTCTCTGGCTGGGCGGCGGCGAGCTGACAAAAGGTGTCTACTACAACCCCAATATGCCTACCGAGGAGATATTCACCACCCCCATCGCAGGCAAGTGCGAAGGAACCTTGGTTTCCACCAAGCCTCTTTCCGTAAGAGGAAACCTGGTAGAAAACTTTACCTTTACCTTTGAAGACGGCAAGGTTACAAAAGTTACCGCCGAAAAGGGCGAGGAGATCCTTAAACAGCTTGTTGCGTCCGACGAAGGCGCCGCCCGTCTGGGCGAATTGGCGCTGGTCCCTCACGACAGCCCCATAAGCAACTCCGGAATTCTTTTCTATAACACCTTGTTTGATGAAAATGCCGCCTGCCACGTAGCTATCGGCAGAGGCTTCGGAAATCTTGTTGTGGGTTACGAGAATATGACCCGCGAACAGCTAAAGGAGCAGGGCGTTAACGAAAGTATGATCCACGTTGACTTTATGATCGGCTGCGAGGACCTGTCTATAGTAGGATATAAAGACGGAAAAGCGACCAAGATATTCACCAACGGCAACTGGGATCCCGAATTCGTAAAATAAACAAAAACGGCTGATAATATCAGCCGTTTTTTAATGAGTAACGAGGAATGAGGAACGAGGAATTACGGTAGTTTTTTGCGTAACGCAAAAAACCGTATGATCATTTTCGATACGTTCCGTCTGTAGAACTCAAAGTCTGCAGAGACGGAGCGATGGTAAAGGGCTGCAGAACGCTTTTTTGCGAGTGGGGAGCTGTACAAAGGTACTGCCTCCCGAGCGAAAATGCGTAGAAAAACGCAAAAAAATAAAATCCTTTTTAAGGATTTTTTCCTAATAAAAAACAAAAGGCGAGAGATGTATTTCAATCTCTCGCTTTTCTTATTTTTTTATTATGTGCGTTTTTCGTTGTGCAGTTCTTTACCGAGCGAAATTACTTAGCTGCGTATACTTCAAGCTCAGAAAGGAAAGCCCAACCGTCACGTGCAACGCTGATTTCAACGTATCTGCCGCTGCCGGAGAAGTTTACTTTGAATTCCTTAACCTTGAGGGTGAGTTCGTCTTCAGCGCCGGTTGCAACGGAACCAACTTCGGTCCAGTTTTCGCCGTCTTCAGAGATACGAACGGTGATAGTGGAGTTCTTGCAGCCGATACCGTTGGAAAGTACTTCAGTACCGTACCAAACGGAAACCTGTGCGAGAGAAGCAACTTCGCCGAGGTCGATTACGAATACGTGTGCGCCTGCGTAATCGGGAACGAGGTAGCTGTAGCCTGCCCAGATAGCAGCAGCGTAATCATCTTCTTCGGTGGGTTCCTTAACGCCGTCGGTAAGGGTAACGCCTTCTTCATCGGGATAAGCGATGGCAGCGTTTTCGTCCCAGCCCCAACCTGCTTCAGCGCCGCCCTGACGGAACTGCTGAGTAGCGGTATAGGTCTTGCCTGCAGAAATGAGTTCGCCAACTTCTGCTGCGGGAGCCTGGGATTCTTCTTCGGGCTCGGATTCAGCGGGAGTGGATTCATCATCTACGGGAGTAGATTCTGCGGGGGTGGATTCATCATCTACGGGAGTAGATTCTGCGGGAGTGGATTCGGTTGCGGGGTTAGAGGATTCTGCGGGAGTTTCGTCACAAGCAACGAGAGCAACTGCAAAAACCATAACGAGAGCAAGAATAAATGCTATTTTCTTCATTTTGTTTTTCTCCTTTTTTAATTATAGCAAAATTGCCAACCGTTATTGTAACACAAATAACAGACTTTGTCAACATATTTTTAAAATCAAAAGTAACATCTGTATTTTCCAAACGCGGCGCAGTATTGGCAGGCAAATCGAAAATGCGTGGAAAAACGCATTAGAAATAAAATCCGTTTGCGGATTTTTTCCTTACAAAAAACAAACGGCGAGAGATGTATTTCAATCTCTCGCTGTTCTCATATTTAATTTCGTGCGTTTTGATCTACAGTGTTAATCGGGGTCCCTGCAAATGCGAACAGCATTTGTGGGGTGATTTTCTACAGTGCGAAATATTATTTTACTTCAAGTTCGCCAAGGAACGCCCAGCCGTAAGAAGTAAGACGGATCTCGAGGTAACGAGCGGTAACGTCAACTTCAGCGGTGAGGGTGTGAGCAGCGTTATCTGCCAGACCTTCAAGGTCAGCGGTGATATCAAGAACGGTTGCGGAGTACCAGTTTTCGCCGTCTTCGGAAACGAGGTATTCTATCTTATAAGGGCAGGTAATACCGGAAGCGGTATCCTTGAGAGAAGTAAGAACGATAGTGCTGAGCTCATATATCTCGCCCAGATCCATCTTGATGGTCGCATAGCCGCGCTCAGTCTGTGCGGGAGTGTTGTTATGGAACGCCATCCAGCAAGCTGCGCTGTATGCGTCGTCATTGGTGGGAACGTAGCCGTCGGTCAGCTCGTAGTTTTCATCGGGATAAGAAACGGGGAAGGTTTCGTCCCAGCCCCAAGTCTCGGTGCTCATACGGAACTGTTCGGAGATCTCGTAGGTCTTGCCTGCAGCAACGTTGTTGCCTTCGGTAGAAACTGCGTCGGGATTCTTTACGTATTCGGGTGCGGATTCTTCTTCGGGCTCGGATTCAGCGGGAGTAGATTCTGCGGGAGTGGATTCATCATCTACGGGAGTAGATTCTGCGGGAGTGGATTCGGTTGCGGGGTTAGAGGATTCTGCGGGAGTTTCGTCACAAGCAACGAGAGCTACTGCGAAAACCATAACAAGTGCAAGAATAAATGCAATTTTCTTCATAGTTAAAATTTCTCCTTTTTAAATAATAGCTAAATTGCTAATGTTAATTTTAACATAGACAGTAGATATTGTCAATATGTTTTTATATGCGGACAAGGACGGTAATGAGGAATGAGAAATGAGGAACGAGGAATGAGGACTGAGGAATGAGGAATGAGGAATTTCGGTAGTTTTTTGCGTGACGCAAAAAAACGTATAATTGTTTTCGATACGTAACGTCTATAGTAGCCGTGGCTTGGAATGAGCGATGGTAAAACGCTGTAGAACGCTTTTTCGCAAGCGGGAGCTGTAGTATTCTACAGCCAGCGAAGCGAAAATGCGTAGAAACGCAATAAAAAAGAAAATTCCGTAGATTTTTCTACGGAATTTTTACCTTATTTGGTGATTAAAGCGGAATGGGCAAGCCCATTCCCTACATTATGGGGATTTGCTGCAGTAAAACTTCTAAACACGTTGCGTTTCGGTCTACAGTGTTTTACCGAGCGACAGATTATTCACCATAAACCTCAAGTTCGTCTATAAACAACCAAGATCCCGCCTCGCTGTGCTGAAGAGCAAGACGAACATACTGTGCGGTAGTTCCTTCGGGAGCTGCAACAGCAACCCAGGTTACGCAGTTTTCGGTGCCTGCGGTTACGTTTACCTTGCCTACGGAAGTCCAGTTTTCGCCGTCATCGGAAACGAGAAGCTCACCGGAAACGGGAGTGCATACGCCGGACCAGCCGGGACCGCCGTATACGTTTGCACGTGCGCCGTAGATAGTCTTGGATGCGCCGAGATCAACAGTGGGGGATGCTGCGCCGTTGATGGAATTGGTAAATTCGGAGCTGGACCAGCTGTAATAACCGAACCACTGACCGGGAGCCCACTTAATGTCAGCTTCAACAAAGCCTGTTTCTACAACACCGTCGGTAAGGTCGGTGTCGATCCACATAGTGGTGATAGAGGAATCGATGTTATCCTGGTTAAGTACGGTAAGACCGAGCGCGATATTGCTTCCTGCAAAAGAAAGGGTGGGGTCGTTTTCGGTAGCGGAAGGGCCTGCGGGCTCTTCGTCGGATTCATCTGCGGGAGTGGATTCATCTACGGGAGTAGATTCTGCGGGGGTGGATTCATCATCTACGGGAGTAGACTCTGCGGGGGTAGATTCGGTTGCGGGGTTGGAGGATTCTGCGGGAGTTTCGTCACAAGCAACGAGAGAAAGCGCAAAAACCATAACGAGAGCGAGGATAAGTGCAATCTTTTTCATTTTGTTTTCTCCTTTTTTACAACGCTTTGAAATGAGGAATGATGAATGCGACGCGATGCAAAGCATCGCTAAATGAGGAACCCACCCCAAAAACGCATAGCGTTTTCGGGGAACCCCGGGAATTTCGGAAGATTTTTGTTCCGTGAACAAAAATCAACCATCATTTCTCATTCCTCGTTCCTCGTTCCTCATTATACCACATCTTTTACATTTCGTCAACCAAAATAAATGTTACTGTTTTTGCGCAAAAACCCTTTAAAAAGCAAAAAAACTGTGGTATTATATAAAAAATACCCGTTTTCGGAGGTTTTACGTATGAAAGCTGTAATTACCGTGGTTGGTAAAGATACCGTTGGTATACTTGCAAAGATAAGTTCGTTTTGTGCTTCCCACAACGTAAACGTAACAGACGTTACCCAGACCATCCTGCAGGATATGTTCTGTATGATAATGATGTGCGATATCAGCAAGATCGACTGTGATTTCGGTGTGTTTGTAGACACCGCCGCAGATATAGGTGTGCAGAATAATCTTCGCGTACACGTTATGCACGAGGATATATTTAATTCCATGCACAGGATCTGAGGAGTAAAAAACAATGATAGAAACAAGAGATATTCTTGAAACCATACAAATGATCGAAGATGAGCATTTGGATATACGCACGGTCACAATGGGAATTTCCCTTACAGACTGTATAGACCCGTGTATACAAAAAGCGGCAGACAAGGTTTACGATAAGATATGCTTTTGCGCCCAAAATCTTGTGCCCGTGGCAAACGGTATAGAAAAAGAATTGGGTATTCCCATCATAAACAAGCGTGTTGCCGTAACTCCCATAGCCATTCTCGCAGGCGCCTGCAAAGGAGAAGACCCCGTAAAATTCGCATACGCTCTTGAAAAAGCGTCCCGTGAAACGGGCGTAAACTTTATCGGCGGTTATTCCGCATTGGTGCAAAAGGGCTTTGCGGCAGGGGATAAAGAGCTTATCCGTTCCATCCCCCGCGCTCTGGCGGAAACCGAGCATATATGCGCATCCGTCAATATCGGCTCTACCAAGGCGGGCATAAATATGGATGCTGTGCGGTTAATGGGCGAAACGGTTAAGGAAACAGCCCTGCTTACCGCGGACAGAGATTGTATCGGCGCGGCGAAATTGGTGGTGCTTTGCAACGCTCCCGATGATAATCCCTTTATGGCAGGTGCTTTTCACGGCGTGGGCGAGCCGGATTGTGTTATAAACGTAGGCGTTTCCGGTCCCGGCGTGGTAAGAAGCGCAATCGCAAAAGCACCCAAAGACGCAGGTATAAACGAAATTGCGGATATTATCAAAAAAACCGCCTTTAAGATAACCCGTATGGGTCAGCTTGTTGCCATGAAAGCCAGCGAAAAACTTAAAGTCCCCTTCGGTATTGTAGACCTTTCCCTTGCACCCACTCCCGCTATAGGCGATTCCGTTGCCCATATTTTGGAGGAAATGGGGCTTGAATCCTGCGGCTGCACCGGTACCACCGCCTGCCTTGCCATGCTTAACGATGCGGTTAAAAAGGGCGGCGTAATGGCTTCCTCCCACGTCGGCGGTCTTTCGGGTGCGTTTATTCCCGTAACCGAGGACGCAGGTATGATAGATGCGGCAAGATCGGGCTGTCTTACCATAGAAAAATTGGAAGCTATGACAGCGGTCTGCTCCGTGGGATTGGATATGATAAATATCCCCGGCGACGTTACTCCAGAAATCATTTCCGCCATTATCGCAGACGAAGCGGCGATCGGTATGGTAAACTCAAAAACCACCGCTGTCCGTGTAATTCCCGCTATCGGCAAAACAGCAGGGGAGGAATTAAACTTCGGCGGTCTGCTGGGCGGCGGACCTGTTATGAAGGTGAATATGGCTTCACCCGAAGTGTTTATTCGCCGCGGCGGAAGGATACCTGCACCGATACAAAGCCTTAAAAACTAAGAACGAGGAACGAGAAACGAGAAACTTCGGTAGTTTTTTGCGGAGCAAAAAACAATTATAATTATTAGCGGGATGACGAGGACGTCATCCCCTACGATTATCGAACAGCCGTGGCAACTGCGTAGGGGACGTCGTCCCCGACGTCCCGTAAACTGTACGCACGAAACTTCCGTCTATAGAACTGAAAGTCTGATTGAAGCGGGAAACTGTATAAACAAAGCAGAATGAATTTTCGCGAGCGGAGAGCTGTAGAAATCTACTGCCTCCCGAGCGAAAATTTATAAAAAAACGCAATAAAAATAAAAAAGGAATTCGTTTTTAGCGAATTCCTTTCCTTTTTTATTTTGTTTCGGACAGTCGGGGACGCCTGTCCCTACGGTTTTCGATGACCGTATTTTACTGTTGCGTTTTTTGGTCTGCGAAGTTTAGACAGTTTCAGTTCTCCGAACCTGCGAGGGCGAAGATATATTCGTTACTACCCGGGAATGTTACTGTAAACTTCTTCACAGTAACGCCGTTAACCTTTGAATTAACCCTTTCACCGTCGGAAACGGAAAAGTTTGCGAAATCCGAAAGACCTTTGCCCGTATACTTTGAATACGCTTCCTTGCGCACCCAAACCTTTGCAAAGGAAACGGGATCTCCATCGTTATCACGCACGTATTCAGCCTCTTCCTCGGTAAAGAAACGCTCTGCAATGGCAAGGTAATCGGTTTTTCCGCCGTTTTTAAGCCTGCCCAGGTACTCTCCGTCAATACCCACGGGTTTATCGGAAAATACTACCACCATAACGGCGCCCGTTGTGGTAACAGACACATATTTTTTGTCTATACCCTTAACGCTGGGCTTACCTTTTTTGCCGTAAACAACCTCAACGTCGGGCAAACCGAAATATTCTCTTGCTTTTTCGGTCACCAGCGCATGGCGCTGTTCCCTGTCTGCGATATTATCAAGTACAAAAGTTTTTATAGCCATATATTATTCCTCCGCGGGAGTTGTGTTGTTTGTATTTTCTGTGGTTTCATCGGCGTTTTCAGCGTTTTCGGCGGTTTCCTGGGGTGAGTTTTCATCTTGCTTTACTACAGCGAAGCGGGATATCTTTGCATCCTCGCCGGTACGCATAACGATAACGCCTGCGGCAGGTCTGCCGTAAACGGGAATTTCGTTAACTGCGGTACGGATGATAACGCCGGAATCGGTTATCAGCATCACGTCGTCGGTTTCGGAAACCATCTTAATTCCGCACAGCTTACCTGTTTTTTCGGTAATGCGGTGGCATATCATACCCTTGCCGCCGCGCTTTTGCACGGGATATTCGGAAGGCTCTGTACGCTTACCGAAGCCGCTCTCCGTAACGGTAATAAGCACTTTTCCGTCATCCACTTCGGGAATAACGGCGGCACCGACCACGTAATCGTCATCTGCCAGAGTAACCGCCTTTACACCACGGGCTAGTCTGCCCATACAGCGGATATCGTTTTCGTTAAAGCGTATGCCCAGACCCTTGGAGGTAGCGCAAATAATATCGTCGTTGCCGTTTGTAAGCATAACGTACAGCAGCGCATCCCCTTCGTCAAGGTTGATGGCGTATATGCCCGTGGTACGGCGGGTGTGGTAATCCATAAGATTTACACGCTTAATAACGCCGTTTTTGGTAAGCAGGACTATATATTTATCGTCGGTAAAGCCTGCCACGGGGATAATTGCGGTAATTTTTTCTTTTTCGTCAAGAGAAAGCACGTTTACAAGGTTTGTACCCTTTGCGGTACGTGATGCTTCGGGCACCTCGTAACACTTTTTAAAGTATATCTTTCCCTTATCCGAGAAGAACAGCAAAAAGTCGTGGGAATGGGATATAATAACGTCTTCCACAAAATCCTCTTCCTTTGTAGCCATTGCGGTAATACCCTTACCGCCTCTGCGCTGGGAGGAATAAGTATCGGAGGGCAGACGCTTTACGTATCCGTCGTGAGTAGCGGTGATAACGCAGTATTCACGCTGAATAAGATCTTCAATGAGTATATCGTTTTCCGCTTCCTCAATGGCGGTCCTTCTTTCGTCGCCGAAACGGTTGGCAATATCGTCCATCTCGTCTTTGATTATCTGCTTTATCTTGTTATCATCGGCAAGAATGCCCCGCAGTTCGTCAATAGTGGCGTACAAAGCGGCAAGACGTTCTTCGATCCTCTTTCTCTCCATACCGGAAAGACGTCCCAAAGGCATTTCCACAATTGCCTGCGCCTGCACCTCGGAAAGACCGAAGCGGGCGATAAGCTTTTCCTTTGCATCGGGAATAGAAGCGGAGGAACGGATAATATTTATAACCTCGTCAATATTATCAATAGCTATCTTGTAGCCTTCATAAAGGTGGGCTTCTCTTTCAGCCTTTGCCAGGTCAAAACCTGTTCTTCTCGTAACCACGTCTATCTGGTGGTTTATATAATGGGTAAGTATATCTTTTAAGGAAAGTGTCTTTGGCTCGCCGTCCACAAGAGCAAGCATATTTATGGCGCAGGTGTCCTCAAGCTGTGTATATTTATACAGCAGGTTTAACACCACGTCTCTGTTTGCGTCTTTTTTCAGGTCGATAACTATACGCATACCCTCTCTGCCGGATTCGTTGCGTATATCGGATATACCTTCAATACGCTTGTCCTTGACCAGAGTAGCCATATAGTCAAGCAGCATTGAACGGTTTACCTGGTAGGGAAGCTCGGTAACGATGATAGAGGTTTTGTTTTTCTTTTCCTCAAAGTGGCATTTTGCCCTTACCTTTATTCTTCCTCTGCCGGTGGTGTATGCTTCGTAAATACCCGCGGTGCCGTGAATTGTGCCGTATGTGGGAAAATCCGGTCCCTTTACAAACTGCATAAGCTCCTTTACGGAACATTCGGGGTTATCCATAAGATATTTGGTGGCGTCAATAACCTCGCCTAAATTATGAGGGGGGATATTGGTAGCCATACCTACAGCGATACCGATAGAGCCGTTTACAAGCAGATTGGGAAAACGGCTGGGCAGACATACGGGCTCTTTTGCCTTGTTATCGAAATTGGGGATAAAATCAACAACTTCTTTTTCTATATCCTTAAGCATAAGCCCCGCAAGGCGAGCCATTCTCGCTTCGGTATAACGGTATGCGGCTGCGCCGTCGCCGTCAATATTACCGAAGTTACCGTGACCTTCTACCAGAGTATATCTCATAGAGAAGGGCTGGGCAAGACGTACCATTGCATCGTAAACAGATGCGTCGCCATGAGGGTGGTAATGACCAAGCACGTAACCTACCGTGGTAGCGGATTTACGGAAAGGCTTGTCGTACGTGAGATGCTCCTCGTGCATCGAGTAAAGTATACGGCGGTGAACGGGCTTCAGACCGTCACGCACGTCGGGCAGGGCTCTGCCCACTATGACCGACATTGCGTATTCGATATAGCTTGTTTTTATCTCTTTTTCAATGCCTATATTTACAATACATTGGTTTTCGTGGGATGAATAATCATATTCCTCGTGTGCCATTTTTCAAAAAGCCCTCCTTTCTGTTAAACGTCGATATTCTCTGCATATTTTGCATTTGCTTCTATAAATTCGCGGCGCGGTTCCACCTTGTCGCCCATCAGTACGCTGAACAGCGCATCCGCCATAAGCGCGTCTTCGATGGTAACACGCTTCAATGTGCGCTTTTCGGGGTCCATAGTGGTCTCCCAAAGCTGATCTGCGTCCATTTCACCGAGACCTTTATATCTTTCCGCCTGTGCGCCTGCGCCCAGCTCGGCAATACACATATCCCTCTCTTCATCGGAGAAAGCATATCTTTCCTGCTTACCCTTGTATACCTTGTAAAGGGGAGGCTGTGCGGCAAAGATGTGTCCGTTTTCTATAAGGGGACGCATGTGTCTGAAGAAGAATGTGAGCAGCAATGTCTTTATATGAGCGCCGTCCACGTCCGCATCCGCCATAATAACTATCTTGCCGTATCGCAGCTTGGTAATATCGAACTCACTGCCGATACCCGTGCCCAAAGCAAGGATAATGGGAATTATCTGGGTGGAAGAATATATACGTTCAAGACGTGCTTTTTCTACGTTAAGAATTTTACCTCTTAAAGGGAGAATTGCCTGGAAACGGTGGTCGCGGCAATCCTTTGCGGTACCGCCCGCAGAATCACCCTCTACCAGATAAAGCTCGGTATATTCGGCTCTTCTTTCGTTACAGTCCGCAAGCTTGCCCGGCAGGGAGGAGGATTCAAGCAGACCTTTTCTGCGGGTAAGCTCTCTTGCTTTTCTTGCCGCTTCTCTTGCACGGGAGGCAGAGACTGCTTTTTCCAGAATAATTCTTGCGGTGGCTGCGTTTTCTTCAAGATATGTGGCAAGCTTTTCGTTTACCATACCCTCAACAAGGGTGCGTATTTCGGAGTTACCCAATTTTGCTTTTGTCTGGGATTCAAACTGGGCGTCCACCAGCTTAACGCTTACCACGGCGGTAAGACCTTCACGCACGTCGTCGCCGGAAAGCTTGTCGCCCTCTTTTAAAATATTGTATTTTTTGCCGTAATCGTTTAAAACCTTGGTAATCGCACTTCGGAATCCCGTTTCGTGAGTACCGCCTTCAATGGTGTGCATATTATTGGCAAAGGAAATAATACTGTCGTTATAAGTGTCGTTATACTGCAAAGCCACTTCCGCAACGGAGGTTCCCTTGGTTCCGCCTATATAAATAACGTCGCTGTGCAGATTTTCCGCGCCCTTTTGCTCGTTTATATAGGATACAAACTCTCTTATACCGCCTTCAAAGCAAAAATGCTCTTCGGTTGCGGGGGAAACACGCTCATCCCGCAGGATAATGGATGCACCTGCGTTTAAGAACGCCTGCTCACGCAAACGGGTGCGTACCGTTTCTGTGTCAAATTCCACCGTTTCGAAAATCTCTTCATCGGGCCAGAAACGTACGGTAAGTCCGTGTTCCTCGGTCTCACCGGTTTCACGCATGGCTTCAACCATATTGCCTCTTTCAAAAGCAACGTAATACTGCTTTCCGTCACGGTGGTTGTATGCTTCCAGACGCTTGGAAAGAGCGTTAACAACAGATGCGCCGACACCGTGCAAGCCGCCTGCTATCTGGTAACCGCCGCCGCCGAACTTACCGCCTGCGTGAAGCACGGAAAAGATGACCTCCAGTGTAGGCTTGCCCTGTGTGGGGTGAATACCGCTGGGCACGCCGCGTCCGTTATCCTTAACGGTGCAGGAGCCGTCTTTTTCAAGCACGACGATAACATCCTTACAGTAGCCTGCAAGGATCTCGTCAATAGAGTTATCCACAATTTCGTATATAAGGTGGTGAAGTCCTCTCGCCGAAGTAGTACCGATATACATACCCGGACGTTTTCTCACCGCCTCCAAGCCCTCTAATACTTGGATTTGACTATCATCATAATTTTTGATTTCACTCATAATTTTGACTCCTTTTTGGAACGAGGAACGAGAAACGAGGAACGAGAAACGAATGGTTGATTTTTGCGTAAAACGCAAAAATCTTCCGTTTCTTTGCCGGGGTTCCCCGAAAACGCTATGCGTTTTTGGGGTGGGTTTTCACTCTTCTCTTTTCTCTCTTCACTTTTCTGTTCTGTTCACCAGCGTATCGGCTAAAAACGAACTTATATATATACTTTCAGCTATTCCGTTATCCGCCACAACGAAGCTTTCCGGCATACGCTTACCTGCGTAAACTACCTTCAGCTCATTTTCGGCATTTTTCAAAAACTCCTTGGTAACGGGGGAAACCGTGGCTGTATCCATATTAAAAATACCGATAATTTCTGTCTTTTTAATACTTATATCATTTTCGAGATTTACAAACATTTGCCGTTTTCCACCTTTATCACCTGAGCTTTCGGCAGCAGATCGACCATATTTTCATCGCAGCCGGTTATAATTACCTGCCTGCCTTCTATCCGTTTTAATATATAGTCCCTGCGGTTTTCGTCCAGTTCGCTCAACACATCGTCCAGTAAAAACACGGGATATTCTCCCGTAAGGGATCTGGATATCTCTCCCTCCGCCAGCTTTAAAGCCAATACTATACTTCTCTGCTGACCCTGGCTGCCGAAGCTCTTTGCGCTTTTTCGGTTAATGTGTATCGAAATATCATCCTTTTGAGGTCCGCACAGCGTCATACGCTTTTCTATTTCGGCACCCCGTTTTTCTTTAAACAAGCCAAGATAACTTTCTTTTATCTCGTTTGTTTTTTCGCCTTCGCTTTGGGTAATATAGGTAAGAGAAAGCTCTTCTCTTTCTTCGGACATATCGTAAAGAAAGCTTTTTCCGCTTTCCTCCAAAGCCTTAATATACTTTCTGCGGTTTACGGTAATATTTGCGGCAAGAACAGCCATACGCTCATCGTAAACCTCCAAAAGCTCTTCAAAAACCGCATTTCCTTTTAAGTGCGCGTTTTTTTGAATAAGCAGGCGGTTATATTCATTCAACGCCGCCACGTGGCGGGGAAAAGATTGGCATATAGCCATATCGGTAAATCTCCGTCTGCCTTCGGGCGCGCCCTTAACCAGATCCAGATGGTCGGGTGTGAATATAACACAGCGGAAAGCACCTAAAAATTCGCTCATTTTGGAAATGGGAGCGCCGTTTTTCAAAAAGGTCTTTTTGGCATTTTTCTTAAGCCGCACACCCATTTTGTTTGTTACCCCGTTGGATACGTAGGTAATATCCGCCGCCGAGGTATCGCACCCAAAGCGTATAAGCTCTTTATCCTTGCAGCCGCGAAAACTTTTTCCTGCGGCAAAGAAACATATACCCTCAAGTATATTCGTCTTTCCTGCGGCATTCTCGCCGCAGATAAGGGTGGTCTGTGGAGAAAAGGAGAGTATATTCTCCTCTCCGTTACGCCAATCCTTTAAATAAAGATCTTTTATCAGCATCAGCTTTTAACTCTGCAGGGGAGTACCAGATATATATACGAAGAATCTCTGTGTCCCACGGGGGTGAGCATCATAGATGTCAGCGGTCCCGTAAGAGATGCAAGTATTGTTTCGTCCTTGCAGGCGCGGAGCGCATCTAAAAGATAACGGTTGTTAAAGCTTATCTCCAGATCATCCCCTTCTTTTTTAATTCTTACCTGGTCGTTTACCTTACCGTACTGGGTAGAGCAGTAAACGTGTAACAAAGTATCCTCAAAGCGGAAGCGGAGGGGAGTTTTAAGTCTTTCGTCAACGAGCAGGGATGCTCTTTCCACACTTTCTATAAATTCGCTTCTCTCCACCTCTACAAAGATCTTGCTTTGCTGGGGCAGAGCGCGGGTATAATCAAGATATTCGCCCTCAAGCAAACGGGAAAAGAAGATAATATCTCCGATACGGAACACGATATGCTTGCGGGTGAATTCCACCTTCATCATTTCATCGTTATCCGTTAACAGCTTGCACAGGTCGGAAAGGGATTTTCCGGGCACAACAAAGCGGAAGGTATCTTTATTATCAAATACTGCGTTCTTTTCCTCACGCAGAGCAAGGCGGGCGCCGTCCAGAGCAACTATCGTAAGCTTGTTTTCTTCTATCTGGAACAGTTCGCCGGTAAGTATGGGGCGCGCGTCTATCTGTGCCACGGCAAAAATGGTGGAATTTATCATTTCCTTTAACAGCCCTTGGGTAATGGTAAAGGATCTGTCTCCCAAAAGCTCTGGCAGGTTGGGAAAAGCTTCCGCCGCAAGACCGTGAATGGTAAATTCGGAAGCACCGCCTTTAATGGTAACGGCGTTTTTTTCGTCCGCGTTTATTTCTATTTCGCATTCGGGCATATTTTTAATGATCGCATATATTTTTTGTGCGTTAAGTATTACACTGCCCACTTCCTTGGGGTAAACGGGAGAAGATGTTTTTACGCCTTTTTCAAGGTCATAACCGCAAACGGTAAGAACACCGTCCCTTTCAAGATTAAAAAGGAGTCCCTCAAGGGCGGGAAGCGTGCTTTTATTGGAGGTTGCCGCCATGGCAGGCTGTATAAGAGATATAAGGGTCTTTCTGTCGGTTATAAACTTAATAGCCATTTTTTTAAAAATCTCCTTTCGGGAAGAGAGAGTGTAGTACGTATCAAGTGTTAAAGGGTTTTGTTGTAGGTATTATGATTATTGACACTGTTAAAAAAGTGGAAAACCTTTAAAACTCTTTTTTTATCTTGTTTTTTGTTTTTTTTACCGTGTCGGGATATGTGTTGAAACAATGTTGAAAACCTGTGTAAAATAATGTCGGTTATTTTTGAAAATGTGAGAATTCGGAAAAATAAGTGTGAATTTGTGTAAACGGGACGATGAGGACATCGTCCCCTACGTTACTCTCCTAATTCCTTTAACATTAAATTTACTTCGCGTTCATATGCGGGCTCGTTTTTCATTTTGTTTTCCACGTTGGAAATGGAATTGATTATAGTGGTATGGTCCTTTCCGAACATGGAGCCTATTTTTTTAAGGGACATATCCGTTAAAGAACGAAGCGCAAAAATACAAAGGTTTCTTGCGTAAACAATATCCGCATTACGCTTGCCGGATGTAAGCACTTCTTTTTTAACCGAGTATTTTTTGCAGATATAATCGAAGATATTTTGAACTTTATTATCCTGCGTCTGTGCGGTTTTCAGATATTCGCTCAGTACGGAAACTGCCATATCCAGAGTTATCTGCCTGTCCTCGATAAAGGAATGAGCCTTTAATTTTTTGATCGCTCCTTCTATCTGACGGATATTTGTTTTAATATTTTCCGCCAAAAAGGTAAGCACGTTATCGGGTATATCGACACCCATATCCACGCTCTTTTTCTTAAAAATAGCGGTGCGCAGCTCTGTGTCCGGCGGTTTTATGTCGGCAATAAGCCCCATTTCACAGCGGCTTTTAAGCCTGTCCTCAAGATTAATTTCCTTGGGAGGACGGTCGGATGTGATTATCACCTGCTTTTGCTGTTGAAAAAGTGTGTCTATAGTGTGGAAAAATTCTTCCTGGGTCTTGTCCTTTCCCTCTATAAACTGGATATCGTCGATAAGTAAAACGTCCACGCCGCGGTACTTTTCTCTGAACGCCACGTTGGATTTCTGTACCAGAGAATCCACCATTTCCTGTGTGAATTCCTCACCCGTCTTATACAGTATGTCAGCATGTGGATTATTATCTCTTAAGTGATTTACGATAGCAAACAGCAAATGTGTCTTTCCCAGACCCGGAGGGCCGTAGATAAAGAGAGGGTTGTATAATTCCGCGGGATGCTCCGCAATGGCAAAGGATGCCTTTGCCGCTACCTGGTTTGAAGAGCCGATAACAAAGTTTTCAAAGGTAAAATTGGGGTTGTAACGAAGCTTGTAGGCTGTGTACTTGCTGTCATCGTCCTTTTCTTCCTTTTTTTCCTTGGGCGATTGCATTTTACTGCTCACGCTTACGCGGACGTTTGTAAAGGTGTATTTTGAAAAAGCCTCTTCAAGGTCGGCAATATATCTTTTTTTAATACAGATAGCCGCCGCCGTATCGGGAGTTAGCAGGTCCACCTGTGTAGGATCCATATATGTTATTACGGTGTTTTTAAAAAGCCAGTTAAAGGAAGCTTCGGAACATTTTGTTCTCATTTCCTCCAGCACGGAATTATATATCCGCTGCCTGGTCTCCGCACTTGTGTAATCCATTTTCCACCTCTATAATATATATTATAGTTATATATAATATATTATAGCACCTATGTGGAAAAAAAGCAAGTTATTTTAGCAAATTAAAGACGGTTGGGACACGTCCATTCGGCGCAGAACCAAAAACGCAAAAACTATAAATAGTTCTGTTTAGCGAATTTCCACAATGTAGGGCGGGTGGCTTGCCCCCGCCGCTCTAATCACAGGTAATAGGTAAAAATTTTTCCGACGAAAATCGTCTCCAAAATTTTATTTAATTTGCGTTTTTGTAGAAATTTTCAGTCGGTGGGCAGTAGGTTACTACAGCTCCACGCGCCTGAAAATTCCTTCTGCATCCAAATGACCTGTGTCCTTCAGACTTTCATTACTATAGACGGCAGATATCAAAAATTTTAATAAAAATGTTTTTTGCGTAATGCAAAAAACGTACCGAAATTCCTCATTCCTCATTTCTCATTCATCATTTTTTAAAAAAACTCTTGACAAACTCTAACTTTTGTGGTTATAATATCTTTTGCCTGTGTTCAGGCACAAATTTACGGCGCATTTTTTAATTTTTGAATATTTATCAGGAGGTGCATTCCGAATGCTCAGAACATATCAGCCTAAAAAGATCCACAGACAGAAAGAACACGGCTTCAGAAAGAGAATGGCTACCGCTAACGGCAGAAAGGTTCTCAAGAGAAGACGCGCAAAGGGCAGAGCAAGACTCACATATTAAAAAACTCTGTTTTTTAATATGAGTTAAAAGAGAAAAGAGAAAAGTGAATAGTTGCGGTAAAAAAACCGGCGTTGTCGGTTTTTTTCCTTATTCATTATTCTTCCTGCTCTTTATTTTTTAAAAAAGAGGCGGTTATTTTGCAAAACAGGAAAAAACTTATTTCGCTTAAGCAAAATCACCTTTTCGGTTTGGCATACAAAAAAGGAAAATGCTTTTCGTGCAGTACCTTGGCGGTATATATTTTAAAAAACCGCCGTGCCGACGCCAAGACGATGCTTGGCATAACCGTATCCAAAAAACGGGGAAAAGCGGTAGAAAGAAACCGCGCAAAGCGGATAATAAGAGCAGCGTTCCGCACTCTTTATCCGCAAGTGAAGGATGGATATATTATAGTGGCAGTTGCCCGGTCGGGTTGTATGGATTCCACAAGCGCCGTTGTGTGTTCACAGCTCGAAGAGATATTGAAAAAGGCAGCACTCCTTTGCGGCGATGCGGAAAAAGACTATGTTTAAAAAAATATTCACCGCCCCCATACGCTTTTATCAAAAATACATTTCACCCGGTCTGGGCTCCAATTGCCGTTTTTATCCCACCTGCTCCCAATATGCCATAGAGGCAATAGAGGAATGGGGCGTTATTATCGGCTTTTTTTTGAGTTTGTGGCGTCTTTTGCGCTGCCAGCCTTTTTGCAAAGGCGGGTACGATCCGGTCCCAAAGAGAAAGAAAAAATAAAATAAAAAGCGTATAAAACCTGCGGCTATTTAATACCCGTAGGGGATGACGTCCCCGTCATCCCGCAAAACAAAATTAAAAAGAAAAGAGAAAATCAAATTGAACATTATGGACATTTTTTACATACCTTTCGGGTATGTAATGAAAGGCTGCTTGTGGGTTGGCCAGAATTATTACTGGGTAGCCATAATCCTTTTTTCTCTCATTATGGAACTTGTGCTTTTGCCTCTTTCCATAAAGCAGCAAAAATCTTCCGTAAAGCAGGCGACTCTCCGTCCCAAGGAAATAGCTATCAAGCGTAAGTACAAAAACAGAACGGACAGAGAATCCCAGCAGCAAATGAATATGGAGATACAGGAAATGTATCAGAAGAACGGCTACAATATGTTTGGCGGCTGTCTTCCCCTCCTTATTCAGCTTCCCATTATTATGATCCTTTACAGTATCGTGCGTCAGCCTCTGCAATACACCCTTTTCGTTGACGACGATCAGCTTAACGTAATGTACAAAAACTCCATCGAGCTTTGCGAAACCGTAAAAGAACATGCGGATTACGAGCTGGATGAGCTTACAAAGATTAAAGAACCGAACGAAGAACAAAAAGAAAAGATCGAATTTTTAAAGGATTTTTCCGCAGGTCTTACCGTTTATCAGCAGAATATGTGCGATAAGTATTATTACGACGAGGAAGCTGATAAATATACCTTCTATTTTGAAGGAGACGAGGATATTCACGAAGATGCCAAAAAGAGCATGAAGAACGAATATTACGTCGTTGCAATGACCAAGCATTTCGATATGTACGTCCGCGAGCCTTTGGAAGAATACGGTCTGTGCGGCGAGTTCCTTTCCGCGTCCACAGAGGATATCTTAAAGACCGCTTTCGATTACGAAGAAAACAAAGCGGCATACGAAATTATAGAAAAACTGCCCAATTATTCTATGTTTGGCAAATCCCTGCTCGATACTCCCAGCATTAAGAACATCACCTGGCTGGTAGTTGTTCCCTTCCTGGTATTCATTACCTCCTTTATGTCCGCATGGCTTTCCCGCAAGCTCCAGCCCCAGAATCTGGATGCAGACGGCAACCCCGTAAAGATGCCCGGCGGCAAGATGATGGAATGGGGTATGCCCCTTTTATCCTTGTGGTTTGCATTTAATTTCCAGGCGGCTCTGGGTATATACTGGGTATGGAGAAGCGTGTTCTCCATGGGCAAACAGCTTATCTTCGCCAAGGTTTATCCCATTCCCTCCTATACCGAGGAAGAGATAAAGGCGGCTATTAAAGAAATAACCAAAACAAAGAAGAAAAAGAAGATCGTTATAGAGGTCGATGAAGACGACCATTCTTACGACGGATTAAAGGTTTCCGACGCCGCAGAAGGCGAGGAAATAAAGCCCTCCGGCACCAGAAAAATAAAAATGATGTCTATTGACGATAGCGAGCTTCCCGCAAAGCGTTCTACCGGTTTCGAGGAAAAGAACGAAAAGACAGACAAGGAGTAACCAAATGGTCAGAGAAACAGTTATTTCTGCCAAGACTATCGAAGCGGCTGTTGAACAGGGCGCTGCGGAGCTTGGCACGGACCTTGCCTCTGTGGAATTTGAGGTGCTGGAGCAGCCCAGTAAAGGCTTTTTGGGTATCGGCGCTTCCAACGCAAAGGTAAGAGTATATATTCAGGTGACCCCCGCAAGCAAGGCCGTAGAGTTTGTGGAAAAGGTGCTGGTGGATATGGGTCTCACCGCACAGGTCAGCGTTAAAGAAGAAAAAGAAGACGAAGCTACTTTGGTAGTGTCCGGAAAGGGCTTAGGCTCTCTTATCGGACGCCACGGCGATGTTTTGGATTCTTTGCAGTATCTTGCATCCCTTGCCGCAAACCGCGTTTACGACGGATTTTACCGCATAACGCTGGATGTTGAGGGATACAGAGAAAAGCGTGAGGAAACTCTCCGCCGTCTTGCACAAAAGCAGGCAGAAAAGGTACTTAAGTTTAAGAGAAGCTTTGCTCTTGAGCCTATGAACCCCTACGAAAGACGTGTTATCCATACCGAGATCCAAAAGATCGCCGGCGTGGCTACATATTCTATCGGTCAGGATGCAGAGCGTCGCATAGTAATATGCCTGGAAGGTAAAGAAAAAAACCGCAAGTAGTCGCTCGGTAAAACACTGTAGAACAAAAACGCAAATAATTATAAATTGTTCTGTGCAGTTATTCCCCGTATGTAGGGAAGGGGCTTGCCCCTTCCGCTCTAATTACAAAAATAAGGTAAAAATTCGGTAGAAGTAAACCTCTACCGAATTTCTTTTATTTTGCGTTTTTTAAAGGCTTTCGCTTCGCTGGCTGTAGGTTACTACAGCTTCCGCTCGCGAAAGACCTTTTCTACAGCGTTTTACCATCGCTCACTTCAAAAACTTACTTTTTACGAAAAACAGACGTTACGTATCGAAAACGATTATACGGTTTTTTGCGCCGCAAAAAACTACCGAAGTTTCTCGTTTCTCGTTCCTCATTAAAAAAATAACCTGCATCAGCAGGTTAATTTTTTCTGTATCTTGTTTTACGGCACAATTCCTTGAGTCTGTGCTTGCTTTCGCTTTCAGCAAAGGAATCCAGCGTTTTTATAGCGGCTTTAAGCAGATCGTCTGCTCTTTTTTCCGCTTTTTCTCTGCCAAGTATGGTTACAAACGTGGCTTTGTGGTCACGCTCGTCCTTGCCTCTGGTTTTGCCCGTGTCGGAATCGGGGTCGGAATCCAGAAGATCATCGGTTATCTGGAACAGTAATCCGTAAACGGTACCAAACGCTTCAGCCGGTTCCGTATTCTTACCTGCTGCCAATGCGCCCAGCATACAGGAAAGGGATAGCAGACATCCTGTTTTTAATGACTGAAGCTGTATAAGTTCATCTAATTTTGTAGAAAAAGTCGATGATATCAGGTCTATTTGCTGTCCCGCCATCATACCGCAGCTTTTTCTCGCAATAAGCGAACAAGCCTCCGCGTTGGTCTTTCCGTCCAGATACGGGTTGGATGCCGCCGTCCCACAAGCTTTGAGAAGCAGAGTATCTCCCGCCAGAATCGCCGTGGCTTCTCCGAATTTTACGTGGTTTGTGGGAATTCCTCTCCGCAATACGTCGTTATCCATAGCGGGCAGGTCATCGTGAATGAGAGATGACGTATGCACCATTTCCACCGCCGCGCAGTAGGGTATAGCGGGGGTGAAATCCGCACTTCCCGAAAGCATACAGTAAAACTCCGCGCATAAATAGGGGCGGATCCGCTTTCCGCCGGCATCAACGGAATAATTCATGGAATCATACAGCTTTTTGTATGCCGCATCCGATGGGCAGGAAAGGGATTTTTTTAAATATTCGTTTACCTTTTGCGCAATAATTTCACGCATTAAAATCACTCTCCGTAACGCCTGCGGCGGTTTCGGTAAGAATACGCACCTTTTGCTCTGCCGCATCTAACTTTTGTGTGCAAAGCTTTACAAGAGCGTTTCCTTCCTCAAACAGCTCAATACTTTTATCAAGTGGCAGAGAACCGTTTTCCAATCCCTTTACAATTTCTTCAAGTCTTGCAAGCGCCTGCTCGAATGTATATTCATTGTTCATTGTTTAATAGCCTCCATTTCTCCGTCGGATAACCGCAGGGTGAATACTTCACCCGTTTTTATCTGGGAAACACTTTTTATAACTTTTCCGTTTTTATCAAAAGCGGCGCCGTAACCTCTTGCAAGTATGGCAAGGGGATTTAAAGATTCCAGCTTTGCGCCCAAAGTATCTTTTTTTGCGCCGGCTCGGTGAAGTATACCGTCTGCCGTCCTGCACATACGGTTGTCAAGTGCGCTCAAAGCAAGCCGCTTTTCGTCATTGGCGCTTCTGGGTACCGTCATCGCACGGGAGGACGCCAGCTCTTTTAAAAGCACACGTCTGTCCTTGATATGCATATTAAGTATGCTTTCCATACGTTTGGAAACGTTCAAAAGCTGTCTTTTGGTGTCCTTTGCGTCGGGCACGGCGATCTCCGCCGCCGCAGAGGGAGTCGGTGCGCGCTTGTCCGCCACAAAATCCGCAATAGTGAAATCCGTTTCGTGTCCCACCGCGGAAATAACGGGAATGCGGCAGGCGAAAATACGGCGGGCAAGGGCTTCGTTATTAAACGCCCAAAGGTCTTCAATACTTCCGCCGCCTCTGCCTATAATTATTACGTCGCACTTTCCTTCTTTATCAAAAAAATCAAGGGCTTTTATCAGGTCTGCGGGTGCGTTTTCACCCTGCACGAGAGATGGATACAAACGTATCTCCGCCGCAGGAAAACGCCTGCCCGTAACGGTTATCATATCCCGTACCGCCGCACCCGTGGGGGCGGTAATAATGCCGATACGGTGGGGGATCTTCGGTATAGGTTTTTTATGGCGGGAATCAAATAATCCCTCTTCCGCCAATTTTGCTTTTAACTGCTCAAAGGCGATATAAAGGGCTCCCACGCCGTCGGGCGTCATTTCGGAAACGTACAGCTGGTATTTTCCCTGGGCGGGGTATGCGCTTATCCGCCCGCGGCAAATTACCTTCATACCGTTTTCCGGTGCGAAGGTTATCTGTGAAAGGTCATACTTAAACATAACCGCAGGTATTAAGCTTCCCTCATCCTTAAGGGTAAAAAATACGTGCCCCGTACGGTTTGGGGAATAATTGCTTATCTCGCCCTTAACGTATATGTCCCGCAAAGGAGGTATGTTTTCGAGAATGCCTTTGATGTAATTGTTGAGTTGAGTGACTGTGATAGCTTTTTGTTCCAAGAAAAGACTCCAAAAAAATAGATACTAAGGACTAACTCATTTGGATGCAGAAGGAACTTTTACGAGCGGGAGCTGTAGTGGACTACAGCAAGCGAAGTAAAAGTTTCTACAAAAACGCAAAATAAATAATATAAGGAAATTCTGTAAGAATTTCTACCACTAAACCGTTAGAAGCGGGACGTCGAGGACGTCGTCCCCTACGGTTATCGAAACATTTTACTCTTGCTTTTGCGTTTTTGGTTCTGCGCCGAATGAGGATGTCCTAATTTATTATGCCTGCAAGTACGCCGTTAATAAAGCTTACCGCTTTCTCATCATCATACTTTCTCGCCAGCTCCAGCGCTTCGTTAACGGCGATCTGCTTTTCCGTGCCAAGATAGATTATTTCGTATGCGGCGAGGCGCAGTACGGAAAGGGAAACGCGGGAAATTCTGTCCAGCGACCATTTTTCGGCGGCGGCGGAAATGCGCAGGTCCAATTTTTGTTTATTTTCGCAAACACCGTTAAACAGAGCGGAAGCGAATTCGGAAACCTTTTCTTCCCGAATTTCTCTTGCTTTTTCGATAATTTCATCGGTGCTTACTTCGGGTGAAAAAGTCTGCTCGTAAATGAGGCAAAGAGCCGCCTCGCGGGATTCACGTCTTGTCATAGTTTTTATTCTCCAAACAAAGAATATATTTTAACAGTTAATTATAACACGTTAAAAAACAAAAAGCAACAAAAACAAATTTAAAATAATGTTGACTTTTTATTCACATTTATATATAATATATTCACAGTATATTTATTAAGGAGTACATATTATGAACAAGACACTTTTCGGCATCATGGCTATCCTTTTCAATTCAGTTGGCGTTCCTTGCTTTATGCAGGGTCAGACCAAGGCAGGTATTATCAGAATAGTTCTTTGCTGCATTCCTTTCTTCGGTCAGGTAGTTGCAGTAATCAACACCGTTTTCGGTATCCTTCTCGGTATCGACGTTCTTAAGATGACAGAAGAAGAATTCCAGTCCAAGCTCGGCACCCTTGATAAGGGCTGGCCCAAGATGATCAAGGAATAAGAATCACCCCAAAAACGCAAGCGTTTTCGGGGACCCCGAAAGAGCAAAATAAAAACGCCGTTATTACGGCGTTTTTTGTTTTTGTCGGGGTCCCCAAGAAGTCGCAGACTTCTTGGGGTGATTTGCAAAAACAGAGAAGAGTGAAAAGTGAAGAGTGAAGAGTGAAGAATTATGGTTGATTTTTGTTCTGCGAACAAAAATCTTCCTTTTCTTTTCTCTTTTCTCTCTTATCTCTTCTCTTTGATTTTTAACCAGTATTCTTTCATTGTTTGCTCGGTTTTGTTCGTTCCCGGAACATAGTACACCTTGTCCTTCAGTTCGTCGGGCAAATACTGCTGTTCCACGTAGTTATTCGGGAATGCGTGGGGGTATTTATAACCGCCTCTGCCCAATTTTTGCGCACCGGAATAATGGGTATCCTGCAAATGTGAAGGCACGGAAACGGCGGCGCCGTTTTCCACGTCCTCCAGAGCCGCCCAATATGCCGCTGCCGCAGAATTGCTCTTTGGCGCGGTGGCAAGAAGAATAGTCGCCTCTGCCAAGGGAAGCCCCGCTTCGGGCAGACCTAATTGCAGCGCCGAATCCACGCAGGCTTTTACCATACTTATTGCTTGCGGATATGCAAGTCCTATATCCTCTGCGGCGATAACCAGCAGACGTCTGCAGGGGGAGAGAAGATCCCCGCCTGCAAGAAGACGGGCAAGGTAATGAACAGCGGCGTTTTCGTCGCTGCCGCGAATAGACTTCTGAAAAGCGGAAAGGATATCGTAATGCACGTCCCCGCTAACGTCAAACCGCATACCGCTTCTCTGTATAAGGGAATCGGCAATATCTTTTTCCAGCGTTTCACCGTTACAGGCGTAATACAGGTTTTCAAGGGCGGTAAGGGATTTCCGCACGTCCCCTCCGCAACCGGAGGCGATATCCAAAAGCAAGGTATCATCGCACTTTTTCACGGTTCCGTGTTGGTCGTTCAGTACTTCCAATCCTCTTTTTAAAACGGGTACGCACGCCTTTGGGGAAACGGGCTTGAACTCAAAAACCGTGCTTCTGGAAAGTAATGCTCCGTACAGCGCAAAATAGGGGTTTTCCGTGGTAGAGCAGATAAGCGTAACTCTGCCGTCCTCCACGTATTCAAGAAGCGCCTGCTGCTGTTTTTTGTTAAAATACTGAATTTCATCAATATACAAAAGTATTCCCCCTGCGGAAAACAGACTGTCTGTTTCCTGCAAGACCTCTTTCACGTCGGAAAGAGAGGCGGTGGTGGCGTTAATGCGGAAAATCTGCTTTTCGGTCAATTTCGCCGCAATGTTGGCAAGGGTAGTCTTTCCCGTGCCGGGCGGGCCGTAAAAGATCATAGAAGGCAAATGTCCGCTTTCCAATATGCGGCGCAACGGGGCACCGGTTTGTAATAAATGCTCCTGACCTGCCATTTCGGCGAGGGTAGAGGGGCGGATTGTGTCGGCTAAAGGCATAGTACACCTGTATGGAAATGAGGAATGAGAAATGAGGAATGAGGAATGTCGGAAAGTTTTTT
Organism: Clostridia bacterium; assembly: GCA_017399965.1. Taxonomy (GTDB): domain Bacteria; phylum Bacillota; class Clostridia; order Oscillospirales; family CAG-382; genus SFLA01. The sequence continues at coordinate 9,172 of JAFQAP010000003.1, read as the reverse complement.
GCGTACACCGCAAAAAACAATTAAATAAAATTTTCGAAATCTGCCGTCTGTAGTAGTGAAAGTCTGAAGGGCGCGGAGCATTTGGATGCAGAAGGAATTTTCAGGCGCGTGAATCGGGCACCCCAAAAAATGCGGCAGCATTTTTCGGGGACCCCTGTGGAGCTGTAGTAACCTACTGCCCACCGACTGAAAATTTCTACAAAAACGCAAATTAAATAAAATTTTGCAGACGATTTTCGTCGGAAAAATTTTTACCTATTAATTGTAATTAAAGCGGCGGGGGCAAGCCACCCGCCCTACAAACGGGGAATAACTAAACAGAACTATATATTATTTTTTGCGTTTTTGGTTCTGCGCCGAATGAACGCGCTCCCCCATTACTTTTTATTTTTAAACGTAAACTTACTCTCTTGGTTATTAAATAACCGTTTTATATTGCTTCTGTGCATAAAAATAATAAAAAGACCGATAACAAGGGCAAAAATGAGAGAGAACGGATCTTTTCCCTGGTATCTTGCGTAGATAGCCGCGGGGTATGCGAAGGCGGCTACTATGGAAGCGAGTGAAACGTATCTGGTAAGCAATAAAACGGCAAACCAGATAAGCGCCAGAATTCCAAACACCATAGGGTCAAGAAGCAAAATGAGAGTTGCGGCGGTAAGTACGCCTTTTCCTCCCTTAAAACCGTACCAGCAGGGGAGAATGTGTCCGATAATGCAAAACAGACCTGCTATATATGCGCCGGGCACGTGTCCCAAAAACATACCCACGGCAACTGCGGCGATCTGCTTGCCCATATCACCCAGCAGGGTATATCCCGCTGCGCCCCAGCCGTAGACACGCTTCATATTGGTAAGTCCCGCGTTGCCGGAGCCGAAGCCGCGGATATCCTTGCCGTATTTTTTCTTGCTCACAATGATAGCGGTGTTTATGCTTCCCAGCAGATAACCGCTTACCACGCACAAAAGAAAATATATCATCTGCCCGTAAAAAGGCACAAATATATATTTTCCTATATACAAAAGGTCTACAAGATATATCATTTATTGCTTTCTCCCTTCTGTTTTACTGTCATTTTAATGGGAGTGCCCGTAAAATCAAAGGTATCGCGCAGGCAGTTTTCAAGATATCTTCTGTATGAAAAATGGAACAGCTCCGCAGAGTTGACAAACACCACAAAATTGGGCGGGTTAACTCCCGTCTGGGTCATATAGTATATCTTTAATCTTCTGCCTCTGTCGGAAGGAGGCTGAACACGGTTTGTGGCTTCGTTAAGGAGGTCGTTAAGCACACCCGTGGTAATACGTCTTCCGCTGTTGGCGTAAACTTCGTTTATGAGAGGGAACAGCTTTTCCACCCTTTGTCCCGTTTTCGCGGAAACGAACATAAGGGGAGCATAGGTCATATAGGAAAGGGCTTCGTACACCTTGCGACGGAATGCGTTAACGGAATCGTTGTCTTTTTCAATACTGTCCCATTTATTTATAACTATAATAACCGCTTTTCCGCTTTCGTGGGCAATACCCGCAATACGCTCGTCCTGGGCGGTAACGCCTTCGTTTGCGTCCACCATCAGCAGGCAAACGTCTGCCTTTTCCACAGCCATCTTGGCGCGGAGCACGGAATATCTTTCGATATCATCTTCTATTTTTGCATTTCTGCGTATACCTGCGGTATCTATGAAGGTGTATTTTCCGTAGCTGTTTTCTATATAGGTATCAATAGCATCGCGGGTGGTGCCGGGCATATCGGAAACAATAACTCTCTCTTCTCCCGCAATACGGTTTACAATAGAGCTTTTGCCTGCGTTGGGCTTTCCGATAACCGCAACCTTTATACCTTCGTCGGAGGGAGAGCCGTCCTTATCATCGGGCAGATATTCTACGACCTTATCCAAAATATCACCGCTTCCCGTTCCGTGCAAGGAGGAAACGGGAATAGGGTCGTCTTCAAAGCCCAGTTCGTAAAATTCATAAAATTCGGGAGGCAAAGCACCCACGGTATCCACCTTGTTTACGCAAAGCACCACGGGCTTTCCGCTTTTTTTAAGCATGGTGGCAATATCGCGGTCGTTGGCGGTAACGCCCGTCATAAGCTCGCACATAAATATAATAACGTCTGCGTGGGAAATAGCCACCTGCGCCTGATCCCGCATCATACGCAAAAGGTTAGAATCGGTCTTGGGCTCGATACCGCCTGTGTCGATAAGGGTCATGGTAACGCCGTTCCAGGTGATCTCGTGGTATATTCTGTCGCGGGTAACGCCGGGGGTATCGTCAACAATGGAAATACGCTTTCCCGTTATCTTATTAAAGAAGGTGGATTTACCCACGTTAGGTCTGCCTACGACGGCAACAACACCTTTTGACATAACTCGTATCCGTCCTTTCCTGCTATAATTGTCTTTACTTTAAGATTTTTTCTTACCTGACGCAGTTTAACGTCATCAAGGAACACTTCTTCGTCTGCTTTAAACATATTGCTCGGGAGCAGCAGATATCCGCCTTCCTCCACCTTGCCAGCAAGCTGGTCCAAAAGGTCTTTCCCCGTAATAAGACCGCTCACCGTAATGTTTTTGCCAAAGAAGCGGTTTTCTATTTCAAAAACCGTGCAATCAAGATTTTTGAATTTTTCTTTTGCTTTTTCTATAAGCTTTTTAATAGTGGGGTACGCCGCTTTTCCCGTGGCGATATATATTTTTTCACCGGAGCAGGTGTCGGAATACTCCAATTCGTCCAAAAATTCGTCCTCAAAGGACCTTAACATTCCCACCCCGTTTTCTATCTGGGGGTAGTCCTCGTAATATTCGGCGCCGGGTATGGGAAGCCCTGAAAGGAGATAAAATTCATCGGATGCAAACACCTTGCGCACCCCGTACTTTTCCACACTCAAATCCCCATATTTGTTGATAATTTCAAGAGTTTTTAAAGCACTTTCTTTATCGTAGGGGGTGAGAGGGTGCAGACCTTCTCTGTGGTCGGTAAGTCCTGCAGGCACGCAGGCGCAGGATTCAAGGTTTTCAAAGGATAAAAGGTCTGTAAGGCTTCTTTCCAGTTCCGCTCCGTCGTTAATGTTTCGGCAAAGCACAAGCTGGGCGTTTATCTTTATTCCCCCTGCGTTAAGACGGGGTATAAAGGAAAGCACCTCTCCCGCAAAGCGGTTTTTCATCATCTTCACACGCAGTTCGGGGTTTGTGGTGTGTACGGAAATATTTACGGGGGAAAGGCGCATTTTTATAATACGGTCAATTTCCTTTTCCGTAAGGTTGGTTAATGTTACGTAGTTTCCCTGCAGGAAGGAAAGGCGCTCGTCATCGTCTTTAAAATATATGGTTTCCCGCATTCCTTTTGGGTTTTGGTCTATAAAGCAAAACATACATCCGTTGCGGCACCGTTTTTTATCGTCCATAAGATAGGTGCAAAATTCCATTCCGGGGTCTTCGTATTCACCTTTTCCCAAAAAAATGCGTAAGGTATCATCCCCTCGCTTTACCTCCAGCGAGAGGGCTACTTCGGATGTATAAAATTGATAATCCAATACGTCGTTGATCTCGTTACCGTTTACCGTTAAAATTGCATCTCCGGAACGGATACCTGCTTTTTCTGCAGGAGAATGAGGCAGAACACCAGTAACAAATACCATAAATACTCCAATGGAAATGAGGAATGATGAATGAGAAATGATGAATGATGGAAACCTTTTTTCGCGCCTACGCGAAAAAAGCTACCGAAATTCCTCATTTAGCATCGCGTTTGCGATGCGTCGCATTCCTCGTTCCTCATTAAATAATCTGCGCCGAATGAACGTGTCCCCTATGTCTATTCGCCTATAATTTAAAAAGGCGGTATTATATACCCGCCTTTTTTAATACTTATTCTTCTACAGCGAGAACTTCCTTGCCGTGATAAACTCCGCACTTTTTGCAGACTCTGTGGCTAAGCACGTATTCACCGCACTTGGGGCACTTTGTCATACCGGGGAGGGTAAGCTTCCAGGTAGATGAACGTCTCTTATCTCTGCGTGCTTTAGATGTTTTTCTCTTAGGTACTGCCATTTTTGACGCCTCCTTATAAGTTATGTAAAAATTTTATTCTTCTAAATTATTAAGGTATTCCCGAAGCTTTGCAAGTCTTGGGTCTGTTTTGTCTTCAACACAGGAGCAAGATGTGTTATTAAGATCGGCACCGCACTTGGGGCACAGGCCTTTACAGTCCTCTTTGCATAAAAAGCGCACCGGAATTTCCATAAACACCGCTTCCTCCAAGGCTTCTCTTATATCCAATTCTCCGTTTTCCGAAGCTATGATATAATCGTCGTCTTCCTGAGTGAGTGTTTGTGCGACCGGACGGGAAACACGCGCTTTTAAAATTTGCTTTGTGCTTTTGGAACATCTTCCGCAGGTTGCAAAAAACTCTGCTTGCACCTCTCCTTCAAGGAGCATATAACCGGAAAAGTTTTTAACCTTTCCCTCCGCTTTATAGCTTCCCTCGGTTATATCGGGGGAAAAGCCCCGCATATCGTCGGTAAAGCAAAAAGGAATATTGTCTTTTTCTCCGCGTAAGAGAGGTAATATATTGATTTTCATTGGCACAGTACCTTTCATTATATATACAAGGGTTGGATTTGTCAACAGTTTTTTAAAAAAATTTGCGTAAAACGGGCATTTTTTCACGTAAACGAATAAAAATTTTATATATTTACAGGCATAAAAGGCTTGTCTGCGGGGGAACATAAGCACATAAAGGTGGTGTGGTTTATGTTTAACCGTTGCAGCAGAAAAGAAAAATACCGTATTCTTTTAGCACATATACTCGGTCTTGCGGTGGGCGGCGCAATTATCTGTATGGTTATGTCCTGCAGAAAAAAGCGCACTCCCGCGGAAAAGATAAAGAGAGCGTTTAAAGAGTTAGAGGAAAAGTTAGAAGTATAATTTTAATGAGGAATGAGGAATGCGACGCGATGCAAAGCATCGCTAAATGAGGAATTTCGGAAGATTTTTGTTCGCAGAACAAAAATCAACCATCATTTCTCATTTCTCATTTATCATTCCTCATTACAAAGCTGTTCATCAGCTTTGTTCCTTCCGCCCAGCATTCTCTTCTGTGCTTGCAGGCGGATCTTTTCTTTCCATTTTCGGTATCCCTCTGTTTTGGGGCGTATCTTACCCAAAAACAGGTCCGAATATGTAAACGGGGTATTCACGCCCGTTTTTTTTGCTTTTATTATACAGTATACCTTTTCACCCTCGGTTACAAAAGCTTCATCGGTTATACCGTATCCGTTTTCGTATAAAAATTTACGAAGCTTGTCTGCCCCCGTCATAGGCTGTAAAACAAGCGTATCGGGGGTAATGTCTTTTCCTTCGGTAATAATATTTACAATGGTTTCTCCGCCCATACCGCAAATGCAGGCGAGCGAGTATTTTTTACATATATTTTTAAACCCGTCGGAAAGCACACATTCACATTCCACGCCCCCATTTACAATATTTTCTTTTGCGTTTTCAAGGGGACCTTTTCGTATGTCCGCCGCGCAGGCGGTCTTTACTTTTCCCGTTTTAAGCAGATATATGGGCAGATATCCGTGGTCCGTGCCGATGTCAATGACAGAATCGGCGTAATCTATAAGGTCTGCCGCTGCTTGTAATCGTGGTGTAAGCATAAGATTTTACTCCGTAAAATTAACGAGGAACTGGAAACGAGGAACTATGAACTATGGTTGATTTTTGCCCAAAAGGCAAAAATCTTCCGAAGTTTCTCGTTTATCGTTTCTCGTTTATCGTTTCAATTATATCTAAAGCAAATTCTATTCATCTCAGCATATCTATCCCTGTCTACCACGTCAAGAAATTCCTGTGTTGCGCGGAAACGCCACTGTCCTTCGGGCACACCGGGACGGTTCATACGTGCGTCTTCGCCGAACCCCAGCATATCCTGCACGGGAAGTACCGCCAAGAAGGAATTGGAACGCCACAGAGTTTCGATAATACTCTTCACGGCAGGTGCATTCACACCGCCCTCGCCCCAGTTGCCCCCTTCAAAACGGCAGTATTTAAGGGCGAATTCTCTCTCCTCGGGGGATGCCGAATACAGCCAGCCGAGGAGCGTATCGTTATCGTGAGTGCCGGTGTACGCTACCGAATTTTCGGGATAATTATGGGGGATGTGGGATGAATTATCGTTTGGCGTAAAGCCGAACTGGATTATCCGCATACCTGCATAGCCCGTGTCCTCCAAAAGCCGTATAACGTCCTCGCCGAACTCCCCAAGGTCTTCTGCGATAATGTCCGCTTCGGGCACAGCCTTTTCGATACTCTCGAAAAGTGCGATCCCGGGCCCTTTTTCCCACTTTCCGTTGCGGGCGGTTTCTTCCTTGCCGTCCACAGACCAGTAGGATGCAAGCCCGCGGAAATGGTCGATACGCACGGTATCGTATAATTCCATACTTGCTTTAATGCGCTTGCACCACCAATCATAGCCGGTGGATGCAAGGTAGTCCCAATCGTACAAGGGATTTCCCCAAAGCTGACCGTCCTCGGAAAAATAATCCGGCGGTGCCCCTGCCACGTTGGAAAGTGAAAAATCATCGTTTACCTTAAACACCTTTCCGCCCTGCCAAACGTCTGCGGAATCGGAATAAACATATATGGGAATATCGCCGATAACCTTTATCCCCGCTTTGTTTATCTCCTTTTTCGTCCGCGCCCATTGGTCAAAAAACATACTCTGGCAAAAGGCGTAAAAGTTTACACGGTCTGTGTCGGGGGAGGCTTTTTCAAAATAAGCGTCATCCCCCCACTCGGGAAAAGGCTTGCCGCCGTGCTTTTCCTTTAAAGCAAGGAACTTGCAGTATCCCTGCACCTGCTCGTCCAAAGCAGGGTAAAAGGATCTTTTGCCCTCCTCCGTAAGCCCTGCATACGCCTTTTCAAGAAGGCTTTTGGTGGTGCGGGACGCAAACTCATAGTCTGCCACGTGGGGCGAACCGTAATATATACATTCTTTAATATCTTCGGGGGTAACGTACCCGTCCTCGCACAGCATATCGGGGGATATATACAGCATATTTCCGCCGAACGCGGAAGGGGATGCGTAGGGGCAATCTCCCGGTCCTACGGGGTTAAAGGGCAGCACCTGCCAACGGGAAAATCCCATGCTTTTTATAAAATGGGCAAACGCCACCGCCTCTGCCCCGAATTTTCCGATACCGTACCTGCCGGGAAGGGAAGAAATGTTGAGCAAAACTCCGCTTTCTCTGTTAATCATAATACACCTTAAATAAAACTATGGACTGTAAACGAACGGTTGCTTTTTGCACTGTAGTGCAAAAAGCAATTTTATAAAATTTTGATATGCAATGGCTGTAGAACTGAAAGTCTGAAGGACGCGGAGCATTTGGATGCAGAAGGCGTTTTTAGGCGTGTGGAGCTGTAGTAACCTACTGCCCACCGACTAAAAACGTCTACAAAAACGCAAAATAAAATAAAATTTTGAAGACGATTTTCGTCGGAAAAATTTTTACCTATTCTTGTAATTAACACGGCGGGGGCAAGCCACCCGCCCTACAAACGGGAAATAACTAAACAGAACTATATACTATTTTTTGCGTTTTTGGTTCTGCGCCGAATGAACGCGTCCCTTCTTACGCGCAAACTTTAAACTTGTTTCCATACGTTTTCTTAAACCATTCCTTATCCGGCAGGGTATCTGCCAAGGGGACGAGGAACGTGGCTTTATTCGTAGTGGAAACGGCGTATCCGCCTTTAATATAGTATATACACTTTATGTCGTTTTTACCGTATTTTTCGGTAATTTCTCCTGCGGAAACAGTAAACGCACCGCCTTTTGCAAAGGAAGCGGTATAAACGGTAAGCGTTTTTCCGTAAACCAATTTATAGCGGCTCTTAATGTACTTTTTCTGCACAAACGGCACCATTACGGTGACCAAAACTATTGCGCCGCCCAAAAAGGTTATATTCATATCCTTGTATAAAAGTCCCACAAGGGCGGTAAGCAAGCCTGCCACAGTAACCGCAACAAGGCTTATTGTGCGCACAAGGCGGTAATTTTTTGTTTTAAACAAGGAAAAATAACAATATTCCGCAAAAAGCGCAGGACTTATTCTGTAAGTAACGCTGTTTTCCGTCATTCTTCTGCTAACACCTCGAACTTATATCCTACGCCCCAAACGGTTTTAAGCACCCATTTTTCGGATGCGCCCTCCAATTTTTCGCGCAGACGCTTGATATGCACGTCTACGGTGCGGCTGTCGCCCAGGTAATCAAATCCCCACACCTTGTCAAGAAGCTGATCTCTGGTAAATACGCGGTTGTAGTTTGCCGCAAGGAAATAAAGCAGCTCCAATTCCTTGGGAGGCAGGTCAACGGATTTACCTTTTATCTTAAGCTCGTATTTCTGGCGGGAAATTTCGATATTATCAAAGCGCAGGTTTTCCCCGTCGGAAGAATCTCTGTTCACATATCTGCGGAGCACCGCCTTGATACGTGCAAAAACTTCCTTCATATCCAAAGGCTTAACAATAAAATCGTCTGCGCCCAGCTCAAGACCAAGCACTTTATCAATAGTTTCGCCCTTGGCGGTTATCATAATAATGGGGCGGGAGGATTGCTCGCGTATTTCGCGGCACACCTGCCAGCCGTCCTTAACAGGCATCATTATGTCCAGAAGCACCATATCCGGTTCATAAGCGCGGAAAAGGTTTATACCTGTCTGACCGTCGTTTGCGGTGCGCACCTCGTATCCTTCGCGCTCCAGATACATTCTCAATAACTCGCAGATGTTGTTATCATCGTCAATAACCAAAACTTTTGTCATATATTGTTTACCTCCGTTTTTAATATATTTTTAAACGGCAGTTTACCGTCTGTCTGCATTTTAGCATATATTCACGGTTTTGTCAAGGTGTGTTATAAATTTCGTTTAAATTTTGGTTGTAAAAATTATGTATCAAAGTTTATAATAGAAATGAGGAACGATGAACCCGTTTCGGGAGAGAAGAGTGAAGAGAGAAAAGAGAAGAGAAACGGAAGATTTTTGTTCTGCGAACAAAAATCAACCATCATTTCTCATTCCTCATTCCTCATTCCTCATTCCTCATTTCTCATTCCTCATTCCTCATTCCTCATTCCTCGTTTCTCATTCCTCATTCCTCATTC
>JAFQAP010000010.1 GCA_017399965.1 Clostridia bacterium | reverse complement strand
CAATCGGTGTTATGTGCAAACGGGCAAGCAAAAAGGTAGAGGGTTTGGAAGGGTTCCATTTCCACCAACTGCGTCACACATTCACAAGCAATCTGCTCTCTAACGGAGCAGCGCCGAAGGATGTGCAGGAGCTTTTAGGTCACTCTGATGTCAGTACCACGATGAATGTCTACGCTCACTCTACAAGAGAGGCGAAGCGTACTTCCGCACGACTGCTTGATAAGGTAGTTGGCGGTTAGATATAAAAAGTTTCCCTTATTTTCGCTCATAAGGGCAAAAACAAGGGAAAATACATAACAGTTGAGTTTGTAATTGACGAAAAAACCAGTAATATCAAGGGTTTTTAGAGTGTAAGACAGTTAATGTCTGATAAATTGGAATTTATCTAACTGTTTGATAAAGAAATTAAAGAACCATTACCATAGTTCCAATTCCAATAAGTATACAACCTATCAAGGATTTCGTTGTAAACTGTTCGTGTAAAAATACGAACGCCAAAATCAATGTGATTACAACACTCAACTTGTCAATTGGCACAACTTTGGATGCATCACCCAACTGTAATGCCTTATAATAGCAAAGCCATGAGACACCCGTTGCCAATCCCGATAGAACGAGAAACAGCCAACTCCGTTTACTAATTTCTGCAATTCCATTTTGTGCATTCGTGAGGAAAACCATTCCCCAAGCCATAACAACTACCACAACGGTTCTTATTGCTGTTGCAAGATTTGAGTTGACACCTTCTATGCCGACCTTCGCCAGTATAGAGGTAAGTGCTGCAAATATTGCAGACAGTAATGCGAGTACAAACCACATACAATATTACCTCCCCATCAAATTCTTATTTATCGAACTGATTTAGAACCAGCATCGCATTTGTAAGTACAAATGCTTTATTGGGCTATGCCCAAACCCATTTTATCATAACAATTTGTATTATTCAAGTTTTATTCCGACTTCGTCGGAGTGATATTATTGCAAAAGCAATAGTGTTATTGAAGCCTATCGGCTTCAGTGTTATTTTATTCGCCAAGCTCGCGTAGCGAATACCACTCGGCGATAGCCGAATACCACTGCGAAGCAATATCACTCGCTGAATGTAATTCGGCGAATAAAACTGCGAGACTTCCTTATGGGAAGTCTCGCAAATGGAGTTTTTTCTTTACTTATACATTTCGGGAGTTAAAAAAAACACGTTGGTTTCGCCTCTGCCGTCATAAGCGATGGTAAACAGGGAAGTGTATTCCGCAGTCTTTACGGAGATCTTGTAGGCGGGCATACCCTCGGGAATGGACAAGTTAACGAAAATACGCTGACCCGCTTTCAAAGACACCTCTTCCGAAACTGCGTTACCCGTTTCGCAATCAAGAAAAGTAACGGTGCAGTCCTCGCGGGCGGTTACGGAAACCGCTTCTCTGTTTTCGTTAAGAGTAAGGACGATATCATCCTCCCGCATCTCGTCATAATATACAACGTAGCCCAAAACCATATCCTTCAGGGAAACGGGGCTGTCCATCGTGCCGTCGTGGTAGGGAATAACAAGGTATTCACCGGCATTGATCACACCGTAATCCGTTACGGATAAAGGCGAAAAGCTGTTTTTTACTCCTTCTTTAATATATACGGGGTCGTTTTCCGTATCCCAGCACACAAGGGTGTCTTTTTCGCCGCTGAAGGTTATGTATATACTGCCGTCGCGCCATACTGCGGCGGTTATTTTTGCGTTTTCGGGGCAGAGGGAAAGGTCAAGGGTGGTTTTGTTTCCGTCTTCGTCGGTAACGTATGCGCCGTCTTTTTCGGCTGTAAAGGTCAATTTTCCATCGGGAGATACAACGGGATCTATTATTTTTATATCCTCCGAATCGGTTTCGGGGAGCGCACTTTCATCTTCGGGAACGCTTTGTTCTGCTTTTGGGGTGCTGTTATCCCCGACGCTTTCTTCGGGCAGGGGAAGACTTCCCGTGCAGGCAGAAAACATAAACAAGACTGCAAACAAGGGTACTAATAATTTTTCCATTTGTTTTTTCCTCCTTTTGTTTTTGCAAGAAAATGGTAACAAGTTTTTATGTAATTTTTCACCGTATATTATTAAAAAACTGTTAAAATGACATTTCTTGGCGCAAGGTTTACAAAATCGAAAAAATTTAACCTATTCCCGTTCACGGTTCGTACACAAGCCGTATTTATCTGTAAACAAAGTGTGAATACTATTGACTGAAGCGGAAAGGTTTGGTATAATCTCAAACGATATTGTTTGATATGCGACAATCCGATTTCCTACAAGGAGAGTTAATATGAAACCCAAATTAAGACCGGGCGCCCTCCCGCCCGACGACGGTATAAGCACCGCAGGGAAGGAGATACGCTCCCTTTCCAATCTCATAATGCGGTTTATAACCTTAAAACTAAACAAAAACTTTGTGGAATCCGCCACAGGCTCAAACGCCTGGATACTTTTGTATCTTTCCTGCCACAGCGAAGTTTGCCAAAGAGACCTTGAAAAAGAATTCTGCATAACCCGTTCCACCGCTTCAAAGGTGGTAATACTTATGGAGAAAAAAGGTTTTATCCGCCGTGAAAGCGTTTTGGGGGACGCAAGACTGAAAAGACTTGTGCTCACGGAAAAGGGCAAGCAGATAGTGGATCTTATAAAAGACGATAAATACGTTGTGGAGCAGACTCTGGTAAAAGGATTTACCAAAGAGGAGCTTGATCTGTTTTGCAGTTATATAGAGCGTATGAAAGATAATATTCAAGGAGAATTGACAAAATAGTATGTTCAGAAGATTAGGTCAGAAATTATATAATTTTATGCTGGGCAGAAACGGTCCGGATAACCTTTTCCGCCTTTGCGTGTGGGTATCCTTTGCCGTGGCTGTGGCCGCCATATTTGTCCGCAATTTTTGGGTGTCCTCCGCACTTTCTCTGGTATATTACGGTCTGCTGGGCTATGCGGTGTTCCGTGTGCTTTCCAGAAACGTATATAAAAGACGGGCGGAAAACGCAAAATACCTTGGGGTAAGAAACAAGTTTTTATCCTTCTTCAAGCGTAAAAAAGCTCAGTTCAGGGATAGAAAGACCCACGTTTATAAAAATTGTCCCCATTGTAAAGCCACCCTGCGCCTTCCCAAGCAAAAGGGAAAGCACACCGTTTCCTGCCCCAGGTGCAGAAGATCCTTTGAAACCAAGATATAGAGGTTAATTATGATAAAAAGACTTGCCGCGTGTATACGGGAATTCAAAAAGCCTTCCCTGCTTACCTCGGTTACCGTTTCTCTGGAAGTGGTAATGGAGGTGCTCATTCCCTATATTACAGCATCCCTCATAGATAAAGGCATAGAGCAGGCGAATATGCCTGTTATACTCAAATACGGAATTATTCTGGTGGTAAGCGCATTTTTGGTAATGCTGTTCGGCTTCCTTGCCGCAAAGTACGCCGCAACCGCTTCCGCAGGTCTTGCCCGCAACCTGCGCCACGATATGTATTATAACATACAGAATTTTTCTTTTACCAATATAGATAAATATTCCACCGGCGGTATCGTCACCCGTCTTACCACAGACGTAAACAACGCAACTATGGCGTATCAGATGATAATCCGTATGGCTGTCCGCAGCCCTATGATGATAATCTGGTCTTTCGTCTTTGCCGCACGTATCAGCCTTAAGCTTTCACTCATATTTTTCATAACTCTTCCCATACTTGCGGCGGCGCTTTTGTTAATAATGAAGTTTGCCCATCCCCTTTTCCAAAGAGTGTTCAAAACCTACGATAAACTTAACGAAGTGGTTGAAGAAGACCTGCGTGGCATAAGAGTTGTAAAATCCTTCACCCGCGAAGATACGGAAAAAGCAAAGTTCGGCGCGATTTCAAACCGCATTTACGCGGATTTCACCCGTGCGGAAAAGATACTTGCCTTAAACAACCCCGTAATGCAGGGCTGTATGTATGCAACGGTGCTGGTTCTGGCTTGGTTCGGCGCAAAGGTTATTGCGCAAAGCGGCGGCAACGGAGATATTCCCGGGGGACTTTCCGTAGGTCAGCTTACCTCACTCATCACCTACGCATCTCAGATACTTACCAGCCTTATGATGGTTTCCATGGCATTTGTAATGATCACAATGTCAAAAGCCTCTGCAGAGCGTGTGGTTGAAATTCTTGATGAAAAAAGCGATATAGTAAACCCCGAAAGCCCGATTTTTGAGGTTAAGGACGGCTCCGTAGAGTTTACGGACGTTGATTTTTCATATTCAAAGGATGCGGACAAAAAGTGTCTTGATAACGTAAACGTAAAAATCGCTTCGGGCGAAACCGTGGGAATTATCGGCGGTACGGGCTCCTCCAAATCCACCTTTGTTTCCCTCATTCCCCGTCTTTACGATGTGCTTTCCGGCTCCGTTAAGGTGGGCGGCGAGGACGTACGGGCTTACGATATAACCACTCTGCGTGATAACGTGGCAATGGTGCTTCAGAAAAACGAACTGTTTTCGGGCACTATAAAAGAAAACCTGCGCTGGGGCAACCCGGAAGCAACCGATGAAGATATCGAGCGCGTATGCCGACTTGCCTGCGCAGACGAATTTATACAAACCTTCCCCGAAAAATACGATACACTTATCGACCAAGGGGGCGCAAACGTCTCCGGCGGACAAAAACAGCGTCTTTGTATCGCCCGCGCTTTGCTTAAAAAACCGAAAATACTTATTTTGGATGATTCCACCTCTGCGGTGGATACCCGCACGGACGCACTTATCCGCAAAGCCTTCCGTGAAGAAATACCGCACACCACCAAGTTTATTATCGCCCAGCGTATAAGCTCGGTGCAGGATGCGGATAAGATCATCGTGCTTGACGACGGTAAGATCTCCGCCTGCGGAAACCACGAATATCTGCTTGAAAACAGCGATGTTTACCGCGAAGTATATAATTCTCAGGTAAAAGGAGGGGACAAAGAATGAGCAAGCAGGAGCAATCCCGTCCCGTTCACGGACCTCACGGCAGAGGACCCCGAATGGGCGGCAAAAAAGTCCCCATGGATAAGGTTACCGCCAAGCGGCTAATAAAATATTTTAAGCCTTATTCCGGCAGAATTGCCTTGGTACTGCTTTTTGTAATTCTTTCTGCGGCGGTGTCCGTCGCATCCGCGCTGTTTTTGAAAACTCTTGTGGATGAATATATCGGTCCTCTTGCAAAAAATCCCACAGAGGAGCTGTTTGCCGCACTTCTTACCGCATTGATGGGTATGGCAGCTATATACGGCATTGGTCTGCTTACCGGCTTTTTGCAAAGCTTTTTAATGGCAAGCGTTGCCCAAGGCATATTAAAGACGATCCGAGACGATATGTTCAACCATATGCAGACTCTGCCCGTAAAGTATTTCGATACCCATTCCTTCGGCGAGGTAATGGGACATTATACCAACGATACGGATACTATCCGTATGCTTATCTCCCAGACCATACCCCAGACCATATCTTCTGTGTTCACCATAATTTCCGTGGTGTTCTCAATGCTGTATAATTCCGTGTGGCTCACTCTGCTTTCCGTGCTGCTGCTCCTTTTATCTACCGGCGTTATCGGCAAGATAGGCAAAAACGCAGCAAAATACTTTATGCGTCAGCAGGAATCTCTGGGTAAAGAAAACGGATTTATAGAAGAAATGATAAACGGTCAAAAGGTGGTAAAGGTCTTTAACCGCGAGGAGATATGCAAAGAGCAGTTCGATAAAATAAACGACGAGCTTTGCAAAAACGCCACCGAAGCAAACAAGTTCGGCAATATGATGGGTCCTTTGATGAACGCATTTTCCCATCTGCTGTACGTTGTTATTGCTGTTGCGGGCGGCGCTATCGCCATTTACTGCATTAACCACAGCATAAACCTTAATTTCTCCATAGAAAGCGTGGTTTTGTATTTTACAAAGGAAAACCCCTCTGTTTTCAACACTCTTTCTTTGGGTATGATCGTTTCCTTCCTCACGCTCACCAAATCCTTTATGCGCCCCATTTCCCAGATATCCAACCAGGTAAACTCCATCGCCATGGCAATGGCAGGTGCAAAGCGTGTGTTTGCATTGCTTGACGAAAAATCCGAAGCCGACAACGGCTATGTGACCCTTGTCAACGCAAAATATGTGGACGGCGTGCTTACCGAAACTGCGGAAAAAACAGGTCTGTGGGCTTGGAAGCATCCTCATCAGGCAGACGGCACCGTGACTTATACAGAGCTAAAGGGCAACGTGGTGCTGGAAGACGTAGACTTTGGCTATACCGAGGAAAAGCAGGTGCTGCACAACATCTCCCTTTATGCCGAGCCGGGTCAGAAGGTGGCGTTTGTGGGCGCAACGGGCGCAGGCAAAACCACTATTACCAACCTCATAAACCGCTTTTACGATATCGACGACGGTAAGATCCGTTACGACGGAATAAATATAAACAAGATTCGCAAAGCCGACCTCCGCCGTTCTTTGGGCGTGGTGCTTCAGGATGTAAACCTGTTCACGGGCACGGTTATGGAGAATATACGTTACGGCAGACCGGACGCTACCGATGAAGAGTGTATCGCCGCAGCAAGGTTAGCCAATGCGGACGGATTTATCCGAATGCTTCCCAAAGGGTACGATACGGTGCTTTCAGGGGACGGAAGCGGACTTTCCCAAGGTCAGCGCCAGCTTCTTTCCATAGCCCGCGCCGCCGTGGCAGATCCGCCCGTTATGATACTGGATGAAGCCACCTCCTCCATAGATACCCGCACGGAAGAGATCGTTCAGCGGGGTATGGATGCCCTCATGCAAGGCAGAACCGTGTTTGTTATCGCCCACCGCCTTTCCACCGTAAGAAATTCGGATGTTATTATGGTGCTTGAAAAAGGCAGAATTATAGAGCGCGGCAACCACGAAAAACTCATCGCCGAAAAAGGCACCTATTACCGCCTGTATACCGGCGCATTCGAGCTTGAATAATGGCTTTGTGCTTTTGGGAGCACAAGGCCTCGATATAAATCCCTCACGGGATTTTCGATATGTTGCTAAAGCAACTCGATATGTGCTGCGCACTCGATATGTTTGCTTCGCAAACGAGGGATTTATATCATATCGAGTCGGCATCGCCGATATATCGACAAAAAATCATTGCCAAAACCAAAAGGACAGAGAATCAATAGCGTGATGTCCTTAACGGACAAATCACGCTAACTAAGTTTGCCCCTGGGGCAAGTGAAGTTATCTTCGATAGTGAAGTTCACTTCGTGAGTGAAGTTTCGCCTAATGGCGAAGTGATGGGCAAACTTAACTTCACTGCGAGCTTTTGCGAGCAACTTCACTGTGTATAACACAACTTCACTTTTGCGACAGCAAAAACTTCACTAACAGAAAAAGAGCATACATACAAGATTTTTCGTCTTGCGTGTGTGCTCTTTCTGCTTGTAATAGGGGTTGGGGCTTAGCCCATTCAGGATTTGTCTGGACAAATGCGATGCTCGCACTTAGCGGTATTTTTGAATTCTCCGCTAAGGATAT
>JAFQAP010000009.1 GCA_017399965.1 Clostridia bacterium | reverse complement strand
GCCCGTAAACATGTGGTTTGTGGGTACTGCCAACAACGATGATTCAACCTTTGCCATATCCGACAAGGTATACGACAGAGCCGCGGTTATTGATCTTGACAGAAAGTGTACTCCTTTCGCATGCGATACTCCCTCACCCTGCCATATTTCCTATGAAGCCTTGGCTCAATTATTTGAGAAAGCAAAGGAAAAGTACACTCTTTCAAGCGAAAGCAAGGAAAAGCTTAAAAAGCTGGACGAATACCTTTCCGAAGTGTTCAGAGTGTCCTTCGGCAACAGAATTATGAGACAGATAGAGGCTTACGTGCCTGTTATGTTAGCCTGCGGAGGAACGGAGACCGAAGCTTTGGACGATATTCTGGCGAGAAAGATACTCCGTAAATTGGAGCAGTTGAGCCCCGCTTTTGTTAAAAGCGAAAGCGATAATCTTTTAAGTTTGCTTGACGAATTGTTTGGAGAAGAAGCAATGCTTCAAAGCAGACAATACATAGAAAAAATGCAAAAAGGATATTAAGCCTTTAGGATTTAAAAGCAGCCTTATTTATGGGAGGCAAAAAATGAACAACAAAAGAAAAGCGGTAAAAATAACCGCATATGTTGCGGGAATACTTGCCGTTACCTCTGCTGTACTGGTGGGCGTATTACTGATAATGGGCTCCCTTGGAATAATTTTTCCCAGAAAGCAGTTGCTTACGGTAAGCACGAATGACGTTACTACGACCTATAACGCCAAGCCCGTGTTCGGAGGGGCGCCCTTTGTTACCCGCGGACAGCTTCTTGACGGGCACAGGATAGAAGTTACAGCCGAATGTAAGCAGACCAATGCAGGTGAATACGAAAACGTACCGGAATTCGTAATACTGGACGCCGCGGGCGCCGACGTTACGGATATGTACCGAATAAACGAGGATTACGGTAAAATAACCATAAAGCAAAGACGGCTGATAGTATACAGCCAAAGCAAAGAAAAGCGTTATGACGGCACTCCTTTGGTTTCGGACACCATAACCGTTACGGGCGGTTCTTTTGTGGAAGGTCACACCCTTGTATGCGATTCCGTTACCAGCATTACCCTGCCGGGCGAACAAAACATACTTCCTTCATACAGCATTATAGATGAAAACGGCGCTGACGTTACAGCGCAATACACCGTTTCCGAGCGGTTGGGCACCCTTTTCGTGCTTCCTATTCCTGTTACTATAGCCACCGGATCTGCTCAAAAGCAATATGACGGTCTGCCTTTATCCTCGAACGTTTGGCAGCACACAAGCGGAGAGCTGCTTAAAGGACACACTTTAAAAGCTGCTTGTATAACAAGCGAAACGGAAGTGGGCGACCACGAAAATCTTGCGGACGTAAGAATTTACGATGAAAAAGGTGAAGACGTAACCCAGCTTTATGAAATAATTATTGAGCCGGGAATACTTGCCGTACAGCCTCTGGTTTTGCACGTAAGCACGGGAAGCGCTTCCAAGGAATATGACGGAACACCTGTATCCAACAAAGATTGGAAAATCATTTACGGCACATTGGTAGAAGGCGAAAACATTAAAGCGGTAAGTTTTCCCCAAAGAACCAATGCGGGTGAGAGCAAAAACGAAATGGTTTTTGAAATTACCGATATAAACGGTCATAACATTACGAACAGATACAAAATAGTTCAGGATGCGGGCACGTTGACCGTTACGCCCCGCCCGATAACCATACAAACGGGAAGCGCAGCAAAAAAATATGACGGCACCCCGCTTGTTTGCAAAGAATACACCATAACCAAGGGCAGTTTGTGCGACGGCGATATGCTTCAGGTGTCTTTTACTTCCATAGTTAACATCGGATACACCGAAAACTATATTATAGACATTACCGTATACGGTAATGAGGAAGGCAGAAAGACCGATGTTACCGTTAATTACAAGATAACCTACGATTACGGCACGCTTACCGTAACTGCCGAATAATAATTTTTAACACACGAAAAAGGAGGAAAACGAGATGACAAGCGATAGAGATATGCAGGCGGTAAAAAGTGAATACCTTGTTTATCCCGCAGGGCGATACCAGCAGTACGAAAACAAGATACAAAAAGCAGCGAAGATCGTTAAGTTTGTGCGCAGGCACAGAATAGCGTTTGCTGCCGCTCTTCTTGCACTTGCCGCAGTTTTCTTCTGTCTTACTTACTGTATGGGTATTTTTACTCAGGATATTGAATGTGCGGATCTTATATACGGAGAAGAAATGCAATTCAGCGCAAAGGCGTTTTTAACCGACGTGCGGTTTGAATATGCTGTCAGCGGTAGTGATTCGTGGACCGATACCGCGCCCGTAATTCCGGGCGAATACGATATACGCGCCGTTTCCGAAAATCTTTACGGAAAAGAGCGTTACAGCGGTACCTCCTCCTTTACCTTTTATGCGCGGGACACGGTGATCGATATACCCGATACCTCCTGTGAATACGGCGATCTGAACGATGAATTTCTTGAAAATATAACCCGCGCAAGTAACCTTGCAGATGGTGATAAATTAACAGATATGGTTTTCTCTGTAGAAAGCGAAAGCTGGAAAAAAGCAACGGTTTACTTGACAGAATACAGAATTGTTAACGCCGAAGGGAATGACGTTACCGCTTCCTATAACGGTACAACGAGTGAAGGAAACATAACCGTTGATCCAAGAAACGTTACGATATATACAGACACCGTAACCAAGGTTTATGACGGTACCCCTATCGAAAAGCCGGAATATTCCTTCAAAAAAGGTTCTTTGGCTGAAGGAGACGAATTGCAGATATTTTTCCGCGCTATGCCCACAAACGCAGGTACATACTCCGCTACTCCCGATAATTATACGATATTGAATGCCGATGGCGAGGACGTAACAAACAGATATAACATTAGATTTGTATACGGCGTAATTACCATTGAGCCGAGAAAATTAGTGTTTTCTACCGGAAGTGCGGAAAAAGTCTACGACGGAAAGCCTCTTACCGATCCCGAATGGGAGCTGGTGAGCGGAACTGTGGCAGAAGGTCACGTTTTGACTGCCGAAGCGATCGGAAAGCGCACCATAGCGGGAACCGGCGATAACACTCTCGATGTAACGATCGTTGATGAAAAAGGCAGATATGTAGCGGATAATTACGAAATCATTGTAAAATACGGCACACTTACAATAACTCCCATTACTTTGAAGTTTGAAACCGATTCTGCGGAAAAGGTGTATGACGGACAGCCTTTGCAGGCACCCGGATACAAACTTGTTTCCGGCGAACTTTTGCCGGGACACACGATGCAATGCAGAACCAACGGATGGATAACAAATGCGGGAGAAGGGAAAAACACCCTGTACGTAAACATTTCCAACGAACACGGAGATGATGTCACATACCACGGATACCGAATTGAAGTCGATGAAGGTACTTTGAAAATAACCCCCAGACCCATAACCGTTACTTCCGACAGTGCCCAAAAGCTGTTTGACGGCACTCCTCTTACCGCTCATTCCTGCAAAGTCACCGAAGGTTCCCTTGTAAACGGCCACACCGTTAAAGGATACTATAAGGGCTCCCAGACGGAAGTTGGAGAAAGTGCCAATAATTTTTTCATTTCCGTAAACAGTGTGAACGATGTTGCAACCGGCTATACAGGCAACTACTTAATAACCTATGTATACGGCACGCTTAAGGTGCTTCCCAACCCCAATTATAATCCCGACGATATGCCAAACGGAAACGGCAACAATAATAACGGCAATAATAACGGTAACAACAATAACGGCGACAACCACAACGGCGGAAACGGCTTAAACGGTGACGGAACCGATGGCAGCATGTTCGACGTAGGCGGACCGACGGGAATAGGCTACCCCGGTAATGACGGAGACGAGAAAGTTTACGCCAAGGTCACCTTGACAAATCCGGAAATATCCGAATTCAGAGCATATCTGCGCGCAACCTCCTACGGAGATTATAACGGAAGCGGTTTTGATGCGGCAACCAATTATATAGATCGGGTTTCGGCTCTGAATTATATAGGACTGGCAGCCGAAAAAGACTTTCATCCCGTGCTTACGATGCATATCGAAAGGCTTTCGGGGTGCCCCGTAATTATCCCCTATTACTCCTGCGATACCTCTATATTCGGCGCAGAAGATTCCTATTCCCGTATGGAAATATACGATTACTATTACGATTTCGTCAGGCTGACCGATAACGTGGAGGAAATGCAAAAATATATTCACGGTGAATTTGCCGTTGAAATGCAAAGTTATTCAAAATACGTATACGAAGAATATCTGCAGATTCCCGAATACACGAAGCAAGAACTTTTACGCATAGGAAAAGAACACGGGATTTACGAAACGGACGATGAATTTGCCCTTGCCGCGCAAATACAGCGTTACGTTCAGAACGCAGGAAGATATAATCTTTACGGAAATGATTATCCCGAGGGAGTTGACGTAGCGGTATATTTTCTCGACGTAGCAAAAGAAGGCGTGTGCCAGCATTTTGCCGCGGCAGCGACAATGATGTTCCGCGCTTACGGAATTCCCGCCAGATACGTAACCGGCTTTGCGGTAGATCTGCAATCCGAAGCCACGGTCTACGTTTCCGGCAAGGAAGCCCACGCCTGGGTAGAAGTATATTTCGATTTTCTGGGCTGGATACCCGTCGAGGTTACGGGTTACGGAGAAGGCGCGCCGAATTCGAAAATGGAGCTTATCGTAAACGCGTACAGCGCAACGAAAGAATACGACGGAAAGATATTCAGCGAATGGAACAGCGAAAAAGTAGTCATTACCAAAGGCAATCTCCTTCCCGGACATACAATGAAGGTTTCGCTTGCTGAAGGCAGATACAACATTGCTCCGGGCGTATACGAAAACCGTATAACCGATATCAGAATATACGATGCCGACGGAAACGACGTTACCGACAGAGATTACAGTCTGCGGATTGTAAACGGCCAAATGACCATTAAAAAGCGTAAAATAGTCATTCAGCTTGAGTCGGCATCAAAGAAATACGACGGCACGCCCCTGAAATGCGAGGAATGGCGGTTGGTAAGCGGTACGCTCCTGCCGAACACGGATATCTTCGTTGAAACCTCAAGCCAAATAACCGACGTAGGAAAAATTCTCAACGCTATAATGCATGTCTACGTTTACGAAACAAAAAACGGTGTTACAACGGACGTGAGCAGTTGCTACGAAATAACGGTGCTGACCGGATATCTGGAAATAACCGAATAAAAACAGACCAAATCACCCCAAGAATGAAGTGTGCTTCATTTTCGGGGTGATCTATCATACTTTACTCTTGAGTTTTGGCAACCCATTCTTTATATCGGGGATCGGACTGCATTTCTTTTGCCACGTCGGAGCTGTTGGGAATACATATCCACGGCCAATATTCGGGAAGCTTGGTTGCGTGTTTGCGGTAATCATTGCCAAGGGGATTTATTTTCACGTTTTTAAGCAAAGGAGAAGAAAATGTGCTTGTGGAGTCAAGAGAAATTTCTTCGCATTTTTTGGTGTGCTCCAATGCTTTGTAAAGAGAATCCACGGCGCTTTCCCGTTTGCCGCCCCGCCACTGCAAAGAGGAAAGATAAAGATACAGGTATGCGGAATTTATGCCGTATTCGCCGTAGTCTCCATCGATACATAGGGCGCCGAAAAGATCCGCGGCGTTTTTTATACAGATTTCCGCAGTTTCCGGCGGGAGCTTATCGTAATTGGCGGCAACTGCATCACCTATCAGCTCCGCGGCAGCCGCCAAAAGCTTTAATGCGGTTTCCCCGTATTTGGCTGCCCGTTCTTTTCCGTCGCAAGAGGTCATTTGCAAAAATTCTTTGGAACAATGTATGCTCGGAGCACTTTCCGCAAGCGCTGCCGCTTTGCCGTGTTCACCCGTACACAAATACAGATTGGCAAGCTGTTTGACCGCATCGTGACGGTCGGGACCGCTTTCAAGTGCGGGGATGATCTTTTCGTATATAGCGATGGCTTCCGCCCACTCTTTGTAGGTCTTGTGGCGGTTTACGTCGAAGGTATCGTAACCTTCGCTGTCGGTAATATGATATTCGCTGTATTTTACGTAGCCTGCGGTGGTTAATATCCACGCCAGACACAGCATAATTTTTTTGTTTCCCGGAAACTCTGCAAGAGCTGTTCTGGCAAGATGCAGACATTCGTCGATATTTACGTTTTCCCCGTTGTTCAGCTTATTCATTGCAGAAAGACGGGAAACCAGTTCGTCCACCTGCTTTTCCCTGCCGTTTTCGTATCCGAACAGCTCGTCAATGGTTACGCCGAAATAATTTGCAATGGCGGGTATCATCTCCATATCGGGATAACTGCCGTCATTTTCCCAACGGGATACAGCCTGATTGGTAATTCCCAAAGCATTTGCAAGGTCTTCCTGCTTTCTGCCGTCCCGTTTGCGTAATTCTTTTATTTTTTCTCCAAGTGTGAGTTTCATTAAAAACCTCCAAAATGTTTATTTCACCGGTGCGGTTTTATTATAGCTTTTAAAAAAAGGAAAATCAATAATCAATAGGTTGTTTGAAAATCAACAAACGATTGACCGAACAAAATGTCGGTTTTCGGTCACAAAAAACATAACATTCCATTGAAATGTGTGGATTTTTGTGATATAATAGTACGATGTATAGGCTATTTGCAGTTTTTTCGGCAGGAGGCGTAAATAATGGCTAATGCAAGAATAAAAAACGTACTATATTATCTGCGTAATATTGTAAAAACCAAGCCTGAAAAGACGGCGTTTTCCGACGGAGCGGTTTCCTACAGTTTTGAGCAGGTTTATGACAAAGCGGGCAGAATAGGCTCATATCTTGCAGATAACGCTATATACAAAAAGCCGGTAGTGGTTTTTATGCGTAAATCACCCGATGAGGTCAATGCCTTCTTCGGCGTCATAAGCGGCGGCTGTTTTTACGTACCCATTGACGAGGAAATGCCCAAAGACAGAATACAGCTTATTTTAAACAACGTGCAGTCTCCTTTGGTCATTTGCGACGAGCATACGCTCTCCGTTGCAAAGGGATTTGATATTCCGAATGGCAATATTATGCTTTACGGCGACATTATTAAAACGGAGACAGATACAAAAGCTCTTGATGAGATATACGAGCGTTCTCTTGATATTGACCCTATCTATATTGTTTTCACCTCCGGTTCCACAGGTATTCCCAAAGGGGTCGCCGCCTGCCACCGTTCCGTTATAGATTATATCGAGGAGCTTTCCGAAACCTTATCGTTTGACGAAAACACCGTTTTCGGAAACCAGACTCCCTTGTATTTTGATGCCTGCTTAAAGGAGCTTTACCCTACCTTAAAGTTTGGCGCAACGACCTATCTCATACCCAAAACTCTGTTTTCCCAGCCCGTTGCTTTGATAGAGTTTTTAAACAAGCACAAGATAAATACGGTGTGCTGGGTCGTTTCCGCTTTAACTATGATAAGCGCTTTCGGCACCTTTGAGGTTTTGAAGCCCGAGTATCTTCACACGATAGCATTCGGTTCCGAGGTGTTCCCCATAAAACAGTTTAAAATATGGAAAAACGCACTTCCCCACGCATCGTTCACCAACCTTTACGGACCTACGGAAGGCACGGGAATGTGCTGTTATTACCACGTGAACAGAGATTTTGAGGACAACGAGCCTATCCCTATCGGACGTCCCTTCAATAACTGCGAAATACTGCTTCTTACCGAGGACGGAAAGCCGGCTGAAAACGGAAGCGAAGGCGAGATATGCATTCGCGGAACTGCGGTTACCTTGGGATATTACAACGATTTCGACCGCACATCCAAAGCCTTTGTGCAAAACCCGTTGAACAAAGCGTATCCCGAAATTATTTACAAAACGGGCGACATAGGCAAGCTTAATTCGCGGGGCGAGCTTATCTTTGTTTCGCGGCGGGATTACCAGATAAAGCATATGGGGCACCGTATAGAATTGGGCGAGATCGAAGTAAGCGCAAATATGACAGATGCCGTAAAGATGGCAGCCTGCATATATGACAAAACAAAGGGAAAGATAGTTTTGTTTTACGTTGGCGATTGCGACGAAAAATCTCTTACCGCTTCCCTTAAAGAACGTCTGCCCAGATATATGATCCCAAACAAGATTTTACGGCTTGATAAAATGCCTCTTACCGCAAACGGCAAGCTTAACAGAGTAAAGCTTGCGGAAAGCTATAAATAAAAACGTGTTTTGAAAGGAAAAACAAAAATGGAAAAGCTGCTTGCTATACTCAACGAACTCCACTCCGACGTGGATTTTGAAAACGAACAAAATCTTATTGACGACGGAATTTTGGATTCTATGGACATTATTAGTCTTATTACCGAAATAAGCGACGAATACGACGTAACCATTACCGCAAAGGATATTATTCCTGCCAACTTTAATTCCGCGGAAGCGCTTTACGAGCTTATTAAAAGACTGGAAGACGAAGAATAGTAAAGAATAATTAAAATGCTTTTTACATCATACGGTTTCTTGGCATTTGCCGCAGTTTTCTTACTGCTGTATTATACCGTTCCCAAAAAGCTGCAATGGAGTTTGCTCCTTGCGGCAAGCTATATTTTCTATTTTATTGCGGGACCGGAATTCCTTCCTTACATAATCGCTACTACCGCAACGGTATTTTTATCCGCTTTGCTGATAGAAAGAAACGCGGTTAAACAAAGCGAATTTATTAAGGAGCACAAGGAAGAATTAACAAAAGAACAAAAGAAAGAATACAAGGACAAGCAAAAGCGGAAAAGGCTTACTGTGTTTGTCCTTTGCCTGCTTGCAAATCTGGGAATACTTGCGGTTGTAAAATACGCGGATTTCTTTGTTTCCAACATAAACGGCGTAGTGAACGCCTTTGGCGGTGAAGGAAATTTATCTTTTATTTCTTTAGCGGTGCCTTTAGGTATATCCTTTTACACCTTCCAATCCATAGGTTACCTTACGGACGTTTACAGAGGAACGGTAAAAGCAGAGAGAAACATATTCAAATTCGCTTTGTTCGTATCCTTTTTCCCTCAGCTTATTCAAGGTCCTATCGGACGTTACGGAGCTTTGAGTGAAACTCTGTATTCTCCCCACAAATTTGATACGAAAACCGTAGCATACGGACTTGAGCGCGTTCTGTGGGGCTATTTCAAAAAAATGGTTATAGCCGACAGAATTCTGGTTGCCGTAAGCACCATGATAAAAGCGCCCGCTGAATACAACGGGGCGTATTCTCTGCTCATTATGCTGTTTTACACAATACAGCTTTATGCCGATTTCACCGGCGGTATCGATATTACCATAGGTCTTGCCGAGGCTATGGGCATAAAAATGAGCGAAAACTTTATAAGACCTTATTTTTCAAAATCCTTAAAAGAATATTGGCGCCGCTGGCACATCTCTATGTGCTCCTGGTTCAGAGAGTATTTGTTCTATCCCGTTTCCGTAAGCAAGCCTATGCAAAAGATAACCAAGTTTTCCAAAAAGCTTTTGGGAGAAAAGGTGGGCAAGCGTTTCCCTCTCTACATATCCACGGCAATAGTATGGTTTGCCACGGGTATTTGGCACGGTGCAAGCTGGAATTTTATTGTTTGGGGTATGTGCAACTGGATAGTTCTGATGGTATCCGAAGAATTTGAACCCCTTTACAAAAAGTTCCACGAAAAATTCCCAAGGGTGGGCAAAACCTTTGCATACAAGCTTTTATGCGTGGGACGCACCTTTGCCCTTGTTTGCGCTCTTAATCTTTTTGATTGCTACCGTTCCATTGCAGATACGGGAAGAGTATTTTTCTCTTTGTTTTACGCAAAAAACTGGAACATTTTTGTTGACGGCGCACTGCTTGAAGTGGGTCTTACGGTTACCGATTACGTAATTCTTGCCTGCGGGATCGCCTTGATGATAATTGTAAGCCTGCTTCAGCGAAAAGAAAGCGTGCGTGATATTATATCCCGCCGTCCCTACCCCGCAAGATTTGTTATATGGTACGGTCTGTTCCTTATAATTCTTCTTATGGGCGCATACGGTATCGGATACGATGCAAGCCAGTTTATTTACAACCAATTCTGAGAAAGAAGTTACTATGAAAACATCCGCAAAAAAATGGATAAAGTTTTGTGTTTCCGCAGTTATTGTCGTAATTACACTGTGGCTGCTTCAATGCCTTCTTTTGCCCAAATACGTTGCAGGCACCGTTGAAGGCGCGTTTATTGCCGAATATTACGATGAAGTAAAAGACCACGACGTTATTTTCGTGGGCGACTGCGAGGTATACGAAAACTTTTCGCCTATAGTTTTATGGCGGGATTACGGAATAAACAGCTATATACGGGGAAGCGCGGAGCAATACGTGTTCCAATCCTATTACATTCTTGAAGACACCTTGAGCTACGAAACGCCCGATGCGGTCATATTCAACATACAATCCCTTTGCTTTCCCGAATCAAGAAACGAAGCGTACAACCGTATGTCTATTGAAGGTATGAAGTGGTCCTCTTCAAAGGTAAACTCCATATTCGCTTCTATGCGGGAGGAAGAAAGGTTTTTGGATTACGTATTCCCTATCCTGCGGTACCACAGCAGATGGGAGCAATTAAAGAGCGAAGATTTTGAATATATGTTCAAAACCAAAAAGGTGTCTCACAACGGATATTATATGCGTGTGGACGTACGCCCTGCGGAAAACGTGCCTACGGGAAAGCCTCTTGCAGATTACAGCTTTGACAGCCGTTCTATAAAATATCTCGATATGATGAGAGAGCTCTGCGCCGAAAAAGGAGTAGAACTCATTCTCATAAAAGCCCCCAGTCTTTACCCCTATTGGTATGAAGAATGGGACTTGCAGATAAAGGACTATGCAGACAAAAACGAGCTCAAATATATAAACTTTCTGGAGCTTACGGAAGAAACGGGTATTAATTACAACACGGATACCTACGATGCGGGACTTCATATGAATCTTGCAGGGGCAGAAAAATTATCCCGCTGGCTGGGAGAATATCTCACAACAGAACTCGGCCTTGAAGACAGAAGAACAGAAAAAGAACTTGCTGCCCGTTGGGAAGAAAAAACAGCTTTTTACGAAGCCGAAAAGAAATACCAGTACGAATTATACGGAATGAATGAAAAGGCAGACTGATTATGTGCGGAATATGCGGAATTTTTGATATTACCGGAAAACACCTTATAACCAGCGATATGATAGATAAAATGCTTGTATCTATCCGCCACCGCGGTCCCGACGGTTCGCAATCCAAAATATTGGACGGCGTGGGACTGGGCTTTAACCGCTTAAGCTTTATAGATCTTGACGGCGGTATGCAGCCTTTATCCAACGAAGACGATACTTTGCATATGATCTGCAACGGAGAGATCTTTAATTACCGCCAGCTTAAAGCAGAGCTTTGTGCCAAGGGACACGTTTTTAAAACCAAGACCGACGTTGAGGTGATATTGCATCTTTACGAAGAATACGGACTTGATTTCCCAAACAAGCTTAACGGACAGTTTGCCATTGCTTTATACGACCAAAGAGAAGATACGCTTTTACTCGTGCGCGACCAGATAGGAATAGCTCCCTTGTTTTACACCGTTTCACAAGGACAGCTTATCTTCGGCTCGGAGATAAAAGCTATACTGGAATGTCCCCATGTGGACAGAAAGCTTAATTTAAAAGCGGTTGACCAGCTTATGAACTATCCCGGCGTAGTTTCGCCCGAAACCTTTTTTGACGGTATCAAATCCCTGCGCGCAGGGCACCTGCTGGTTATCAAGCGGGAGCAGGACATAAAGGATATTGAATACTGGGATCTTATCTACTCCGCAGAAGAAGAGGAAGACAAGGGCGAAGCCTACTACGTTGAAAAATTACGTGAGATGATGAAGGATTCCATCGCCCGCAGACTTGTGGCAGATGTTCCCGTAGGCTTTTACGTTTCCGGCGGACTGGACAGCTCCGTGGTTGCTTGCTATATAGGAAAATTCCTTTTGGACAGCTATTATTCTTTTTCCGCGGAAATAGGCGAAGCGGATCTTGACGAAAGCCGCTTCCAAAAGATAGTTAAAGAATGTGTTAATTCCAAGCATTACAGCACCAAGGTGGGCGAAGACGAAATATGGAAAAATCTGTATGACGTTGTATACCACGCAGAATCCGGACTGAAGGAAAGCTACGACGTAGCGGCTTATATGCTGTCTTCGCTGGTTCAAAATTCACCTGCCAAAGCTGTTCTTACGGGACAAGGTTCGGATGAATTCTTTTGCGGATACGTGGGATACATGGTAGACCTGTTCCGCGAAATGCAAAAAGGAAAAATGACAAAGGAAGAATGCGAAATTAACGAAAGACTTTGGGGAGATCCCTACTTCCGTTACGAGCGCAACCATCCCGAAATAAGAAAAATACACCAAACCGTATACAGCGACCGCATACGGGGAGATATTGACAAGTTTTCCGCCTTTGCGGAAAGTCCTATAAACGTGGACCGTGTAAAGGGACTCAGTTCGCAAAAACGGAGGTCGTATATAGATTACAAGCTTCGTCTTTCCGACCATCTGCTTACGGAACACGGTGACCGTATGTTCTTCTCCCACTCCGTTGAAGGACGTCACCCCTTCCTCGATAAAGACCTGCTGGATTTTGTTGCCACCATTCCCGATAAATACAAAATGAACGGCGCAAAAGAAAAATATATTTTAAAAAAAGCGGGAGAAGGAATCGTTCCCAATGAAATATTAAGAAGACGCAAATTCCCCTTCCAAGCACCCGGAATGTCCTCTATGGTTAAAAAGGCAAAGGGAGAGATAGGCTTTTTAAGCGATTCGCTTATTAAAAAGTACGATATATTCGACGTTAACAAGGTAAACGAAATGAAAAAAGTATACCTTGCGGATGATTTCAGGCTTATGGGAGCTTATGAGATCGACTACCTGCTTATAGTTATGACGGTTACAATGCTTTGCGAGCGTTATAACTTGACGATCTGAGGAATGATTGATGAAAAAAATATTTTTTATAATATGTATACTTACAACTATATTTGCCGTATGTTCCTGCGATGATACTCCGGCTGCCGAAAGCTCCCAAGTGACCGAAAATTTGGTCATTTACGGAGCAAAAAGTAATATTACCGTATATGCAGACGATTCCGCAGAGGTAATAAGTGCCGCTGTGCTGGACGGGGTTTACGTTCAAGGCGATGACACCGAAACCGTAAAATACAAGATAATATCAAAGCAAGATTCAAGTGAGATATCTTCTCTTTCCGCCGGTGAATATAATATACTGTATTACTGCGAAAACGCTGATATAGAAGAGGTTATCGCTTCCCTTACGGTTCTCAGAGCAGATACCGTCCCTCCCGTTTTTGAAGGCGTGAAGGACATTACGGTTTATCTGGGAAGCACACCTTCATACAGAAACGGAGTTACCGTTACGGATGAAACTGATAAAAACGTACAGTTTACCGTAGACGCTTCCCAAGTGGACCTTACCAAGCTGGGAGAATACAAGGTCGTTTATTCCGCTTCCGATACCCGCGGCAATACCGCCACGGCAACCGCAACAGTAACTGTGCTTCAACCTCTTGATAATGACCCCAATGAGCAGCCTACTGTTACCAAGCACCAGCTTGACCAGCTTTGCAAAAGCATTCTTGATAGAATACTCAAAGACGGCATGACAGACAGAGAAAAAGCAGAAGCTATTTACAAAAAAGTAAGCGGAATGAAATATGTTAATACCGCCGATGATAGCGATTGGATGGTAAACGCATATAACGGATTGTCTGCAATGCGGGGCGATTGCGTAAATTACGCCGATGCCGCAAGGGCTTTGCTTACCACAGCGGGAATCCCCAATTATGGCCTTGAGCGTGTGGGCGGTACTTCCGACCATTTCTGGCTTATCGTTTATATTGACGGAGAGTGGTATCATTTTGATGCCTGCCCCACTTCTCTTCTGTACCCGTACAGATGCTTTTTGCGTACCGATTCGGAAGTGAAGGAATATTCCGACAGCCGTACCGACAAACCGAATTATTATAACTACGATAAAGAAAACTGTCCTTACGACGTTAAAGATTAACATTTATTTGAAATGAGGCTATTATGAAAAAAATCGCACTTATGGTTTTGTGTCTTTTATTTGCCGTTTCTTTGTTTTCCTGCACCACGGAAGACGCAAACAATAATTCCCAAAGCGAAAACGGTACGCAAAGCGGCAGCAAATACGTTTTCAACGTTGCAAGCAAAAATAATTACACCGTTAAGCTGGATATGAATATGAAAGAAGTCCTCGAAGCTCTGGGCGAGCCTCTTAGCTATTTTGAAGCCGCCTCCTGCGCTTTTGACGGATTGGACAAAACCTACACCTACGCAGGCTTCCAGATACTCACCCGCCCCGACGGGGATAAGGACTATATTAATTCCATTATCCTTACGGATGACAGCGTCACCACTCCCGAAGGTGTATATATCGGCGTTACGGAAGCAGACGTTACCGCTAAATACGGCACACCTGCACAAAAGACCGACACGCTTTTAAGCTATACCGACGGTGGCACCGCGCTTAATTTTATTCTTAAAAACGGAACTGTAATCTCTATAGAATATATACCGGCATAAAAACGTCCCCCAAAAGTGAGTTAACATTTTTGGGGGATTTTTTCGCCGTTTTTGGTGTGGATTCGTACTCTCGCAATTTCATCATAATTCGTTATTCAAATCAACGCTTTGCGGAGCAAAGCTGCCTTTTCGAAACTTGTCGATTTTTGTGTAATAACCCATTCGTTGATACAATGAACTGCCGAAAGCGAAAATGGTGCATTTTATCCTTGTTTTCCCATCGGCTCGGCGACAATTGATTTCGCTTCCCCTTCTGTAAGCCAGTGGACGGTTAAGGTGAAATACTCAAATCCGCTGCCGTCAGCGATCAGTCCCGGCAACTCATAGTGCATAGTAATAGTTTCGCCGGGGTGGAATGATTTTGTTTTTTCATCCAACCTAATCATTCTCGTCAGAAGAAACGGAAAGCACGTCCAACGGATCAAATCCTCCGCAGCTTTCAAAAATTCTTCCGGGAGTTGCCAATAAATACTTTTCAAAGTTAGCTTCACGTGGAGGATTCCATAATTTATAGTCGTCGTTAATGTAGTGAACGTGAATAATCGGCTTTACATTCATATATAAACCTCACATACATTAAAATTTCAGCTAAAATCCTGGATAAAAGCCTTCTTTCGACTGATTTGTTATAATGTATGAGAGGTTACGGTTGCGTTTCAAGAAAACAATACGGAAGTACGAAAAATTTTTGACGAAGCCCGTTTTTTAGTAATTTAATCAAATTTTCTAAAAAGTCAAGGGCTGCCGGGCAAGCTTCAACACAACGTAAAAGCCCGTCCGGCATTACTGCCGGACGGGCTGCGTTATATCGTGTTGCGAAAATTTTTGATAAATTAGTAAGCGGTAAGACAATTTTCTGTGATTGTGATTTGAACGGTGCTCTTTTCGTTACCGCGAAGAATTTCAAGTGTCACAACATCCCCGACACGGACATTAAGCATCATGTCTATAATATGATACTGACGGGTGATATCGGTCTTTTCGCCGTTCACGGTTGCTGATAGCAACACATCGCCCTTCTGCAGCACACCGTCGGCAAGAGAGCCTTTGCTGACCTCATAGACAGACACGGTTTCCTGTATGCTGATGCGTCCTGTTTCTGTGTCGTACACAGCTTTGGAATCGGTGGCATTCACCGTAATTCCGATCAATGCCCGCTGTACGCGCTCCATATCCGTTCCATAGCAGTAATCGATAATGTTGTTTGCAATGGATACGGCAACGTTGGACGGAATGGCATAGCCGATGTTTTCTACACCTTCATCAACGATCTTTGCATTGACGATGCCAATCAACTTGCCTTGACCGTCAAACAGACCGCCGCCGCTGTTTCCCGAATTAACGGCGGCATCCACACGCATCACGCGGAAGGAAACCTCGGTTCTGTTATCTGCAGCAGTCATGGTAATGTACTCCGAATCCACACTGACAATACCGGAGGATACCGAAATACCGTAACCTTTGGCATTGCCAATGGCAATTGCGCTGTCACCAACTACTACTTTATCGGAGTCCGAGATTTCGATTTGAGACACATTCGTATCCTTCAGCAATTCGCTGTCTTCAACACGAAGCACTGCAATATCATAGTAAATCGAGCCGCCCACATAGGTTGCTTTGATCGCTCTTTCCTCAGTAGCAGAGCCGTAGAGATAAACACTAATGTCATCACTGATACCGTTTTCCGTATTGCTGCTTGCGTCATATACCACGTGATAGTTGGTGATGATAAAGGCGTCGCCCTCATTCTTATCCAACTGATAGATGACACCGGAGCCGGCAGAAGAATACTCTTTTGTGGTAGTACTGCCATAACCGGGCCGCCATCCGCCTTGCTGAACGGTTGCCTTAAAGTTGCAAACAATACTGACCGCACTTCGTAATCCCTTGGCACTGGCTGCAGAAACGACACTTTCGTAACCATCTATCACAAGCGCGCCGTCTTCTCCGTTGACACCGTCACTGCCGTCTTTTCCTACCACTACGCCTAAATTCTGCTCTGTGCCGTCCTGATAGATCAGAATCAGTTCACCGCTATTGTTGATTTCTGCATCCACAACACCGGGCATTTGCTCAGATTGACAAGCGGTTAAAGCCAACGAAAAACAGCACAGCAGACAAATAATACAAGTAAAAGAAATAATCTTTGTTTTCATTGCGTTCCCCCTTGTATTATTTTTTCTTGTCCTTAGCGGAGATTTTCGTCAGCTCATAGCGCTCATCGCACATAGCAGCAACATCGGGAGAATGGCTGACAAGGATCACGCACTTGCCTTGATTGGTAAGATCACGAAAAATATCCATGATCTCTTTCTGTGTATTACGGTCAAGGTTACCAGTAGGCTCGTCAGCAAGAATAATATCGGGGTCATAAGAAAGGGCGCGGGCAATGGCAACTCTCTGCTGCTGACCTCCAGAGAGCTTCAGCACACGGCGGTTTGCTTCATCCTCATCAAGGCCGACGCTTTCAAGAAGCTCTAATGCCTTTTGCTTTTTGTTTTTGATCTTCGCACCCGACACATCCATAGAAAGAACAACATTCTCAAGTGCGGTATACTTGGTTATCAGATTAAAGCTTTGAAACACAACACCGATATATCTTGAACGGAAGGTGTACTTGTCGATCTTTGCAATGCTCTTGCCGTCGTAGATGATGTCACCTGCGGTCGGCTTTGCAAGGCCCGAAAGCAAGGAAAGAAGCGTGGTCTTACCTGCACCGGATTTACCGATGATACAGTACATCTTGCCTTTTTCAAACTCATAGGAAATATCCTTTAATACAGGTGTTTTTCCGTAAGAAAAACTGATGTTTTGAAGGGACAATACAGACATATTCTTTCGCTCCTTTCTTAGTCTCTGTTCGCCAGGATCTTTAGCGGATCATAGCGCATAATAAACAGCACGGATGCGGCGCTTGCAACGAGAGTCAGCAATAGTCCCACGCCAATCATTTGGAACACAACCGTCAGGTTCATTGCGGAATCTACTTCAGTGATATAGTTAGCCGCGCCCTCGAACATATCGCCAAAGGGATTCTTTCCTCCACCGATATCATCAGGGAGATCCGAAGGCATTTCACCGGGCATTCCACCCATATTGCCGCCGGGGAAGCCGCCGCCAAAGTCACCGGGACGACCGAAGTTTTGTTCCATCTGGGACTGCTGACTGTTCTGACTTTCAACCTGCCCCTCCAGAAGTGCGTTGGTTACGGGAACAGAGCTGACAGCACCGATACCGGCACCAAGGATAACCGCAATCATTGTTACCACAAGGATCTCACACATAAACTGCACGGCAACCTTCCACTTTTTCATACCCATAGCGGTCAGTACGCCAACCTCGTATTTGCGTTCACGAACATTGAAGATATTGAGAACCAC
The DNA here is from genome assembly GCA_017399965.1 of Clostridia bacterium. Classification (GTDB taxonomy): domain Bacteria; phylum Bacillota; class Clostridia; order Oscillospirales; family CAG-382; genus SFLA01. Next base: position 3,340 of record JAFQAP010000009.1, on the reverse strand, counting down.
AAGAATAACACCGCCGATGATGAGGATGACAATGAGGAACCAGCCCGCCATCGTGCTGAGGGTGTCAAGGGGTGCAAGGCTGTTTTCATATGCGGAAATATCAGAAGAAGATACCTTATAATCCTCACTCAAGCCAAGAGAACGTACTTCCATTTCAAAAGCGTAATAGCTTTCCGTATCTGCAAAGGAATAGGTTGCGGAAAGTGTGCCGGTAATCTTGCTTTCGCTTTCTCCGCCGTAATCGTTGGTAATCGTAGTAGAGTTTTCTTCCGATGCATCCAAAACCGTCTGCAAAGCAGCAGCACTCATATAAATGCGATTGGCAGGGTCCTGACTTGCTCCGAACATCGACATAGAAAAGTCGTTGTTTTCAGAGCTTGTATATATACCCGAAACCGTCAGCGTATAGGTTTCGGTTTCCAAAGAAGGATTGGTAATGATAATGGTATCACCGACAGCCAATTCATTGTACATTGCCAATTCCTCGGAGATGACACAGATAAGCTCGCTTGTGCCCTGTTCAAACATAGAACCGTCTACGATAGACGCGTTGCCGTTTATAAAGGCGGTCATAGCGCTGTCGCTGCTGTATCCGATGATAGAAAAATCTCCCGATGAGAACATACCTCCCATCATACTACCCATACCACCGGGAAAGCCGGAAGGTCTGCCGCTGTTTTCCTCCTCAAGACTTCCGTTTAACTCACCATCGGATTCACTATCCTCGGTTTCATCACTAACAGGAGAGAAATTCTCCGAACCATTAAAGTAGGCAGTCAGGGTATAATAAAAATCCTGCACGGTGGAAGCTTCCGCGTATTTCTGATATTCTTCCAAAGTAAGGGACGAGGCGCTTCCCATCATATCGGCAAACTGATCTCTATCGAAGCCGCCACCGCCTCCAAAGCCGCCGGGTCTGCCGCCGCCCATTTGTCCCATGGCGTTTGCACGGTCATAGGAAATGGTTGCCGTAATGCTCAGACCCTCCAAGGCAGTGGTTTTTGCGTTTTCTGACGCTTGCCGGATGGAAAGACCGATGCAGGCCGAAATAGCAATGACCAGAGCAATGATACCAATCAAAATATTTCTTCCTTTGGATCTTCCAATACACCGAAAGGCATTTTTGATAATGTACATAGATAAACCTCCAATATGGCTTATGGCTCATATTCTACCGCCCTGCACTAAAGCCACGCTAAAGAAAACTGTGAATGTTCTATGAAATTAATAGAATCACCCCAAGAAGCCTTGCGGCTTCTCGGGGACCCCGATAAAAAGCCCTCGCTCCATTGCGGAACGAGGGCTAAACACTTATGTCGTTATGTTCTTACAAATTCACAATACAACCTTAAATCCAATATGCGTGTTATCCTTCTTATACGCTGTGATCTCACCCTTGTGGTTCTCCACGATTGCCTTTGCCATTGAAAGTCCAACACCGTAGCCGCCCTTAAAGGTACGGGCCTTATCAGCGCGGTAGAAGCGGTCAAATAAGCGGTTCAGTTCCAGCTCGCCGACAGCCGCATAGGTGTTTTCTACCGTCAGCACGATGTGTCTGCCACGGTGAAGCGTCAGGGCAATATCTCCGCCGTGATCACAATACTTGATGGCATTGTCCATCAGGATTCCCACAAGCCGTTTCAAAAGGGCTTCGTCGCCGTGACAAATAATATAGGTATCAATGTTGGCCCCAATGGTTTTTCCGCGGCTTACGGCAAGGGGTTCAAATTCCGAAACGGTATCTGCAACCATTCTGCCCAAGGCAACATTCGAAAGGTTCAGCGTGTGGTTTTCCTCGTCCATGCGGGAGAGCGCAACAAGCTGATTTACAAGCTCGGTCATGCGGTGACCCTCGGAACGAATATCGTCCAGCCACTCGTTTTTACCAAGCTCACTCTCGGCAATATCAAGATTTGCAAGAATCAATGTGAGCGGTGTTTTCAGTTCGTGGTTGGCATCGGTAATGAACTGCTTTTGCTTTTCGTAGCTCTCGGCAATGGGCTTTACCGCCCGTTTTGATAGAAGCAGGATCAATGTCAACACCAGCACCGCGCACACAAGCAGAACGACACCGGCAATGGCAATAGACTGCACCATAGCAGCACGGTTCATACTGCCATCCACCAGCACAACGCCATCACCTTTTTCGGTAGAAAAGACTTTATAACGGTAGTTGTATATCCATCCCCGTTCGCTTCCCTTGTCTATTGCGGTTTTAGCATATTCAATTGCCTTTCCCTCCGGAACCGAAAAAATCGACTCCATAAAGGTTTGCGCAACTTCGCCCTTCTTATCGAAAAACACAGTGAAGTGGCGCGTTGAGAACGGCGTTTCGGGACCCATAAAATCGAAATTCGGTTCATTTCTCGGTGGAAACCGATCAGGTTTGAAGCCATCGTTAAAAGAACCGGGGAATCTACCGCCACCTTCGGATATTTGGTCTGCAAGAACATCCATATTTTTGTTCAGGGACGAAATGTTCAGTGCAACGATCACGCCAAAGACCAAAGCAACAACCGAAAGCACCGAAACAGTACAGATCAAAACGAATCTTCGCTGAAGCTTGTAGATCATAGTGTCGCCTCCAAAAGATAACCTGCATTACGCACGAATTTAATTGCTACGGGAGCAGATAGAGCTTCAAGCTTTTTGCGGATGTTTGAAACGTGAACGTATACCACGCTTGTATCCACGTTCGTATTCCAGCCCCAGATGTGAGTGATGAGCTGCTCGGCAGTAACGATAATGCCGTGATTCCGCATCAGCATTTCCATCACTTGAAATTCCTTGCCGCTGAGTGTCTGTGTTTTGCCGTCGCAAACAAGCTCATAGGTGGAACGGTTGAGTGTCAGTTTTTCAAAAGTGAGCAGATCGGGCGTGAAATTGTCCTTCCTGCGAAGCATCGCGCGGACACGGGCAAGAAGCTCCCCTGTTGAGAAGGGCTTGGGGAGATAATCGTCAGCCCCTGCATCAAGCCCTTCGATCTTCTGATAGGTTTCGGTCTTGGCGGTCAAGAACAGCGCAGGTGTGGTGATGCCACTCGTGCGGAGCTTTTTGAGCAACGTCATGCCGTCCATACCGGGCATCATAATATCAAGCACAAGACCGTCATATTCATCCGAGGACGCAAAATCGAACGCATCGTTTCCGTTATCCACGCCATCCACGGCATAGTGGTTCATCTCGAATATATGCACAAGGCTTTTGAGTAACTTAGGATCGTCCTCGGCAATTAAAATCCGCATATTTGCGCCTCCTTTCGTCTTTTCTTACATAGATTATACCATTTATTGCTTCTTATTTCAAGTTGATATTGTGAACTTAGTACCACGCCACGCCG
>JAFQAP010000035.1 GCA_017399965.1 Clostridia bacterium | reverse complement strand
TTCTGTCCTTTTAAGGTCGGTACATACCATTTGGATGTGCCGGCTTTTTTTGTTGCCCAAAAGTCGGTTACAACTGAATGACCGTCTGAATGGGATATGACTTTGCGATGATATGAGCGAAGCGACGTTGCGGTGAGAGTCCGGGGCGTTATAGTGAAAGCTATAACTTTAGGTATATAAAAACAACATTCAGGGAGAACGGCAAAAGGAAGCACTATATCTGTCCACAGGTGTAGCGAGCATCGGATTTTGGCACCAAAATCCAATCCACACCCTAAAGGGGTGTGGACTATACTCAGGGGAAGTCCCCTGAATACCCCTAAAAGTAAGGAGATGATTTTATGAAAAACAAGGATTCCGTTCGTGTTTCCGTGCGGTTATCCGAAGAAGAAAAAGAAAAGTTGGAACGCTCAGCAGAGATATGTGGACTATCTCAATCAGAGTTTGTGCGGCAGCTTTGCAAGGGCAAAACACCGAAGCCACAACCAACAAAAGAGTTTTGGAAACTGCTTGAAGCACTCTATGAAGTCCATAAAGGGTTTAAGGAATGTGCAAAGTATGAGCCGTCAGCACTAAATATCTGTAAAGAGATTGAGTGTCTTATCCTCGACTTGCAGGAGGTGGGATAATGGCTACTACGAGTTTATGGCATATCGAAGGTCGATTAAAAGACCTTATTGCCTATGTAGAAAACCCCGAAAAGACTGTTGCAAATAATACTGCACTTCAACCGTTATGGGAGGTTATGTCTTATGTCAGCCGCTCCGAAGCTACCGAGCAGGGCGAGTATGTTTCCACTATAAACTGCTTAAAGGAAATTGCCTTGCAGCAGATGATACTAACCAAGAAGCAGTACGGCAAAGAAAACGGATATATTGCTTGGCACGGTTATCAAAGTTTTAAGCCGGACGAGGTTACGGCAAAAGAAGCACACGAAATAGGTATGCAGACCGCAAGAGAAATGTGGGGTGATCGGTATCAAATTATTGTTACTACCCACCTTGACAAAGACCATCTGCACAACCATTTCTGCTTTAATTCCGTATCCTTCATTGACGGCGGAAAGTATGACTATTCCAAAGCAGAGCAACGAAAACTCCGTAGTGTGTCAGACCGTATTTGTGCGGAACACGGATTATCGGTAATAAAAAATCCGCACAAAGCACCGACAAGACAGGTATGGCTTGATGAGAAAAGCGGCAAACCTACCCGTTATAACGTGTACCGTGAGGATATGCGAGAAGCTATTGATTACAGCCGTAGTTCCAAATATATCGAAGAATATTTAAGGCGAAAAGGATATATAACCGACTTCACGGGTAAGCATTGGAAGATACGATTACCACAATACGAACACTTTACAAGGTTGGATACGCTCGATGAAAGATGGACTCCCGAAAACCTAAAATGGTCGGTTGGCAGATATGCTTCTTTTGGTAGCAGACGGGCATATATATCCTATCCGAAGGATATGCCGCAGGACTTAAAGGATTGGTTTCAGCCATTCCACCGTACAAGCCATATTTACCGCTTGTATCTACACTACTGTTATCTGCTCGGATATTTGCCGAAAAACACCGAGTACAAACCCACAAGTCCCTATCTCAAAGAGGACTTAAAGAAACTCGACGAGATTTCCGAGCAAGTGCGGTATATGGGCAAATACCATATCGAAACCTTTGATGATCTGTATGTAGACCGAGCAAAGATAGAAAGCAATATGAATAGGCTCATAGAAGTCCGTACCAAACTGCAAAACAAAATCCGCAGAGCAACACCCGCCGAAAAGGAAACCCTGCGAGAAGAAAAAACAGGTGTTACTGCTCGGATAATGGAACTGCGTAAACAACTGAAAATGAACAAAGCCATCGAAGAACGCTCCGTTAAAATCCAAGAGAAAACGGATATGCTCTTTGCCAATGAAATTGTGGCTCAAAAAGTTAAAGAACAGAAAATTAGAGAACGACAGAAAGGAGGTTGGGAACGATGACACAATATGAAATCCCAATCGAAAGCAAAAAGAAAAAGTCCGCCCGTATCCCTATAGACAAATTGCACGACTTTGATGGTCATCCGTTCAAAGTTACAGACAATGAGGATATGGACAAACTTGTAGAAAGTATCAAATCGCAAGGTATTATTACCCCTCTTATCGTAAGACAGAAAGATAATACTACCGATGAATACGAAGTAATATCGGGACACCGAAGATTACACGCAAGTAAAAGGGCGGGACTAACAGAAGTACCCGCCTTAATTTATCCGTATACCAAAACCGAAGCGGCGATTGCCGTTGTAGACAGCAACCTACACCGAGAACGGATATTACCGAGCGAAAAAGCCTTCGCTTACAAAATGAAGATGGAAGCATTGAAAGAGCAAGGTAAACGAACCGATTTAACTTTGTCGCAAGTTGCGACAAAGTCGGACACCGCTACCGAGATCGGGAAAGCAGTAAATGAAAGCCGTGACCAAGTGTTTCGGTATATCCGTTTAACCAGTCTTATCCCCGAACTGTTACAGCTTGTGGATGAGGAACGAATCGCACTTACTCCTGCTGTGGAGTTATCCTATCTCAGAGAGCAGGAGCAGTACGATTTACTGAGTACCATTGAGAGTGAAGACTGTACTCCATCACTCTCGCAGGCAGTACGGCTAAAGAAATTATCCCAAGCAGTTCAGCTTAATGCGGATAAGATATTCGCCGTTATGAGTGAAGAAAAGGCAAATCAAAAAGAACGAATCAGTTTTCCATTTGAGGACGTCCGCCGCTTCTTTCCTAAGAGTTATTCCCAAAAAGATGTATATAATGCAATCCTAAAGCTCATTGGCGAAGATTATCAGCGCCGTGAGCGAGCAAGAAAAAATCGTGATGAAAGGTAAGGAAATATTATGAAATTTATATGTGGTCTTGCACAGCAAGAAAATGAGTATGTGATAAACGGAGTCAAGTATATCGTTGGTTCGTCATTTATGACTTCTAAGGTTGAAAGCCACCCGACAATTACCGACCGTTTCAAAAGAATTGTAACAAGTGATTTCGTACCTTTGACGGACGAATCGCCACCGAGTAAAATGGCAGTAGAATATGTGTGTTCGACTGCCGGAAAGGAGGACTAAATGCAGTCGAAGAAAAAAGATAACGTCGGCGTAACCGCTCTATACTGCCGACTATCCCGTGATGACGGAACGGATAACGATAGCAACTCTATCGTTAATCAAAAGAAGCTGTTGCAGAAATACGCAAAGGAACACGGCTTTTCCAACACCCGCAGTTATGTAGATGACGGGTATACGGGAACAAACTTTGCTGGGGTTAGATAGCGATACTTTTTACATCTACCATGTTGCGGCGGTCATGGTTGACAACTTGCGTCGGCTCCTGCTCGGTATCAACCTGTCCGACAAAGCTATAATGGATTTCG
>JAFQAP010000034.1 GCA_017399965.1 Clostridia bacterium | reverse complement strand
CGAATATTGGGTAGCTGTGGTTAAGCCCGGCAGAGTTATGTTTGAAATGGACGGTATCACCGAAGAGCAGGCACGCGAAGCTATGCGTCTTGCTTCTCACAAGCTTCCTATCAAATGTAAGTTTGCTACCAAGGCTGACCTTGAGAAATAGGAGGTATTACAATGGAATTAAAAGAAATCAGAGGTAAGTCTCCTGAAGAACTCAACAAGCTTCTGGAGGAGCAGAAGGAAGAACTCTTCAAGCTGCGTTTCCAGCACTCCATACACCAGCTCGACAACCCTATGAAGCTTGTCGAGACTAAGAAGACCATCGCCAGAGTGCTCACGGTTCTCCGTGAGAAAGAACTCTCTACGCAGGCGTAAGCGGAAAGGAGTAACCGAAAATGGAAGAAAGAGCACTTAGAAAAACAAGAGTCGGTATCGTAGTAAGCGACAAAATGGAAAAGACCGTTGTTGTTGCAGTACGCGATAACGTAAAGCATCCCCTTTATAAAAAGATCGTTAAACGTACCGTAAAGTTTAAAGCTCATGACGAGAATAACGAGTGCGGTATCGGTGACACCGTAGAGATCATGGAAACCCGTCCCCTTTCCAAGGACAAGTATTTCCGTGTAGTAAGAATTGTCGAGAAGGCTAAGTAAGGAGGAAACACGATGATACAACAGCAGTCATTCATGAAAGTTGCTGATAATACCGGCGCAAAAGAGCTGATGTGCATCCGAGTTCTTGGCGGTACCGGCAGACGTTACGCAGGAATCGGCGACGTTGTGGTTTGCTCGGTTAAGAAGGCAGCTCCCGGCGGAGTAGTTAAGAAGGGTGACGTTGTTACTGCAGTAGTAGTAAGAACCGTTAAGGGCCAGCGCAGAGCAGATGGTTCCTATATCAGATTTGACGAAAATGCCGCAGTTCTTATCAAGGAAGATAAGAACCCCAGAGGTACTCGTATCTTTGGCCCGGTTGCAAGAGAGCTTCGTGAGAAGGATTATATGAAGATCCTCTCCCTCGCACCTGAAGTTGTGTAATTGGAGGTAAAGGATAATGAGTAATGTTCATGTAAAAGCCGGCGATACCGTAATGGTTAATTCCGGTAAATATAAGGGAGTTAAGGGCGAAGTTGTCGCTACCTCTCCCAAGGAAGGCAAAGTTATCGTTAAAGGCGTTCATACCGTTTCCAAGCATGTTAAGCCCCGCAGACAGGGCGAAGCAGGCGGTATCGTAAAGACCGAAGGCGCTATCTATGCTTGTAAAGTTTCGCTGTACTGCCCCGATTGCAAGAAGGGCGTACGTTATCACGTAGAAGTGGTTGACGGCAAGAAGGTTCGCGTTTGCTCCGGCACTCGTGACGGCAAGCCCTGTAGCCACAAGTTTGATTAAAGGAGGAGGACGCAATGGCAAGACTTAAGGAATTCTATAAGAGCGAAGTTGCTCCTGCTCTTATGAAAAAGTTCAACTACAGCAGCCCTATGCAGATCCCGCGTCTTGAAAAAGTTGTAGTCAACGTTGGCTGCGGCGATGCAAAGGACAACAGCAAGATTATCGATTCCGTAATGGCAGATATCGCTGCTATCACCGGTCAGAAGCCCGTAGCTACCAAGGCTCGTAAGTCTATTTCTAACTTCAAGCTCCGCGAAGGCTCTCTCAACGGCGTTAAAGTTACTCTTCGTGCAGAAAAAATGTACGAATTCGTAGATAAGCTTTTCAATCTTTCTCTTCCCCGCGTAAGAGACTTTAAGGGTATCAACCCCAACGCCTTCGACGGCCGCGGCAACTACTCTCTCGGTCTCAAGGAACAGCTGATCTTCCCCGAAATCGAATACGATAAGGTTGATAAGGTCAGAGGTATGGATATCGTATTTGTAACGACCGCCAATACTGACGAAGAAGCAAAAGAGCTTCTCGCACTCCTTGGCGCACCGTTTGCAAGATAATAAGGAGGAACGTGAAAAATGGCAAGAAAATCTATGATACTGAAGCAGGCTAAAGCACCCAAGTTCTCTACCAGATACTACAACCGGTGCAAGATCTGCGGCAGACCTCACGCATATCTCCGCAAGTACGGTATATGCCGTATCTGTTTCCGTGAACTCGCTTACAAAGGCGAAATTCCCGGCGTAAAGAAAGCAAGTTGGTAAAAGGAGGAATAAACAATGCAAATCACTGATGTAGTAGCAGATATGCTCACCAGAATCCGCAATGCAAACATTGCAAAGCACGATACCGTTGAAATTCCTGCTTCCAATCTGAAGAAAGCTATCGCTCAGATCCTCCTCGAAGAAGGCTATATCGCCGGCTACGAGTGCAAGGAAGATAATAAGCAGGGTATCATCACCGTTACCCTTAAGTACGGCCCCGGCAAGAAGAGAATTATCGAAGGTCTCCGCAGAGTCTCCAAGCCCGGCCTCAGAATTTATGCATCCTGCGAAGATATGCCCAGAGTCAGAAACGGCCTCGGTATCGCTATCGTGTCCACCAGCAAGGGTATTATGACCGATAAGCGCGCTCGCAAGGAAAACGTCGGCGGCGAAGTTCTCGCCTTCGTATGGTAAGGAGGTAACAAGATGTCAAGAATAGGCAGAGCCCCCATTACCATTCCCGCAGGTGTAACCGTAGACGTTGCAGAAAACAACGTAGTTACCGTTAAGGGCCCCAAGGGTACCCTTACTCAGCAGCTCAAACCCGAGATGATCATCGAAGTTGGTGCAGGTGTTGTAACCGTTTCCCGTCCCGATGATGAGAAGACCAACAGATCTCTCCACGGCCTCACCAGAACTCTTATCAACAATATGGTTGTTGGTGTTACCGAAGGCTACAAGAAGACTCTTGAAATCAACGGCGTTGGTTATAGAGCAGCCGTTCAGGGCAAACAGCTTGTACTCAATATCGGTTATTCTCACAACGTAGTGTTTGATCAGCCCGAAGGAATTGTTTTTGAATGCCCCAACTCCAACACCGTTGTAGTTAATGGTATCAACAAGCAGCAGGTTGGTCAGCTTGCAGCAGAGATAAGAGCTAAGCGTCCTCCTGAACCTTATCTTGGCAAGGGTATTAAGTACTCTGATGAAAAGATAAGACGTAAGGTCGGCAAGGCCGCGAAGTAAACGAAAGGAGAGTGTGAATAATGGTAACCCGTATAGACAGCAATAAGAAGCGTCTGCAAAGACACAAGAGAGTTAGAGCTAAGATCTTCGGTACCACCGAAAGACCCCGTCTTTGCGTTTATCGCTCCGAAAATAACATTTACGCTCAGATAATCGATGATACTGTAGGAAACACCTTAGTATCTGCTTCCAGCACCGAAAAAGAGTTTGGCACTTCCGGCGGCAACAAAGAAGCTGCAAAGAAGGTTGGCGAACTCGTGGCAAAGAGAGCACTGGAAAAGAACATAACCGAAGTTGTGTTCGACAGAGGCGGCTATCTCTTCCACGGCAGAGTGCTTGAGCTTGCCAATGCGGCACGCGAAGCCGGTTTGAAGTTTTAGGAGGATAAGATGGCTAAAAAAGTTGATTACTCTAACATCGAATTCAAAGAGACCCTTATTAATACCAAGCGCGTAAGCAAAACCGTAAAGGGCGGTCGTATCGCAAGATTTTCCGCACTGGTTGTTGTAGGCGACGGTCAGGGTCATATCGGCTACGGTATCGGCAAAGCAGCCGAAGTACCCGATGCTATAAAGAAAGCACTTGAATCTGCAAAGAAAAACGTTGTAGAGGTTTCTCTCAACGGCACTACCATCCCTCACGAGATCATCGGTGAGTACGGCGCAGGCAGAGTTCTTCTCAAGCCCGCAGCACCCGGTACCGGTATCATCGCAGGCGGTACGATGCGTGCAGTTCTCGATATCGCCGGTATCCACGATATCCGCGGTAAATCGCTTCGTTCCAACAATCCGGTGAACGTTGTCAAGGCAACCTTCAATGCTCTTACTTCTCTCAGCACTGTTGAACAGGTAGCAGCAAAGCGCGGCATTCCTGTTGAAGCTGTTAAATAAGGAGGACACGAAGATGGCAAAAGTAAAGATAACCCTCACCAGAAGCCTCATCGGCCACAAAAAGAACCAGATCCTTACCGCAAAATCCCTCGGTCTTAACAAGATCGGCGATTTCAAGGTAGCCGAGAGAAATCCTCTCATCGACGGCAAGATCAACGTGATCTCTCACCTGATCTCCGTTGAGGATGCTGAGTAATAAAAGGGAGGATACAAATATGAAGCTTCACGAACTTTCCCCCGCAACCGGCGCAGTTAAAGCCCGTTTCAGAAAAGGCAGAGGCGCAGGCAGCGGTAACGGTAAGACAGCAGGCAAGGGCCACAAGGGTCAGAACGCCCGCACCGGCGGCAGTGTAAGACCCGGTTTCGAAGGCGGCCAGCTTCCTATCTACCGTAAACTTCCCAAGAGAGGTTTTAAAAACCATTTCGCAACCAAGTATGTTAACGTAAATCTTGAACAACTCAACCAGTTTGAAAACGGTACCGTAGTAGACCTCAGCGTACTTCTCGCAGAGGGTGTTGTTAAGAACGAGTTCGACGGACTCAAAGTTCTCGGCAACGGCGAACTTACTAAGGCTCTTACCGTGAAAGCTGCAGCTTTCTCTGCTTCGGCTAAGAAGAAGATCGAAGCCGCAGGCGGAAAGGCTGAGGTGGAATAATGTTAAGTGTATTAAAGAACGCTTGGAAGGTAGCTGATATCCGCAAGAAGATACTCTTTACGCTGGGCATCATCCTTCTGTTCCGTCTGGGTAGTGCGGTTCCCGTACCTTTCTTCAGCGCAGAAGCACTTGATCAGCTGTTTAGTTCTTCCACTATGCAGGGATCCCTTTTCGGCTACTTCAATATGCTGAGCGGTGATGCCTTTGCAAAAGGTAATCTGTTCGCACTCAGCATCTCACCTTACATTACCGCATCCATCGTTATTCAGCTTTTGGGCGTTGCTTTTCCTAAGCTCGGCGAGCTTTCCAAGAGCGGTCCCGAAGGACAGAAGAAGATAAACAAGATTACCCGTTATACCACCATCGGTCTGGCAATAATCACTGCAATCGGTTATTATCTTACCATGAAGAGCCTGGGCGCTCTTACCAATAAGGAATGGCCCGCAGCAGTAGTTATCGTTGCCGCATACACCGCAGGTGCTATGATGGTTATGTGGCTGGGTGAAAAGATCGATGAAAATGGAATAGGAAACGGTATATCCATTCTCCTGTTCGTAAACATCGTCGCAAGCTTCCCCGGCACATTCACCAGAATGTGGGCTATGATCCACTACAACGGAACTTGGGATTTCTCCCAGATTCCTTGGATGGTAATCCTTCTCATCCTCATGCTTGCAACCATCGTTTTCGTAGTTGTTATCAACGAGGCAGAAAGAAGACTTCCCGTTCAGTATGCTAAGCGTACCGTAGGCAGAAAAGTTTACGGCGGTATGAACACCAATCTTCCTATCAAGGTTATGATGGCAGGCGTACTTCCCGTAATTTTTGCTCAGGCAATCGTATCCATCCCCGCAACGCTGGCTCAGTTTATTCCTTCTTGGCAGAACAGCGAATTCTTCAACAACTGGTTTAGCCCCGGCGTGCTTCCCGGCGGTGCGATATACGCATTCATTTACTTTATTCTGATTATTGCATTTGCATACTTCTATATATCCACAATATTCGATCCCGTTGAGGTTGCTAACAACCTTAAGAAGAACGGCGGCACCATTATGGGCTACCGTCCCGGCGAACCTACTGCGGCATATATCAAGAAGGTACTCGACAGAGTAACCCTTATGGGCGCAATTGCATTGGCTATCCTGGTAATCCTTCCCATAATGCTCGCTTGGACCGGCGTACCCGCGTTCACCAACTTCACCCTTGGCGGAACGTCCATCATCATCGTTGTCGGTGTAGCTATCGAAACTACCCGCAGCCTTGAAAGCCAGATCACAATGCGTCATTATAAGGGCTTCCTGGAAGATTAATAGGGAGATTTTAATGAATATAATATTCTTTGGCCCTCCCGGTGCCGGCAAGGGCACTCAGGCAGAAATTATATGTACCTGCCTTAATATTCCCACTATTTCCACGGGAGCCGCTTTGAGAGAAGCGGTAAAGAACGAAACTCCTATGGGACTGGCTGCCAAATCCGCTATGGAATCCGGCAGCCTGGTACCCGACGAGGTCGTTATCGGTATCATCCGTGATCGTCTTGCGCAGGACGACTGCAAGAATGGCTACATTCTTGACGGTTTTCCCCGCACCGTAGCTCAGGCTGAAGCGCTTGACGCAATGGGACAGAAGATAGATACCGTAATTTCCATCGTTGCATCCGATGAGAAAATCGTTGAACGACTCAGTGGAAGACGTCTCTGCGGCGTTTGCGGCGCTTCCTACCACTTGGTTTACAATCCTACCAAGGATAACAAAACCTGTGATAAGTGCGGTGCAGACCTTATAATCCGTAAGGACGATGCTCCCGAAGTTGTAAAGAGCCGTTTGGAAACCTACCACGCAGAAACCGAACCGGTACTTGCGTACTACACCGAAAAGGGACTCGTTAAGAGTATTGAAACCCAGGAAGGCGTAGAGGAAACCACTCGTCTCGTAAAGCAAGCGCTTTGCATATGATAACTGTAAAGACAAAAGCCGAAATCGCGCGGATGCGCGATGCAGGCAGAATTGCGGCGATCGCCCGTGCGACGGCAGGCGAATATATCAAAGAGGGTGTAACCACCCGATATATTGACAGCAAAGTCAAAGCTATTATCCGCTCGCACGGAGCTCACCCTTCTTTTCTTGGATACGGCGGATTTCCCGCATCGGCGTGTATAAGCGTCAATGAAGAGGTCATCCACGGTATTCCGTCAGACAGAGAATTGAGAAACGGTGATATCGTCAAGGTAGACGTCGGTGCCTTTTATAAAGGCTACCACGGGGATTGTGCTTGTACCTATGTTGTAGGCAGCGCAAGTCCCGAAGCAGAACAGCTTATTAAGGTAACCAAGGAAAGCTTTTTCAAGGCTATCGAGCTGGCTGTGCCCGGCAACCGTATCGGCGATATCTCACACGCTGTTGAACAGCACGTAATTCCCTATGGTTATTCCGTTGTCCGCGATTTTGTGGGACACGGAATCGGAACCGCGCTTCACGAAGATCCCGAAGTACCGAATTTCGGTAAGGCGGGCAGGGGACCGCGGCTTTGTGAAGGGATGACTTTGGCAATAGAGCCTATGATAAATATGGGCACTCACTTGGTAAAGACCCTTTCAAACAACTGGACGGTCGTAACAATAGACGGCAAGCTTTCTTCTCACTATGAAAACACCATAGCGATAACCGAAAACGGACCCGTTATACTGACCGACGAGAATTGAGGTTAAATTCAAAAGAATTATGGATAGTCATTTATGCAGTATGGTTGAGTCTGTTGCAGGGCGAGACCGCGGTATGTATGCTTTCGTTATTGGCGTGTCCGAAGACGGATTTGTGCTTTTAGCGGACGGCAGGCTGCGTAAGGTCGAAACCCCAAAACGCAAAAAGCTTAAACACATACGGTTAATTGCAGATGCGCCGCGGCTCGATGAAGATAAGATGACAAACCGCGTGATCCGCGAGATCATCAACGAATACAAAGAGTCGCACGATAACAAGGAGGAATAGTTCTGGTTAAAGACGACGTTATTGAATTTGAAGGCGTGGTTACGGAGTTGCTTCCCAACACGGTCTTCAAAGTCAAACTTAACAACGGTCATATGGTTACCGCCCATATATCCGGAAAAATGCGTATGCATTATATAAAGATATATCCGGGAGATAAGGTTACGGTTGAAGTTTCGATCTATGACCTTACTCAGGGCAGAATAACCTATCGTTCCAAATAAACAATGCTAACTGATATGGAGGCAGTAATAATATGAAAGTGAAACCTTCCGTAAAGAAAATATGCGAGAAGTGCAAGATTATCAAGAGAAAAGGTAAAATCATGGTAATCTGCGAAAATCCCAAGCACAAGCAGAAGCAAGGCTAAGAGAGAGGTGTAAATATGGCTCGTATTTCCGGCGTAGATTTGCCCAACGCAAAGCGTGTAGAGATCGGTCTTTGCTATATCTATGGTATAGGCAGAAGCCGCTCCAACGAAATACTCAAGAAGACCGGCATCAACCCCGATACCCGTGTAAAGGATCTTACCGAGGACGATGTAGCAAAGCTTCGTGAGGTTATCGAAAACGACTACATTGTAGAAGGCGATCTCAGAAGAGATGTAGCACTCAATATCAAGAGAATGGTCGAGATCGACTGCTATCGCGGTCAGCGTCACAGAAAGGGTCTCCCCGTAAGAGGACAGAGAACCAAGACCAACGCGAGAACCAGAAAAGGTCCCGCAAAGACCATCGCAAACAAGAAGAAGTAATAGGAGGACAAACGGTAAAATGGCTAAGCAGCAGAGAAAAGTTGTTACCAAGAAGCGCCGCGAGCGCAAAAATATTGAACGCGGTGCTGCTCATATCAGCTCCAGCTTCAATAACACTATAGTAACTATTTCCGATACTAACGGAAACGCAATTTCTTGGGCTTCCGCGGGCGAACTCGGTTACAGAGGTTCCCGTAAGTCCACTCCTTTCGCAGCTCAGATGGCAGCAGAAACCGCAGCTAAGGCAGCAATGGAGCACGGTCTTAAGACTGTAGAAGTATTTGTCAAGGGTCCCGGTCAGGGCAGAGAAGCAGCGATCCGCGCACTTCAGGTTGCAGGACTTGAGATCACTATGATTAAAGATGTAACGCCGATTCCTCACAACGGTTGCAGACCGCCCAAGAGAAGACGCGTTTAATTACGGAGGAAATGTAATGGCAAGATATACTGGTCCCGCTTGCAGATTGTGCCGCAGAGAAGGCACCAAACTCTTCCTTAAAGGCGAGAGATGCTTTTCCGATAAGTGTGCAGTAGCCCGCAGAGGTCAGGCACCCGGACAGCACGGCGCAGCCGGCGGAAGAAAGAGAACCAAGGAATACGGTCTTCAGCTCCGTGAGAAGCAGAAGGCAAAGAGGTACTACGGTATCCTGGAGAAGCAGTTTAAGACCTATTTCGTAAAGGCAGACAAGAAGCCCGGTCAGACCGGTGAAAACCTGCTTACCACCATCGAAAGAAGGTTGGACAATGTCGTATACCGTATGGGTATGGCAGAAAGCCGCCGCGAAGCACGTCAGCTCGTAATTCACGGCCACTTCAGAGTAAACGGCAAGAAGGTTGATATCCCTTCCGTTATTCTTAAGAAGGGCGATGTTATCACCCTCAGAGAAGCAAGCCGCAAGTCTGAAAAGATTAAAATGCTTATCGAGAATATCTCCGCAAGGCAAGTACCCGCTTGGATCGATATGGATAAAGAAAACATCCAGGCAACAATCTCCGAACTGCCCACTCGTGCAGACGTAGATTTCCCCATCGAAGAGCATCTCATCGTCGAGTTGTACTCCAAATAAGGCTTGATATAAGCCTGACTAACCTATGAGGAGGTTTATAAAATGATAGAAATCGAAAGACCGAACATCGCAACTGCAGAGATCAGCGAAGATGGCAAACACGGAACTTTTGTTATCGAACCCCTTGAACGCGGTTACGGAATTACCCTTGGTAATTCCCTTCGCAGAGTACTGCTCAGTTCACTCCCCGGTGTTGCTACAACCAGCATAAAGATCGACGGCGTTCTGCATGAGATCTCCACCGTTCCCGGAGTAAAAGAAGACGTTACGGAAATCGTACTCAATGTTAAGGGTATCGTTGCAAAGCTTTACAGCCAGAGCCCCAAGACTGTTGTTATCAACGCCCACGGCGGCGAAGTAACCGCAGGTGACATTCAGTGTGATTCCGATATCGAGATTCTCAATCCCGAACATCATATCGCAACCGTAGAAGACGGTTCTCCCTTCTATATGGAGCTTACCTTTGACCACGGCAGAGGATATGTTTCTTCGGAAAAGAACAAGCAGCTCGGTGCACCTATCATCGGTGTTATCTATACCGATTCAATCTACACACCCGTATACAACGTAAACTATACGGTGTCCAATACTCGCGTCGGCAACATAACCGACTTCGACAAACTGACTCTTGAAGTGACCACCAACGGTACCATTAATGCGAAGGAAGCAGTTTCTCTCGCAGCGAAGATACTCAGTGAGCACCTCAACCTGTTTATAGATCTCTCTGCAGAAGCAAAGAATGCCGAGATCATGGTAGACAGAGAAGAAACCGTAATGACGAAGATTCTCGATATGTCTATCGAAGAGCTCGATATGTCCGTCAGATCCTTTAACTGCCTTAAACGTGCAGGTATCGATACTGTGGGCGATCTTACTAACAGAACCGAGGAAGATATGATTAAAGTTCGTAACCTCGGTAAGAAGTCGCTTGAGGAAGTAATCCAGAAGCTTCAGTCGCTCGGACTGTCGCTCAAGCGTTCCGACGACTAAGCATAATAATTCATAAGGAGGCTACTCAAAATGCCCGGCACAAGAAAACTTGGCAGACCGACAGCACACAGAATGGCAATGCTCAAGGGCATGGTTACCTTTCTGCTTGAAAAAGGTCAGATCGAAACTACTGTAACCCGCGCAAAAGAAGTAAGTGCGCTCACCGATAAAATGATCACTCTCGGCAAGACCAACAATCTTGCAAACAAGAGACGTGCAATCGCATTCCTCAAGAAGGAAGGCGTAGTAAAGAAGCTGTTTGACGAGATCTCTCCCGCATACAGCGAAGTAAACGGCGGCTACACCAGAGTACTTAAGGTTGGCCCCAGACGCGGCGACGGCGCAGAAATGGCTATCGTTTCTCTCACCAAGGCTAAGGAGATCTATGCTCCCGCAAAGGAAGAGAAGTCTAAGTAAGTTTTATAAAGCCTGCTCATTTAAGAGCAGGCTTTAACTTTTATGAAAACAGCCGTTTTATCGGCTGTTTTTTCATATATGCGGGGCACTTGCAAAATATGGAGAAATATGTTATAATGTGTGCAAGAAAGGAGCAAGACCATGAAAAAATTACTTGCGCTTATACTTTTAATTATAATTTGTCTTTTTACTGTCGCTTGCGGCGACGGGGAAGACACTTCCGATATTTCTATAGATACCTTCGATCCCACCGCAAAGGGCATATATTCCGATGACCGGTTATACGATAAAGTCCTTGGCGGATGGGCAGGTCAGATGGCAGGGGTTGTCTACGGTGCCGATGTGGAGTTTTATTACCGCGGTCAGATAATGCCCGAGAATGCGGTGGCGGATTTTTCCTCACTCAATATCAATAACGCCTTCTGGCAGGATGATCTGTACGTGGAAATGACCTTTTTGAAGGTTATGGAGCAAAACGGATTTGATTGCAGTATAGATCTTTTGGGAGAAGCGTTTGCAAAAAGCGAATATCCTCTTGACCATGCCAATAAGCAGGCGAGGGAAAATCTGAAAAACGGAATTTCGCCTTTAGAAAGCGGACATTATAACAACAACCTGCATTGCGACGATATAGATTGGCAGATAGAAGCTGATTTTATCGGACTTATTTGCGGCGGCGATGTACAAAAAGCCGCAGACCGTGCATACGAGATAGGCCATATGATATGCTATGGCGACGGTGTTTACGGCGGCGTTTTCGTGGCGGCGCTTAACGCGGCGGCATTTGTGGCTGATGACGTTTACCAAGCCGTGGATATGGCGCTTTCCGTTATACCCGACGGAACCGAATTCAAAACCGTAATGAATCAGGTTGTTTCCCGTTATGAAAAGGGCAAAACCTGGGAAGAATGCTGGGAATATATTGAAGAGCTTTGGGGAACGGACGACCGTTGCGTGGAATTTTCAAAATATGATTCCAACATAGACGCAAAGCTTAACGCCGCGTACGTGCTTATGGGAATTCTGTACGGGGAAGGGGATTTCGAAAAATCTATTACCATAGCCCTTCGCTGCGGTCAGGATAACGATTGTAACGCTTCCACCGTGGGCGGTTTCCTGGGCACAATGTACGGCTTTGAAGCAATACCCGAAAAATATAAAAACGGACTTAACAAAACCGGTACTAATTTTTCTTTCACTGAATATGATCTTGAAGGAGCCGTAAACGCAACGGTTACTCTGCTTAAAAAACGCCTTACTTCTCCCCGTGAAGGATACTGGGAAATAGTCGGCGGAGAAACCGCATCCGTGCCTGCAGAGCAGTGGCCGGAAGCGCCCACTGTCGTGTTTACCGCTGCCGCAGAAAAGAACAAGGTGAAATTAAACGTAAACGCACTTTCCGTTCCGGGAATTGCAAGCACTGTTATTGATTTCGGCAACGGATTTGTAACCCACGAAAACGTGGCGGGCTACAAATATTCCGCACCCGGCGAATATACCATAACCTGCACCGTTACGGATATCAAGGGCAACGTAACTGCTGTGTCGCAGACAATAACCGTTACCGAGGTAGAGGACGTTGTTTTAGGCAATATCGGCGAATACAGAAACATCGCCTCCTTTATGGTGCCTATATGCAGTGTTACCGCACCCACCGGCACCGGGAATATGGATATATTTATTATAAACAACGGTGCGGCAGGGGTAAGCCTTACCACCCAGTACGACACATACAACGGCTATCTGAACACCCATAAGGACTACGTGGGATATCTGTTTGACGGAACCTACGAGGTTGATTCGGTTATCTTTACCGAAGGTATGAACTTTGATAACGGCGGTTGGTTTGCCAACGGGGACGTTACGGTTCAAGCCCTTGTAAACGGCACGTGGACAGATGTGAGCAAATTGAAGGTTTCTCCCAAATATCCCTCCGGCAACACGCAGGGCGATTTTGGTCCTCATTTCGAAGAATACACATTTACCTTTACTGCTGTTGATTGTGAAGGTATCCGCATTATAGGTACTGCAGGCGGCGCAGCGGGATTTATTTCCGTATCCGAGCTTGCCGTAATGGGCAACGAAACAGTTACGGATGAGAATCTTAATTAAGAGGTGTGGAAATGAAGCTTAAACGGATATCTGTTTTACTTATATTTGTCATTGTCATTTCCGTCTTTAGCGGATGTGCTGCACCAACGGAATTGGATGCAAGAACGGTTACAACGGAATTTTTAGACCTT
Organism: Clostridia bacterium; assembly: GCA_017399965.1. Taxonomy (GTDB): domain Bacteria; phylum Bacillota; class Clostridia; order Oscillospirales; family CAG-382; genus SFLA01. The sequence continues at coordinate 34,142 of JAFQAP010000034.1, read as the reverse complement.
CTTATTCAAAAAGATTATTCCGCCGCCCACAAGTATTTCAGTACTGTTGACAAAGAATCATTTTATGAATTCTGCGGCCGTATGAGCGCAGAGCTTGAAGGGGTAGAGGAGTTTTCGTTAAAGCAGACAAAGTGGTCCCGTACCACCAAAAACGGCGTTACTTATTATTCTTATACCTTTGAAATGTTAACGGATAAGGATAAAAGCTACGTTGTTGAAACAGTGTATCTTGCAGAGGACGATTCCTTTTATACCTTTAATATAACAGGTCAGACCGCCCTTTCTTCAACAGAGATACTGCCCTTTAAGCTTATAACTACAGCTTTGACTTTGGCGGCTATCGGTTTTTGCGTATGGATGGTAATAGACTGCGCAAAGCGCAATGTGCGCAAAAAAGCGCTGTGGATAATCCTTATCCTCTGCGGATTTGCTTTTACCGTCACCTTTGGATATAACTTCGGCATTAATTTTTCTTTAATGCTGGCGTTACCCATTTGGCGGGTGAATTCGGACAGTCTGTGTACCTCTATAACGGCTTCCATCCCTCTCGGTGCAATAATTTATTGCATACTGCGCAATAAAATTACGATACCTCCTTTGTTCCACGAAGCACAGTTTACGGATATAACAGAAAATATCGAGTAAAATTCAACCCCCGAAGCAAACGCTTCGGGGGTATTTGAGTTATTCGAGGTTTAATGTTGTGAAGTATTATTCTCCGTTTTCGGTACTAAACTTGTTTCGCCGAGATAACCGGAAACATAATCGGTGTCTACCGTATGGTAAAGCACAAGCAGGCTGTCTATGCCGATCACTTCTGTGCCTTCGGGTACTATAACACATTTGATCTTGTTTGCGTTGTGGTAGAAATAATCAAATGCTTGGTTTCTCAAAGCAACGGCTTCGTCGCTGTTTGCAGGCACGGTGTTAACAACCTCAACAGCCGCATCGTATGCGTTTTGGGAAGTATAGCCGATTTTTACAAGAATATCGGAAAGTCTTACGTATTCCGCTTCGATTATCGCCGGCTCAAGCAGCAGTATGCCCTCGTTTTCGTGAGGATCGTAGAAGGAAACAAACTGTCTTATCTCCCGCTCATCCAAGTCGCTTGCTTCAAGCGATGCTTTAATAGCATCAAAGCTTTCGTCTGTTATCAGCACCGGCACGTTAAGGGTGGCAAGGGTGTTTAAATCCTGCATCTCCACCTTGGTGACCTTGTCGCCATCGGGAGAGAACTCGGGTATTACTACGGTTACTTGGGTTTCAGCGGAGTAATCAATAATAATATCGGTTACGGTACAGGTTCCGTCTCCGTTGCTCTTATAAGTTACAACGTAAGGCGCATCCGCAAAAACAGTTTTGTTTATATCCGTGTAGGTGGTTCCGCTTGCATCGGTAGCGCAGGCAACCAGCATTACCGCACAGAACAGATATGCCAGTACAGATACCCAGACACGGGGCTTTTTGTAATTAAGAGAATTGCTTATACGCTTTTTCGCGTTGCCGCTTTCGTTAAAATTAACGGGACCCGGGGCAGGGAAACGGCGGTTGGAAGCGAAAGAAAGCAGAGCTTTGGTGTATATTTTTTTCATTTCTTCATCTCCTTGTGCACGCAACAGCTTTTCGTCGCAGCTCATTTCCATATCCAGACTCATACGGTTAAACGCGAGCCAGCATAGGGGGTTGAACCAATGAACCGCAAGCAGTAAAAAGGCAAATGGCTTTGCCAGATGGTCCAAACGGCGTATATGATATTTCTCGTGGGCGATTATTTTTTCACGGATAACATCATCAAGTCCGTAGGGAATATAGATTTTGGGGCGTATAAATCCCAAAGCGAAGGGGGAAAGCACGTTTTCCGAACAGAATACGTTGCCTTCAAGACGGGTAGCGGTAGTCATACGCCTTTTAATCAAAACGTAAGAAATTATCCCGTAAACAAGCATAGCGATAATACCGCACAGCCATACAGCAACAAGCACCTGAGCAAGCGTTATACCGGAGCTTACCGAGATCACGGGGTCATTTCCCGGGCGGGCAATAACGTCCTGCGTACCGATGTCCGGCATCGTATCGGGTACGATCGTCTGGGGTACGGGGTCGGTTATAACAGTTTGGGCATTCCCGCCGGAGAAAAGGTTTTTAATCCCGAAAATGCTGAAACCGGTACTTATACTGAACGGAACACAAAGTCTTAACGCAACCAAAGACCACAAAAAATAAGAATATTTTTTGGGGGCGCGGGCGAGAATCAGTCTTGCAAGCATTACTGCGGCAATAACTACGCAAGCCTTCCCGCTCATTTCAAGCACGGTTGAAAAAAATGCGTTCATACTTATTTCTCCTTGTGCTCGTCTATAAGACGCTTCAATTCCTCGCTTTCCTCCTCGGAAAGAGTTTTTCCGCCTAAAAAGGTAACTAAAAACTTAGGCAAGGAACCTTCAAAGGTGCTTCTTACAAAATGCTCGCTTGTGGATTTCTGTACGCTTTCCTTGGGAATAAGGGACGTTACAACGGTGTTTTCGTTTTGCGCATAACCCTTTTCACACAGTTTCTTAAGCGTTGTGTAGGTAGTGGATTTTTTCCAGCCCAGCTTTTCGGCGCAAAGCTCAACCAGCTTGCCCGATGCCACCGGCTCGTTATCCCACACCACAGACATAAATCTGTAATCGCTTTCGCATAGCTTCAAATTGTCCATTTCGGTTTCCTCTCTTTTTCGGTTATTGTGTGCACACAGAGGTCTATAACCACCAACCTCCGCGATTAGTCTACAACAACCAACCAAATTTGTCAATACCTTTTTAAAAAAATCTGCCAAAAATTTTTTTGGCAGATAAAATATCATTTTGTTTTGTAATATGCCACCGCAAGATCCACCACCAGACCGTAGCTTGCGCTTCCCGCCTGCTGACCCTGGCTTTCAAGATAAGAATTGTTTATACTTCCCACCACCTGAGATGCGGTTGAATCGGAATATTTTTTAAAAAATTCGTTATACGCAATCAGTTCGTTTCTTATATTTTGCGTAATACTTTCCTGCACAAACTCCTTATAAAGGTTTTTATCCGCTTTGTTTAATGCGGACAGCAGATACTCCAGCATATTAAACAGCCCGCTGTATTTAACGTATTGGTTTTCGCTGTTTATACATACCAGAAACGCAACGAAGTTTGCTTCATCCTCACGGGCGATCCCGCGCTGATGGGACATTTCGTGGGCGATGGTGAACGGCATAACAAAATCGGGATAATTAAAATTAATATTTGCTTCTCCCGTAAAAAAGGAGTATACTCCGGATATATGGGTATAGGTCATAACGGGGGAAAGGGAAACAAGCTTTGGGTTTGAATTAAACCAAGAAATATATTCGTTTTTTTGGCAGTAATCCTTAAAAGAAACTTTTATTTCCTTCACCAATTCATCATATCCGCAGGGAAGCACCGTAGCGCCCGTAATATCCGTTTTTACGGAAATATCGTTTATCTCTTTTACCACCTGTTCTGCGGTAAATTTAAGCTCTTGTGCGGTTACGTTTTCTTTTTGCAGCCCTAAATTTTTATCCAGCGTGTGTCTGAAGTAGCAGGGTCCGAACACTCCGAAAAACGTGGTGATAAGCACCAAAACAATAATTATAAGCGGCCGCAAAGCGCGGTAGTACTTTTTTCCATCTTCTTCGCATATATATTTGTTTGTAACAAGTACGTATAAAACTGCGGCGGGAATAAGCAAAAGCAGCACCATTTCGCCTACCGAAAATGGGATAAAATTGGTTAACGCCGCCAAAGCACCCCGTAAAAACTGGGAAGGATATCTTGTCCACCACTCCGCGAAAGCAGGGAATATTCTTGAAAAAATATATATCAAAAGGCTTGCCCCGCACACCGCCGAAGCGGTAATAACGGCGGGAGTAAGCAACCGTCTTTCTTTCACCGTAACATCTCCTTTACGAAGATATAATACCACTTTGGTTTACCAAAAAACAGTATATTTTGTAAATTATTATGATAAATTCACAGTTTTTTACAATTGTACACAAATTCTTTAATATTTGTTAATATTTTGTTCATAAATTGGTGCTATAATGCCAACAAATTATTGTGGAAAGTAGGGGCATTTTTTTGAAGAGAATTTTAAAAACTCTTGCTAAAAAGCCGGCTTTAATAAGTACGATCACATTCGTTTTACTCGCCGTTGTCATAGCATCTGTCGCTCTTGCGGGAAGAACTCCTGCGGTGCCGGATGAGTCTTCGCCTGTTTTGGAGCAAAAGACCATGCGTGAAGGCTACGGTTTGTATATTGACGGCAAGCTTATTGCCGCAACGTCTATCGAAGCTGTTATACAGGATACCTTGGATTACGTGTTGGATTCCCGTTTGAACGAGTTTTCCGGCGATACGGTTACATCCGGTTCCTTTACCAATACCATTACCACCGTTTTCGGTGAATATGAGGAAAGTGCATTCGTTACCTCCGCTTCTCTTGCCGCTTTGCTGGGTATAGAGAGCGAAAGCGTATACACCGTTTCCGTTAAGGATTATAACGGTACGGAATGCGGTGTAAAGCTCAATCTCCGCGTTACTACGGAGAGCAAGGTTACAAACGTACTTGAATCCGATATAGTTTACGTAGATAACGGCAACCTTCTTGCTACTCACGAAGACGTAGTGGTTGTGGAAGGACAAGACGGTATCACCGAGGACGTGTACGAATCCGTTTACATAAACGGTGAGTGTATTTCCAAAAAGTATCTTTCTTCCACCGTTGTAGTGGAAGCTGTTGACCGTGTCATCGAGCGCGGCGTTCTGGATAACGAGCGTTTCACCGCTTCTTCCGGCGATACTTCCGTTAACGACAGTCCCTTTATTATGCCTTATGACGGAGGTTATATCTCCTCCTATTACGGCTGGCGCAGTATGGGCTGGCACTCCGGTATTGATATTATCGGCGGCCCCGGTGTGCCCTGCTACGGAGATCCCTTCTGGGCAGCACGCGACGGCGTGGTTACATTTGCAGGTAATTCCGGTACTTACGGTCTTGTTATTATAATTAAGCACGAAGACGGCTCTGAAACCAGATACGCCCACTGCAGTACCATTAAGGTAACGGTAGGCGAAGTTGTAGAACAGGGTCAGATTATCGGTAATATCGGCGACACAGGCTTTGTGACAGGTCCTCACCTTCACTTTGAGATCCGCTTTGACGGACAGACCGTCAACCCTCTTGAGTACGTGCGCCTTTATAAATAAAGGAGGGTATTCCCATGTTTAAAACAGAATATGCAGAAAGAGTATATAACCAGGTAGTTGCCAAAAACAGCAACGAGCCCGATTTTCTCAATGCAGTAAAAGAAGTACTTTTAACTATCGAACCTGTTCTTAACGCTCATCCCGAGTACGAAAAAGCAGGCATCCTGGAACGGGTCACCGAGCCCGAGCGTCTTATCGTTTTCCGCGTAAGCTGGGTAGATGATAAGGGCAACGTTCAGGTCAACCGCGGTTACCGCGTTCAGTTCAATTCCGCAATAGGACCTTATAAGGGAGGAATCCGTTTCCATCCCTCCGTTAACGCATCGGTTATCAAGTTCCTCGGTTTTGAGCAGATATTCAAAAACTCTCTTACCGGTCTTCCTATGGGCGGCGGTAAGGGCGGTTCCGATTTCGACCCCAAGGGTAAATCCGATAACGAGATCATGCGCTTCTGCCAGTCCTTTATGACAGAGCTTTCAAAGCATATCGGCGCGGATACAGACGTTCCCGCAGGCGATATCGGTGTCGGTGCAAGAGAGATAGGCTATATGTTCGGTCAGTACAAGCGTCTCCGTAACGAGTTCACCGGCGTTCTCACCGGCAAAGGACTTATGTACGGTGGCTCTCTTGTAAGAACTCAGGCTACCGGTTACGGTCTTTGCTATTTCACTCAGGAAATGCTTAAAGATGCAGGCACCTCCTTTGAGGGCAAGACAGTAGTTGTTTCCGGCAGCGGTAACGTTGCTATTTACGCTTGTGAAAAGGCTACAGCCTTTGGCGCAAAGGTTATCGCTATGAGCGACAGCAACGGCTATATTGTAGATAATGACGGCATCAAGCTTGATGTTGTTAAGCAGATAAAAGAAGTCGAGCGCGGCAGAATCAAGGAATACGCAAACCGTGTTCCCGGCAGCGAATATCACGAAGGATGCAAGGGCATCTGGACTACCAAGTGTGATATCGCGCTTCCCTGCGCAACCCAGCGCGAACTGGATCTTGAAAGCGCAGAGGCTCTTGTGGCAAACGGCGTAATGCTTGTGGCAGAAGGCGCAAATATGCCCACTTCTCTTGACGCTATCGCATATTTCCAGGAACAGGGCGTTTTGTTTGGTCCTGCGAAGGCGGCAAACGCAGGCGGCGTTGCTACCAGCGGCTTGGAAATGACACAGAACTCCATGCGTCTGTCCTGGAGCGCCGAAGAGGTTGACGAAAAGCTTCAGTCTATTATGAAGAATATCTATGCAAACACCTGCAAGGCAGCAGAAGAATACGGCTGCAAGGGCAACCTGGTTGCAGGCGCGAATATTGCGGGATTTGCTAAAGTGGCAGCGGCAATGTTAGCCCAAGGCGTAGCTTACTAAGAGGGACGGTTAATTCACCGCAGAACAAAAACGCGAGAGATACAGTGAAATGTATCGAAAACCGTAGGGACAGACGTCCCCGGCTGTCCGTATAAAAATAAAAATGTAGGAATCCGTTTATGACGGATTCCTTCTTTATTTTTATTGCGTTTTTTAATCGATTTCGCTTCGCTAGCTGTAGGTTACTACAGCACGCTCGTGAAATCGATTTCTGCGGCGAATTTCCTCGCCCCCTGTTCAATCAGACTTTTTGTTCTATAGACGGTGGATTTGCTGAACTTTCGGCTGTTCGAAAACCGTAGGGGACGACGTCCTCGACGTCCCGTATATATTATAAACAAAAGAACCGTTGCTTTTTGCAACGGTCCTTTTGCTTGCAGGGATTTGTAATTCAAAAAGGAAGTAAAAACAGCGTTTTATTCGCCGGGGTTATAATAACCGTTTTGAACAACGAATTCGTAGGTTTCGCTTTCTTCGGGTTTAATTACTCCGAATGCGGTGAAGTATGTGAACTTAGGTGCGGGTCTTATTCCGCCGCTTGCAGGCTGAACCCAGGTACTGTCTTCGTAATGGATCATATCACCGGTTACATATACATTTTCGGCAAAATGTTTGTAGTTGCTTTCCATACCCGTACCGATCCAACATTCGCACTTTCTGTCGAGAATCATATAAACTTCGCCGTTTTCGTCGAAAATAACGGTAGAAACATCCTTCATTATGCGGGTTATTTCGGAACGGTTTTTCAGCTCCATATGGGGACGACCGCACCAATTGTCGTTTTCATCCCAAGGGCTCCACCAAGAAAATCCGAATTCACCAATAAGGTCGTTTCTCCAGGTTTCGCCTTCAAAAGCGGTCTTTTCAATAGTGAGCAGGTAATCCACGAAATCATAACCGGGACGGAAAATAAAATTCTTGGGGAATCCTTTTTCAAGCTGGTCATAGCTCTGCTTTTCGGTACCCAGTACTTCGCCGTTTTCGCCGTAATAGGTCAGATTAACGTCTACGCTGTAAACGGTATCGGCAAAGTTTTCCATAGTAACAAGCAAGATCTTTTCTTCGCCGTAGATATGGTCTGCAACGGTGATGTTTGTTTCTTCATCGGTTATAACACCTGCTTCGGGCAGTACGGGAGCCGCATCGGGCACCTTGTCTGCTACGGGGGTGTCTTGGTTTTGTGCTACCGATTCTTCAATAGCATCGGATATTTCTTCGGCGGCGTAAACTGCGGCGGCAGATAAAGCGGTTATCATAAGCACAGCCGCCAGCGCTAAGGAAAGTATCCTTAATGAACGTTTCATATTTATTCCTCCTTTAAAACGTTTCGGCTTTTTAAGCCTTCTGTAAATACAATACCGAATTTTGCCTTTCGGGAGAAAATTTGAGCATAAAAAAATATTATTTTTTTCTTTCTTCGTAAACCTTTTTTGTGGTATAAATATATATGAGGAGGGATGCGTCGTGCTTACGGAGCCGCAGCGTGAATTCGCGGAACGATTATACAAAGAAAACTACAAACTGCTTGCAAAACGTATGAACGAATTGTTGGGCGGCGTGGACCCTGCCGCAGTAGAGGATTGCCTGGGGAATCTGTTTTTAACTCTCTGCCTTTGCGTACAAAAGGTCATGGAGCACGAAAATCCCCGCGCCTGGCTGTTTTTAACGGCAAGGTATATTTGCTTAAAGCACGTGCGCAACGTGGGAAGCATATCCAAACGCAATGTTCCTCTTACGGAAGAAATAGCAGATACTCTTTCCGGCGGTGTTTCGCCGGAGGATACGGTGCCCGACGATATATTATGGTGCCAATGGAAAAACGCCCGTGTGCGTGAAAAGCTTATTTCGGGACTTACCAAAAACGAAAAACAGATCTTGTATCTGCGGGTGCAAAAAGGGCTTTCCAATGCAGAAATAGGAAAGCGCTTGGGTAAATCGGAGGATTCCGTCCGCTACACCGTATATTATATCAGAAAAAAGATTACAGACAAGATCTATTCAGGGAAAATTTGATGAAAGGAGCCGAAAATATGAATTGCGAACATATATATCAAAATATAAAAAACGGTTGTGTGCTTGCGGAAGAATTGCAATACAGCGAAAAATCCGCTTTGTTTTCATATCTTTGCTCCGTTATAGAACAAGGCGGGGAAGTGGAGGAAAGCTTAATTGATCTTTGCGCCTGTGCCGTAGACACCGTAGACGCGCCCCCTGCCGAAAAGGTGATGGAAAAGGTATACAAAAAAAGCATATTTAAAAAAGTAAAACACCGTTTTTCTTTAAAGCGTGTTGCCGTGGCGTGCGCCGCAGTATTTGTTTCCATAGGGCTTTTTGTCGGCACTGCGTCGGCTTTCGGTTTGAATATCGTAGAAGAACTGCATTGCGTTATCACCGACGATTACGTGGTCAAATTTGAAGAGCGGAACGGGCTGTTGGACGCTACGGTTACAAATAATTATACCTATGAACGTCTTTTCGAAAAAAGGCTGGCAGGGCTTATGTATCCCCGCGCATTTCCGCCTAAGGTCACTCCCACTCGGGTAGTAAGCGATAAGGAGCAGGACGGCAGGCTGTACACCCTGTTTTTGGAGCCGTCGGAGGGTGAAAACTGGCAGATATTTGCAAAGCCCGCATCGGAAAGCTATCTGCCTATGGGCTATAAATTTTCCGTGGATTACGGCAACGCGGTGCTGGATTACGTATACACCGTTTCCAGAAGCGGTGAGGGCATAACGGGCTATAAGCTTTATACCGTACACGACGGAGTTTTATATACTTTCCATATAAAAGACCCGGATTGGACAAACGTAAAAATAATTCTCGAAAATTTGGTTATAAAATAAACAGGTGTTTTTTACGCCTGTTTATTTACTTTTTATTGCCTTTGTGCTAAAATAAAGTATACTGAAATTCTTTGGAGGTGCATGTCTTTTGGAAACCTTGGAGTACAGATGTCCCAATTGTAACGCTTATCTTGTGTTTGACCCTAAAAGCGGCAAAATGAAGTGCGATTACTGCTTAAGCGATTTTACGGTAGACGAAGTAAAAGAAAACAATGATACACGTGGAAAAGTACATAACGAAGGTCACGGGCATACCCATTCCGAAGAGCAAACAAACGGGGATTATTTTTGCTATTCCTGCCCGTCCTGCGGAGGAGAGATCATCGGAGATTCCACTACCGCCGCCACCGAATGTCCTTTTTGCGAAAATCCCACGGTAATAACCCAGCGGTTAAGCGGCGAATTCAAGCCGGATTACGTTATACCCTTTAAGATTACCAAAAAAGAGGCGGTAAGCGCTCTGGAAAAACTGTACGGCGGCAAAAAGCTCCTTCCCAATGCTTTTACAAGGGATAACCGTGTTAAAAAGGTAACGGGAATGTACGTGCCATACTGGATATGCGATTGCGAAGCGTCCGGCACCGTAAGCTACGATGCTACCCGTGTGCACACCTTCAGCAGCGGAAAATATATAACTACCCGAACAGACTTTTTTAAGGTGGTACGCAGAGGCACCGTTGCCTTTGACAACATTCCTCAGGACGGCACCACCAAGCTTGAGGGGATACACACCGAATCCATAGAGCCTTACGATTATTCGGAAATGATACCCTTTTCCAACGAATACCTTTCGGGATATTTTGCGGATATATACGATGTGAATTCCGAAGACGTACTTGGGCGTGTTGCGGAAAGAGCGAAGGCTTCCGTAAAGGAAAGCTTTAAAGAAACCGTTATCGGTTACGCTACCGTATCGGAAAGCGAAAGTAATATAGATATAACAAAAGGCGATATCCATTACGCCCTTTTGCCGGTGTGGATGCTTAACACAAATTGGAACGGAAAGACCTATACCTTTGCAATGAACGGTCAGACCGGCAAGGTGGTGGGCGATCTTCCCGTGGATAAAAAGAAATTCTGGAAGCGCACGGCAATGTTTTTCGGTATCTTTGCCGCCGTTGCCGCAGTAGTTGCGTTTTTTATATGAGGTGGCATTATGAAGAAGACAGTATGCTTGATTTCGGTTTTGCTCATTATCGCTTTTACCGCGCTTCCCGTATACGCCGCAAAGGAGAGGGTAATAGACACCGCCGACCTGCTCACCGCAGAGGAAGAACAAAAGCTTTCCGCCCTTGCAGGGGAAGTGTATGAAAAATACGGTGTGGATATAGTTATACTCCTTGAGGATACCTATGTTTCCAGCCCCCAAAGACACGCAGAAGATTATTATGATAACGGCGGTTACGCAGACGACGGTATAATCTTTTACCTTTCGGTCTATGACAGAGATTGGTATATGGCTACCTCGGGAAGCTGTATGGATACTCTTTCCGATTCCCGTCTGGACGATATCTTCGAGGAAATAAAAAGCGACCTTGCAAAAAATGAATTTTACGATGCTTTAAGCAGCTTTATCCCTCTCTGCGAAGGATATATAGAGGCAGGCCCTTCCTTTTCCGCAACGCCCGTAGGCGGATATATACTCAATATGTGTATATTGCTTCCCGTTGCTTTCGTGGTTGCTCTTGTTGTGGTTTCTCTTGAAAAGAAGAAAATGAACACGGCGGTGCTTCAAAAAAACGCAAACGATTATATTATTAACGGCAGTGTGGATATTAAGGAGCAAAAGGACGTGTTTGTCACCTCTACCGTTACCCGCGTGCCCATTTCCCAAGGAAGCGGTTCGGGCGGCGGAGGACGCTCCCACGGCGGCAGAGGCGGAAAATTTTAACCCCCCCACAAAACAACGGCAGAACAGTTTTGTTTATGGACATTGCTTGTTCCGTGCCGATATTTTGCGGGGACCCCAAAAAAGCACCCCACAAAAACTTCGTTTTTGCGGGGACCCCGAAAAAGCACCCCACAAAAACTTCGTTTTTGCGGGGACCCCGAAAAAACACTCCGTAAACATACTACACAAAAACACCCCGAAAAACTCAGGTTTTTTCGGGGTGAAATTTTATTCTACTCTATTTCTTTTTTCGCCATTTAAAAATGCTTTTATATTCTCTGCCATTTCGTAAACCACCTTTGTTCTTGCTTCAAAGGATGCCCACGCAATATGAGGGGTAAGACAAACCGATGGCATATCCTTAATACCGTAAAAGGGGTGCGATTCCGTAAAAGGCTCTGCGGAGTATACGTCGCAGCCGAAACCGCCGAAATTACCGTTTTTTACCCATTCTGCCACTGCGCTTTCATCGCATACCGCGCCCCGCGCCGAATTTACCAGAATAACGCTTTTTTTCATAAGGTTTAAACGGCGTGAATCTATAAGTCCTCTCGTGCTGTCGTTGAGAGGGCAATGCAAAGTTATAATATCGCTGTTTTTGCAAAGAGTGTCAATATCCACGCAGCTCTCGTCATCGGCAGGTGTATTTTTGCTGTATATCACCTTGCATCCGAAAGCCCTTGCCACATCGGCAACCTTTTTTCCTATATTGCCGTATCCGATAATTCCCCAGGTCTTTCCGTAAAGATCGTGAAAAGCAGGGGACAGCTTGTTGGGCGCGCCGGATGCAGTATAGTCTCCGTCTGCCACGAAATCGGAATACTCTTTAAGGTGGGTAAGCAGGTTAAGCACCGTTGCCACCGTCACCGCGGCAACGCTGTGGGTGGAATACCCCGGCACGTTTGCAACGGCTATGCCGTTTTTGCGGCAGTACGCCGTGTCTATATTATCATACCCCGTGGCGGCAACGCATATCAGCTTTAAAGCGGGCGCATTCTTAAGTACTTCTTTTGTAAGCTTTATCTTGTTAAGCACGGCAACTTCCGTGTCTTTTAGTCTGTATGAAAGCTCGTCACTGCTTGTGGTTGGGAAAACTTTTGTGTTTCCCAAAGAGGAAATAGGGGATATATCTATATCTTTTCCGATATAATCTATATCAAATACCGTTATATTCATACATACACTCCTTAAACTTTGTGCGCGGTTAGATTATATATCAAAAAAACCTCCCTGTCAACGGGTTCAGTATACTCCAACCTTGTTGACAATTAAGTTAATGGGTGGTATAATGGTAAACGCAAAAGTATTTTTATATATAGTTTGGAGAAATAGATATGTCAACTAACAAGGCTACAGTATTCACCGGAACAGGTACAGCGCTTATAACTCCTTTTAAGGACGGTAAAGTAGATTATTTCGCACTTACATCTCTTATCGAGCGTCAGATCACCGCCGGCGTAGATGCTATAATTATATGCGGTACTACAGGAGAAAGCTCTACTTTGCTGGACGATGAGCATCGCTGTGTTATAGAACATGCGGTTACGGTTGCCGCAGGCAGAGTTCCTATCGTTGCAGGCACCGGAAGCAACGATACGGATTACGCAGTTTCTCTTTCAAAGGACGCTTGCCGTTCCGGCGCAGACGGTCTTTTGGTGGTTACTCCTTATTACAACAAAACCAACGATGCGGGTCTGGTAAAGCATTATTATGCTATTGCAGATGCCTGCGATAAGCCCGTTATTCTTTATAACGTGCCTTCCCGTACCGGTATGAACATCTCTCTCAAAGCTTACAAGGCTTTGGCAGAGCATCCCAATATAGTTGCTACCAAGGAAGCCAGCGGTGATGTTTCCGCTATAATGCGCCTTATGGACACCTGCGGTGACAGTCTGCGGGTTTATTCCGGTAACGATGATCAGGCGCTTCCTCTTATCGCCTGCGGTGCTATCGGCGTTATATCCACCGTTTCCAACGTTATCCCCGGTGAATTTTCTTCCCTCATCCGCACCGCCCTTAACGGTAACTTCGGCGCCGCAAACCTGCTCCGCCGTAAATACGCTCCTCTTATGGACGCTATGTTCACCACCGTTAACCCCATTCCCGTAAAGGCGGCTTGCTCTTCTATGGGACTTTGCACTCCCGAGATCCGTCTGCCTCTTGCAGCTATGGAAGGGGAAGAATTGGAAAAACTCCACAAAGTTATGAAGGATGCTCACGTACTTTAATCTTTTCGCGTAACGGAGAAAAACGTAAAAATGTCTGGAATTATAATAAACGGCTGCGGCGGCAGAATGGGAAAGACCATAGCCGCACAGTGTGCCGAAAAAGGTATAAATATTCTTTGCGGTGTCGATATATATCCCGTTTCCGCAGATTTTCCCGTATACACCTCTCTTGAGGACATACCCGACCCTTGCGGCGTTGTAATAGATTTTACCACCGCATCCGCTTTGGAGGGTGTGCTCGAATTCGGTGTAAAAAACAACATACCCTTGGTTCTTGCTACTACGGGCTATTCCAAGGAGCAGAGAGAGCTTATAGAAAAAGCCTCCAAACAGATCCCCATATTCAATTCGGGCAATATGTCCGTAGGTGTTTCCGTAACCGCACGAGTTGCGGCGGATATCGCTTTGAGTATGGGAGAGGATTTTGATATAGAAATTATAGAAACCCACCATAGCGCAAAATTGGATGCTCCCTCGGGCACTGCACTTATGCTGGCGGACGAGATACAAAAGGCAATAGGCGAGCGTGAGTACGTTTTTGAACGCACCTCCCGCCGTATGGCCCGTCCCAAAAAAGAAATAGGCATCCATTCCGTAAGAGGAGGCGGCGTTATCGGTGAGCATACGGTTATGATTATCGGTCAGCACGAAACCATCTCTCTTACCCACAAAGCTCACGACAGAGGTTTATTTGCATACGGTGCTTTACGTGCCGCAGAATTTATTGCCGAAAAGCAAAACGGCTTTTACAATATGAAAGATCTTGTTTCCGCAGAGGAGAAATAATAAAATGGCGCTTACACTTGCACAAAAACTGCTTAATTCTCATATCGTTTCCGGCACTCCCGCAGTAGGAAACGAAGTGGCTTTGAGAATAGACCAGACGCTTACTCAGGATGCCACAGGCACTATGGCATATCTTGAATACGAGGCAATGAACTCCGGCAGAGTAAAGACCGAGCTTTCCGTTGCCTATATCGACCATAACACCCTGCAATCCGGCTTTGAAAATGCAGACGACCATCGTTATATCCAGTCTTGCGCCGCAAAATACGGGTTGTATTTTTCCCGTCCCGGCAACGGTATATGCCATCAGGTCCACTTAGAGCGTTTCGGTGTGCCCGGAAAGACTCTTATCGGGTCGGACAGCCACACCCCCACGGGCGGCGGTATCGGTATGCTTGCCTTTGGCGCAGGCGGACTTGACGTAGCTGTTGCTATGGGCGGCGGTGAATACCGTATTCCTTATCCCAAGGTAGTGGGCGTGCATCTTACAGGTTCTCTTCCCGCTTGGGTAGGCGCAAAGGATATTATACTTCATCTCCTTTCCCGCCTTACAGTTAAAGGCGGTGTAGGTAAGATATTTGAGTATTTCGGTGATGGTGTGGCATCTCTTTCCGTGCCCGAGCGCGCTACCGTTACCAATATGGGCGCAGAATTGGGCGCTACCACAAGTATTTTCCCTTCCGATGAAAACACATATAAATTCCTTAAAGCTCAGGGCAGGGAAGAGGCATATACTCCTCTTTGCGCAGACGAGGGCGCAGAGTATGACGAGATAGTGGAAGTGGACCTTTCTTCTTTGGTTCCTTTGGCTGCTTGTCCTCACAGCCCCGATAACGTAGTGCCCGTTTCCGAGCTTGGTCATATCAAGGTGGATCAGGTTTGTATCGGCTCCTGCACCAATTCTTCTTTTACCGATATTTCTCTTGCGGCGGCTGTTTTGAAGGGCAAGACTGTAGCGGAAAGTGTTTCTCTTGCGGTTTCTCCCGGCTCCCGCCAGGTGCTGTCTATGGCAGTTGCTTCCGGCGCCATGGGCGATATTCTGGGCGCAGGCGCAAGACTGCTTGAATCAGCTTGCGGACCTTGTATCGGTATGGGTCAGTCCCCCTGCTCCGGCGGTGTTTCGCTCCGTACCTTCAACCGCAATTTCTGCGGCAGAAGCGGCACGGCAGACGGACAGGTGTACCTGGTATCTCCCGCTGTTGCGGCGGCTTCCGCAGTTACGGGATATATAACCGACCCCCGCACTCTCGGTGATATGCCCGAAATAAAAATGCCCGAATCATTCACTATAAACGATAATATGCTTATCCCTCCTTACTCTCCCGAAGAGAGCGAAAAGGTAGAGATACTCCGCGGCCCCAACATAAAGCCCGTTCCCGTAGGCAAGCCTCTTAACGGAAATATCGAGGGCGAATGTATCCTCAAGGTAGAGGATAATATCACTACCGACCACATTATGCCTGCAGGGGCAAAAATACTGCCCTACCGTTCCAATATACCCTATCTTTCCAAGTTCTGCTTTGCGGCTTGCGATGAAGGCTTTTCCGCACGCGCAACGGAAAAAGGCGGCGGTATTATAGTTGCAGGTGCAAACTACGGTCAGGGCTCCTCCCGTGAGCATGCGGCGCTGGTGCCTCTGTACCTGGGCGTAAAGGCTGTTGTTGCGGTATCTTTTGCAAGAATTCACCTTGCAAACCTTATTAACGCAGGTATAGTTCCTCTTACCTTTGCAAACCCCGAAGATTATAATCTTGTCGCTCTCGGAGATAACTGCGTTATACAGCTTTCCGAGGATATGAATTCCGCTTCTCTTACCGTGGACGGCAAGACCCTGCCTCTGGTTGCATCTTTCTCCGACCGACAGAAAGCGCTTCTTAAAGCAGGCGGATTACTCACTTATACAGGAGGAAACAAATGAACAAAATACCTATGAAAACTCCCCTCGTGGAAATGGACGGGGACGAAATGACCCGCGTAATGTGGGGAATGATAAAAGAACAGCTTATCTGCCCTTACGTTGATCTTAAGACCGAATATTACGATCTCGGCCTGCCTCACAGAGAAGAAACCAAGGATCAGGTAACCATAGATTCCGCCTTGGCGGCAAAGAAATACGGCGTTGCGGTTAAGTGCGCCACCATCACTCCCAATGCAGACAGAGTAAAGGAATACAACCTTTCCCAGATGTGGAAGAGCCCCAACAGCACTATCCGCGCTATTATGGACGGCACCGTGTTCCGCGCTCCCATTATCGTAAAGGGAATAACCCCTTACGTAAGCAGTTGGAAAAAGCCCATTACTATCGCCCGTCACGCTTACGGCGATATATATAAGGCATCCGAAACTCTGGTTCCCGCAGGAAGCAAGGCACAGATATGCATAACCTTGCCTGACGGAAGCGAAAAGCGTGTAGACCTTCACACCTTTGAATGCGACGGTATCGTTCAGGAGGTATACAATCTTGACGATAGCATCCGTGCTTTTGCCCACAGCTGTTTTTCTTTTGCTCTTGATACCAAGCAGGACCTCTGGTTCAGCGCAAAGGATACTATTTCCAAAACATACGACCGCCGTTTCCGTGATATTTTCAACGAAGTTTACGAAAACGAATATAAAAACGCATTCGAGGAAAACGGCATAACCTATTTCTATACACTTATTGACGATGCGGTAGCCCGTGTTATCCGCTCTGAGGGCGGCTTTATCTGGGCGTGCAAAAATTACGATGGCGACGTTATGTCGGATATGATGGCAACAGCCTTTGGTTCTCTTGGGCTTATGACCAGCGTTCTCGTTGCACCCGACGGCTCTTACGAATACGAAGCGGCTCACGGCACAGTAACCCGCCATTATTATCAGCATCTTGAGGGCAAGCCCACTTCTACCAATCCTATCGCAACCATTTTCGCCTGGACCGGCGCGTTGCGTAAGAGAGGGGAGCTTGATAATATCCCCGAACTTATGAGCTTTGCGGATAACTTGGAAAAAGCTTGCATACAAACCGTGGAAGAGGGAATTATGACAAAGGACCTTATCGGTTTGTCCAATCTTGAAAATAAGAAGGGCGTATATATGGCAGAATTTATTTCCGCTATCGCCTCCAATCTCGAAAGGATGCAAAAATGAAAAGAATTACGGCTTTCCTCGCAGTACTGATACTGCTTTTCTCGGTAACCGCTTATGCGGAGGAGGGGGACGCTTCCTCCCTGCCTGAGGAAACCCCCGTAGAAACCTTGCTCCGCAACTCTCTTTCCTCTGTGGAGAGAGGTGCGGTACTGCTCATCGGCGGTAACGCCTCTGCATTGTGGCGGGATTATTCTTTCGATATGTATCCCCACACGGTGGCATCCCTTACCTTGGCAGATACCTCTTCCGCAGATTGGGCAGTATGCGCATCCTACCTTAAAATGTTTTCTCCCAAAGCGGTTATTTACTGTCTGGATGGAAACGAGCAAGCTGATGCGGTTTCCGCCTTTGCACAGACTTTTGCCGTTACCCTTAACGGCGTAAGAATATATTTTGTTTCCGCATTGCAGGGAAAAAATCTGCAAGGTGTAAACCAAGCAGTTTCTCTTGCCTGCGAAGGCTATGCAAACGCCGAATTTGTGGACGTATATTCTCTTATGCTTACCGAGGGAGGCACGGAAAATCTTGAATTTATAAAAGGTACGGTTACTCCTGCAGGAATGCGTTTAATGGGAAAAACCGTGTTTAACTCCGTTACTGTGGATATTCCCGTGTTTGCCCCCGATGTTTCCGCTCCCCGGCAGGACACATCCGAGGAAGTTGAGGCACAGCCCGCAAAGCGTTCTTACCGCTGGCTTGTCCCCATTGCAATTCTCGCTGTAGGTCTTGCAATAGGCGCAGAGCGTGCATACGCCGTAACCAAAGAAGAAAAGCGCAGAAAGGCGAGAGGGAAATGACCGATCTGTTGGAACTTCAAAAAAGCTTTTTGCTCCGCCATATCCGTGAAGGAGATACGGTTGCGGATTTCACTATGGGCAACGGTCACGATACCTTGTGGCTTTCAGGCACAGTAGGGGAGCAGGGAAAGGTATATGCCTTTGATATTCAGCCTCAAGCGCTGGAGAGCACCAAAAATCTTTTGGAAGAAAAGGCGATGTATCACAATTATTCGCTTATATTGGATTCCCATTCGGAATGCGATAAATATATAAAAACTCCCATAAAAGCGGGAGTGTTTAATCTGGGTTATCTTCCCGGAAGCGATAAAAAGATAACCACCCTTCATCAGACCACCCGTATCGCCGTGGAAAAGGCGATAAATCTTCTTGCGCCGGACGGAATATTGCTTATCGCCGTTTATCCCGGACACGAAGAAGGCACTGTTGAGGGCAATATGCTGGCAGAAATGCTTTCGGAATATAACAGACGCAAGTACTGCTGTGCTTGCTTCCGCATACTTAATTCACCAATATCACCGTTCTTTTATACGGTAGAAAGTAAATAATTATGAAAAGAATAGTTACAGTTCAGGATATTTCCTGTATCGGAAAGTGCTCCCTTACCGTAGCGCTTCCCATAATCTCCGCTATGGGCGTTGAGTGTGCGGTAATTCCCACCGCCGTTTTGTCCACCCACACAATGTTTTCCGGCTTTACCTTCCGTGATCTTACGGAAGACGTTACACCCATAACCGAGCATTGGAAAAAAGAAGGCTTTGGCTTTGATGCTATCTATACCGGCTATCTGGGCTCTTTTGAACAGCTTAATCTTGTAAGCAAGCTTATAGACGATTTTCCTTCTTTGGTGGTTATTGACCCCGTTATGGCGGATAACGGCAAGCTTTACACCGGCTTTACCGTGGAATTTGCAAAGGAAATGGCGCGTCTTTGCGGCAAGGCGGACGTTATCGTTCCCAATATGACAGAGGCTTCCTTTATGCTGGGTATAGATTACGTCGGCAGCGGATATACCGAAGATTACGTAAAAGAAGTGCTTAAAGGCTTGTGCGGTCTGGGTCCCAAGTACGCAGTTCTTACCGGCGTTGATTACGGCGACGGAAAGCTGGGCGTTGCGTGTATGGAAAAGGAAAGCGGAAAAGTGTTTACATACTTCCGCGACCGTATCGACCGTTCCTATCACGGCACGGGGGACGTATACGCATCCTCTCTCGTAGGCGCACTTATGAACGGCAAAACTCTGGAAGAAAGTCTTAAGGTTGCTACCGATTATACCGTGGCTTGTATCGCCCGCACCGCTTCTTCTCCCGATTCTGTTAACTACGGCGTTGAGTTTGAAAAAGAAGTGCCCTATCTCCTCGAACTGCTTAAGTAGGCTGTATTATGAAGCTGTTATTCAAGCAAAAAATGTTCTCTTGGTTCGATAGCTATGATATTTACGCAGAAAACGGAACCGTACTGTATACCGTTAAAGGTCAGCTTTCCTGGGGACATTGCCTCAAAATTTTCGATGCCTCGGGACGGGAAGTAGGTATGGTAAATGAACGCATATTCACCTTCCTGCCTAAATTCGAAATGTATGAGGACGGTAAATATGTAGGCTGCATAAGCAAAGAATTTTCTTTCTTCAAGCCCAAGTTCAACATAGACTGCAACGGCTGGCATATAGACGGCGACCTGTTTGAATGGGATTACGACGTATTGGATGCTTCGGGCAGAAAAATTGCCGCCGTAACCAAAGAGATATTTAATTGGACGGATACCTATTCCATATATATCGATAACCCCGTTTACGCCCTCCGCGCCCTTATGCTGGTGCTGGCGATAGACGCGGAAAAATGCTCAAGAAATAATTAAAAATTATATTTCAAACCGCAAGGCAAAGGAGTTGTGTTCTTTAGAACACAACTCCAACTCTATTCGCCGCTAAATTTTGCTAAAAGTGCCGTTCTGTTGCTTTGCGGACTTTAAGGCGAATAGAATATAACTGCTCTGTTTACAGAGCAATATCACTTTTGCGAGCGCAAAAATATCACGCTGTCGAAGACAGCATATCACTGAAAATCAACAGAAAACGCGCACCGATTCACTACCAATACAATGGCAAAATCCGGATTATACAATTAGCCTCCGATAAGGATTTTCCTTATCGGAGGATTTGACTTTATATTATGAGTTTTTATTTAACACGGATCATTGCAGTTGTACCTCGTTTTCCGGTTGAGGCATTAACTCCCCAAAAGAAAATATCGAAACCTATTTCATACCAAAAACCGATATTATCTTCTGTGGTGTCAAAATTAGTTAATTGGACGAAATCATTTTCTTTTGCATATCGGTATACTTCATATACAAGAGCCTTTCCGATTCCTTGATTCCGACATTCCGGTTCAACAAACACGTTGATCCACAAACGAGTAGAATCAAGCGGAGCCTGCATACTGTCGGGGAATGCTATGATTGCTCCTTGTATATTTTCATTATCTCCTATCGCTACAAATCCCAAAAGGCTATTTGATTTACTCAAAAAATACGCTTTTTTCTTATCATCATAAATATAAGTATCTATTGCTTGTTGTATTTCATCTGTTGAAGCTCGTTTGATGTGATTAAAAGTATTGTTGGGAACCAAAGTTTTACGTTCAACGCGGTAACTAAAAAAATGATGATAGTTTCCATAAAGTAAGGGTTCTTTCACATTATCTTGCTTTTTACCATATGAATTAAGAGTGAAATTTTGATTAAACCAAAACATACTTGCTTCAACAGTTGCATTAGCGGAACCGTAAAGATAAAGGACCTCGGACAGTTCTGCTTGACTTTTTATTTTATTCACCAGCTCAGTGGCAATCCCCATTCTTCTGAATTTTGGGTGTACGAAAACATTAATAATATACCAATACTTTCCGAAGAGAGGTTTCGGCACATCGTTCTCTGTAACAAGGATTCTGCCAATTATATTATCTAATTCATTAACTGCCACATATATAATTGCGTTTTCTCGCTCTTCTTTTTTTATATTAGGAAATCGTTCTAAAACATAATCCCTCTGTTCTTGATTGGCTTTGCAAATAGTAAAACAAGTATTGTTCATTAATTATCCTCCATAATTTTTATGATTAATTTTGTAAACAAATAAATAAACAATACAAGGTTACGGGAAGTGCAAAGAACGTATATAAAACAAAAAGCCAAGAAATACGCACACGAACTCATACATTTTATAAGAGATCAATAGTTTTCTTGGTTCAATAAAATTATATTTCGTTCTAAGCACGTGGTCCTCCTTTCAAATGTGTTATACCACAGGGAGTTTATTCTGTCAATGTCTTGTAATAAAAAAGCCTTCGACAATTATCTTATCGAAAGCTTTTCTATATTCAATTTTTGTAAAAGTTCTATAACTATCCTTTAGCATCCGAGGCTAAGGCTTTGCGGTTTATTTTCGCCCTATTTGGAACATTTGTTCTTGACAGAACGAATGTTCGTGTGGTATAATTTTCGGGCGAGGTGAATTTATTGTGGATAGAACGGTGTTGCACTGCGATTGCAACTCTTTTTTTGCATCGGTGGAAACGGTGTTCAACCCCTCATACGCCAACGTGCCTATGGCGGTGTGCGGTTCTTCGGAGGAACGGCACGGAATAGTTCTTGCCAAAAATGAGCTTGCAAAAAGGTTCGGGGTAAAAACGGGGGAGGTTATATGGCAGGCAAAGAAAAAGTGTCCGCATCTTGTTATTGCTCAACCCCATTACCGTGAATACGAGCAGTTCAGCCGAAGAATAGGGGAGATATTTTATAAATATACCGATCTTATCGAGCCCTTCGGCATAGACGAAAGCTGGCTGGACGTAACCGCAAGCAAAAACCTTTTCGGGGACGGAAAGCAGATAGCCGATGCCTTGCGGGAGCGCATATACCGCGAGGTGGGTATAACCGTTTCCGTGGGAGTTTCCTTTAACAAGGTATTTGCCAAGCTGGGAAGCGATTACAAAAAGCCGGACGCCACTACGGTCATCTCCCGTGAAAATTTTAAAGATATAGTTTACCCCCTGCCCGTGTCTGCCCTTCTTTTTGCGGGGCGGAGCACCACCGCCCGTTTAAACCGCATCGGAATAAAAACGGTGGGGGACGTTGCCTTGGCAGGCAGAAAGGCGATGTCTGACGCTTTGGGAAAAAACGGCGCCACCCTGTTCGATTACGCCACGGGTGCGGAATGCTCTCCCGTTACCCCTGTCAATACGGAGCGGGAAATTAAATCCGTAGGCAACGGTATGACCTTCCGGCGCGACCTTTTGGGGCTTGACGATATCCGCGCTGCCGTGTGGGCACTTGCGGATACGGTGTCCTCCCGTATGCGGTCATACGGTGTAATGTGCGGTACCGTGGCGGTGGCTGTAAGAGATACGAATCTGAACACTGTGTCACGCCGGCGCAAATTAAGAAATCCCACCTGCTTTTGCAAAGACATCGCTTCCGTTTCGGTTGACATAATACGTGAACTTACGGATATATCAAAGCCTATCCGCTCCCTTACCGTTACGGGAATGGACATTTGCAAAGCGGATACGGTAGGGGTACAGCAAAGCTTTTTTAGCGACGAAAGTACACGCAGAGAGAAAAACGAAAAGCTGGAAACTGCCATAGACCGTATCCGAGCCCGCTTCGGCGGGGAAGCGGTTACCCGCGCCAGCTCGGTAAACAGCGGTTTGGGAATATAATTCAAAAAAATCCTTTGGTTTTTATGTTTTATTATTCATATTATATTAATAATTTTTCTTCCAATAACTTGCAATAATATAACGTATGTGGTATAATATCATTTGACCTTAAAAAAGGAGAAAGAAAGATTATGTCTATTAAAAAAGAGCTTACGACAGTAAAAACACTGTATTCCCGTTCTGCCGAACTGGGCGGACAAAGGGTTACGATAGGGGGATGGGTGCGCAATTTGCGCTCTTCTAATGCCTTCGGTTTTATCGAACTTAACGACGGTTCTTATTTCAAGCCCGTTCAGGTCGTGTTCGAGGAGTCCAAGCTCGATAATTATAAAGATATCGCTCACCAGAATATAGGCGCGGCACTCAAAGTTACCGGCGTTCTTGAGCTTACACCTAACGCAAAGCAGCCCTTTGAGATAAAGGCGGAGCGGGTAGAGATAGCAGGCACTTCCACGCCCGATTATCCTCTTCAGCCCAAGCGCCATTCTCCCGAATTTTTGCGTTCCATCGCACATCTGCGTCCCCGCGCAAACACCTTTAACGCGGTATTCAGAGTAAGAAGCGTAGCGGCGCAGGGAATACACAAATTCTTTGCTGAAAACGGTTTTGTATACGTTCACACTCCTCTTATCACTACCAGCGACTGCGAGGGTGCGGGCGAAATGTTCCGTGTTACCACGCTGGACGCATCCGAGCCTCCCCGCACAGAGGACGGCAAGGTGGATTTTACTCAGGATTTCTTTGGAAAGCCTACCTCTCTCACCGTTTCCGGTCAGCTTAACGTAGAATGCTTTGCAATGGCATTTGCAAACGTATATACCTTCGGTCCCACCTTCCGCGCAGAAAAATCCAACACCCAGCGCCACGCCGCAGAGTTTTGGATGATCGAGCCCGAGATCGCTTTTGCCGACCTTGAGGACGATATGGACCTTGCAGAGCGTATGACCAAATACGTTATCGCATACGTTCTTGAAAACTGCCCCGAAGAAATAGAATTCTTCAACAAATTTGTGGATACGGGACTCAAAGCCCGCCTTAACGATCTTGTTAACTCCGATTTCAAGCGTGTAACCTATACAGAGGCAATAAAGCTTCTTTCCGAAAGCGGCAATAAGTTTGAGTTTACTCCTTATTGGGGCTGCGACCTGCAGACCGAGCACGAAAGATATCTTACCGAAAAGATATTCGGCTGCCCCGTATTCGTAACCGATTACCCCAAGGAGATAAAATCCTTCTATATGCGCCTTAACGACGACGGCAAGACCGTTGCCGCCGCAGATATGCTTGTGCCCGGCGTAGGCGAGCTTATCGGCGGAAGCCAGAGAGAAGAACGCTACGATCTTCTTATGCAGCGCATAGAAGAGCTTGGCTTGGAGCCCGAAAGCTATAAGTGGTATATGGACCTTCGCAAATACGGCGGCGTTCACCACGCAGGCTTCGGTATCGGCTTTGAGCGTCTTATAATGTATATTACGGGTGTTTCCAATATACGTGACGTAGAGGCATTCCCCCGTACCTTCGGTAATGCCGAATTCTAATTTTCTACACAGGTGAACTCTTATGAATTTTGATCTTAACGCTCTCCGCGCAGAGTACGAACAGTATAAATCTTCGGGACTCAAACTTGATATGTCCCGCGGAAAACCTTCCACTCAACAGCTTGACACTATGGAGCGTCTGCTTACCGCCGTTACCACCCGTGAGGAATGTATTTCCGAAAACGGTGTTGACTGCTGTAACTACGGCGGCCTTGACGGTATCGACGAATCCAAGCGTCTTTTCGCTTCTATGCTGGGACTTACCATGCACGAGATAATCGTGGGCGGTAACTCCTCCCTTAACCTTATGTACGATACCATCGCCCGTGCTATGAGCCACGGCGTTGTGGACGGTATGAAGCCCTGGGCTAAATACGATAAGGTGTCCTTCCTTTGTCCCGTTCCCGGTTATGACCGTCATTTTGCCATCTGCGAATATTTCAATATAAATATGATCAACGTTCCTATGAACGAAGACGGCCCCGATATGGATATCGTAGAAAAGCTGGTCGCAGAGGACGAGACCATAAAGGGTATCTGGTGTGTGCCCAAATATTCCAACCCTTCGGGTATTACTTATTCCGATGAAACCGTGCGCCGTTTTGCCCGTATGAAGACTGCGGCAAAGGATTTCCGCGTGTTCTGGGATAACGCATACGTATGGCACGATCTTACCGACCATCCCGATTATCTGCTTGAGGTGCTTCACGAAGCTAAAAAGTGCGGCAACGAGGACAGATTCTTTATCTTTGCCTCCACCTCCAAAATATCCTTCCCCGGTGCGGGTATTTCCTGTATAGCTTCCTCCCGCGCAAACATACAGCGTATACTTAAAGAGCTTGCAATACAGACCGTCGGTCCGGATAAGCTTAATCAGCTCCGCCACGCCCGTGTTTTCCGCACCTTTGACGATATAAAGGCGCAGATGGGCGTTCACTTGAGCCTTATCAGACCCAAGTTCGAGCTTGTACGCCGCACCTTCACCAACGAGCTTTCCGGTATTCCCGAAGTTTGGTGGACCAACCCCAACGGCGGTTACTTCCTTGCTTTGTATACCCCCAAGGGAAAAGCAAAGAGAGTGGTTTCCTTGGCGGCGGAAGCGGGCTTAAAGCTTACCCCCGCAGGCGCTACCCATCCTTACGGCTATAACCCCGATGATAATATTATCCGTATCGCGCCCACATATCCTTCTCTTGACGAATTGGAGAAAGCCCTGCCTGTTCTGTGTTGCTGTGTAAAATTAGCTTGTGCAGAATGAATAAAAAATTCAAAAAACGCGATGTGCTTTCCATAATGCTATTGCAATTTGCATAAATGTATGGTATTATATTACGCAGAAGAAATTGTTTTTAACAATTTTGAATTCAAAAAGGAGAAAAAACAATGAAAAAAGTATTAGCTTTCCTTCTCGTTGCCATTATGGTAGTTGCTCTTGCAGCTTGCGGCGGCGATGAGACCTCCAAGACCCCCGCAGGCGACGATTCTTCCGTTGCAGGCGAATCCACTCCCGTTGAAGATTCTGATCCTGCAGAATCCACTCCCGATGAGGATTCTACTCCCGCAGAATCCACTCCCGATGATGAGTCTGTTCCCGATGAGTCTGTTCCCGAAGAATCTGTTCCCACAGATGAAAGCGGCAACGTGATCGAGATCCCCGAAGATACCAACAAGTATCTCTCCTACGGAGCTCCCAACACCGGCGACCGTATCGAGCAGGCTGATTCCGTAGTACTTACCGGTTACAACGAAGAACTGGCTTACGGCGCAGTTATCCTTTATGACGCACGCTTCGGCGCAGCTACCCCCGCAGGTCTTGAAGACTATGCAGTTCTGGTTGCTGAATACCAGGCAAAGCCCTACTTCGGCTACGTTAAGACCGCTTACTACGCAGTAGGCGAAGCTTCCGCAGCAGTTAACATTCCCGCAGACGGTTTTGTAGTTGTTGTTCACAAGTATCAGGAATCCGACGTTAAGGCTCTCGCAGCTTACGGCGCAGACGATTCTATCTATCCTCACGGCATTCAGGTTAAGGACATTACCTGGAACGCAACCTTCGTTGCAAACGCTCCCGCACAGGATGGCGTTGTAAATGCTAACGAATACGGCGCAGTTGTTTCTCACGTTGACGTTGACAACCCCGATTGGGACTACGCTCAGTTCGCAGCTACCGAAGATTACGACATCGTTGCAGACATTTACGTTGCATACGATGCTGAATATCTCTACTACGCAGTTGTAGTTGAAATGGATTACCACTACTGCCCCAACGCTACCAGCCTTTGGGACCAGTGCTCCATTCAGGTTAACATTGCTACCAAGGCTCCCACCAGCGAGTATATGTCTCAGCACTATGATTACATCGTTGATAACACTGCTGAAAAAGACGGTGTAATTGGTCAGTATGGCTACGCTGTTACCGATGCAGGCACTGCAGTTTCTGAAGCTTTCATGGGTGCGACAAAGCCCGCAGACGGTACCTATATGGTAACCCGTGACGAAACCAACCAGACCACCACTTACGAAGTTAAGATCTCCTGGGAAGATATCGGCTTTGAAGAAGCTCCCGACACCGGCGCTTCCTTCGGCCTCTCCTTCTCTCTCAACGCTCGTAAAGAATCTGGCGACGGTAACTGGACTAACGTTAAGATGCGTAACGGCGGCGGTATCATCGGCCGTAACGACTGGTCCAAGATGGCAACCGTAGTTCTTAAGTAATTAATATACTTTACCTTTACTCGGGTATCCCGTTCCGGGATACCCGAACTTTTAATAATTTCAAATAACATAAGGAGTACACATTATGAAATTAGGTGTTAGCCTTTACAGCTTCCGCGAATACGCAAAGGATGAAAATCTGGGCGTAAAGGGCTGTATCGACAAAGCAAAAGAAATAGGCTTTGAAGGTCTCGATATCGTTGAAGGTACCTGCAAAATTTATGCAGATAAAGACGAATATATCGCATACGCAAAGGATATCGGCGATTATTGTAAGCAGGTCGGCATAGAAGCAGTCTGCTTCTGCGTAGGAAGTGATTTTCTTAACGGCTCCGGCGGAGATCTGCAAAAAGAGATCGACCGTGTAAAGGACCTTGTAGACGTTGCAGAAGCATACGGCGTTAAGGTTATGCGTCACGACGCTACTCCCGGCTATCCTTATTCCGTTAAGACCGGCAGAAGCTTTGATGCGGTTGTAGAGCGTCTTGCTGCAGGCTACCGCGCAGTTACCGAATATGCGGCAACCAAGGGTATTAAGACCTGTGTAGAAAACCACGGTTTCTTCGTTCAGGACCCCACCCGTGTAGAAAAGCTTGTAAATACCGTAAACCACCCCAACTTCGGCGCGCTGGTAGATATGGGTAACTTTGCTTGTGCAGATGCAAACAGCCCTTATTCCGTTGGTATAATGGCTCCTTATGCAGTTCACGTTCACGCAAAGGATTTCCATATCAAGAACGGCGCAGGCGAAAACCCCGGCGCAGGCTGGTTCCGCTCCAGAGGCGGCAACTATCTCCGCGGCTCCATTATCGGTCACGGCGATATCCCCGTAAGACAGTGCATCAACATCCTCAAGGGCATTGGCTACGATGGAT
Source organism: Clostridia bacterium (assembly GCA_017399965.1). Classification (GTDB taxonomy): domain Bacteria; phylum Bacillota; class Clostridia; order Oscillospirales; family CAG-382; genus SFLA01. The sequence continues at coordinate 6,015 of JAFQAP010000034.1, read as the reverse complement.
TTATAAACATCGAATTTGAGGGAATGGAAGATCCTATCAAGGGTATTTCCGTAGGCTACGAGAATCTTAAGAGATTCTGCGAATAATTTTACCGCAAAAAAAGTAAGGGGCTTGCGTAAAACCGCTTGCCCCTCTTTTTGTCGGGGTCCCCGAGAAGCCGCAAGGCTTCTTGGGGTGATTGAATTTTGGTATTTCTATGAAAAAACGTAAAAAGATAATAATTACCGTGCTTTCGGTAATACTTGCACTTGTTCTGCTTTTTCTTGGTATCGTTGGTATATCAAATCTGTTTTCTCCCAAGATAAATACGTTATCTCCCTCGGGCGGCGGTGATATTTCCTTTTGCCCCGCGGATTACGAAGAGGATATTTTTGCAGACAAGATTTACGCAAAAAAGCAAAAAGACGTTTTCTTTTCCTACGATGGCGAGGGTGAATTTATAACCGCCCAAAACTATCTTTCCGCAAATGTTTCGGGAAAGATGTTTTATAATTATTTCGATTGCGTTATAAAAGGCGAATATTCCGTTTATCCCGCCTTTTTTTCGGATGAGTTTAAAGAAGACGCAATACTTCCGGAAAAGTTTACAATGCAAAAGCTTTATGATATTTCCGTAACATTGGAATCCCGTCAGCCATATGAACAGGGTTATGTGGAACTGTATTCCGTCCGTTACCGTATAATGGATAATAACGGAACCTTCCGTTCCGATCTCAAAGACGATACGGTAATACCCGTTTACTATACGGTGTATGTTACACAGGATTCCGCACTTATAACGGGAATGTCGGTGCCTCAGATAAAATAGGTGAATAACAATGAGTATTTTTATTGGCGATACAGATATAACAGGTGTATATAAGGATATAAAGGAAGAAATACGGCTTATCCGTGAGCGTGACCCTGCCGCTTCCAGCGATGCGGAGGTACTGCTTTTATATTCGGGACTTCATGCCGTGCTCCTTCACCGCGTCGCCCACAAGCTTCATAAAAAAGGCAAAAAGCTTTCCGCCCGTGCGGTAAGCCAGCTCAACCGCGCCGTTACGGGGGTAGAGATACATCCTGCCGCCAAGATCGGCAAGGGCGTGTTTATCGACCACGGCAGCGGAGTCGTTATCGGCGAAACCGCCGAGGTAGGGGATAACTGTACCATTTATCAGGGCGTCACTCTGGGCGGTACGGGTAAGCATACCGGCAAGCGTCATCCCACCTTGGGAAACAACGTAATGGTGGGCGCAGGGGCAAAGGTGCTGGGACCCTTTTCGGTAGGGGATAATTCAAAAATCGCCGCAGGCGCGGTAGTGCTTCACGAAGTTCCCGCAAATTCAACGGCTGTGGGTGTTCCCGCAAAAAATATCACTTCCGATAAAAAGCAAGCATCTCAGGAGCTTGACCAGATCCACATTCCCGACCCTATCGCAAACGAACTTGAAAATATACGCAAGCGTTTGGATGAGCTTGAGAAAAATAAAAAATAAATTAAAAAAGCACTTGACATTCCTGCCGTAAAGAGGTATAATAGCAAACGCTGATTTGCGCCATTAGCTCAGCTGGATAGAGTGTTTGGCTACGAACCAAAAGGTCAGGGGTTCGAATCCCTTATGGCGTGCCAAAATAACGGATACCGCTTTTGCGGTGTCCGTTATTTTTTGTTTAACGAACAAAAAAGGGATTCGAACGGGTTGGTGTTGAATGACAGCCCGGTGGGCTGTCAGACCCAACCCTGACCGAGCCCGCAGGCGAGAATTCGAATCCCTTATGGCGTGCCAACAAAAACCCAAGTCAATTTGACTTGGGTTTTTGTGTTTGTGTCCGCAACGCGGAGTGTAAGGACACAACATCGTTTTACGGCGTAGCCGCAAACATCGTTTGAACTTCAGTTCAACATCGTTCCGCCGTAAGGCGGACACAAAATGAAGTTGCGCTTCGCACAAACGGTGTTGCCTTTTGGCAAATGATGTGATGCTTTGCATCAATGATGTTGCGCTTTGCGCAAATGTATGCTATAATTTGGCTGAGGTGATAAAAATGAAAGAAGATAAGCTTTCCGATTTATCTATGCAATTATCCGTTGATGTTTTGAATTTGGTAAAAGAACTTAGGAGTAAAAAAGAATATATCGTTTCAAATCAAATTGGAAGAAGCGCAACCAGCGTATGTGCTAATATTGCCGAGAGCAAATATGGCCACAGCCGTGCAGATTTTATAGCAAAATTAGAAATAGCGTTAAAGGAAGCAAGCGAGACACGTAAGTGGCTTGATATGCTATATAAAACTGATTATATTGATACTGCAACCTATAACAAAATAAGCCGTAATTGTGCTACTATTAGGATTTTACTTATTGCTTCTCTTAATACCGCTAAGAAGAATTCAAAATAATCCTTTAGAATTCACAATATATGAACACAATACAAATGGTGAGAATATGAATTTATGGCAAAAGTTCGAGCGAAAGCGCAATACGGCTGTGACAAATGGCGGAATATATTTTCATTATCAAAAGGGAATAGAGCCCGATTTGAAGCAGAAATATATTTCTTTCGCAAAGTGGCTCAGAGCAAATTATTACAGATATCGTATTATCGATCTTTTTAACGGAGTTACTTTATAAAACACACTCGCTCTGCATCAGAAAGACTGTTTCTTTAACAGTCTTTTCTTTTTTTGTTGAATAATAAGATTTCTTGTGATATAATACTTTATCTTTAAGTTTTAACGGGTATTTAAAATGAACTATACAGTAAAAAAGACATTATCCATACTCATTCTCATACTTACCGCTTTTGTTTGGGGCGTTGCTTTTGTGGCGCAGCGGCAGGGTACCAACATAGGACCGTTCACCTTGCTTTCCGCCCGTTCTTTTTTAGGCAGTATAGCTTTGCTTCCTATTATCGGTATTCAGTCCCTTTTCGGTACAAAGAAAAAAACCACCGCTGTCACCAAAACACTTTGGAAGGGCGGAATCCTGTGCGGTGTCGCTTTGGCGGTCGCCAGCGCGTTACAGCAGATCGGCATTGCGGATACTACTGCGGGCAAGGCAGGGTTCATTACCGCGCTGTATATCGTTTTAGTTCCCATTATCGGCATTTTCTTTAAACGCAAAGCCTCTTTCCCCGTGTGGATAGGCGTTGTGGTAGCGACCGTTGGTATGTATTTCCTTTGTGTTGAAGGCGGATTCTCTATCGCAAAAGGGGATTACTTTATTCTCGGCTGTGCTTTATGCTTTTCCGTGCAGATAATGCTTGTAGACCATTTCGCGCCCAAGGTAGATGGAGTAAAGCTTGCCTGCATTCAGTTTTTTACCTGCGGTGTTGTAAGCCTTATTCCCGCACTTATCTTCGAGCATCCTACCTTGGCAGTAATTCAAAGCGCGTGGGTACCCATTCTTTATCTGGGACTTATCTCCTCCGGCGTTGGCTATACTTTGCAGATCGTCGGTCAAAAGAACGTGCCCCCTGCGCTGGCATCTCTTATAATGAGCTTGGAGTCGGTTTTTGCAGTTCTCTCCGGTTGGCTCATCCTGCATGAAACTCTCTCCAAACGGGAAATGCTGGGCTGTGCTTTGATGTTTATAGCCATAGTCCTTGCGCAGATCAATCCTAAAAAGGAGAAATAGTATGTATACACTTCCTCATTTTGTCTGGCTTGCGGTTTGTGCGGTTTTTATAACCGTTGCCACTGTTTTGCTCAGAAAATATAATCCCCCCTTTAAAAAGGTTATGTCTTGGGCGTGTGTGGCTGCTGTTATAGCTGAATTGGTAAAAACATTTTCGGTAATGAAGCTGGTCCCTTCGGCAGACGGTTCCCATTCGTATGTGTTTTTGGAAACAAACAACCTGCCTCTGCATCTGTGCTCTATACAGATAATATTCATATTTTATTCCCGTTTTGCAAAGGACGGTAAGGCAAAGGAAATATTACACGCTTTTATGTATCCCACCTGCACGATAGGTGCGTTTATAGCAATTTTATTGCCCTCCATTTTTACAGGCGGAACTACTTTTGCCGAAGCATTTTTGAGCGGACATCCCTACGAATATTTCCTTTACCACTCCGTGCTGGTAATTCTGGGCTTGCATATTTACTATGCTCATAAAGATATTCTGCGTCCCAAGCACTATTTCACTTCTTTGGGCGCTTTGGGCGTTTTGGCGTTTGTTTCTCTTTATTTAAACTCTATGTTTGCAAATCCGGTATACGAAAACGGCAAGCTTATCAGCGTAGAACGTACCACCAATTTCTTTTTTACATATGAATTTGTTATTGATTTTAAATTCACGGAAATATGGCATTGGTATATATACCTTGCCTCAATTTTCGCATTAGCATGTCTGCTTGTGGCGCTGTTTTATATTCCCGTGTTCGTAAGATACTTTAAAGCAAAAAAACAAAGTAATTAAGGAAAATTTTCAAGATATGCAAAAGAAAAAGATTTCACCTGCGGTATGGCTATGTGCACTGCTGTCCCTTTTGTATTTCACCAGTTATATTACCCGTCTTAATTTTTCCGCTTCCATTGCGGAAATGGTAAGCGTGGGCGTATTTTCAAAAACACAAGGCGGAGTTATCGGCACCGCGCTGTTTTTCACGTACGGCTTCGGTCAGATCATCAGCGGTGTTTTAAGCGATAAATTCGATCCCGGCAAAATAGTCGCGGTGGGTTTGGTGCTTACTGCTCTGTGCAACCTGCTTTTTGCTTTTTCAGACAGCGTTGCCGTTATGGCGGTGCTGTGGGGCGTCAACGGCTTTGCGCAGGCACTTTTCTGGCCGCCTATAGTTCGTATACTTTCTTATTATTTCGATGATTCCGGCTACGCCAAGGGCAATCTGGCGGTATCCTATGCCTGCCACGGCGCAACTATACTTATATATCTTATCGTGCCCTTCGGAATAAAGGTGGCGGATTGGCGATTTTCCTTTTTCTTCGGTGCGTTGCTTGCCGCCGCCGTACTTATCGTGTGGTGCGCAGGATATTGGCGATTGGTATCCAAAATGGATAAAACTGCAAAAAGGGAAGGGACAACACCTCCTTCTTCCGCACCGCTTATCAAAACCCTTGCAGTTTCGGGCGTGCTTATAGTTCTCGTTGCCATCGCTTTGCAGGGATATCTTAAAGACGGTATCCAATCCTGGCTTCCCACCTTCTTTACCGAAGTGTTTGAAATGGATTCATCCAAAGCCATCCTTTTGAATATGGTAGTACCCGTTTCAAGTATCGTGTTTGTTTCGCTGGCAACGGTGCTGTTCAGAAAGGTGTTCAGAAACGAGGTTGCGGAATCAATATTTTTGTTTTCCGTAACTACGGTTTTGTCCTTGCTTGTCGCTGTATTTTACACAAAATCTCCCGCGGTCACGCTTGTGCTGTCTGCCCTCGTAATCGGCTGTGCCCACGGCGTAAATACAATGCTTATCAGCTTTTTGCCCCGCAGGTTCGAGCGCATCGGAAAAGCCGCAACCGTGGGTGGAATATGCAATGCTTTTGTGTACGTGGGAAGCGCCGCGTCTTCATACGGTATCGCACTTATCGCCACCAACGCAGGCTGGGCTGCCACCCTTATCTCTTGGGGAATAATAGCTTTTTTGGGAATTATTATGTGTGTCATCGCGCTCCCGCAGTGGAAAAAGTATATTAAAAACTAAGCCTTTTAAAATATAAAAAATAACATTTTTGTATTGACAAAACACGCTTTATGTGATATTCTTATGTAGTCGGTTTTGCCGATACAAATGTGGTCCGGTAGTTCAGTTGGTTAGAACGCCAGCCTGTCACGCTGGAGGTCGTGGGTTCGAGCCCCATCCGGATCGCCATTTATAGGGGTATAGCTCAGTTGGTAGAGTCGCGGTCTCCAAAACCGTTGGTCGTGGGTTCAAGTCCTACTGCCCCTGCCAAGAAAAAAGCCAAGTCGAATTTCGACTTGGCTTTTTTCAACTAAATCCGTCCTATCGGACGGGATAAATCCACCTTCGGTGGATGAAATCACTTCGTGATGAAATCCGCCTTCGTCGGGAGAT
>JAFQAP010000033.1 GCA_017399965.1 Clostridia bacterium | reverse complement strand
TCGGGAGAACCTTTACCGGAACCCATTCGGGTTTCAGCGGGCTTCTCGGTGATGGGCTTATCGGGGAATATCTTTATCCAAACCTTACCGCCACGCTTGATGTAACGAGTCATAGCGATACGGGCTGCTTCGATCTGGTTGCTGGTGATCCAAGCGGGTTCTGCTGCTACAAGACCGTAAGTGCCGTAGGTAATGGTATTACCGCGGGATGCTTTACCGGTAAGTCTGCCGCGCTGAACACGTCTGTATTTAACTCTTTTGGGCATTAACATGATTATTTACCTCCCTGACGCTTTACCTCGGGAAGAACTTCACCCTTGTATATCCATACCTTGATGCCGATCTTACCGTAGGTGGTATTAGCCTCATAGAAGCCGTAATCGATATCGGCTCTGAGGGTCTGAAGCGGAATAGTGCCTTCATGGTAATGCTCGGTTCTTGCGATTTCTGCACCGCCGAGACGGCCGGAAACCGCAACCTTGATACCCTTTGCACCAAGCTTCATAGTTCTGCCGATAGCCATTTTCATTGCGCGGCGGAACGAAGTTCTCTTTTCGAGCTGTGCTGCGATATTCTGAGCAACAAGCAGTGCGTTAAGATCGGGCTGCTTGATCTCGATTACGTTGACTGCTGCGGGCTTGCCAACGAAGTTTTCTACTTCCTTACGAAGCTTTTCGATCTCTGTGCCGCCCTTACCGATAACGATACCGGGTTTTGCACAGCGTACGATAACGCGAACCTTTGCGTTGTCACGCTCGATCTCTATCTTTGCTACGCCTGCACCTGCAAGTCTTGCGGTGAGGAACTTTCTGAGTTTGTAATCGGAAACAAGAGTTTCACCGAAAACTTCGTCTTTAACGAACCAACGGGAATCCCAGTCCTTGATTATACCGACACGGAGACCGTGAGGATTAACTTTCTGACCCATTTACTGTACCCTCCTTAATTTTTTTCCGCAAGTGCGATGGTTACATGAGAAGTGCGCTTAAGGATTCTGTCGCCTCTGCCCTTTGCGCGGGGTCTCATTCTCTTCATATGCTTCATGATACCGGGGGTAACGAAGCATTCGGAAACATAGAGCTTTTCAACATCCATGCCGAAATTGTGATCTGCGTTTGCGATAGCCGAATTAAGAAGCTTAAGAACGGGTTCGCATGCGATCTTGTTGGTATATTTGAGTATTGCGGCTGCCTCAGCAACGTTTTTGCCTCTGATAAGGTCGAGAACGATCTTGACCTTGCGGGGAGTCATACGGAGCTGCTTGAGATAAGCCTTTGCTATCTTCTGTTCCATTATATTATCTCCTTCCGCTTACTTGCTGTTCGATGTCTTGGAACCGCTGTGTCCCTTAAAGTGTCTGGTGGGAGCGAACTCGCCGAGTCTGTGTCCAACCATATCTTCTACTACGTATACAGGAACGTGCTTTTTGCCGTCGTGTACTGCGATAGTGTGACCTACGAATTCGGGGAATATTACGGAAGCACGGGACCAAGTCTTAAGAACTCTCTTCTCGCCCTTCTCGTTCATTTCGCAAATTCTCTGATATAATTTAGGCTCCACAAAAGGGCCTTTTTTAACGCTTCTGCTCATTTGTTTATTCCTCCTTCACCGTATTACTTAGCGTTTCTGCGCTTAACGATAAACTTATCGGTGCGAGCCTTCTTGTTTCTGGTCTTATAACCGAGAGCAGGCTTGCCCCAAGGAGTCAAAGGACCGGGATGACCGATAGGTGCGCGGCCTTCACCACCACCGTGAGGGTGGTCTACGGGGTTCATTACGGAACCGCGTACGGTAGGACGGATACCCATGTGGCGCTTCTTACCTGCTTTACCGATCTTGATATTCTCGTGCTCGAGGTTACCAACCTGACCGATAGTAGCGGTACAGTCAAGACGGATGTAGCGAACTTCGCCGGAGGGAAGTCTTACCTGACCCATCTTGCCTTCCTTGGACATAAGCTGTGCAGCTGCACCAGCGGAACGAACCAGCTGTGCACCTCTGCCGGGGTAAAGTTCGATATTGTAGATAACGGTACCAACGGGGATGTTAGCAAGAGGAAGAACGTTACCGGGACGGATATCGCTGTCTGCGCCGGAGTAAAGAACGTCGCCTACCTTAACGCCGTTAGCAGCGATAGTGTAGCTCTTGTTGCCCTGTTCATCGCAAAGAAGTGCGATGTATGCGGTACGGTTAGGATCGTACTCGATAGCGGTTACGGTGCAGGGAGAAGTGGAATTACGCTTGAAATCGATAATTCTGTACTTTCTCTTGTTGCCGCCGCCCTGGTGACGAACAGTTACACGGCCGAGATTGTTACGGCCTGCTTTGCTCTTGAGAGTAACTACGAGAGATTTCTCAGGAGTCTTTTTGGTTATCTCCGCAAAGGAGGGAGTAGCCATATGTCTTCTCGACGGAGTAGTAGGATTATAAGTCTTAACAGCCATTGTATAACTCCTTTCGATTACATAAGGCTATCGAAGAATTCGATGGTCTTGGATTCGGGAGCAAGCTTAACGATGGCCTTTTTCCAAGCTGCAGTCTTGCCGGAATTGTAGCCCATTCTCTTTTCCTTGCCCTTAACGGAAATGGTGGTTACTTTATCAACCTTAACGCCGAAGATCTTTTCAACAGCGTTCTTAATCTCTACCTTGTTAGCATCGGTAGCAACCTTGAAGGTGTACTTGCGATTCTGCATGTCTTCGTTGGAAGCTTCGGTGATAACGGGCTTGATAATGATATCGTATGCAGATTTATTCATTATGCGTAAACCTCCTCGAGCTTTTCGATTGCAGCCTTGGTTGCAACGACCTTCTCGCAGTTAAGGATCTCATATACGTTGAGAGTATTAACAAGAGTGGTCTTAACAGTCTCAATGTTGCTGCAGCTCTTTACTACCTTCTCGTCTACGTTTTCGAGGAGAAGAAGAGCCTTCTGAGGAACTACGACGTTGTGAGACTTCTTTTCGCCGTTTTCCTTGTAATTCTTGTTAACTTCTTTCTGGCAGCCGAGTGCGTTGAACATATTTACCATTTCCTTGGTCTTGTATGCTTCCAGCGCGATATTGTCTACGACAATCAGTTCGCCGTTTGCAACCTTGGAAGACAGTGCAGAGTACAATGCAGTTCTCTTTACCTTCTTGTTAACGGATACTTTGTAGGTGCGGGGCTTGGGACCGAGTGCGATACCGCCGTGGGTCCACTGAGGAGAACGGGTAGAACCCTGTCTTGCTCTGCCGGTTCCCTTCTGACGCCAGGGCTTTCTGCCGCCGCCGGAAACTTCGGCTCTGGTAAGGGTGGACTGGGTACCCTGTCTCTGGTTGAGCAGGTATGCTCTAACAACGGTGTGAAGAACGGAAGAGTTCACTTCTGCGCCGAAGATCTTTTCGTTAAGCTCCATGCTGCCGCAAACTTCGCCCTTCATATTGTATACATTTACATTAAGCATTACGTTATCCTCCCTTCACTTATTTAACGGTGTTGCGAATGATCACAACGCCGCCGCGGGAACCGGGAACTGCGCCCTTAACCGCGATAAGATTCTTTTCGGAATCGATCTTTACGATTTCCAGGTTAAGCATGGTAACCTTTTCATTACCGTACTGACCGGGCATTTTCTTGTTCTTGAAGATTCTGGAAGGATCGCTGTTTGCGCCTACAGAACCGATGTGACGGTGAACGGGACCGCCGCCGTGGGTGTTTCTCAGGTGAGACTGACCCCATCTCTTGATTACGCCGCTGTAACCGTGACCCTTGGTGATACCGGTGATATCAACCTTTTCGCCTACCTCAAAAGTATCTGCCGTAACAACGTCGCCCACGTTCATGGAAGCTGCGCCGTCAAGACGGAACTCTTTAAGATACTTTTTGAAGGAAACTTCTGCTTTGAGGAAGTGTCCCTTCGCAGGCTTGGTAAGCTTTCTCTCTGCGATGTCTTCATAGCCGAGCTGAACTGCTTCGTAGCCGTCGTTTTCTGCGGTCTTCTTCTGTGTTACAGTGCAGGGACCTGCAGCTATAACGGTTACCGGAATGACGTTGCCCTTTTCATCGAAGATCTGAGTCATACCGATTTTCTTGCCGATGATGCCTTTTTTCATTTTTATCCTCCTTAAGGTTATTGGTTAACTCGCCACACGCGGGTTAACATGACCTTTATTTGACTGATTAAAGCTTGATTTCGATATCTACGCCTGCGGGAAGTTCGAGGTTGGTGAGAGCCTCAACAGCCTTTGCAGAGGGCTTGATGATATCGATAAGACGCTTGTGGGTGCGATACTCGAACTGTTCACGGCTGTCCTTATACTTGTGAACTGCACGGAGTATGGTTACGATTTCCTTTTCGGTAGGAAGAGGAATGGGACCGGAAACTGCTGCGCCGGAACGCTTTGCGGTTTCAACGATCTTCTCTGCTGCCTGATCGATCAAAGAGTGATCGTAGGACTTGAGTCTGATTCTGATTTTCTGAGTTGCCATGGGATTTCTCCTTTATATAATATAATGTAGCGAGGTGTTTGAAGATTTTCTCAACACTGTTCCGGGCGTTTCATTTCCGACCCATAAAAAATGTTGGAAAATTCGCCAGATCAAACCGACATACTCTGTGTGAGTTACCTGCTTTTGGGCAGCAATCTCCCACTTCATCGCACACCAAGCTCGCGTAGTATAACACACATACCACCTTTTGTCAATATTTTTTGACAAATTCCCCATTATTTAATATTGTTAATTTTTTGTGAACAAAATATGAATTTTTGATTATTTTGAAATTTGTTCTTTGCAAACCGTTATCACGTGTGTTATAATGATATTTGATATTATGAATAATAATAAACCGCATATATACATATATATAATAGGAAGGATTTTTAAAAATGACAAAGACGTACAACAACAAGGGTGTTTGCTCCAGAAGCGTTACCTTTGACATAGCCGAAGACGGAACCGTGACAAACGTATCCTTTTTGGGCGGCTGCAACGGAAATCTTAAAGGCGTTGCCGCTTTGGCAGAGGGACAAAAAGCAGAAGATATTATAAAACGCTGCAAAGGCATTACCTGCGGATTTAAAGCCACCTCTTGTCCCGACCAGTTTGCACAAGCCCTTGAGCAGGCATTAAAAGAGATCTGAATATAATTCCGAAAGGCAGAGAATATTATGACAGAATTTGAAAAATGGTTAAATTCTCCCGTCGTTGACGATGCTACTAAAGCAGAGCTTAAAGAAATTCAAAATAATTCGGATGAGATCTTGGCGCGGTTTTCTCATCCTATGGAATTCGGAACCGCAGGACTGCGCGCTGTAATGGCTGCGGGAATTTCCCGTATGAACGTATATACGGTTGCCCAGACAACAGAAGGCCTTGCCCGCCTTATAGAAGACGAAAACGGCAAGGATAAAGGCGTTGCCGTTGCTTGGGACAGCCGCAATAATTCAGAGCTGTTTGCAAAAACCGCCGCCCGCGTTCTTGCTGCCCACGGAATAAAGACATATATCTTTGATTCCTTGCGCCCCACCCCCGAATTATCCTTTGCCATACTTCATTACGGATGTATTGCCGGTATAAACATAACTGCTTCTCACAACCCATCCGCTTATAACGGATACAAGGTTTATTGGGCAGACGGAGCACAGCTCCCTCCCCGGCACGCAAACGTGGTTTCCGATTACGTTTCCAAAACAGACATCTTCTCTGTTGAGCAAGCAGATTTTGACAAAGCTGTGGAAGACGGCACTATTATAATAATAGGTAAAGAAACCGACGATGCTTTTTTGGACGCGGTGCAAAATTGCAGTATAGACCCCACTGCACTCAAAGAATACGGCAACAAGCTTAATATTATCTACACCCCCATTCACGGCACGGGATACAGACTGGTGCCCGAAATTTTAAAACGCTCCGGTGTTACAAACCTTATTGTAGTCAAGGAACAAGAGGTGCCCGACGGCAACTTCCCTACCGTTCACACCCCCAACCCCGAAAACAAAGAGTGCTTTAATATCGCCATAGAAAAAGTAAAAACGGAAAATATAGATTGCCACCTTATTATCGGCACCGACCCCGATGCGGACCGAGTCGGTATCGTTGCAAGAAACGACAAAGGCGAGTTCGTTCCCTTTACGGGAAACCAGGTGGGCGCGCTCCTTGCGGATTATATTATAAACAGCAAGAAGGCACAGGGAAATCTTCCCGCAAACGCCTGCGCCATAAAATCCGTAGTTTCCGGCAAGCTGTTTGACTTGGTATGCGAAGGCGAAGGCGTTCACCATATGAACGTGCTTACGGGCTTCAAATATATCGGCGAAAAGATAAAAGAGTTTACGGCATCGGGAGAATACACTTTTATTCTGGGCTATGAGGAAAGCTACGGTTATTTGAGCGGCGGCTACGTGCGTGATAAGGATGCTGTTGCGGCTTCTATGTTGATCGCCGAAATGGCGGCGTACAATATGCGCAACGGTACCACACTGTACCAACGCCTGCAGGAGCTTTACAAAAAATACGGATATTGCAAAGAAGCCATAATAAGCCGCGTTATTGGCGGTATCGTTCCTATGGATACCATGAAGGAAAAGATGGCAAGCTTACGCGCCTGCCCTCCCGAAAGTATCGGAAACAGCAAGGTAACAAAGGTTACCGATTACATGTGCGAAGGAACGGGACTTCCCAAAGCAAATATGCTTTCCTATCTGCTTGAAAACGGCACTACCGTGCTTATTCGTCCTTCCGGCACCGAGCCTAAGATAAAGGTATATATCCTTACTCAGGCAAAGGACGAAAAGAGTGCGGACGAAGTTATTGAAGCAGTAAAAGCAGATGCAGAAAACTTAATATAAAATTCACCCCAAGAAGCCTTGCGGCTTCTCGGGGACCCCGAAAAACACCCCTAAAATAAAATGCAGTTTGGGTTTAACCGAACTGCATTTTCATTTATTTAAATATATCTTCTATATCCTTAAGCACGCCGACTCTGGTATAAGCATCGGGGCGGGAGAAAAGTGTTCCGTCGGGATTGCGGTAATGGCATCCCTGAGCAGGCTCGATACGTTTATAGCGTATTTCGTATTCAAAGTTTTGCTCATAAGTAAAGGGGAGCATTTTATCAAGGTTTTCAACAGCTTTTTTAACACCTGCGTAAATGTTTTCACATACCGTTTCCGGATGGTCGGAAACACAGCTGTTCCAGGCGAGAGAGCGTTTTGTCACAACGGTTTCCGCCCAAGGGAAGCTTTTGTTCATCTGAGAAATGCAGATATCATCGGAGGAAGCAAAAATCACGGGAACTCCGTATTTACCTGCAACAGCGCCGTCTATCTGTGCTTCGCCCACGAATGCGCCGTTGATTTTTTGGTGTTGGAAGGTGGCGGAGGAGTATACGTGGCAAAGCACTGCATCTATGGTATCGTATGCGTGGTAACCGATAAACAACACTCCCGCAAACCCATCTTCTATACCGGGAAAACGTTTTCCGCTTCCTGCGCCCATAACTATTTTACAGCGTTTATCCAACAGATCGTACTTAAGATTATATCCTGTGCCGTGGCAATCCCACACCCAGACTTCCTCTGCACCGGTATCAAAAAGAGCCTTTGCGGCGGCATTTGCCTCTCTTGTGCCTTGCAAGGCGGCATATTCCAGACCCGCACTGCCCTGCGCCAAGCCCTGACCGGGAGTGCCGATAGTACAAGCCACACCCTCAAGGTCTACTGCAATATAATATCTTTTGGTTTTATTCATATAAGACACCGCCTTTTTGCTTTTTGTGTTGATTTTTTTAAAGAATAGTTATATAATTAGCCAAAGAAAAATAATTATGGAGCTAATATGGAAAGATTAAAGAATATTGAACTTTTTGTACTTGATATGGATGGAACCATATATCTGGGCAAAAACGTACTTCCCGGTGCAAGAGAATTTGTTTCCCACGTAAAAAACAGCGGGAAAAAGATAATGTATTTTACAAACAACGCATCCAACGATCACAAGATATATATTGACCGTCTTACCAATATGGGATTTGACGCAGACGAAAGCGAGATTTTCTCTGCCGCAGACGTTACGGCTATGTATCTTCGCAAAAACCACCCCGATGCAAAGGTTTACGTTGTGGGCACTCCCGCATTGGAAAACACCTTTTTGCAGTACGGAATCAACCTTACCGACGGAACCGAAGGCGATATCGTGGTAACCAGCTTTGACACCACACTCACTTATGATAAGTTGGTAAAAGCCTGCGATCTTATTCGCGGCGGTGCAATATATTACTGCACACACCCCGATTTTAACTGCCCCACCGAAAACGGTTTTATTCCTGACAGCGGCGCCATTGCCGCTTTGGTCACCGCTTCTACCGGAGTAACACCCCGCTATTTCGGCAAGCCCTACAGAGAAACTGCGGATATGATCGCTCAAAAGAGCGAAAAGCCTTTTTCAAAGATAGCCGTTGTGGGCGACCGTCTTTACACAGACATAGCCTTGGGCAAAAACCACGGCATCCTCTCTGTTTTAGTGCTTTCCGGCGAAACCAAGATCGCTGATGTGACCGACGAAAACCGTGCGGATATTATTGTTGACGGTATCGGTGATCTTATACAGTATACATAATATTTTGGCAGATACCGTTGACTTTTGGCGAAAAACGTGATAAAATGCAAACAGGAGGTACGTGTATGGACGAAAAGAATAAAAAAAGTATTAAAACCGTAGACGAATTCGGAAGAATTCTTATCCCCAAGAGCATACGCAAGCAGTTCGGGATAAACCCCGGCGATAATCTTGTTTACGAAGTGGACGCAGACAGAATTATTCTTCGCCGTCCCACGGAAAAATGCATTTTCTGCCAAAGTGAAGAAGGGGTTGAAACCACTATGGGACGCCCCGTTTGCAAAAAGTGTATGGAAAAACTGAAAAACCAATAAATCTTTACAGACCGCTATCGGCGGTCTGTTTTTATTGTCGGGGTGAATTTATAACCTGCCCAAATAGTAGCCGCCGCGGATAGGTCCTTTGGAGGCAATCAAGGCGTACCAGGTACCCTCTTTCAAAAATCTTTCGGGCTGTTCGGGATACTCTTCGCCGGAAAGTCTGCATTTTGCGGCAGAAATATCGCCATCGTTAAATATAACGCAATCTGTTACCGTGCCTTTTTTCATACCCTTGGATATGCGTTTATAAGCAAGTCTTCCGCGGCGATCGGGATTTCTTCCCCGTGAAGAAATTGCAAACAGGAAAAGACCGTTGCCTTTTTGAGCACCGCTGTAGGTAAATATACCGTTGCAGCGTATATCAAAGAAAGCGGAAAACATTCCCAAAGCCATTCCCACGTCATCTCCGCAAGGCTCCCATTTACCTTCAAATGCCGCCTTCGCCCCCATCAGATACCCTTGGGTAAAGGAATAGGTTCTGGGAATTCTTGCGCAGTTTTCCTGCTGTTCCGATACAGTAATCTCTTCGGGCTCCTCGTCACCGCGGCAGATAAAATACCCTTCTCTGATTACCGTTCCCACAATCGTTGCCACAATGCGTTCGAGGGCAAGATGTTTTAAAAGCTTTTTGTCCTTTTTGGGGTTTATAACGTAATATTCCCGTTCGAATTCTTCGTTAAGTTCTTCCCCTTTAAGTGCCATACCCGGAACGAGAGAAACAAGTCCGTACAGTCCTACCCCTTTTCTTACCCTAAGCATCGCCTGCGCTTTTTTTGCGTTGGGAAGAGCGGACAGAACAACTATCATATCGCCGGGGCGGGCAGCAAAGCTTTTTCCGGAACGGCACACGAAATAGCAGTTTAATATTTCCTCCACAGTGAAAGGAGATTCGTCGTCACGGCGAAGCTCGAAAAACAATTTCAGTTTATTATATACATTACTCTCCTGAATGGTGGCGGAGGTATATTTGATCTGCTCTTTATTCGGAACTGCTATCATATTGCTTCTCCTTTCAAAATTCCGTTTTCTTGGGATGTTATGTTAACCAAAACATAATCCCCTGCTCTAAAATCCCCTTTAAAGGAACACTCTATAAAATCTTCTGTATGTCCCGTACAGATACCCTGTACGTTTTTTTCCGTGAGTATTGTCTGCTTTGTTCCCACGCGCAAATCCAAAAGCTGTTCGCGCACGGCGTTTGCAGCGGAGATCAATTTTTCGTTACGCTCTGCTCGTATCTTTTTTTCAACCTGTCCTTTCATTTCCGCAGCCAATGTTCCGGGCCGCTCGGAATACGGAAATGAATGTACGTGCATAAAGCGGTTGTTTACGCAAAATTGCAGAGTTTCTTCTGCTTCCTCCTCTGTTTCTGTAGGAAAACCCGTGATAATATCTGCAGAAAGTGTTGCTTGGGGAAGAATTTCCCGTATAAGGTCTATTCTTTGCTGAAGCTGCTCTTTATTGTATTTGCGGTGCATAAGATTAAGTATGCGGGTGCACCCCGATTGAACGGAAAGATGCAAATGTGCGCAAAACACTCCGCTGTCTCTCATCGCCTCCAAAAGAGGCCTGTCTATACAAGTGGGAGTAAGGGAGCCCAAGCGCAAACGCTTTACCCCTTCTATTGCGGACACCTGCTTTATGACATCTCCGAGCGGTACTCGGTTATATGCGGAAACTTCTATGCCCGTAAGCACTATTTCCGAATATCCTGCGGCGGCAAGATTACGGCACTCGTGTATTATGTCTACCAAATCCCGTGACCTTGCAGGCCCTCTTGCAGTGGGAATAATACAGTATGTGCATTTGTTTGGGCATCCGTCCTGAATCTTTACGTATGCGCGGCAGGAAGAAAAGAGGTCTGTTTTTCCCTCAAGACAAATGTTTTCGTACCCGCAGCCGTCAAAACAGAAAACCGGTTCCCCGGTATTCATAACCACCGCTTTTTTGTTTACGTTTCCCCCTACACGGATAACGCCGGGAATAGCTTTTATTTTTTCGGGACAAAGCTGGGAATAACAGCCCACCGCCACGGTATCTCCCCGTTTTGCGGCGCGGCGTATCATCTGCCCCGATTTACGTGCGCTTTCTGCGGTAACGGCGCAGGTGTTTACAACGTAAAGATCGCAATCCTCGTCAAAGCCGCAGACCTGCCAACCGTTTTTTATATATTCTTCTGCAAAACCGTTGGTTTCGTATTGATTAACACGACATCCAAGGGTGTAAAAAGCTACTTTTTTCATATTGTTTTCAATGCTTCGCGGAATTCCGCTTCGGTACACACAAGATTAATGGCTTCAAGAAATGCTTTGGGTGTCATATTCTCCGGCAGTTCCAACAGGCGCGCCAACGCATTTCGTTTGGCGGAGCTGCTCTCTCCACCCAAAAGCCCGCACCCGAAAAGGTCTGCTTTTGTAAGAGCTGCCTTTTTTGTTATCTCCCCTTCAAAGGGCTTGAGCAGACGGTATATTACCTCCGATTCCAAGCCTTCAACGCCCAAAACGCCCTCTTTTGAAGGTGTTTTTTTGCGTTTTTCTTTACCCTCTATCCTTGGAGCATACACGTTTATTATTTTTTCTGCGGGAAGATAACCTTTTAATTTTGCCCGTATAAATGCTCCTGCGGAATCGCTGTCCGTAAGTAATATAATCTTTCCGCTTCCGCACAGACGGCGCAGAAGCGCTTGTTTTTCCTTGTTGTTAAACACGGAAAAACCGTCAAGCTGTATTACCGTTCCCTCTGCAACCGAGAGGACACGCTGTTTATCATATCTGCCCTCTACTGCTACGGGGCAGGAAAGCTTAATTTTTTCCCGCATTTACTGCTCCTATTTTGTAAATTGCCGTTTCCAGTACGGTATAAGGGTCGCCCCTGAAGTTTTTAAGATGCTTATCTGCCGCGGCGCAAACGCTTACCGCATTTGCAAGGAAATTTCTGCCTCTTCTGGACCCGACGGATGCGTATCTTTTTATGACGAAATCATAACTTTTAAGATCCGATGCGATAGCGGAATAGCTTTTTCCGCAGTTGAGCCCTTCCAGCGTTAACAGCATATCCGAAAAGGTCTTTGCCAAAGCGCCCAGTATCATTATAGGATCTGCGGAGGAAAAGCGGAGAGATGCGAATATTTTGCCTGCTTTGGTCATATCCCCGTCTATAACCGCACGGGAAAGATCGTACACCTTATAGCTTTCGTTGGCACAGCACACCTTTTCCACATCCTGCACGGTAGCGGGACGGGAGCCGCAATAAGAGCACAGCTTCTTTATTTCTCCTGCCAGAAGATACATATCGTTACCGCATATTGTAACCATATTTTCCAGCACGGTTTTATCTACGGGAGTGCCCAGAGCTGTAAAATGTCTGTTCATCCAGGCAAGAAGCTTGTTGCCGGATTCCGATTCGAATTTTACTATATTACCGTAATCCTTCATTGCGGCAACAAAAGGCGTGGGCTCTCTTTTTTCTATTGCTTTTTCTTCGTCTTCGCCGGAGCGGACGGTGAAAAGAAGTATAAAATACTCCGGAAGCTCGGAAATAATATCCGCAAGAGAAGAGGACGCCGCCGCGGTAAGAGAAGCTACGGAAAACGCCTGAATTTCTACCATTTTATAATCTGCCATAAGGGGAAGCATATACGCCTCCTCGGCTATTTTTTCCGTATCCAGCTTGTCTGCCTCGTATACCGAATAATTGAATTCGGGAACCGGCCCTTCAAGTACGGATTTGCGAAGCTGTGAAACGTAATGGTCCTTCATATACGCTTCGTCGCCGTAAAAAAGATAGGCGCCCGCGTATTCGTTTTTCTTTAATTTTGATTTGAGTCCGTCTATATCCATAAGCTTCACTTCCTTCCGTCAAGATAATATATGCCGTTTTTGCCGTATGGCAAAAAGGTATCGCAGCCGTATTCAACTAAATTCACATCCCCTGCGGTAACGTATGCTTTCCCCGCGGGAACGGTAATATTTTCTTCAAAGACCTCTGTTTTTACATTCCAGCGGTCCGCAAGCTGTAAAACACGCTCGTATATTTCGGGATCCCTGTTTTTTGCGTTTATATAGATTTTATCTATCCTTACAGCGGAAAGTATATTGCACAGATTTCCCATACCGTAAGAATCACATTCATACATTATGTAAACATCGACCTTGGTGTTTCCCGTTTCAAACACATCGTCGGTAACGACGTAGGCACCGCCCATATCCGTAAACACACATTCCCCGCCCGAAGAAGAAACAAACTGATAACAGCCCTTGCCGAAACGGCTGTTTACGGTAAGGCGGGTTCTGTCCGCATAAGCGTTTGCGCCCACGGAAGTGACGATACACAAAGCAAGACAAGCGGCGCAGAACGCAAAAGAAGGCAAACGGTGTTTTAATTTAACGGAGCCGATAATTATTACGGAAATTACCGCAATTACCAAGGTTGTTTTCATACCTGCCGTTTTAGTGGAAACGGCGGCGAATTCAAAGGAAGCGAAAAACACCGCTATCTTGTTTAACAAGCGGAAACAAATATCCGCAAGATGGGAAACGGGCGGTAGTATAAAGCTTAAATAGCCAAAAACCGTACCTATACTGGAAACCGGTATGGCAAACAGGTTTGTTACGGGAGAGATTACGGAAAACGCACCGAAAGAATAGCATACCACGGGAAAAGAAAACAGCGCCGCCACCGCAGAGATGAGCACAGAGGAAAAACGTTTTACCGTAAAGCGGAATGCCCGCTTTTTTATTTTTGTTACAGCCGCCCCTATTGCGGGAAAAAGGGTAATAATGCCAAGAGAACACAAAAATGAAAGCTGTAATCCCACGGAAAAGAGAGAAAACGGATTTAAAATAAGTAATAACCCCAATGCCGTAAAAAGAGACGTAAAGCTATCGTTTTTGTAATTAAAGCTTCCCCCTGCAAATACGGCGATACACATTACCGCCGCACGGAAAACCGAGGGAGTAAACCCGACAAAAACGCCGAAAGCAAGTGTAAGAACTATACATATAAGTCCTGCATAGCGTTTGCCGAGCTTTGTGGAATAAAGCAAAAAGTACGCAGACATAAGGAGCAAGGACATATGAAATCCCGATATGACCAGAATATGAGCTATGCCCGAAGAACGGTATGCGGCATACAGTACGGGGTCTATATCCGTACGCTCGCCCGTGAGCATCGCCTTTGCCACTCCCGCACTTTCGGAAGAAAAGCGGTTTTGAATAACTCCGTTTACCAGATCTCTGAATTTTGTAAGAGGTGTTGCGCTTTTTCCTTTGTCAACTCGCAAAACGTCCCCGCTTGCAGATACGTATGTACCGTAGGAATATCCCTCTGCGCCGGGATCGAAAAGCTCTAAAGCGCAGTACACACGGTCGCCGGCGCGTATAACCTTTTCGTAATCGTAATACACCCGTACCGAAGTGCCTTTCGGCAAAAGGTTATCCGAAACGGTAAGCACGGACAAAGTGAATCCGTAGCTGTCCGTTTCCGTAACATCGCCGATGACCTCTCCTTTGCAGCCGTAGCTTTGGGAAACTCTGCTTTCGGTTATACAGCTTCGTACCTCAAGATATCCCATACCGATTATCAAAGCCAGAGCCAAAGGCAAAACCGTGGCTTTGTAAGGGAAACGGCGTACCGCGAAACACAGTACGCAAAGTACGCCGATAACTGCAAATAATGCTATTTTGGCAATACCTTCCGTAAAAACCGCGCAAAGGATTCCCGCAGCGAAAGCGGTTATCCATAAAGCCAACGGTCTTAGACGGAACATATGTATCGCTCCTGAAAACTATTTTTCGGGGAATAAAAGAGGAATGTGCTGAAGATAGGTTATATCCTCGCGGTATTCGGCGTCGCCCTCCGCAAGAATAGCCATCTTGCCCGCAACTATGCCGCCTGCCTGCTTGACAAGCTTTTCTACTGCGAAAAGGCTTTCGCCGGTGCTGATAACGTCATCAACGATAACAACGCGCTTGCCACGCATACATTCAACATCGTCTTTATCTATAAAAAGAGTCTGTTTTTTTGCGGTGGTGATAGACTGAACCTCCACAGCGTGAGGATCCTTCATATAAAGCTTTGCGGCTTTACGGGCAATAAGATATTTATTTGTGCCAAGCTGACGTGCCATTTCGTAAACAAGGGGAATACCCTTGGATTCCGCCGTGATAAGAATATCGTGGGGAGGGAGCTTTTTGATAAGCTCGGAGGCGCAGGCTACGGTAAGCTCAACATCGCCGAAGATTACGAATGCGGCAATATACAAGCCATCGTTCACCTTGCAAACGGGAAGCTCTCTGTGAAGTCCCGCAACGTCAAGAGGATAAGTAAGAAAGGTTTCGGGATTGATCTTCATAATACAAACATCCTTTTTATTAATTTAATTTTTCGGCAAGCTTTATACCGCCGAGAATATGGAAATGCAAATGCTTTACGGTCTGACCGCCGTCCTCGCCTACGTTGGTGATAACGCGGTAACCGTTTTCAAGAGAAAGCGCTTTTGCCACCTTGGGGAGCGCCAAAAGTACCTTTGCCACTGTATCTATATTTTCGGCATCTGTCCTGTCCACAGATTCGATATGCGTTTTGGGCACCACGAGAACGTGAACGGGAGCCGCGGGATTAAGATCCTTAAAAGCAAGACAATATTCGTCCTCATACACCTTGGAACAAGGAATTTCGCCGTTTACTATTTTGCAAAAAATACAGTTCATGGTTTTTACTCCTTATTTTTTAAGCTGGGAAGAAAGGATTTCGGGAAGGGCTTCCATAGCCTCGCCCACCTTTTCAACGAATTTACCGCCGCTGGTTGCGCTGTCGGGTCTGCCGCCGCCGCCACCGCCTACAATAGAGGACAGATTTTTAAGCAGCATACCTGCGTGTGCGCCTGCGCCTACTGCGCTCTTACCTGCGCCGGAAGCAAAGGTAAGCTTGCCGTCGTTGACAGCGGAGAATACGCATACTGTATCTCCGTCCTTGCTTACGATACCGTCGATAGCGGTACGGAGAGCATCTACGGGAGTGTTTTCAAAGCAGCATCTTACCAACTTTACGCTTCCAACCGTAACAGCTTCTGCGCAAGCGGCGCAAGCTTTGTTGGAGCAGATACTTACGTTAGCCTTTTCCAGTTCTTTGGAAAGATTCTTTATTTCCGCCTGAACAGCCTCTGCCTTGGCAACGATATCGCTTACGCTGTTCGCCTTAATGGTGGAGCGAACCTTTTCGATAGTATTATCTCTTTCACGGAAAGCGTTCAAAGCGTTCATGCCCGTAATTGCTTCTATACGGCGTACGCCTGCAGCTACACCGGATTCGGAAACGATACGGAACAGACCTGCTTTTGCGGTATTGCAAAGGTGAGTACCGCCGCAAAGTTCTGCGGAGAAACCGCCCATTTTAACAACTCTTACGGTATCGCCGTACTTTTCGCCGAACAGAGCCATAGCTCCGTCTGCTTTTGCTTCGGCAATAGTCTTTTCTTCGGTAATGATCTCTTCACCCTTAAGTATCTCTTGGTTTACGAGAGTTTCAACGGCAGTGATCTCTTCGCCGGTCATAGCAGCGAAGTGAGTAAAGTCAAAGCGTGCTCTGTGCTCGTCCACATAAGAGCCTGCCTGCTCAACGTGAGTTCCCAGCACCTTGCGGAGTGCCGCCTGAAGCAGGTGAACGGAGGAGTGGTTTCTTGCAATAGCGTTTCTTCTCTCTTCGTCTACGCTTGCAACGCACTTGCCCAGACCGATACTGCCTTCGGATACATAGCCGGTATGGAGATACTGACCTTCGTGAGTCTTTTTAGTGTCTTCTACAACAAAAACACCGGTTTCGGTGGTGATAACACCGGTATCGCCTACCTGTCCGCCGCTTTCGGCATAGAAAGGAGTGATATCAAGCACCAGCACAGCCTTACCTGCGGAAAGGAAGTTTACAGCCTCTCCTTCGGAAAGTATATATTTTATCTCGCTTCCTGCGGAAGTGAAATCGTAGCCAACGAACTGAGTGGGCACGGTGCGGTCGATAGCGGTCATAGCATCGTCGCTCCAGCTGTTATCACCCAAAGCGGCACGTGCTTCGCGGGCGCGGCGCTTTTGCTCGGTCATAAGAGCCTTGAATGCGTCTTCGTCAATACCGACTCCCTTTTCTGCGGCGATCTCACGGGTGAGATCTACGGGGAATCCGAAGGTATCGTAAAGTTTGAACAGATCTTCGCCGGAAAGAGTATCTCCCTTTGCGGCAAGAGTGTCTGCAACCATTTTTTCAAGAATGTTAAGACCTGCATCAAGAGTCTGACGGAAGCGGTCTTCTTCTACTTCGATAGTCTTTTTAATATAGCCGCGCTTTTCTTCCAATTCGGGATATGCTTTTCCGCTTTCTCTTATAACCGTATCGCAAAGATCGGAAAGGAATGCACCCTGAATACCCAAAAGCTTGCCGTGGCGTGCGGCTCTGCGGAGAACACGGCGGAGAATGTATCCTCTGCCCTCGTTGGAGGGGATAACGCCGTCGCTTATAAGGAAGGTGGCGGTGCGGATATGGTCGGTAATAACGCGGATGGAAACGTCGTCATCTGCGGAAGAACCGGTATATTCCTTGCCGGAAATACGGCTTATCTCTGTGATGATATTGCGTATGGTATCAACCTCGAAAAGGTTGCCCACACCCTGCATTACGCAGGCAAGACGCTCAAGTCCCATACCTGTATCTATGTTGGGGTTTGCAAGGCGGGTGTAATTGCCTTGTCCGTCTCCGTCAAACTGAGTGAAAACTATGTTCCAGATCTCTACAAATCTGTCGCAATCGCAGCCGGGACCGCAGGTTTCCTTGCCGCAGCCTTTTTCGATACCGCGGTCAAAGTATATCTCGGAGCAGGGTCCGCAGGGGCCTGCGCCTATTTCCCAGAAGTTATCGTCCTTGCCCAGCTTTACTATCCTTTCTCTGGGTACGCCGATCTTGACCCATATCTCAAGTGCTTCGTCGTCCTCAACGTAAACACTGGGGTAAAGTCTGTCTTCGGGAATGCCCAGATCCTTGGTAAGAAATTCCCAAGCCCAGGGAATAGCCTCCTCTTTGAAATAATCACCGAAGGAGAAGTTGCCCAGCATTTCAAAGAAAGTGCCGTGGCGTGCGGTCTTACCTACGTTGTCTATATCAAGGGTACGTACACATTTCTGACAGGTGGTAACTCTCTTGCGGGGAGGAATACGCTCACCGGTAAAATAAGGCTTAAGAGGAGCCATACCTGCGTTTATTAAAAGCAGTGAGCTATCGCCCTGAGGCACGAGGGGAAAAGAATCCAGACGAAGATGTCCTTTGGATTCAAAGAATTTAAGATATCTCTCGCGGAGAGTGTTAAGTGATAACGGTTCCATTATTTTAAAAATCCTTTCGGTTTCTTTTTTACGATATTGTTTGTGAAATTTCTTCGGAAATTTCTTCCGGTGCAGACAGATCCTCGGATACGTCCGAAGTTTCCGTCATTACATTGCCGCCGGTAACGGTGGCGTTATCGCACTTTTCAAATGCGTTGGAAGCGTATTCCGCCGCAGGGGGAATGATAACGGTCTGAAGAGTTCCGCAATCATAAAATGCATAGGAAGCTATTGTCGCAACGCTTTCCGGCAACACCACGGTGTTAAGGGAAGTACACCAGGAAAAGGCGCGGACGCCTATATGGGTAACGGTGGTGTTCCAGATAATTTCAGTTAAAGAGGTGCAGTTGTTAAAGGCGTAATCGGGAACGGACGTCATACCCGAAGGAAGCTTTATGCTTTCCAAAGCTTCGCACCAGGAAAACAGCTTTTCACCGAATGACACGCAGGATTCGGGCAAAGACGCTCTTCTTAAAGAGGTGCAGCAGTAAAACGCCGCGGTCTCTATAATCTCTATTCCCTCCGGCACGATAACGGTTTCTATACTGGTGTTTCTGTAAAAGCAGGAATCGCCTATTACCGTAACGGGCTTACCCTCAAGTTCGGTGGGGATCACTACGTCCTTTTCCCCGCCCTTGTATTCTATAAGCTCAATATGTTTTTTAAATACGTCGTAAACGTAAAATTCATTCTCTTTGGTTTCTATATACCCCGCAGGCTTTTCTACGGTTTCCTGACCCAGATATCCCTTGATAGTGGTAACAAGACTGCTGTTGCAGGAGCACAGCGAAACGCACAGCAAGGCTATAATCAAAACAGCGGTTATTTTTTTCATTTACTCCTCCTCTTAAAGTTAAAGCTTGACACAAAATAACATCTTATATTATATCACCGCAAATTTAATTTGTCAATTATATTGACATTCATACATAAATTTATTAAAATATATATACCGAAAAAAGAGATATATGAGGTGTATGTGAAATGAAAAAGGAAACCTTTGCAAGTTACCGTCAGTTTTACCACGATCAGCTTATGAACGACTGTATTCCCTTCTGGGTTGGCAGCGACCTGCTGGATAAAGAAAACGGCGGATACATTACCAGCGTAGACAAAGAAGGCAAAAGCTATAACAACGATAAATCCGTTTGGTTCCAGGGCAGATGTCTGTGGACATTTTCCGCACTTCAGAACCGTTACGGCGAAAACCCTCTCTGGAAGGAATATGCGGAATCAGGCGTAAACTTCCTTAACGAAAAGTGCGTGGATAAAGACGGCAGAATGTATTTCACCGTTACTCAGGACGGCAAGCCCTTGAGAAAACGCCGCTATATGTTCTCCGAAAGCTTTTATGTAATCTCTATGGCTGAATACGGTCTGGCTACCGGCAACAAGGAAGCTATAAAGAAAGCAGAAGAATGCTTTGAGCTTATGCTGAACATTTATCACGATGCAAAGAACGACCCCTTTAAGATAACTCCCAAGTCCTATGCGGAGACACGCTCCGACCGCGCATCCGCAGTACCTATGGTACTCGTATCCTCTGCGCAGGTGCTTCGCCGCTGCGACCCCGAAAAAGCAGATTACTACACCGCAGTTGCTCAGGAAATGGTAGATGCTATCATTAATTATCACTACAAGCCCGAGTTTAAGTGCGTACTTGAATGTGTCGGCCCCAACGGTGAGTTTATAGATAACCCCGCAGGCAGATGTATCAACCCCGGACACTCTATGGAAAACAGCTGGTTCCTTATGAATCAGGCAGTTTATACCGGCGATAAGGAGCTTCTTGAAAAGGCGCTTACTATTCTGGATTGGCATCTTGAATGGGGCTGGGACAAGCAGTACGGCGGATTTATTTACTTTACCGACGTAAAGGGCAGACCCTGCGAACAGCTTGAGTGGGATATGAAGCTTTGGTGGGTACACAACGAAGCGCTTATCGCAACTCTGCTTGCATACAAGCTTACCGGCGACAAGAAGTACTGGGATTGGTTTGAAAAGATCCACGTTTGGGCATTCGGCCACTTTGCAGACAAGGAAAACGGCGAGTGGTACGGTTATCTCCACAAGGACGGCACCGTTTCCCACACCCAGAAGGGCTCTATGTGGAAAGGCCCCTTCCACCACCCCAGATGTCTTATGAACTGCGAAATGATCCTTTCGTGGCTTGAAAACGACACCGAACCCACATCTCTTCTTTAAAAACAATTCATTCGGCGCAGAACCAAAAACGCAATAACAAAAAGAATATGTTGAAAACGCAAAAGTGAGAACTGCGCGTTCCATTATGCTAAGGTAAGAAGTCCGTAGTTCGCCACGGACTTCTTTTGTTTTTATTTCAAATGCGTTTTTGTAGCCATTTTCGCTCGGGAGGCAGTAGGCTACTACAGCTCCCCACTCGCGAAAAAGGCTTCTGCATCCAAATGAATCGTTTTTCCGCCTTTATTGATTTTTTTAAAATATTTTTATTTTCCTTGTAACCTTTTTCCCCTTTGCAAAGTATTATGTATGAAACCACGAAAAGGAGTGCGTTTTATGGAACGGGCATTGCGTACGAATGCTGCCATAGAAAATATCCTTAAAAAATATGCGGACACCGTGTACCGCATTGCTTTCGTGCGGGCAAAAAACAAAGATGACGCAGAAGACATAACCCAAGAGGTGTTTGTGCGCTTTATAAAACGGGCACCTGTTTTTAAAAGCGAGGAACACGAAAAGGCTTGGTTTATACGGGTGGCAATAAACTGCTCAAAATCCCTGCTTTTATCACCTTGGCGCACCCGCAGGAGCGACACGGAAACAGACGTGTCCGTGTTCGATGCGGAAAAGAGCGACGTGTGGTACGCCGTATCTTCCCTGCCCGAGCAAATGCGCGTGGTAATACATCTTTTTTACTATGAGAATATGTCGGTTTCGGAAATATCCGCCGCCACAGGCAAAAGTGTTTCCGCGGTAAAAACGGCGCTGCACCGAAGCAGACAAAAGCTTAAAGAAATACTTACAGAGGAGGAGTTTTAAAATGTTTGAGGATAAATACAAAAAAACAATGGAAAACGTAAAGCTTTCCAATGAATCGAAAATAAACGCGGAAGAATTAATAAAGGCCGCGAAAGCATCCAAAAAAGCGGCATACCGCAGATGGATATCCCTTGCCGCCGCGTGTTTGATTATCTTTATCGGCATCGCTTCCTTTTTCCCTGCTTCCAAGTTGATTGACAATATTTTTTCCGATGAAAGTACGGAAAACGTCAACCTGCTTGAAGGAATAATACCTCCCGCTTCTTCGCAGGATGTTTCCGATAACGAAAACGCAGGCGAAACATCGCAGGAAGGGGAAACACCGGATATCACGTACCTGCTTTCCAACAAGGATGCATACGATAAAACAGCGGAAATGCTGTTGGATTATTTTAGCAACAATAAAAATGAATATGGGAATAATTGGGGCAGCACCGATGAAGGTTCAGACAATAACTTTACCGATATCGGCGACGGTATTTACAGAGATTTTGTTTGCGGCGCGTATCACAGCCGCCCCAGCACAGACTTCTTCGATTCCGGTACGGATAACACCGCAGTGGAATTCAAAAAAATCGTTCACGATGATAATTTCATATACGTACTGAACAACCGGTTTAACGGCAATTTTATAACTGTTTATTCCGTGAGCAACGGAAAAATAGCACGCTCATCAAAAACCGATCTTCCCATGGATGACCCTCAGCACAGCAAATACGAAGGAATGTTTGTTAATGACGGCAGACTGTACGTATTGCGCCGCTACTCAGAATTACTGCATACCGGATGCAAGGACGCGACATACATTCACATTTACGACGTAACGAAAAACTGCACCCTTGAAGAAAGAGAAGTTTTTGTTCAGACAGGTTACTGCAACAGCATACAGTTTGACGAAGACAGACTGTATATAGCAACCACTTACTCCATACCCAGAGAACCCCAATACATTTTTACTAACTGTGACGAAAATGAGGCTTCCGAAAACAAGTCCCAAGAAATAACAAAAGACGACGTTATGGCGGCATTGCCCGTATCGGGAACAAACGGCGGTAAGACTGTCTCCCCCGAAAATATTTATATACCCGAAGTGATAAAGTCCCCATCGGTATTCGTGGTAACCGGATTTGATCTGCAGACCTTTGAGTGTAACACTGTCTGCGTGATAGACGATACCACCCAAATATACGGTGCGGACGGCCACGTGTTCAAAATAAAAGGAATGTATAAATCCCAATACGGGTATTGTATATACATCGACCGTTTTACTTTCGAAGACTGTATTCCGGTCTATACGGGCGGCGCACGGGTAAACGGGCAATATTTCAACGATAAGTCTTTCGATCTTTACGAAAATAATCTGCGCATCGCTTTGGTAAATGACGAAAAATACGGATTTATGGTTCTGGACGAAAACCTTTCATATAAAGACTCAATATACCGTGATATTTCTTATACCAACATTCCTGCGGTAAGATTTTCTGAAAACAGCGCAGGATACGTAGAGGTAAACACTTTAAGCAAAGTACTCTTTGCCGTAGATCTTTCAAGCTGCCAAGTGATAAAAGATGTTTCGGAAGGATCCGGCGAGGGTATGCTCACTTACCTTAAATCCTTCGGAAAAGATATGATATTCGGGTACGGAAACGTTTTTTCTCCCGAAAACGCAAACAATAATTTAACCATTACCATATACGATTGTTCCGATCCGCTTAACATAACGAAAAAAACAAGTTACGATCTGGGCGCAAGAAAAAATCCCGTTTGGCAAATGTATGACGTTGTGGACACCATGGTATTCAACGATACCCGTGACATTATAACGGTTACTTATTCCGAAAATATAGTATTGGGAGAAGCGAAGTTTAAATCCGTATACTGCATTGAAGCGTTCAAGTACAACGGAAACGAGCTTAATTCTATCGGCAAATTCCAACAGGAAGAAATACAGATAGATGCTAATACGTTCCACGTTCCCACGATCAACAGTGTGATAATCGGCGATTACATTTACATTGTTATGGAAATAAACGGCGTTCCTTCCCTATATTCCTATTCCGCAAGCGATTTTACGCTTATTGACTCTTTAGAATAAAAAACATTTTTTGAAAGGAGTGCGGCAAATGAAAAAGCGCATAACATCCTTGTTTGCTTTATTACTTTGTCTGTTTCTGGTTTCCTGCGGGACGGAGGTTTCTTCCGACGTAAGCAGGGCGGATAACGAAAGTAGTGTTTCCTCAGACACTTCCCTTCCGCCGGAGGAAAACGTTTCCTCCGAAATAAGTGAAACGGAAGACGGCGGCTACAGCTCCGACACCCTGCTGGTTTTACCCGGAAAGAGCGATGCGGCGAGCGCAAACGATTATACCGCGGTAAAGAACAAAATATGCGAAGCTTTTACAAAAAACGAAGTTCGCGACGATGCGCGTATGATAGTTGTAAACGACGTGGAGGGTTGGGAACCTTCTCCCGTGTACTCCCCTATGGGCATAACCTACAGCGATCAGCAAAACGAAGCTCTGCAGAGCGGAGATGTTATTAAAAGTGACAGCAGGTTTATATACCTTCTTTCCTTCGGAGAGCTTGTGATCCTCTCTGTGGAAAACGGCGAAACGGAGCAGGTGTCCGTAACCCGCTTGCCCGATCAGCTTTTGGGCATTCAAATGCTGCTGTATAAAAATCAGGTTATAATAATCTGTGCCAACGAAGACCCTTACCTGAATTATAAGGTCGAGGAGCTTTCGGAGGATAACCGCGGCGTGTTGACGAGCGTGTTCGTTGTTGAGGTATCCGAAAGCGGAAAAACCAGACAAAAGGATTATTACGTTCAATCGGGCTCCTTTGCGGCAAGCCGTTTGATAAACGGCGAAATTATTCTTATAACCTGCCGCTTCACCGCCCTTGCGGACAGCTTTTACAACGATAATATGCTTTCCGATGACGAGCTGATGCGCGAACTTCCCATAGCAGGCAGACATTTCAACGATACGATTCCTGCGGAAAACACAGAAATTCCCGAGGAAACGTACACATCTACGCTTACGGTAACGTCCAAAATAAATCTGTCAAGCGGCGAAATGAACGCTTATTGCAAAATGGCAGACGATTTCATCTTTTATATATCCGAGGATTCCATATACGTATTCTACCAGACCGTTCTTTGGTATGGCAATGACGGCAGGGCGCATCTGGAGATAGAAAGATACGATATTACGGGAAAGCTTCCCGTGTATATCGGGAAAACAAGCGTACACGGTTGGATGTGTTCTTCCGCCATAAGCGAATATAACGGTTATCTCCGTATCCCCACCTACGAGGACTACGGTGCAGGGCTGATAATACTGGACAAGGAGCTTAACGTTATTGGGGAATTATACGGAATAGGCGGAAACCAACAGGATCCCCTTCCACACGACGTGGCAACATATAAAAACATTGCCGTATTCGGACGGGACTCGACCTGGTGGACAGTTGATATTTCCGACCCCGCCTCGCCCAAGGTGACAGGCAGCGCCGACGGCAAGGGAAATAATTACCACACGGTGTTTCTGGACGATGGATATCTGCTTACCTCTGTTTTCTACCGCGATTACGCTTCGGATTACGCAGGTTTAAAGCTTGAAACCTACGATATTTCCGACGAAATGAATATAAAGAAAACGGGAGAAATGCTTTTGGAAAACGAATCCCGCCAGTTTATATATATGTTGTCACCCGGACTGTATCAGGAAACCACGTCCGAAACATCGGGATCCGGAACACTTGTAATGCCCTACGTGGTTGCGGATGACAATCCCCGCTATGTACTTGCTATGTTCTCCTACGGAGAAGAGCTGACGCTTACCGCAAAGCAGGAGTTAGTACACACGTCAGCCTCGGAGATCAAGACCTCCAAATGGCAGATGGTACGTATCGGCGACGGCATTCATTTGGTTAATCTTGCCATGGGAACAAAGGAAACAGATATAACGTCCGTGTCCGTTTATTCCTTCAACGCCGACGATCTGACTCCGATCGGACAATATGACGGAAAGTGAAAAATATTTTTAAAAAACGGGTGGAAAACCCGTTTTTTTGATAATTTGCTATTGATTTTTGCAAAAAAGTGTGATAATATACTTTGGAATGCGGTGACGACGCATTAAAAAAATACACACACTGTGCGTTATGCCCAAGGGTCGGCAAAAAGCCGCGGGTAAAATTCAAAGCGTACGGTGGCGGGGAAACCCGAAAGGAGAAATAAAAAATGTCAGTAATCAGCATGAAACAACTGCTCGAAGCAGGCGTTCACTTCGGTCACCAGACCAGAAGATGGAACCCCAAGATGGCCGAATACATCTTCACCGAAAGAAACGGCATCTACATTATCGACCTTCAGAAGACCGTTAAAAAGGTTGAAGAAGCTTACATGTTCGTTCGCGATGCATCTCTCGAAGGCGGCAACGTTCTCTTCGTTGGTACCAAGAAGCAGGCACAGGACGCTATCAAGGAAGAAGCTATCCGTGCAGGTATGTACTACGTTAACGTTCGTTGGCTGGGCGGTATGCTTACCAACTTCAAGACCATTAAGAGAAGTATCCAGAAGCTGAACAACCTTACCAAGATGTCCGAAGACGGCACCTTTGATCTCCTTCCCAAGAAGGAAGTTGCAGCTCTCCAGAAGGAAATGGCTGACCTCGAGCGTAACCTCGGCGGTATCAAGGATATGAAGGGTCTTCCCGCAGTTATGTTCGTAGTAGACCCCAAGAAGGAAGCAAACGCTGTTGCAGAAGCTCGCAAGCTGGGCATCCCCGTAGTTGCTATCGTTGATACCAACTGCGATCCCGATTGTATCGATTACGTTATCCCCGGCAACGACGACGCTATCCGCGCTATCAAGCTTATCGCATCCGTTATGGCAGACGCAGTTCTCGAAGGCAAGCAGGGCGAACAGTTTACCGATGCTACCGAAGAAGCTGTTGCTGAAGCAGAAGTTAAGGAGGACTAATCACTATGGCAGATATTTCCGCAAAAGTTGTTATGGAGCTTCGTAAAAAGACCGGCTGCGGTATGATGGAGTGCAAAAAGGCACTCGTTTCCGCCAACGGCGATTTTGATGAAGCTATAAAGATTCTTCGTGAGAAGGGTCTGGCTGTTGCCGCTAAGAAGGCAGACAGAGTTGCTGCAGACGGTATCGTTGACGTTTACACCGCTAACGGCTGCACCGCTATTATCGAAGTTAACACCGAAACCGACTTCGTTGCAAAGAACGCTTCTTTCAAGGAATTCGTACACGGTATTCTCGTTACTATCGTAGAAACCAAGCCCGCTGACGTTGCAGCTCTTCTTGCAACCAAGTTCGCAGGCAAAGAAACCACCGTTGAAGACGAGCTCAAGCAGGAGATCTTCACTATCGGTGAAAATATGTCCATCCGTCGCTTCGAGGTTATCGAAGGCGTTACCGGAACTTACATCCACGGCGGCGGAAGCGCAGGCGTTGTTGCTAAGTTTGAGGTTGAAGGCGGCGTTGAAAATACCGAAGGTTTTGCAGAATACGCAAAGAACGTATGTATGCAGATCGCTGCTATGAACCCCCTCTACGTTTGCAAGAACTGTGTTCCCGAAAGCGTTATTCAGGGCGAAAAGGATATCCTTCTTGCTCAGATCAAGAACGATCCCAAGCTTGCTAACAAGCCCGAGCAGATCATCGAAAAGATGGTTACCGGCAGAATTGAAAAGTACTACGACACCAACTGTCTCGTTCACCAGCAGTACGTTAAGGAAGAGAATATGACCGTTCAGCAGTACACCGAGAACACCGCAAAGGAACTCGGCGGCGCTATCAAGGTTGTTTCCTTCGTTAAGTACGAAAAGGGCGAAGGCATTGAAAAGAGAGAAGACGATTTCGCTTCTGAAATCGAAAAGCTCGTTAAGGGTTAATGTATATAGTTTGGCGCCCCTTATAAAAGGGGCGTCAGTTGTTTTTTCTATGAACCGGAGTGAGGAAAATTATGAACACCGAGCAAAAAATAACCGCCCGTGAGGTATTCGATACCGCCAAGGAATGGGCGAAAAAGTTTTTTAATTCCAAGTGGTTTACTGTAATAAAATGGGTATATCATTTTCTCCTTGTGCCCTGCATAATTAATCTGTGCATAAACAATTTCTTTTTAAATACCACCTCCATAACCGATACACAGTTTATATCCGGTTACTTTTTCTCTTATATTCTTGTGGTGCTGTTTAACGCGCTGTTAACCTGCATAACCACAAGCTCCATCGCTTCAAACGCTGTGATCTCAGTAGTGGGCTTTGTTTTTTCCGCAGTGCAGTACGTTAAGGTGCAAATGTCGGACAACCCCGTATATTTTTCGGATATAAACTTTTTCCGCAGCGCGGGCACCTTGGGAGATCTTGTTTCCGAAATATCCGTTATAGATCTGTTCAAGCAGATATCCGATGAGCTGTGGAAGTTCGGTCTTATTGCGGCGGCAATGATTATCGGCGGAATACTTCTGCGCTTCCGTATAAAATACAAATGGCACGGTATTGCGGTAGGCGGCACGGCGCTTTTGTTGCTGTTCCTTATTATCGCGCCCATTGAGCCTCTTAACACCTTTACGCTCAACACCTTTTATAAATACGACGAGCGTGATTCCGATTACCCCACCACCAGCCTTAAATATTATTTAAGATACGGTGTTATTTCCGGTATGTACGGACAAGCCGTGGAAAGCAGAATTTTTGAGCCCAAGGGTTATGACCCCGAATATCTTGATAAAGTGCTGGCAGACGCTGTTGAGCAGGCGCAGGACAAGTACAAAGGCACCTGGGGCGATTGCAATATTATAATGGTATTTTCCGAATCCTTCTGGGATATAGACCAGCTTGGCGAGTTTGAATTTGAAACACCCACGGGAACCGAGCTTACTCCCAATTACGAAAAGCTGGCGCAGGAAGGTCACGTGTTCAAAATGATCTCCCCCGTGTTCGGCGGATTGAGCGCAAACGCAGAGTTTGAGGTGTTTACGGGAAGCAACCTGGCGGTGTATTCTCCCGGTTTTGTTCCCTACACCCAGATGTATGACAGCGAGGATTTTGAAGGCACGCCCAATTTCTTTGATACGCTGGGCGAAAGCGGTTATTACAGCAAAATAATTACCGCCTGGGAGGACTCCCTCTTTGACAGAACCAAGGTATACCCCTTCTTCGGTATTAACGATACCGATTTCCGCCACGAGCTTAAGGGTGTAAGACGCCTTGCCGGCAGACCTTCCGATGATTATCTGGCAGACCAGGTAATAAAATTTGTTGAAGGCGACGAGTGGAGAGAAAACGATAATTATTTCGTTATGATAAACACCGCACAGCTTCACGGCTCTTATTACGAAGGTAAATATATTGATAAAGACAGCGAAGGCACCGTGATCCGCGATAACTACACCGTAAAGGTTACCAAGACCCCCGCAGATTATTCTGTATATATGAAGGGCTCTATCCGTTGCTATGCCCAGGGACTTTACGATGCGGACAGACAGCTTGGCAAGCTGTATAACTATATTTCCGGCTTGGAAGAAAACACGGTTATTATTTTCTATGGCGACCATCTGCCCAACCTTAAATCCATAACCGACCACGATAAAGACGGAGAATACGAGCGTATTGCCAATCTCCCTTATTTTAATACAGGTGACAATATCCTTGACACCTACCGTAAATATGATACGGAGTGTCTTATGGTGGCAAACTTTGATATGGGCGAGCAGGACGTTGAGTGGCTTAACTACGAGCTTTTGATGGCGTACGTTATGCACCGCGCCGATGTTGAGACCGACCCCTACTTTGATTTTCTGTATGCACAGCGCAATACCTTACCTGCCGCAAACGATTACGTTGCCGCAGACACCGAAGGAAACCTTTATTCTATGTACGAGCTTCCCGAGGAGCTGCAGAAATACTACAACCTGAGAAAGCAGATGAATTACAGGTATTTCCATGATAATAACTGAAAAATACGATAATTTCATTTGGGATTTCGACGGCACGCTTTTCAATAGCTATCCCCACACCGCCCAAGCCCTTGTTCTTACACTTAAGGACAGCGGCAGAGAGATAGACGTAAATGAAGCGGAAAAGCTGCTTCGTATAACCGTAGGCACGGCGGTGCGGCATTACGGACTGACCGAGCAGGAAAGAGAAGCCTTTAACAAATACGAGCTTACCGACGAGCTTGAGCCGGTCATCAAGATTTATGACGGCGTTTTGGATGCGTTTAAACGCATATTATCCAGAGGCGGAAGACATTTTCTGTTTACCCACAGAGATAAAAAGGCGCCGGAGATACTGGGCAGACACGGAATGCTGGGACTGTTTACCGAAGTCATTACCGTTGAAAACGGTTTTCCCTATAAGCCCGCACCGGATGCTATTGAATATCTTGTAAAAGAGCATTCGCTGGATAAGGACAAAACCGTTATGATCGGCGACAGAGAAATAGATATCGGAAGCGGTGTAAACGCAGGCGTGCATACGCTTTTCTTCGATGAATTCTGCGTTTCTCCCAAAACACAAGCAGAAGAAATCTATACAAGCTTTGAACAAATAGGATAAAATTAATCCGATCCCATACAACAAAAATCCTCCGATTTCTCGGAGGATTTTTTATGAGGCACAAGGAACCTGCCACAAAAACGCATAACATTGCAACTTGATAAATACGGCTCTTTATGATACAATTTCTTTGAAAATCAAAGCGCCGCTATGCTTTTGCTCAACAAATACTTCGTGGAAAGAATTTTCCGATTTGATATAATAAAATCACAAAAGCGCTTTTAAATACTTTTTGGAGGACAATGATATGTCTATCGGATCAACCATCAAACGTTTGCGCCGTGAGAAGAATATTACGCAGGAGCAGCTTGCCGAATATCTTGGAATCACCTCGCGCGCAATCTCTCAATGGGAATGCGACCGAACCGCACCCGATATTTCTCAACTCCCCGCGCTCTGCCACATTTTTGACGTTTCATCAGATGTCCTACTTGGAATCGATATTGAAAAAAACAATGAGGAGATAAAGAAATATTTGATCAACGCGGCTGAATTGGGATATCAAGGGAAAGGCACTGAACGCACCGTGCTTCTCCGCGAAGCAAACAAAAAATTTCCCCGCGATTATAAGATCATGCAAAGCCTTGCCGATTCATTGGTGTGTGAGTATTCTCGAAAAGGCATCAAAGAATATGACGAAGTGTTTGATCTTTGCAATCGAATCCTTGCCGAGTGTACCGATAGTTTGATTCGATATGAAGCAATCGACACACTTGGAACCGCTTATGGATACGCAGGCAAAAAGGAAAAAATGTTAAAGCTTGCCAAGGAAATGCCGCGCACCCATTTTTCGTACGAAAACTTTATGATGTATCGTTGGAAAGGTGATGCTGACTTTGAAGAATTTCAAAGATATTTATCGTTTTTAATTTACCACACCGCCGAAATGATTGAACTTGCAGTTGGTCAAAGGCACGATAACGGAGAGTTTATTTATCCACTTGAAGACAGAATTCATTTGTGGAAGACAGAAGTGGGTTTTCTTGAATTGCTTTTCCCGGACGGTGATTATCAAATCAAAGCCCAGCTTGGTGAGGTTGCTTGTAGTTTTCTGTGTACCGCATATCTGAGAAAGCAGAACTATGAAGATGCGTGGAAATGGCTAGAAAAAGGTGCGGATTTTGCAATTCATATGGATACCTACGATTTTGATGCTGCTCATACCTCGCCGATTCTTCGCGGCTACTCAAGTGGCGGATGGATTATGGAAGCGGAAGGCAATCGCTCGCACTCTATACTTGAATGGTTGACAAATGATGATGAAGCTACTGCTTTGCGTTCCGACGCTCGTTATGAAACACTCGTTGAACGCTTGAAAACAGTTGCAAAAAAGCCGTAATTTCTCACTCTGCCATTCGCAGGTGTTTGCTTTGCTTTCAGAAATAAAAAAACAGCCCACGAAAAATACACCCCTAAAAAAGCAACGAGCGTGAATTATCATGCTCGTTTCTTCGTTCCGGTATTAACCGGATAGGACTAACTCATTTGGATGCAGAAGAAGTTTTTGCGCGCGTAGAGCTGTAGAACCCTACTGCCTACCGCGCAAAAGCTTCTACAAAAACGGAACAGCAGAAATAAAAGCAGACTTATCGCGTTTCTACGCATCGGTCTGCTTTTTGTTACGACTAATTTGTTTTTGGTTCTGCACCAAATGAGGACGTCCTAAAAAGGTTTTGAATCTTTCAAGACTACTATTCGATTAAAGGTATTTTCGTGCTTTGTATCCTTACAGAAATAGCCGGTGCGGACGAACTGGAATCGTTCGCCGTCTTTGGCATCTGCAAGAGAAGGCTCGAGATACGCTTTTATATGCTTAACGGACTCGGGATTAAGGTAGTTATCGTACTCGGAAGAGGGAACCTTGGTCATATCCGCTTCGGTAAACAGCTTATCGTAAAGAGCAACGTCTGCCTCTATAGCGTCCGCCGCGGAAAGCCAATGGATAGTTCCCTTTACCTTTCTTCCGTCTGCAGGCATACCGCAGCCCGTTTCAAGGTCGGCGGTGCAGAGAACTTCGGTAATAACACCGTTTTCATCGGTCAAAATATCCTCGCACTTAACGATATACGAGCCCATAAGACGGACTTCCCCGCCCTTCTTCATACGGAAATACTTGGGAGGAGGGTCAAGCGAAACATCCTCGCGGTCGATATATAGCTGCTTGGTGAAGGGAACTTCACGCTTGCCCGCTTCGGGATCGGAGGGGTTGTTGGGAAGAGCGAAGAACTCTTTTTTATCTTCGGGATAATTGGTTACGGTAACCTTAACGGGATCAAGCACGGCAACACGGCGGGTAGCGGTTTTATTAAGCTCTTCACGTATGCAATGCTCCAAAAGATCGTAATCCACGATACTGTACGCACGGGAAACACCTGCGCGGGAAACGAAATCTATTAATGCGGAGGGAGTATATCCTCTTCTGCGAAGACCGCAAAGGGTGGGCAGACGGGGGTCATCCCAACCGTCGGCAATGCCGTTTTCAACCAGCGCACGGAGATAACGCTTGCTCATTACCGTGTGGGTAACGTTAAGGCGGGCGAATTCGTACTGATGGGGCTTGTGCTCGAAATCTATATTATCCACAACCCAATCGTAAAGGGGACGGTTGTTGGTAAACTCGATAGAACACATGGAATGGGTAATGCCCTCCAAAGCGTCCTGAATGGGATGCGCAAAATCGTAAAGAGGATATATGCACCAAGCATCCCCCTGTCTGTGGTGAGACATATGGCGGATACGGAAAATAGCGGGATCACGCATAACAAGATTGGGAGAAGCCATATCTATCTTTGCACGGAGAGTCTTTGCGCCATCGGGAAATTCACCGTTCTTCATACGCTCAAACAGCTCCAGATTTTCCTCAACGCTTCTGTTGCGCCAAGGGGATTCCTTGCCCGGCTCGGTAAGAGTTCCGCGGTATGCGGTCATTTCGTCTGCGGTAAGATCGCACACGTAGGCTTTTCCGTCCTTTATAAGCTTAACCGCATATTCGTAGCATTTTCCGAAATAATCGCTGCCGTAAAATACGCCGCCCGTAGGCTCGAAGCCCAGCCAGGAAATATCGTTATAGATACTGTCAACGTACTCTACGTCTTCTTTTCCGGGGTTGGTATCGTCATAACGGAGATTGAACTTGCCGCCGAAGTTCTTTGCGGCGGTGGCGTTTATCCATATAGCTTTTAAAGAGCCGATATGAAGATAACCGTTAGGCTCCGGCGGGAAACGGGTGTGGACGTGGTCCTCTCTGCCCTCTTCAAGGTCGGAGCTTATAATATCGTATAGGAAATTGCTGTTTTTTTCTTCCATTTTACAGAGTCTCCTTAAATGCATTTATTCTGGCGGCAACCTTTTCTGCGCCCAGTATGGACATAACCGTATACAGGTCGGGAGATACCATTCTGCCCGTAACCGCAACACGCAAAAACGCACTTACGTCGCCAACACTTCCCTTCCAGCCGGAGGGATCTTTTTTATATTCCTTCATATTGGGGCAATAACCGCACTTTTCGCCGACCGCTTTGATCTTATCGAACCACTGAGTCTGGTCGTCGCTTTCCTGCCAAACGGCAAGGAAGCCGTCAAGTACAGCCTTTACGTCCTCGGGGCAGGCGGAAAGAGTATCGGTATATTCAAAATATTTATCATAGAAGAAGGAAACGTAAGGCTTTGCGTCTGCCCAGGTGGTAAGGTCCTTTCTGGGCTTGCTGCCGCCTCTGCCGATAGCGAATATGCTTTCCGCATAAACGCGGTCTTCTTCAAGAGTACTTGCAAATTCGGGGTCATATTCCTTTGCCCAATTTACCACGCTGTCCACAACCTGAGAAGCGGTAAGGGCGGAAATTACGTTTTTGGAAACGTCGTTAAGCTTTTCAAAGCTGAACAGACAACCGGAAATGCTCATTTTCTTGGGAGTAAAGGGGAATGCCTCCAAAGGCAGTGCGGGATTTGCCAAACGCCATTCCTCAAAGTTGGAATTGAGGAGAGTGAGCAGATATTCCTTTACCGCATTTGCGGGGTAGCCCTGCTCGTGATAATAGGTAAGCGCCGCTTCAGGGTCCTTACGCTTGGAAAGCTTGCGCTTGCCGTTTCCGTCGTTTTTAAGCACCTGTGCGGTGTGGCAGTACTTGGGCATCTTGAATCCGAGAGCCTTGAAAAGCTGAATGTGGAAAGGCAAAGTGGAAAGCCAGCTTTCATCACGTACCACGTGGGTGGTGTGCATAAGATGATCATCCACCGCATGGGCGAAGTGATATGTGGGAATTCCGTCGGACTTGAGAAGCACGTGGTCGATATCGTTTTCCGTAACGTCGATAACGCCTTTTATCATATCCGTAAACTTAAGCTTGTTTTCACAGCTTCCTTCGCTTCTGAAGCGTAGCACGAAAGGCTTGCCCTCGTTAAGAGAAGCTTTTATTTTTTCTATATCCGCATCACGCCAAACAGCCCATTTTCCGTAATAACCGGGAGTAAGCTTTAAAGCCTCCTGCTCTGCGCGGTTTGCGGCAAGCTCTTCTTCGGTGCAGAAACAAGGATAAGCACTTCCCTGCTGTACCAGGTATTTTGCATAGGTCTGGTAAATATTTTTTCTTTCGCTCTGGCGGTAGGGGCCGTATGCGCCGTTATCGCCCTCTGCGGTTGCGCCTTCGTCAAAATGAAGGTCGAACTTTTCAAGAGCGTTTATAATAAGGGCAACGCCGTTTTCCACGGTACGCTTATCATCGGTATCCTCGATACGAAGATAAAAAACGCCATCGGAAAGATGCGCCATACGCTCGTCCGCAAGGGCGCCGTAAAGATTGCCCAGATGCATAAAGCCCGTAGGGCTGGGAGCAAAACGGGTCACCTTCGCACCCTCGGGAAGATTACGGGGAGGATAGAGCGCCTCCATATCCTCGGGGGTGGTTTTTATATTGGGAAAAAGTAAATCTGCAAGATAATTGGTATCCATAAACAACATACCTTTCAAAAAAATAATACTAATCTTTAAGATTATACCACCCAATGAGTGCTTTTTCAAGTGGTAAAATACAAAAAATGCCGCGTGAAAGCGGCATTAATGCTTTTATTTTTCGTTTCTGGAAACGTATTTTTCTTTTGCGAAGAGGTAGGTGCTGTCGTATACCTTGCGGAGCTCGGGATCTGCAGACTTGAATGCCGCATAAAATTCACCTGGGACGCCGCCCTGATAATACATTTTTATGCTGTTCATAAATCCTGTTTCCGCGCCGCAATCAAGATATTTCATATATCTTTCCACGTTTTTAGGGTCGCTTCCGCCGATCTCCAATTCATAGCACATACCCAGCTTTTTGGTTATCTCGGCGTTATCGTAAAGACGCTGAGTGGGAATACCGTCACGGAAAGCAAAGTTGGGCTGCATACAAGCAACATCAAATCCCAGATCCTTCCATTCCATAAATCCGGATGCCTGATAATAAGGGATCCAGAAAAGCTTGTAGCCCAGCGAGTGGAGATATTCCACAGTCCAGGAAAGCAGGGCGGTTTCGTCGGAATTGGAATATGCGATCTCCTCTTCAAACCAATAGAAAGCATCGTGGGTAAGGTTTTCGTAATTGCCCGCTTTAAACTTTTCTATGGTGGTATCTATACACCATTTTATAGCCTTTTGGCGGTCTGCAAAGTTATCCATAACCTCGTCCACACCGTCGCCGTCGATATCGCCGAATTTTTCGGGAAATTCACCGTAGCCCACTTTAGTGTGAAGAACAGAGAAATATACCTTTGTCTTGTGGTTTTGAATTCCCAGTTTTTCTCCCACGATAGCGGTGGCTTTATTAAGTGCATCTACGTTTGCGTTTTCGGTAAAGGTATTTTCAATATAGTGCTTCCATCCCTCCGCGCATTTGTATTCCGCGGAATAGGTATACATTGAATAAGGCAGATACAGCATTCCGTCAAAGAAGGTATCCTTCATTTCCCCGTCCTTATCTATGTATGCAAGGTGAGGCAGATATTCCTCTACGGTTATAAGTCCCAGACCGGGGCGGCGCTCCGATTCCTTATTGCGGGGAATGCAGTTGTAGGAAAGCAGTATGTTGCGAACTCCGCCCAGCGCATCGTAGGAAGGATATGCGTTTACAATATTGGAAGCGGTATCCTTATCCAATTCCTCCGCCACTATCGACACAGCGTCCGCAGGAATGGCGGTGGTGCCGAAAACCTCGATCTCATCAAGCCAAACGTGACCTACTGTTTCTATTTCGAACATAACGTACAAAGCGCGGTAGGTTTTATCAAGCTCGCGGCAAACATCCACACGGCAGGCGGCGCCGTCACTGAAAATATCTCTGCATTTACATACTCTCTGCCAGTCTACACCGTTTTCGGAAAGGCACATATCCACACGTCTGGGAAGTCTTACTGCAGAAACGTCTTCTTTAAGAAATCCTATGGAAAATCCCTTTACTGCGGAAAGGTTATCAAAACGGAAGATAATGCTTCTGGAAACCCCTCTCGTAAGACGGAACCAGCGCTCGTCCGTATAGGTATAAACGTCGCTTCTCACGCCGTCGGTAAGCACGGGATAATCAATAGGTGAATTAAAACGGGGAGTGGCGGTTTCGCCGTCAATGGGACACAGTTCGTTTATGGCAACGGGCTGTTTGCCGAACACAAGGTTTCTTACGGTGTTATCGCCGTTTTCGCAAGGTAAAAGATCAGCTTCTTTTTTGATCTCGCAAGAATTGTAATAGCTCATTTTTCCAACCCCTCTTTAAATTGTTGATTAAGGTTATTATATTGTTCTTCGAGATAAGTGTTTATCTCGTTGATACCGTCTTTAAGGAGTGCTTCGGTACGGTTGTAGGAATACACGGCTTCCGTATATTCGTCTTCGGTAAGACCGAATTTATTTTGCCAATCCTCGCCTTCTGCAAGAGGAAGCGCATAATATTCACGGAAATAGCTGTTTGTGGGATAACCCGCACGGACAAATCCTCTGCCCATACACCAAACGGGAATGACGTCTACAGACGCGATAGCCACAGTGCCGTCCTCATATCTGCAAAGGTTGGTGATAAATACCACGCCGTCCTCGGTATGACCGTTATCGTTACAGTTTGTTCCGTGCTGAAGACGGTGAGTGTCCTGTGTACGGTCAGCCACGTCGGGATAATCGCATCCCGCAAAATGCCAGGGATCCTGGAAACAGCTCGGGCTGTTTGCCTGAGTTCCCCCTGCCATACATTCTATCTGCTGGCCGGACAAAAGGTTTCCGCAGGAATACAGACATACCGTGCTCTTGCCGCTAATATCGCTGTGGATAAGCTCTACGGGTTGGATTTTATGGGGATGTCCGCCGATAATAACGTCAACACCGAAATCGCACATTTTTTGTGCAATAGCCTTTTGGGTGTTATTGGGTGCAAGGGAGTATTCCTGTCCCCAATGGATATACAGATAAATAAACTCCGCGCCCTCTGTGCGCATACTGTCTATAAAGCCCTTTGCTTCGGCATAAAAAGCATCAAGATTATTTTCGTTAAAGCAATTGGTGTTCCAATACGCACCGTAGGAATAATTGAGAAAGCCAACCTTTATTCCGTTTATCTCTTTTATAAGATAACGGCTGTCCTCGGCATTAAGGCGTGTACCCGTGTAATCCATTCCGAATTGTGTGAGGGTATTCATTGTCTGCTTCATACCTGCGGTGCCGCCGTCCGCAATATGATTGTTGGCGGTGGTGCCCATATCATAGCCGCAATCCGCCAGAGCTTTTACTACCTCGGAAGGAACACGGAAAGGCAAAGAGGAATAAGTGCCGTTTGCGCTTACGGAAAACTCCGCGTTTACAACAGCATAATCAAGCCCGCTTACATAAGGAGCCAGATGCTGAAAAGCGTAGGAATAATCAAAGGTGCCGGTGGCGGAATCATAACCGCTGTTGCGGACTGCATTGTGAATAAGAATATCTCCCGAAGAACCGATAGAGGCGATAGCCACGGTCTGCAGGTTCTTTTCCGGCTCAACGTACTCCGAAACCTCGGAAACGGCAGAAGAATTATCCGAAGGGGCGGAAGCCGTACCGGGATCGGAAACGTCCGTCGGCGTTTGCTGGCATGAAGCGCACACCGAAACGGCAAGGATAAATATAAGAATTAAAGAAATTGTTTTTTTCATATCAAAAACCGTCCTTTCGCGGGTGGTCTTATATTGAATTTTATTATACCACATACGGAAATTTTAGTCA
This sequence comes from Clostridia bacterium, assembly GCA_017399965.1. GTDB lineage: Bacteria > Bacillota > Clostridia > Oscillospirales > CAG-382 > SFLA01. Next base: position 83,851 of record JAFQAP010000033.1, on the reverse strand, counting down.
ACAAAAGTGCAATATAATATTAATTGTTAAATTTTTATAAAACTCTTGCAATTTGCGTTAAAATATTCTATAATGTGTAAAGATTTTAGAATGAGGGAGTATGCGTGAAACTTTATTCATTTATCCGCCTTTTGGTTTGGATACCCGTAAAGCTTTCTTTTAACCTTCGGGTTAAAGGTTTAAAGAATATACCGAATGAAGCATTTGTGCTTTGTTCCAACCACATATCCGCCGTTGACCCGCTCTTGCTGGCAATAGCTTTCCCTACCCCCATTCATTTTATGGCAAAGGAAGAAATACTTAAAAACGGCTTTTTAAGACTTATCGCAAAAATTTCTCAGATAGTCCCCGTTAACAGAGGCACCGCAGACCTTAAAGCCATGCGCGCCTGCATGAATGTGATAAAAGAAGGCGGCAACGTAGGTATCTTCCCTCAGGGCACCCGCACTCCCGAAGATCCAAAGCCCGAAAGCGCTTTGCCCGGCATGGGACTTATAATACTTCACACCAAAGCTCCCGTTTTGCCCGTTTCTATTATAACCAAAAACCACAAGGTGCGTCTTTTCAAAAAATGCACCGTCGTTATAGGCGAGCCCATACTTTACGAAGAATATTCCACCGCAGGAAACAGCGGTGAAGCCGCAAAGTATTGCTTTAAAAAGGTGTGTGAGCGGTTTGAGTAAGATCCGCGTCGCATCCTCCGCAGGTTTTTGCTTCGGTGTAAAAAGAGCAGTCGCTCTGCTGGAGGAAAACCTTGAAAAGGGTTTTAAGATATGCACGCTGGGCGAGATAATACACAACAGTTTGTTTACCGCAAGGCTTGAGCAAAAGGGCGTATACGCCGTAACACCTGATTCGGTTTCCGCTCTTTCACCCGAAACGGCAATCCTCATCCGTTCCCACGGGATACCGAGAGAATTGCAAAAAATGCTTGATAATTCGGGCAGAACTGTAATTGACGCCACTTGCCCTTTTGTTAAAAAGATACACGCCATAGTAAGTGAAAACAGCAAAGACCGTTTTACATTGGTCATAGGCAGCGCCGCCCACCCGGAGGTGGAGGGAATATGCTCTTATGCCGAAAACGGATACAAAGTCGCTTCTTGTGCGGAAGAGATAGGCGACATTCCTTCGGGGACCTTGGCGGTGGTACAGACCACCCACAGCGTTGCCGAGTGGGAAAAGTGCAAAGAGGTTATAAAACAAAAATGCCCCGATGCACTTGTGTTTGATACGGTGTGCACGGTAACGTCACAACGTCAGAAGGAAACGAGAGAGCTTGCCGCAAAATGCGATCTGACAATAGTCGTAGGCGATAAAAGCAGCTCCAATTCCAAAAAATTATATGAGACAGCACGTCTTTTCGGTGAAGCGGTATTTATACGCGAAGCCGCAGAGCTTGATGTATATGGGAAGGAATTCTTTACTTCCCGAAATAAAATTGCCATTACCGCAGGAGCTTCAACTCCCGGTGATATATTACAGGAGGTTATTAAACAAATGACAGACACCATCAACGAGAATCTTTCCTTCGAGGAGATGCTCGAGCAATCCTTCAGAACATTAACTACAGGGGAAAGGGTAACAGGTACCGTTCTTGCGGTAAGCCCGGCAGAGGTTAAGATCGACCTCGGCACAAAACACACGGGTATACTTCCGTATGACGAGATTACCTCCGAAAGCGGCGTGGATCTTACAAAAGAATTCCACGTAGGCGACAGCGTTGAGGTGGTATGCAAGAAGTTCTCGGACGTTGAAGGCACAGTAATTCTTTCCAAGAAATCCATTGATGCTGATAAGCAGTGGGCAGAAGTAGTTGCAGCTTGCGAAAACGCAGAAGTCCTTACCGGTACCGTTAAGGAAGTAGTTCGCGGCGGCTGCATTATAATGTATAAGAATGTTAGAGTATTCGTTCCCGCTTCCCAGACCGGTATCGCAAAGGATAACCCTCTGGATGAGCTTAAGGGTCAGACCGTAAGCTACAGAGTTATCGAAACCGACGACCAGAAGGGCCGCAAGAGAGCTGTAGGCTCTATCAAATTGGTTGCAAGAGCAGAACGCAAAAAGGCTGTTGAAGAATTCTACGCTTCTTTGGAAGTTGGCCAGAAGTTCACCGGCACCGTACGTTCTCTTGCAGATTTCGGCGCATTCGTAAACATCGGTCCCGTAGACGGTCTCGTACACATCACCGAGCTGTCCTGGGGCAGACTCAAGGCTCCCTCCGAACTGTTCAAGGTGGGCGATCCTATCGAAGTCTACATCAAAGCAGTTAACCCCGAGAAAAAGCGTATCTCTCTCGGCTACAAGACAGAGGATAACAATCCCTGGAAGATCTTCCCCGAGCAGTATAACGTAGGCGACGTTGTTGACGCAAAGGTCGTTTCCGTGCTTGAGTTCGGCGCATTTGCAGAGATCATCCCCGGCGTAGACGGTCTTATCCACATCAGCCAGATCGCAGCAAAGCCCGTTTCCAACCCCGCTTCCGTTCTTAAGGTAGGCGATACCGTTACCGCAAAGATCACCGCTATCGAGCCCGAAAGAACCCGCGTAAGCCTTTCTATCCGCGCTCTTCTCGCAGAAGAAGAACCCGCAGCAGAAGAGGCTGCCGAAGAAGCAGTTGAAGAAGCAGTTGAAGAAGCAGCCAACGCAGCAGCAGAAGCAACCGAAGAAGCAGCTGAATAATTAAAAAATGTTTTTAGCGTGATGCTCTTTTACGGGCATCACGTTTTTTGTCGGGGTCCCCGAGAAGCCGTTAGGCTTCTTGGGGTGATTGTCGGGGTCCCCGAGAAGCCGTTAGGATTCTTGGGGTGATTGTCGGGGTCCCCGAGAAGCCGTTAGGCTTCTTGGGGTGATTGTCCGCGGGCAGAACAAATGTTTGTTTTCTTATTGCATTATCAAAAACGGTGTGGTATAATAAGCAGGAAGATAACAAAGGACGGTTGTCATCAATGACTATCGAAGAACTGAAAATCCGGCAGCTTACAAATCAATATCTTATAACAAAGGGCAAAAAGGAAGACGTGGTGCGGGATCTTTGCGGAGTGCAATCGCAATTTTTGGTAAACGCCATTCATTCCCTCAAGATACGCTGTCTGGATTTTGACGAGGACACCGTAAAGGACGGGCTTGTTAAAAACTGGACAATACGAAGCACGGTACACGTATTTTCCGAAAAAGACCTGCCCCTTTTTATACGCTGTAACAACGGCGAAGACTACCGCAAAAACACGTGGGAAGGCTACACCTTTTGGAACCAACGGGATAAATGGGCGCTTTCCCCCGAAAGGCAGACCTACCTTTCCGAGGTGATACTCAGATCCCTCGAAGACAGCTCGAAAACACGGGACGAGCTCAAAGAAATATGCCGCAAAAACGGTATGACATACGCGGAGGAGACTTGCATTTTCGACCCGTGGGGCGGCGGGATATGCCAGCTTTGCAAGCGGGGATTTATGAACTACGTGGTGCAGGAGAAAAAGGCGTACTGCCTGTCCCCCGAATTCACCCCCATTCCCGACGAAGATGCAAAACTTGAGATAGCAAGGCGGTATTTTACCAATATCGCTCCCGCTACCGTGCACGACGCAATGTATTTTCTCGGCGCAAAGCAAAGCGAGGTAAAAAAGTGGCTTTCACTTTTGCCCGTGGAAAGTACGGAGGTTGACGGAAAGACATATTTTTATATAGAAAACGGCAGAAAATACGAAAAAGACATACCCAAATGTATTTTGCTTGCGGGGTTTGACCAGCTTATGCTGGGCTACCGGAAAAAAGAAAGTCTGTATCTGCCAAGTGAGCATTTGCGGGGCATATTCAACCTTGCGGGTATCGTTATGCCTGCAATCTTGCTTGACGGCAAGGTGGTGGGCAAATGGAAAAAGAAAAACTCAAAGCTCACCTTCACTCTTTTTGAAACGGTCGGCGCAAGGGACAAAAAGGCAATATCAAGCGAGGCGGAAACGCTGTGGAAGGATATTAAAAAGATAGAATTCGAGGAATAAAAATGGTAAAAGTAACCTTTATAAGCCGGGACGAGGCGGAGGAAGGAAAAATAAAATTCGCAGTGATCTGCGGGCGGTACGAGGGCAAGTGGATACTGTGCAGGCACAAGGAAAGAACCACCTGGGAGATACCCGGCGGCCACGTGGAAGCGGGCGAAACTCCCCTGCAAGCCGCAAAAAGAGAGCTTTTTGAGGAGACGGGGGCAAAGTATTTCGATATTCGCCTTCTTACCCCGTACTGCGTGGAAATAGACGGGGAAAAGTCTTATGGAAAGCTGTTTTTCGCAAACGTAACCACTCTTGAAAGCATTCCCGAATACAGCGAAATAAAAGAGATTTCCCTGTTTGATTCACTGCCGCAAAACCTCACCTACCCCGAAATACAGCCGCATTTATACGAATATGCAGCGGAACAAGGAGATATAAAATGACAAGATATGAAATTACCGAAGCGGATAAAAAGCTTATTGAGATAGGCTTGGAGGTTTTAAAACAAAACTTTGATGACGGGATATACAACCACACGGTGGGGTGTGCTTTGCTGTGCAAAAACGGAAATATTTACAAGGGCGTAAATTGCGACGGGATCCACGGTTCCTGCGCGGAATACATAACTATGGGTATTGCCATATCCGCAGGCGAAAGAGAGTTCGATACCATTGTTGCCGTTCACGACAAGCATCTTAATTACGTTATCCCGCCTTGCGGCAACTGCAGACAGATGATGTTTGAATACTGCCCCGATATAAAGGTGATCGTAAACGACGAAAACGGCAATCTTATTAAAGTAACCGCCCGCGACCTGCTCCCCTTCGCCTGGGAGCCGGTTGTGTGCGAATAAAAATCGCCCCAAAAAGCCACCCCTAAAACAAAAAGAGCAAGAGTAAAAGAAAAACTTTTATTCTTGCTCTTGTTTTTTGTATTTTTGTCGATATGTCGGCGATGCCGACTCGATATGCCTCACTTTGTTCGGCACGATATATTTACGCTTCGCGTCAATTCGATATGATGTAAATCCCTCGTTTGCGAAGGCAAACATATCGAGTGCGGAGCACATATCGAGTTGCATTAGCAACATATCGAAAATCCCTTAGGGGATTTATATCGATGCGCGGCTCACCGCGCTGAAATAAACCCCGCGGGTGCCGTGTCCCGTGAACGAAACCCTGCTGTAAGCAGGTGGGTGTCCTATTGCACGCTTTAGTGCTTCCAACGTCCGCAGGCTTCGGGGTACAAAGACAGCCGAACTGCGGGAGGCCTGCTTCACCACGGGCAAAGATTCTTCGGACTCCCTTTCGTAGATGTGGGTTTTTACACGGGTAGACGCAAATGCGCTTACACGAACACCGCAGGATGGGTTTTAAAAAAGCTTATTCCTCTTCGGGAATTTCGTCCAGATCGCATTCGTCCATAAAGCAATCCTCAAACATCTGGGATACTTTATCGAACTCATCGTCATCATCTATAGTGATAAGATTTTCCTCGCCGTCTTCGCCGACAACTATCTTAAGCACCACAAATTCGTTTTCCTGGCTGTCGCAGGGAGCGAGAGCCACATAGGTATTTCCCTCATCCTCAAGAGTGCCGAGAACTTCGAATTCTGTCTCCACACCGTCTTCGTCTATAAGGGTAACTGTGTTATATTCATTGTAATCCATTGTATTTACCTCCGTATTAATCTACCCGTATTTTACAACAAAAATACGGGAATGTCAATATAAAGCTTATTTATCCTTGCCGCTGTTATTGACATTTACCGCCCCGTTTGTTAAAATTATATCATCCTTTAAGGAAGGAATATATTATTATGTCTTCTACACCCAGATTTTTTATATCAAAAAGCGAATTCCGGGGAGATAAAGTAACCATTACGGGAACCGATGCAAACCATATATACCGAGTCCTTCGGCTCAGAGAAGGCGACGGAATAACCGTATGTGATATGCAGAAAAACGTATACGACGGGATACTCACTTTTGTTTCCGCCGACTGCGCCGAAGCCGCCCTTTCAAACTGCCGTCCATCCCCTGCAGAGCCTCCTTACGAAATAACGCTTTACCAAGGTATGCCCAAGGGAGATAAGCCGGATACTATCGTGCAAAAAGCGGTGGAACTGGGCGTTACGAGGGTAGTCCCCGTAATGTGCGAGCGTGCCGTTTCCCGTCCCGACGAAAAGAGTATGGACAAAAAGATAATCCGTCTTAACCGCATAGCCGCAGAGGCGGCAAAGCAATGCGGAAGAGGCATTGTTCCCCAAGTGATGCCCGCCGTATCCTACAAGCAAATGACAGACGAGCTTTGCACCGCCGACCTTTCCTTTATATGCTACGAAGGGGACGGAGTACTGCCCCTGCGGGAGATTATTGAAAAAGCGGAAAGCTTTAAAAACGTTGCATTTTATATCGGACCCGAAGGCGGTATCTCCGCAGGTGAGATCGAGCTTGCAAAACAAAGAAAAATCCCCCTTGCAGGGCTGGGAAAACGGATACTGCGAACCGAAACGGCACCCCTTTTTGTGCTGTCTGCCCTGTCTGTTTTGGCGGAAAGAGATTAGTTTAATTAAATTTAACATTTCAGAGTGCTTTTTTTAGTAAAAATGTAGAAAAAAGCACTTGAATTTTTAGCAATAATGTTGTAAAATAGGATGAATATGACTAAAAATATGTAAAGGAGCAAAATTATGTCCAGCAAATTGTTTCAGGGACTCATTTATCAAATGAAAGAAGCGGTCGACCGCACCGTTGGAGTACTCGATGATAAGGGTGTGGTGATCGCCTGCAGTACACTTTCCAGAATAGGTGAATCGCACAGAGATGCGCTGGACGAGGTATCCTATTCTTTTGATGCCGCGGTGGTAAACGGCTTTACCTACAAGCCTGTCGGCTCCCACGCAAGAATCGAATACGTTGTGTTCGCAGAGGGCAGCGACGATAAGGCAAAAAGCGCCGCAGCAATGCTTTCCATCTCTTTGGCAAGCATAAAGACGCTTTATGATGAAAAATACGATAAAGCCAATTTCATAAAGAATATCATACTCGATAACATTCTCCCCAGCGATATATACATCAAATCCAAAGAACTGCACTTTGATGCAGAGACGCCCCGTGTGGTTTATCTTGCCCGTTTTGCAGGCAACAACGAAGGAAGCACTATCCCCTTTGATGTTGTTCAGAACCTCTTTCCCGATAAGGCAAAGGATTACGTTATCGGCGTGGGAGAAAACGATATAGTTTTGGTCAAAGAGCTTCGCAGCGCTTCGGATATGCGCAATATAGACAATTACGCGAAGATGATAGTTGATACCGCAGAAACCGAATTCCTTATAAAGGCTACCGTAGGTATCGGCACCGTCGTGAGCACGGTAAAGGACCTTGCCCGTTCCTTTAAGGACGCTCAGGTTGCTTTGGAGGTAGGCAAGGTATTCGATACCGAAAAGACCACTATCAATTACGAGAGTCTGGGTATAGGCAGACTTATATACCAGCTTCCCACAACTCTGTGCGAAATGTTCTTGCAGGAGGTATTCAAGAAGGGCTCCTTTGAGGCGCTGGATCAGGAAACACTTACCACTATCCAGACCTTCTTTGAAAACAACCTTAACGTTTCCGAAACATCAAGAAAGCTGTTTGTTCACAGAAACACCTTGGTTTACAGACTTGAGAAAATCAAAAAGGTTACAGGGCTTGACCTGCGTGAGTTTGATAACGCTATCACCTTCAAGGTTGCCCTTATGGTTAAGAAATACGTAACCTCCAAGCCTATGATGTATTAAGCATCAAGAAAGCAGATTGTTATGATCGAATTAAAAAACGTATCTATGATATACCCAAACGGCAACGCCGCTTTGAGGAACATAGACCTTACAATAGAAGATAACGAATTCGTGTTTGTTGTCGGTCAGTCCGGTGCGGGAAAAACTACACTTACCAAGCTTCTAATAGCAGAAGAAAGAGTTTCCGACGGCGAGATGTACATAAACGATTTCAAAATGCACCGTCTGAGAAAATATAAGATCCCCAAGCTCCGCCGTTCTATCGGTATGGTGTTTCAGGATTTCAGACTGTTCGATAACAAGACCGTATACGAAAACGTGGCGTTTGCCATGCGTGTTGTAGGCGCCCGTCCTTCCGAAATAAAAAAACGTGTTCCTCACGTTTTGTCCCTTGTGGGACTTGCCCACCGCGCCAAGAGCTACCCCGATAAAATGTCCGGCGGCGAAAGACAGCGTATCGCTATCGCCCGCGCTCTTGTAAACAATCCCGACATTATTATTGCGGACGAGCCCACGGGAAATATCGACCCCGAAATGAGCAAAGCAATATTCGAACTGCTTATGCGCATAAACAAAATGGATAAGACCATAATCGTGGTAACCCACGATCATAATATGGTCAATTATTACAACAAGCGTGTCATTAAGATCGAAAACGGTCATATCGTAAGCGATACGCCTGCGAAAGCCGCTCCCGCAGCAGTAAGCGAGCAAAAAGAAGGAGGGGACGAGCAATGAAGCTTATAAACACCTTTTTCTTTCATATCGCCCAAGGTATAAAGGGTATATTCAGAAACCCCATTATGAGCACCGCCAGCCTTTTGGTGCTTGTGTGCTGTATGGTGGTTACCGGTACCTTTGCTTTGATAATCGATAATATCAACAAAAATTTTGAAGCCCTTGACGACGTTAACAAAATGATCGTCTGGCTGGACGATGCTCCCGAAGCCGAAAAAGGCGAAGAAGGCGAAAAGAGCGAAGAAAGCGCCGAAGAAAGCAAAGAAGAAAGCGAGTACAATCTCCACGAATACGACAAAAAGACCGAGGACGCCATAAAAGCCCTTGAGCACGTAGTGGACGTTGTATTTATGAGCAAGCAGGAAGCCTTTGAGGAATTCAAGCAATCCGAAGGGTCGGATGCGGAATTTTTGGATTGGTTCGATGCAGAGGAAAACAACCCCCTGCGTGCTTCCTACCGCATAACCTTCGCTTCCGATACGGATACGGAAAATATCCGTTACATAAAAAAGGCTATTGCGAAAATGGGCTTTGCGGAAGAGAATATTGACGAAAATATAGATCTCTACGATAACCTTATAAACGTAAAAGGCGCACTTACCACCATTGCAATATGGCTGCTTGCGGTTCTTTTCGTAATTTCACTGTTTATAATAATGAATTCCACCAGACTCGGACTTCATTCCCGCAGAGAAGAAATACAGATAATGCGTTATGTCGGCGCAACCAATTCCTTCGTACGCGCACCCTTCGTTATAGAAGGCGTTGTTATCGGTCTTGTTTCCGCGGCTATTGCTTTGGGTATAGAGTATTATCTTTACACTCAGGTAATAAGCGGTGTTATAAGACAGTATCAGGCAATAGTTATTGCACCCTTTACAAATTATTTATTAGTATTGTCCATCGCATTTGCCGCTATCGGCGTATTTGCGGGACTGTTCGGAAGTGTTATTTCCATAAGGAAATACCTTAGAGTTTAACGGAGTACCCTTTATTTTATGAAACACTTATTTTTTAAAAAGACCCTTATTATAAGCCTTTTGGTAGCTGTTGCCCTGCTTCTCCCCGTTTTTTGCGAAACCGGCTCCGCAGTTGTTACGGAAGCGGAAGCAAAAACGTATGAAGAACTGCAGGAAGAGTTTAAAAAAATTCAAGCACAGCAAAAAGCAAAGGAAGCAGAGCGCAAAGCTGCGCAGGCTCGTCTTGAAGAGGCAAAAAAAGCTGTTGCCGGCACCTTGAATAAGATGCAGGAAATAGAATTGAGTATGTATGCCCTTGAAGAAGAGCAAATGCACATAAACGATGAAAAGGCGATAACCGAGCTTCTTATTGCCGCTTACGGCGAAAGACAGGCGTATTACCAGTCACTTATCGACGAGCAGCGCGCAAAGATGGAGGAAACTCTGGAACTGTACGCAACCGTTCTCCGATATAAATACGAGAACGGCGAAACCAATACTTTAGAGATTTTGTTTAACAGCGAAAACTTTGAGCAATTTCTTTCACGTTTGCAGTATTTCGACAACATAATTGAGTATAATGATACCGTTGCGGATGCTTTGGGTAAAATAGAAGAAGAGTTGAGCGGTCTTCAGGAGCAGTACAACTCCGCGTTGGACAACCTTTCTTATTATACCGACCTTCTTGAAAAACAGGAAGCTGATATCCGTTCACGTCAGGAAGAGCTGGAAAAGCTTAACGAAGAATACAAAGCTCTTTACGAACAGCAGGTAAGCGAAAAGAAAGCGCAGGAAGCACTGGAAAAGGAGCTTAAAGCGCAGGCGGAAGTTCTTGCTCAGGCAGTTAAGGATGCAGAACAGGCAATTCTTAACTACAACAGCAGTCTTTCCGCATTCGGCTGGCCTCTCAAGCCCGGCGTATGGTATTATATCACCTCCTACTTCGGATGGAGAAACGACCCTCTGGGCAGAGGATACAAGCACCACAGCGGTCTTGATATTGCGGCAGGCGGCGGAAACGCAGTTATCGCTGTATGCGACGGCGTTGTAACCACCGCAAAATGGCATTACAGCTACGGAAATTACGTGGTTATCTACCACGGCGACGGAACATCCTCTCTGTACGCTCATATGCAGAATAAATCAATTACCGTTAAGGTGGGCGACAAGGTAAAACGCGGACAGCAGATAGGAAAAGTCGGCACGACCGGCGATTCTACCGGAAACCATCTGCATTTTTCCGTTCTCGTAAACGGCTCATACGTTAACCCGGATGATTATCTGCCTGACGGATATTACGTTAAAAAGTACTATTCCGCAACAAAACCCAATAAATAGTAATTTTTTAAAAGTCAACGAGGTAAAGTAAATGAACAAAAAAGTCTCGCTTTGGATAAGTATTGCAGTTGCGCTGGTATTGTGCGTAGCAACCTATCTTGCCACATCTATCGCTTTGAATAAAGCATATATGGAGCAGATATCCCAGCTTACCGGCGGAATGAACCCCGGAAACGGTGAAACCTCCGCTTACGAAAATATGTACGATAAGCTGAGCGAGATAGAGAAAATAGCAAACGGCTATTTTGTCGGCGATATCGACCCCGAAGTGCTTTCCGACGCAGTATGCTCCGCATACCTTGCGGCGCTGGGCGATAAATACACCATGTACCACACCGCAGAGGAAATGGCTGAATATCTTTCCACCTCCGAAGGCAGCTACGTGGGCATAGGCGTGCAGGTTTCTTATGATGCGGAAACCCAGGGAATATATATAATTACCGTATTCCCCGATTCTCCCGCCATGGAAGCAGGACTTTTGGTAGGCGATATTATCCTGCAGGTTGAAGACGTTGTGTGCTCCGAGGAAACTTATTTCAAAGCCGTTAACGCCGTTAAAGGCGAAAGCGGTACGGAAGTTACCGTTAAGGTGAAGCGCGGCGACGATACCGAAGATATAACAATGACACGCAGAAAGGTCGAAAACGTAAGCGTTTTTTACAGAACCATAGATGATACCGCAGTTATTGAGGTGCTTCAGTTTACCCAGACCACCGCGGCAGATTTCAGAAAAGCCCTTGAACAAGCAAAGAAAGACGGCGTAAAGCACTACGTTTTTGATATGAGAAATAACGGCGGCGGAGATCTTAACGCAATAGTTGAGGTTTTGGATATGCTGCTTCCCAAGGGAACCATTCTCACCGCATCCGATAAAAACGGAACCGTTATACAAACTTATTCCTCTACAGATAAAGAATCTCTTGATGCACCTATGGCAGTGCTTATAAACGGAAACACCGCTTCTGCGGCAGAGCTGTTTACTGCCGCTTTGAGAGATTACGATAAAGCGGTGACCGTGGGCACCACCACCTACGGCAAGGGTGAAATGCAAAGCCTTATAACCCTTCCGGACGGAAGCGGAGTAAGAATTTCCACGTATTATTATAATCCCCCCTGCGGAGTTAACTATGAGGGTATCGGCATTGCTCCCGATATCGAGATAGAGCTTCCCGAAGAGCTTGCGAATAAATACTACCAGCTTACCGACGAAGAGGACATTCAGCTTCAAAAAGCACTTGAGGCTGTTAAAAACGAAGATTAAAATATTCATATATAAAAAGAGGTAACAAAATGGCAAAGCAGATTTTTGTATCCAAGGAAGGATACCAGAAGCTTGAAAACGAGCTTGAGCATCTTAAAACAGTAAAGCGTAAAGAAGTTGCAATGGCTATACAGAAAGCCCGTTCTTTCGGCGACCTTTCCGAAAACAGCGAATACGATGAAGCTAAAAACGAGCAGGCTGAAATCGAAAGCCGTATCGCTATGCTGGAGGTAACTCTGGAAAACGCCACCGTCCTTGATGATAAGGATATAAAAACAGACAAGGTAAGCGTTGGTAACACCGTAAAGATCTACAATATCGCTACCGAGCAGGAAGAAGAATACCGCATTGTCGGTTCTACCGAATCCGACCCTATCGAAGGAAAGATCTCCGATGACTGTCCTCTGGGCAAGACCCTTCTCGGTCAGCGTGTCGGCGATTCCATTAACGTTGAAACTCCCGGCGGTATCGTTAAGTACACTGTAATATCTATTTCCAAGTAGGTGAAATGATGGATAACGAAAACGTAAAGGCGCAAGGCGGAGAAAGCACGGTAAACGTTAACGAGCTTATCCGTGTACGCCGTGAAAAGCTTGCCGAACTGCAAGAAAGCGGCAACGATCCTTTTGAAATAACCAAGTATGACCAAACACACCACAGCGCAGACATAAAGGCGGATTTTGAAAATCTTGAAGGAAAGACCGTATCTGTCGCAGGACGTATGATGTCCAAGCGAGTTATGGGTAAGGCCTCCTTCTGCAATCTGCAGGACCTTAAGGGCAATATTCAGTCATATGTTGCAAGAGACAGCATTGGCGAAGAAGAATATAAGGCATTTAAAAAGCTGGATATAGGCGATCTCGTTGGTATCGAAGGCGAAGTTTTTATGACCAAGACCGGCGAAATTTCCATTCACGCTTCCAAAGTCACCCTTCTTTCCAAGAGCCTGCAGATACTTCCCGAAAAGTACCACGGTCTTACCAATACCGATATGCGTTACCGTCAGCGTTACGTTGACCTTATAATGAACAGCGAAGTAAAGCAGACCTTTATCAACCGCTCCAAAATTATAAGCGCAATACGCAGATATCTTGACGGTCAGGGCTTTATGGAAGTTGAAACTCCCATGCTGGTCCCCAACGCAGGCGGCGCGGCAGCAAGACCTTTCCAGACCCATTTTAACGCACTGGATCTTGACATCAAGCTGAGAATATCCCTTGAGCTTTACTTAAAGCGTCTTATTGTAGGCGGTTTGGAGAGAGTATACGAGATTGGCAGAGTTTTCCGTAACGAAGGATTGGATACAAGGCACAATCCCGAATTCACCTTGATGGAGCTTTATCAGGCATATACCGATTATAACGGAATGATGGACCTTACGGAAAATATGTTCCGCTACGTAGCGCAAGAGGTTTTGGGAACCACCACCATTACATACAACGGTGTGGAAATGGACCTTGGCAAGCCTTTTGAGCGTATTACCGTGGTAGACGCGGTTAAAAAGTATTCAGGCGTAGATTTTAACGAGATAACCACTCTTGAGCAGGCTCGTGCCGTTGCAAAGGAGCATCACGTTGAATACGAAGAACGCCACAAGAAGGGCGATATACTCAACCTTTTCTTTGAAGAATTCGTTGAAGAGCATCTTATTCAGCCCACATTCGTAATGGATCATCCCATTGAAATATCCCCCCTTACCAAGAAAAAGCCGGGTAATCCCGAATACGTTGAGCGTTTTGAAATGTTTATGAACGGCTGGGAAATGTGTAATGCATATTCCGAGCTTAACGATCCTATCGATCAGCGCGAGCGTTTCAAGGCGCAGGAAGCTTTGCTTGCTCAAGGCGACGAAGAAGCCAACACCACGGACGAGGATTTCCTTTACGCACTTGAACTGGGTATGCCCCCCACGGGCGGTATCGGCTACGGAATAGACCGTTTGGTAATGCTGCTTACAGACAGCCCCGCTATACGCGACGTTCTGTTCTTCCCCACAATGAAGCCCGAAAGTAAGTAAACTATGGAAGAAAAAAGAAAAAGTGAAGCCCGTTTGTGGCTTGAACACCTTTGGTGGTCCCACAAATGGATGATAATATCTATCGCGCTTATTATAGCTCTTGTAATATTCGCCGTAGTGTCCTGCTCCAGAAATGACGAGCCCGACGTTAATATTCTTTACGTCGGTCCTTTAAAGCTTTCTGTATCCGTTCAGGACCTGTTGCAGAATTCTTTGCAGGATATGATACCCGATGCAAACGGGGACGGAGAAAAGCTTTTGTCCGTTCAAAGTATCGCCGCAGAAACGAGATACGAAAACATCCCCATTTTGGGTGAAGGTGATTACGTTTCCGACGGTGAAATCATACTTGCCGACCCTTCCGCAGACGTTGAATATTCGCAGATAATAGTAAACGCGGATCTGGATTCCGATACCAGAGAGCAGTTCAATATGGCTGTTACTATCGGAGATTCGGTTATATATTTTATGGAAGAATATTATTTCGACCTTGCCATGGCAATGAAGGTGATTGCACCTCTTGACACGGTGCTGGACCCTGAAAATATGCCCGAAAATCCCAGAGATGAATATTCCGTGTATCTTAAAGATCTGGACATCTATTCCCTGCCCGGTTTTGACACTATGCCGGAAGACGTTATAGTATGTATACGCCGTTTCCCCAACAGCGAAGCAGGTGAATTGCTGTACGGAAGAACGAAAGAACAGTACAATGCAAACGTAGAGTTGTTTAACAAGCTGTTCGCATACAAAGATTAGGTTATAATTTTTACTTTTATAAAAAATCCCAAAAGGAGCCCAAATTAAAATGAGCAATTTTCTGAAGAAAAACGAAAAGAGACTTACCTCAATTATCGCAATTTCCCTTGCAGTGATCCTCGTAGCTATGATCGCTTGGATCGCTATCGACAAATTCCTTTCCGTATCCCCCTATTTCGAAGACCAGACCTTCGCTGCAGCACTTGCGGACGGACTTGATAAGACCGCTCGCTTCCTCGATGAAAAAGACATAGAAAAGTTTGAAGTAATGGTAGTTTCCTGCTACGTTCAGTGTGACGCAAGCACAGGTTATCAGGCCCTTACCATTCCTTACGTAACTCTGGGTTATGCAGATTATGCAGATTATATCATCGAAAACACCCGCACTATGAACGAAGAGAAGGAAGAAGAGGAAGAAAAAGAAGAATCCGCAGAAACTTCCGATACCTCCGAAACTTCCGAAGATGAAGGACCCAAGTTTGACACCGTTCAGGTTTACGCTACTCCTTCCACTATTAAGGATATCGTTAAGTTTGCAAATCTCCGCGTGCTCTCCGTTATTGACAGCAGCACCGCATACGATATAAGCTACAACGTATACATGTCGAGCATGTATTCTCAGCTTCTCGGCACCACCTCCAATGTTTCCGCTTCCGCTATCTACAACGCTATCGTTCCCGATGACCTTACCAGCCTTAAGGATCTTTCCGTTCTCACCAACCTTGAATATCTGGGCGTTGCATACTCTCACATTTCTAACCTTGAAGGTATCGAAAACTTCCCCAAGCTGGTTGCTTTTGACGCAACTACCTGCAAGCTTACCTCTGTAGCAGGCGTTGAAAACGCTTCCGAGCTTATCGCACTCTACCTGGGCAGCAACACTCTTTCCGCTATTGACGGCGTAGAAAAGCTTGAAAAGCTCGAAACTCTCGACGTTTCCTCCAACAAGCTGGAAAAGCTTCCCGCTTTCAAGGCAGACTCCAAGCTTGTAAACCTTTCTCTTTCCTCCAACAAGCTGGAAAAACTCGACGTTGACCTTAAGAACCTTAAGACTCTCTATGCTGACGGCAACGTGATCAAAGAACTTACCGTTGTTTCTCCCGTTCTTGAAACTCTTAACCTCGCAGACAACAAGCTGGTTGCTCTTGACGCACTCAAGGATCTTACCACTCTTGAAACTCTTGATCTTTCCGGCAACGGCGGTATTATTGATATTTCTCCCCTTGCAGGTATGACCAAGCTTACCGCTCTCGGTCTTAAGTTTACCGAAAAGAATCCCTCCAACAAGCTTATAAATATTGAAGCTCTTAAGGATATGACCGAGCTTGAAACCCTTACTATCAGCTATACCGGCGTTAAGGATCTTGCTCCTCTTGCAAACCTTACCAAGCTCACCTCTCTTACTGTCACCAACAGCGCTGTTGAAAGCACCGCTGCTCTTGAAAAGCTTACCAAGCTCACCACTATTGATCTTTCCGTTAACAAGATAAGTGACGTAAGCGGTCTTAAGAACAAGAAAGAGCTTACCTCCCTTAACCTTACCGACAATATGATCAAGGACATTTCCGCGCTTAAGGGTGCTTTTGATGTTGAAAAGATCAAGACTCTTAACTTTAAGGACAATATGATCACCGATTGGAAGCCTCTCGAAGCATACACCAAGGCTACCATAACCAAGGATAACAACTCCAAGGACAAGACCGATAAGAACGAAACCTCTAAGGACGAGACCTCCGGTGAAGTTTCCGAAGAAGTTTCCGAAGAAGTTTCCAAAACCGAAACCTCTAAATAAATTAATTAAAACACGGGGACGGAATAAATCCGTCCCCAAAAAATAACATATATAAGGAGATTTTTCATTATGCCCGATATGCTCGTAAAGCTGTATGAACTTCCCGACAGCACCGAACTTTATAAGTCCATCGAAGCACAGGATATTCGCATTATCCGTCCTATGACTCCCAATCAGACTCCTATTCGTAATTTTATAGTAGAAACCTTCGGTACCGGCTGGGCTGATGAAATAAGCACTGCTTTTACCCGTTTCCCCGTTTGCTGCTTTATTGCATACGATAATAAAGAAAAGCGTGTAATAGGCTTTGCCGGCTACGACTGCACCTGCAAAGGATTTTTCGGTCCTACGGGCGTGCATCCAGATTACCGCGGAAAAGGCCTGGGAAAAGCACTGCTGCTCAAATGCCTTGAAGCTATGCGCGAAGAAGGCTACGGATACGCCGTTATCGGCTCCGCAGGCCCCGTTCACTTTTATGAAAAATGCTGCGGCGCTACCGTTATAGAAAACAGCGTGCCCGGTATATATAAAGATCTTATTTAACAAAGGAAATCCACCGCTATGAAAAAAAGAGCAGGTATTGTAGGCGCAACCGGCATGGTCGGTCAGCGCTTTATAACCTTACTTGAAAACCACCCTTATTTTGACGTAACCTGCCTTGCCGCATCCGCAAGAAGCGCAGGCAAAAAATACGAGGAAGCTGTCGGCAACAGATGGCGCGTTCCTCTCCCCATGCCCGAATACGTTAAGGATATGGAGATCATCGATTCCGAGGATATCGAAACCATAAAGGAAAAGTGTGATTTCGTGTTCTGCGCCATCGATATGGATAAAGCATACACGAAAAATCTTGAAGAAACATACGCAAAGGCAGAGATAATCGTTGTTTCCAACAACTCCGCAAACCGCGGCACTCCCGATGTGCCTATGTTTATTCCCGAAGTAAACCCCGATCACACTCAGGTTATAGAGGCGCAGAAAAAGCGTCTTGGCACAAAGAGAGGATTTATCGCAGTTAAGCCCAACTGCTCTATCCAGACCTACGTTCCCGCCCTCACTCCCCTGTTGGAGTGCGGTATCGAGTATATCAACGTAAGCACTTACCAGGCAGTTTCCGGCGCCGGAAAGACACTTCAAAGCTTCGAAGGTATTTTGGATAACATTATCCCTTATATCGGCGGCGAAGAAGAAAAGAGCGAAAAAGAGCCTCTAAAGGTTTGGGGCAAGGTGGAAAACGGCGTTATCGTTAATGCAGATAAGCCGGTTATTTCCGCGCAGTGCGTTCGTGTTCCCGTTTCCGACGGACATCTGGCAACCGTTTCCGTTAAGTTTAAAAATCCTCCCACAGAGCAGGAAATGCTTGATGCGTGGAAGAGCTTTGAAGGCGAACCCCAAAGATTAGGACTCCCCTCCGCACCCAAGCAGTTTATTACCTACTTTGAAGAGGAAAACCGTCCCCAGACCGGCGTTGACCGCAACACCGAAGGCGGTATGGGCATTTGTGTAGGCAGACTCCGCAAGGATCCTATATTTGATTATAAGTTCGTATGTCTTTCCCACAACACCCTCCGCGGTGCGGCAGGCGGCGGATTGCTTACCGCAGAATTCCTTTACGCAAAGGGACTTCTTGATTAAAAATGAAGTTAAAGACGTTTATTATAATGCTTGTTTCTGTGTCTTTGTTGCTTTCCGGCTGTATCACCCACGATGGAAGACACCACATTCTTCGTGACGATGCCGCGATGGAGCAGATCATAGCGGAGCTGGGCGTTTCCGATACCGATAAGCTGGTGGTTAAAAAACCGTATAACCGCGCCTTGGATTGCGACGTGTATCTGGTATACGTTACCGAGGACGGGAAAATACGGGAATATACTTACGAATTCTACGGAAATTTAAGCGAATATGATTATGCGGTGAATTATTACAACACCGAAAGCGTTATGGAATTATATAAGCTGATCGCCCAAAGAGAGGACGCCTGCATGGTGGGTGTTATAAATCTCACCGTGGAGTTCGAAAGCATAGAATCGCTCGAAGAGCAGTTTTCGGATAAGCATTATACAAAGCAAGGATACGAAATAATAAAATGATCTCGTTTTTACCCCGATAAAAAGTGCTGTCAATTAATGACAGCACTTTTTGTTTTTTTATACGTTACTTTAACAATAATTCCAATTCTTTTAGCAAACGGCTTTTCATTTTTTCGAGTTCAAGGGGCGAAGGTCGGTTTTCCGGCGAGTACATTTTTTCCATAGGATACCACCAAACGGGGCCCTTGCCGTTATTACCGTAATTTTCAAGATCTCCCTTTACTCTGGGAAACAGATGCCAATGAAGATGTGAATCGCCGTTGCCCAATAATTCGCAGTTCATTTTTTCTGCACCAAAAGCATTTGCCACAGCTTGTGTTACCACGGACATTTCTTCTAAAAACTTTAATTTTTCAGAGCGTTCCAAATGAAACAACTCTGTAACGTGCTCTTTGCATAAAAACAACGTGTAACCTTTAAAGTGCTGATTATCTCCAATAACCACATACCCCGTTTCCAATTCTTTGACAAACCACGGGTTTTCATCGGCTTTGATCATATTTATTCTTTCGCAAATCATGCACATATCTTTACCTCGCAAAAACAAAGGGTATATTAATTATATAACATATATTCAGCAAAAAATCAAGAACTCGAAAAAACAAACTGCCCAAGATTCCCGAAGGACTCTTGGGCAATAATATTTTATATTCTTTCTATAACTATATCGTCCGTATTAAGATTAATAGGGGGACGAGGTTTTATTTTAAGCAGGTCCAACTTATATTTACGGCAAACGCCGTCAAAGGACACCTGCCCCTTATACAGACAAAAGCACTTATCAAAATCCCCGTTGGAATGGACGCAGTTTAAGCATTGTTTTTCGACGCAAGCAGACATTTTTCTCACCTCTTTTATATTATACGACCGAAAAAATGATTTGTCAAGTAACAAGGGTCAAAAGCACCATCAAAGCTCCCGTAAGTACGCGGGATAATATAAACGGCTTTGGAGAAAGGCTTTTATTTATTACCGAAATCGTTTGGAATATGCCGGAAAGAGAGCCGAACCCCAAAAACAGACCGCACAGCACCTCCCGCGTGGGAAGAGGAAAAGAAACGCTTTGGGCAATTCCGCCGGAAAATTCAAAAAGTCCTCTTAAAAGCAGAGAATAAATACTGCCATCCGGAAAAATTCCCGAAGCTATAATTCCCAAAACGTAAAAGCATATTATAAACCCGCAAACGGAGACCAAAAGAAAAGCAGATTCCGAAACAGCGGCAACAAAATCTGTTTTGCGTATGTAATTTACTGCTATATTCTTTGGTTTTTCTTCATTCTTCAGCAAAAACGGGCGGAACGTAAGAGAGATCAACACAACAGACAAAACCAAAAGTCCCGTAAGCTTTAAGCCGTATTTAATATCCCCCATTACGTATGCCCCTGCAAAAGACAAAATAAAAGGAAAAGACGCCCCCGAGCAAAGACAGCACAGATATTCCCCCCGTTTTTTTGATATTACACCGCTTTCGTACAAAAAAACGCAGTTTTTTGCACCTGCGGGGCATCCGCACAAAAAGCCCAGTGCAACCGTAAAAACACTTCCCCAAAACGGGTGAGCGCACATTTTTGTAACGGCGGTTACAGCGGTTATACGGCGGGAAAACACAAGATAAATATACAAAGCGGGAATTATATTTGTTATACAAAAAGTTACCCCCTGCGCCGTTGCCGCACCCACGCTTTTCGGAAACACCAAGAGAAAAGCAAAAGACACGGCAAATGCGATATTTACCGTTCTTATCCACATCCTGCGCCCTTTGATATTCATAAACTACCAGCTCCCATAATAATATATACGGAAAGGCGTGAAAAATATGAAAAAGTTACCCGATACTCTGTTTGGAGAGTTTTTGGAAATGAGAGGCAACACCTATCTTGCCGCCGACGGTTACAGTAAAATGCTGGAATACGGAAACGAAAAGATCGTGCTGGCAGGGAAAAACTTAAAAATAACCGTTATCGGCAAGCACCTTAAGATGAATTATCTTTCGGGAACCAAGATAGGCATTGACGGATATATACGGAGCGTGGAATATGAACCGAATAATACGTAGCTTTCTGGGGTCCTACACCGTTACCCTGCCAAAAGAAAAAGCGCCAACCCTTTTTAACATTTGCAGAGAAAAAGGCATATTCTTTTTTTCTCCTTTAGCGTATGAGGATACGGTTACTGTAAACGTGAGTCTGTTTTCCTGCAAAGCCTTTCTTGAAGCAGCGGAAAACGAGGGAATACAAGCAGAGATAACCGCAAGACAAGGTATGCCCTTTTTGGTTTCCCGCTACAGAAAAAGATACGGAATATACATAGGAATAATATTAAGCGCAGCTTTTATGCTGTTTTCCTCTATGCACATATGGGAAATAAATATTACGGGTAACCAAAACATTAAAAAAGAAGAAATATTAAAGATCCTCGCTTCCCACGGAATAAGAGTCGGCACGTTTATCCCCGATATAGACGCAGATCTTACCGCCGAATATATACTTTTGGAGTATTCGCCCCTTTCCTCCCTTGCCATAAACGTAAAAGGAACCGTGGCAACGGTAGACGTTATAGAAAGGGTGCAGAAGCCGGAAAGCGAGTTTAAGGAAGACGGGTACTGTAACCTTATCGCCAAAGAAGACGGGATAATAACCAACGTCATTGCGGCGGAAGGGCACCCGGAAATAAAAATAGGTGACGTGGTGACCGAAGGACAGCTTCTTATAAACGGAATTGTGGAAAACCGCTACGGCGCTTTTAAGATAGTAAACGCAAAGGGCTATGTATATGCCGATGTTTACAAGAATATTGAATTTAATATTCCCCTCTCTTACAGCGGAAAAGAATACACGGGAAAAGAAAAAACAAAGAGAGAAATATATATTATCGGTTTTCCCGTAAAACTGTACCGCACGCAGGAATCCCCCTTTGAAACCTGCGACGTAATAACCAAAGAAACCGATCTTAAAATATTCGGCTTAAAGCTTCCCGTAAAGATTTCAAAAGCGGTATACAGAGAATACGTAACGACTGAATATAAAATCACGGAAGAAGAAGCAGAGATAAAAGCGAAAAAAGCTCTTTCTTTGTGGTGGGAAAAGGAATCCGACGGAGAGATAGTAAGCATTGACGAAGAAACAAGCATAAAAAACAACGTGTACTGTTTGAAAGCACACGTTGTAATAAACAAAAATATTGCAAAAAGGCAGGAAATAAAATTTAATTACCCGAATAAACCTTTTTGAGTCTTAAAAGAGACAAAACGAAAATCTGTGCCGCACGGATGACTTCTTCGCGGGAGATATATTCATCTCTTTCGTGGGCACCGCCCTTGCCTTCGCCCAACAATCCGCGGTATGCGGAAATAGTTGCGCCGAAAGCAACGGTGTTTTTCATATATCTGGCGTAAGTGCCGCCGCCCATGGTGTATGGCGAACAGTCTTCCTCTATAATATCACGGCAGGAATCGGTAAGCGCCTGAATACGAGGGTCATCGGAAGACATTATATATCCTTCGGAGCAGCCGCCGCTGTATGCGGTAAAACCATAGGATTCCGCTGTCTGTTTTACGGTGGCTATGATCTCTTCATAAGGCACATAAGGAATGTAACGCACATTGAAGTTTGCCCACAGATCTCCCTCTTTTTCACCCAAAAGTCCGCAGATGCAGGTGAGATAACCGAAATCCTTATCCTCTTTATCTATACCGAATGTCTTTCCCTTATATTCGGAGCAAGCCTTTGCGAGAAAACGCAAGCCCTCTGTATCCGCAATGCCGTTTTCCACAAGATATTCGCACAAAAGCTTTACTGCGCTTAAGCTGTTTTCGGGAAGCGAGGCATGGGCGCCCTTACCCGTTGCGGTTATACGAAGAGTATCCCCCATATTTTCAACGGTAATTCCCTCTTTTATGTTAGGAGTAACGTCCGTCTTTACAACGCAATATGCGGAATCCGCCACAGAGTTACTTGCGGTACCGCCGCCTATTTCAAGAATATTCGCAGACTTTTTGCCGAGCAGTATACCAAAGGAGAAAATACCTTTTTCGCCTATACATACGGGGAAGCCGCTATCGGGCGTGAAGGAAAAATCCGGCACCTCTCTTACAGAAGCAAAATGGCGCAGGTCGGTACTGCCCACCTCTTCGTCACAGCCCAGTATCATACGTACTGCGAAGGGAAGCGAATATCCCTTTTCCATAAGAAAGCGTATTGCGTACATAGAAATAAGCATAGGACCCTTATCATCCTCTGTACCTCTGCCGATATAGAGTCCGTCCTTTACGGTGAGCGCATAGGGCTCCACGCTCCAACCTCCTCCGCAGGGGACAACGTCCAGATGGGAAACGATACCTATCTCCTTTTCCCCTTCGCCGTATACAAGAGAACCGCAGTAGTAATCGTGATTTTCGGGCTTGAAGCCGTATTTTTCGCCTATGGCGAGAGTAGTCTCGAGAACGCGGGCGCAGTTTTCGCCGAACACGTATTTTCCCTCGCCCTTTTCGGAAACGGAGGGGATGGATATAATAGAAGCCAAGTCCGCTTCAAACTGAGCTTTTATATCCTCTCTTTCCATAAATTCTCTTACCTGTTTTGCTATATCTTTCATAATAAATGTTTTCCTTTCAGCATTTTGCAAATTTCATCATGATCGCTTTGGGCATCAGCTTGCCAAGCACGCGGTAAAGCTTATATAAAAACCTGTTGGTATATACCGCTTTCCCCTTTTCAAGCGCTTTAAGACTCTTTACAGCGATCTCCTTGGGGTCGCAATACGGCAAAGTATCAAAGGTTTTGGATGCGCCCTTGCTGATATGTGCTCTGGTCAAGAATTCCGTGCTCATAGGACCGGGGCAGACGGCAAGTACGTTTATACGCTTTTGCTTTAATTCCTCACGCAATGCCCGCGAAAAAGACATTACGTATGCCTTGGTGGAAGAATACACCGTCATTCTGGAATTGGGAACGAAGGATGCTATGGAGCACACGTTCAATATTCCACCGCCTGCAGCCATATAAGGGATAACCGCAGAGGTTACGGCGGTAAGCGCACCGCAGTTAAGGTCTACCATATCTCTTTGCACGTTAGGGTCTATTTCCCATACGTAGCCCAGCTTGCCGAAGCCTGCGTTGTTTATAAGCAAACTGACCTTTGGGTTTTCCTCTTTTAAAAGAATACACAACTGCTCAAGGCTTGCTCTGTCGTTAAGGTCCATGGGCAGGATCTTTACAGACAGATCTGCAGGGAGATTTGCTTTAAGCTCCTCCAAAAGATCGGCTCTGCGGGCTATAAGCCAGAATTCCTTTATGCCCGTATATTTCCGCGCCGCCGCAAGAACGTACTCTTTTCCCAAGCCCGAGGATGCGCCGGTGATTATTGCAATACTCAAAATATTTTACCTCCGTAAAGATACATATCTATTATATTTTATCACCCTTTTTACCTATATGCAATCACTTTTTTAAAAAAGAAGGTATGTTTTTTGCTGGACCTTATAAACAGTCTGCTGTGGTCCCTTCCCACAATGGCGCTTCTTACGGGGACGGGAGTGTATTTTACCTTTAAAAGCAGGTTTTACCCATTAAGGCGGATTAAAGAAATAATTAAAAGCGTAAAAAACACGGAATCTTCCACGGAAATATCCTCTCTGCGAGGGCTTATGACGGCTCTCGGAGGTACGGTGGGTGTAGGAAGCATTACGGGAGTAGCCTACGCCATAACCCAAGGAGGCGCGGGAGCGCTGTTCTGGATGTGGGCAAGCTCCTTTTTCTGTATGATGTTAAAGTATGCGGAAAACTATATAACCGTAAAAGAAAGTCGCTTGCAAGGCATACGCGGCAGTGCCGCCACCCTGCTAAAGAGCATGGGCAAAAATAAGACCGCGGTGTTCTTCGCCATATCCTGCATACTTGCATCCTTCGGCAGCGGAAATATGGCGCAGGCAAACGCTTTTTCTCTTGCCGCTACAGAGATGGGTATTGATAAATTTACGGTAGGCTTGGCATTTGCCCTTTTACTTATACCTGCGGTAACGGGCGGTCAAAAAATTATTGCAAAAGTAAACGGAATTTTGGTTCCCGCGGCGGCAATTCTGTTTACGGCAACCGCTTTTGGAATTACACTTTATAATTTTAAAGAGATACCCGCAGCTTTTGCAAATATTTTTAAATCCGCTTTCGGTTTTTCCCAAGCGGGTGCGGGAATTACGGGCACAGCGATATCCCTTGCTTTGCGGACGGGAGTTTCCAAAGGTGTGTTTTCCCACGAAGCGGGTATGGGCTCTTCCCCCATCGCCCACGCCGCCGCAAGCACATCGCCCTTGAACGCCGCACGGTTTGGGATAATAGAAGTGTTTGCAGACACCTTTGCGGTAAGCACACTTACTGCGCTGGCACTTCTTACCACCCACAGCGAAACTACTGAAGAAATGTTTTTTGTCTGCTTTGGGAGTTTGGGAGGAATATTGCTTACTTTCTCTTTGGGAATATTTGCATACGCCGCCGTGATAAGCTGGTGTTTTTACAGCGAAAGCCTTATTGGTTTTTTAACAAATAAAGGCGTTTGGGTATATGTTTACCGATTTTTGGTGATAATATCTGCTTTTTTCGGATGTATATATAATGCCGAAAGCATATGGAGCATTGCGGATATCTTTAACGCTCTTATGCTGTTTCCGAATCTGTACGCTTTGATAATTAGAAGAAAGGAAATACTGTATTGAAGCCACATGCGTTTACAAAAGAACAAGCCGCAAAAGCTTACGGCGTTTCGCTGAAAGAGGGGCTTACCTCCGAAGAGGCGGAAAAGCGTTTAAAAAGTGATGGAAAGAATACTCTTTCCCAAAAGAAAAAGCCTTCTTTTTTAAAAAAGCTTTTACTTTCTCTGGGTGACAGAATGACTGTCATCCTGCTTATCGCTGCAGTTATAAGCTTTATAGCGGCGGTTATCGGGGGAGAAAGCAAGGCGGATACTTTTATTATTCTGGCTATCGTGGTGCTTAACGGAATTTTGGGTGTGATACAGGAAAACAAAGCGGAAAAGGCCCTGGATGCTTTAAGCAAAATGACATCTCCCCACGCCACCGTAATACGTGACGGAAAAGAAAAAGAGATACCTTCCGAAGACATTGTAAAGGGAGATATACTCATACTCAAAAAAGGCGGATTTATCCCTGCGGACGGATACCTGACAGAAGCCTGCGGGCTGACATCAGACGAATCCGCTTTAACGGGCGAAAGTATGCCCGTTTTTAAAGAGGCGCGCCCATCACCCGAAAACGCAGTCTTTCACGAAATACAAAATATGGTGTATTCCGGCACAACCGTTTGCGGAGGAAAAGGAAAAGCAATTGTTACCGCAACGGGAATGAACAGCTATATGGGCAGTATTGCGGGAATGCTTAATGAAAGCGAAGGCGAAAAAACTCCTTTGCAGGTGCGTTTGGCAAAAACGGGCAAGGTGCTTGGGAATTGGGCGCTTTTTATATGCGGAGTTATATTCGTAATATCTCTCATACGGGGGCTTCCCATAAAGGATATGTTTTTAACCTCCGTTTCCCTTGCGGTGGCGGCAATCCCCGAAGGTCTGCCTGCCATAGTTACAATAATTCTGTCTATGGGCGTAAAGCAAATGGCGGACAAAAAAGCGGTGGTAAAAAAGCTTCCTGCAGTAGAAACTCTGGGCGCCGCCGCCGTAATTTGCTCGGACAAAACGGGAACGCTCACCCAAAACAAAATGGCGGTTACCGCCTTTTGCGGAGATAAGGAAAAGACTCCGCTGTTTGCCCTGCTTTGCAACGACAGAGAATCCCCCACGGAAAACGCCCTTTTTGAATGGGGAAAAGAGAAAAACGCAAAAAAGGAAGGATACACCCGTATAAAAGAAATCCCCTTTGATTCGGCAAAAAAATATATGATAACCCTGCACAGAGCAAAAGACGGGTATCTTGTTATAAAAAAAGGAGCGCCGGAAAAGGTTTTATCCCCTTTTGACCCTTTGGCAAAGCAGGCATCCGATCTCGCACTTGAAGGAAAACGAGTGATCGCCTTTGGATACTGCGTAACCCCGTTTCTGCCGGAAAATATAGAAAAATGCGTGTTTTCTCCCTGCGGTGTATGCGGGTTGGAGGACCCGCCCCGCCCGGAGGTGAAGAAAGCGGTAAAGCTGTGCAGAAAAGCGGGAATAAAGCCTGTTATGATAACCGGCGACCACCCCGACACAGCGGCGGCAATAGCAAAAAATATCGGCATATTAAGAGAAGGGGACGGGGTGCTTACCCAAGCACAACTGCAGGGTCTTGATACTCCCTCCATGGCAAAGGCTATACGAAACTGCGCTGTATTTGCCCGCACCACTCCCGAATTCAAGGTAAAGATCGTGGAAGCGTATAAATACGGAAACCGTGTGGTTGCCATGACGGGTGACGGTGTAAACGATGCCCCTGCGCTGAAAAAGGCGGACATTGGATGTGCTATGGGCAAAGGCGGCACCGACGTTGCAAAAGAAGCCGCAGATATTATCTTGACAGATGACAATTTTTCGACTATTATAGAAGCAGTAAGATACGGTCGGAGCATTTACGACAATATCCGCAGAGCGGTGCGTTTTTTGCTTTCCTGCAATATAGGCGAGATAATAACTGTATTTGCGGCGCTTGTAATGTCGTTGCCATCCCCGCTTTCCGCCATACAGCTTTTGTGGGTGAATCTTGTTACCGATTCCCTTCCCGCCGTGGCGCTGGGTATGGAAAAAACTCACGACAGCGTTATGGAAAGAAAGCCCATGCCAAAAGACCAAAGTCTTTTTGCGGAAGGCTTGGGAATGAAAATTATTGCAGAGGGAATTTTGGTGGGCTGTATGTCCCTTTCCGCCTTTTTGCTGGGGCTTAAAACGGGAGATATAAAGACCGCAAGTACAATGTGCTTTGGGGTGCTTTCCTTTTCCCAGCTTTTCCACACCTTTAATATGCGTTCGGAAAAGCCCTTTTTTAAAAGAAAAATACCCAAAAACATTCCTCTTTTTTTGAGCATACTGCTGTGTATGGCTATGCAGACGGCAATAATGGTTATTCCGAAAGCGGCGGAATTGTTCGGCGTTGTTCCTTTGAGCACGTATCAGTGGCTAACGGTAGCGCTCCTTTCCTTTGCGCCTATTCCCGTATGCGAAATATTTAAGATAATTAAAAATAAAAAATAAAAATATAGATTTGGGAAGTGTAAAAAATGAAAACAGTTTATCTTACCGAGCGTGATAATTTCTTGTACCACGGCAGACATATCCTTACGGCAGACGCACTGCTTCTGGATTGGTCAAACAGCGGGTTTTCCTTTAAATTCAAGGGAACGGGATTTCACATTATCTTCGGCGAGCACAAGGCAGACCAACCCGTATACATAAGAGTGGATATTGACCGCGAAAAGAAGCTTTTCGGCTGGAGCGGCGAAACCGGAAGATACTGCGTGAGCGACGGAAAAGAACACGTTATTGTTGACGACCTTAAAAACGATGAGCACACGGTCCGCGTTCTCCGTATTACCGAGGGCGAAGATAAGCTGTATATAAAGGGACTTGAAATATACGGCGAAATTTTGCCTCCCCCCCTTGAAAGCGTGCGCCGTATAGAGGTTCTGGGCGATTCCATTACCTGCGGTTACGGTGTAAGAGGCGATCAGGACACCACCGTGTTCCGCACCTGCGATGAGGATTCCACTGCCGCATGGGCTTTCCTTGTAGCTGAAGAGCTGGGCGCAGACCTGCATTGCCAGTGCGCTTCCGGCAAGGGTATTGTACGCAACTGCGAAGGCGCTTTGGACCTTACCTTTGACCAGATGTTTAATATGACCTCCAGAAACGGAGAAGTGTGGGATCACGACAAGTGGACCCCCCAGGTGGTTATGATAAACGGCGGCACCAACGACGGTTGGGGCGGTGTGAGCGCAGAGGAATTTGAGCGTGGCGCAACAGCACTTATAAACGATATCCGTTCCAAATACACCCACGCATATATCATCTGGTGCTACGGTCTTATGTGCGATCCCTATGCGGGACTGCTTAAAAAGCTGTTCAAGCGTATGGGCGAAACCGACGATAAGCTTATGTTTGTGCCCATATCCGTTGCCAACCCCAAAAAGGATTACGCCGCTGCGGGACATCCCGGTATGAAGATAAACGAAAAGCTGGCAGATACTATGGTATCAAAGATTAAATCTCTCAAAATTTGGGAGAAATAAAACATATTAAAAATGCAAAACACCCCAAGAAGCCGCAAGGCATCTTGGGGTGATTCATTAAGGTGATATTGATAAGTACTTCTTTCTCGTGCGAAGCACATATCGAGTCCGCAAGGACATATCGAGCACGAAGTGCATATCGATCGCCGCAGGCGAATATCGATTTTTTGCGTCCTTGAGTTTATTTAATATAGGGTTTTATAAGTTCTGCCAAAGTAGTGAGGGTCGCACCTTCTTTCAAGCTTTCCGGCAAGACCGTGCCGCCTCTGTAATGAGCGTATGCCACGTAATCGTCTAACACGATGCGTCCTTTCAGAGTACAATAATTATTTTCTTTTACCATGGTATGCATCTGCATAGAATGTTCGCCCAAAATCAGAGTATCCGTTACAACGTCTGTAATGGTTTCATCTGTTTTTTCGATACCGTCATAAGTGTATGCGCCTACTCTGAGTCTGTCTAACGCGCCGTTATACACAAATTCAATATCAAGCTCATCGTTATCATAGTATATTTTTAAGGAAATTACGGCAAGCTCGTATTTTTCACTTTCCAACACGATTACGGGAATTTTATCGGGGTTTGCAAAAATAGCTTTTACTTTATCCTTGCGGGGCGGTATTATGCCGTCTTTTTCGAAAAATTCGTTAAAAGCGTTTTCGTCATCCCCGTTTGCCAAAGCTATAAGCTGCGCCAATTTCTCAAAGGAATAAAAGCTTTCTGTTCGCCAATCCGGCGCCACAAAAACCATTTCATCGGAAACGGTATCGGAAACAGCGTTTTCCCGTTTGCTTTCATTACCGCTTTCCCCGTTTTCCGGCGTGCATCCAAAGGAGCAAAAACAAATCAAGACAAGCACACAAATAAGTAATAATAAGACTTTTTTCATTTATACCACTCCTTTTATTTTGGTAATAACATTATATATCATATATAAGTCTTTGTCAACGCAATAATATTGATCGTAAATGCAATAAAGCCTTGACTTAACAGCCAAAATGTAATATAATGAATTAAATTATTATTCAGTTTAACTGAAATTTTATTAATACAAAAAGGGTGAAAAACGCTATGAAAAGAATTTACAATTTCTCCGCAGGACCTTCTATGCTTCCCGTAGAAGTTCTTGAACAAGCCGCAAACGAAATGCTGGATTATCAGGGCAGCGGGTGTTCCGTAATGGAGATGAGTCACCGTTCACCTGTTTACGATAATATCATCAAGCAAGCAGAAGCAGACCTCCGCACTCTTATGGAAATTCCCGAAAACTACCGCGTTCTGTTTTTGCAGGGCGGTGCTACCACACAGTTTTCCGCAGTGCCTCTTAATCTTATGAACAAGAATAAGAAGGCTGATTATATCGTATCCGGTCAGTTTTCCAAAAAGGCGGCGGATGAAGCCGCAAAGTATGGCGAGGTAAATATTCTGGCTTCCTCCAAGGACAGAAATTTTGCATACGTGCCTTACGTTGATTCCTTCTCTCCCGATGCGGATTACGTTCACATCTGTCTTAACAACACTATTTACGGCACTACCTACAACTATATCCCCGAAACCGGCGATATTCCTCTGGTTGCCGACGTTTCTTCCTGCATACTTTCCCGTCCCATAGACGTTACAAAGTTCGGTATGCTCTATGCAGGCGCGCAAAAGAATATGGGTCCCTCCGGTCTTACCGTGGTTATTATAAGAGAAGACCTTATCGGTAACGCAAGAGAAGGCACTCCCGTTATGCTGGATTACAAAATTCAGGCAGATAACGGCTCTATGTATAACACTCCCCCCTGCTATTCCATTTACGTTGCAGGGCTGGTATTCAAGTGGCTGCTTAATATGGGCGGTCTTACCGAAATGGAAAAGCGCAACGTGGCAAAGGCAAAGGTGCTTTACGATTATCTTGATGCATCCGAAATGTTCAAAGCAACAGCAGACAAGGAGTTCCGTTCTATTATGAACGCTTGCTTCGTTACCGGCGATGCAGAGCTTGACAAAGAGTTTGTTTCCGCCGCGAAGAAGGCAGGATTTGAAAACCTTAAGGGTCACCGCTCCGTAGGCGGTATGCGTGCATCAATATACAACGCAATGCCTGCAGAGGGCGTTGATAAGCTTGTAGAGTTTATGGCAGAGTTCGAGAGGAGCAAAAAATGAATATTAAGCTTATAAATAAAATAGACAAAGCAGGTCTTAACGTATTTGACGAAAGATTTGCTTACGGCGAAGAAATAGAAAATCCCGATGCGTATATGGTACGCAGCGCTTCCCTTCTGGAAGCGGAATTCCCCAAGTCCTTAAAAGCGATCGCCCGTGCAGGCGCAGGTGTAAACAATATTCCCCTTGACCGCTGCGCGGAGCAAGGTATCGTTGTATTCAACACCCCCGGTGCAAACGCAAACGGCGTTAAAGAGCTTGCCATTACCGCGCTGCTTCTTTCTTCCAGAAAGATAACCGACGGTATCGCCTGGGCTTCCTCCCTTACCGGTGACGACGTAGCCAAGCAGGTTGAAAAGGGCAAGAGCGCATTCGCAGGCCCCGAAATAAAGGGAAAGACTTTGGGCGTTATCGGTCTGGGCGCTATCGGCGGTCCCGTTGCCAACGCTGCAGAATCTCTGGGTATGAAGGTTGTGGGCTGTGACCCGTTTATGACAGTTTCCGCAGCTTGGTCACTTTCCCGCAAGGTAGTTAAGGCGGACACTTACGATGAATTATATCCCCAGTGCGATTATATAACCGTACACGTTCCCTCTGTTAAGGATACTATCGGTATGATAAACGCCGAAGCCATTGCAAAAATGAAGGACGGAGTACGTATTATCAACCTTTCCCGCGGAAATATTGTTGTTACAGACGATGTTCTTGCGGCTATTGAAAGCGGCAAGGTTTCCTGCTACGTAACCGATTTCCCCGATGAAAAGCTGATCGGCAAAAAGAACGTTATCTGCATTCCCCATCTGGGCGCATCCACTCCCGAAAGCGAAGAAAACTGTGCGGTCATGGCGGCAAACCAGCTTATGGATTACCTGCTTGACGGTAATATTAAGAACAGCGTAAACTACCCCGCAATTTCTATGCCCAGAGGCGCAAAGAACAGAATTGTAGTGCTTCACGAAAATATCCCCAATATGATCGCGCAGGCATCCTCTGTTTTCTCCGCGGTTCATATAAACATCGAACACATGATGTCCTCCTCCAAGGGCGCAAACGGTGTTGCTATGTTTGAGACCAACGATGATATCGACGAATCCATTTGCGAAAAAGTATCTGCCATTGCAGGTATACGCAAGGTAATACTTCTCTGAAAACCAAAAACAAGGAGTAAAATATGAAGTTTATCGTCTTTGACGGAAACAGCATACTCAACCGCGCTTATTACGGAATACGCCCCCTTACCACAAAAAGCGGCATCCCCACCAACGCGGTACTCGGATTTATAAATATTATAGAGAAAAATATGGCGGCGGTCCAACCGGATTACGCCGCCATAGCCTTCGATCTGCCCGGAAAGACCTTTCGGCACAAGGCTGTGGACAGCTATAAGGCTACCCGCAAGGGTATGCCCGAAGATCTGGCACAGCAGATGCCTTATGCATACCGCGCCGCCGCAGGCTTGGGACTTAAAATAACCACCTGCGAAAATTTTGAAGCGGACGACGTGCTGGGCACGTTATCAAAAGCCGCAAAGGAAAACGGAGTGGAATGTGTTATCGTAACCGGCGACAGGGACAGTCTGCAGCTTGTGGGAGACGGCACGGTGGTTTATCTTGCCTCCACAAACGAAACTCATATAATGGATACGGATGCGGTTACGGATAAATACGGCATTCCTCCCCAAAAGCTTATTGACCTTAAAGCCCTTATGGGGGACAGCTCCGATAACATTAAGGGAGTTCCCGGTATCGGCGAAAAGGGCGCCGTTAAACTGCTTAAGGAATACGGAACTCTTGACGGCATATACGAACACGCCGAGGAAATAAGCGGTTCTACCGGCAAAAAGATCATAGAAGGCAAGGAAAGCGCATACGAAAGCCGTTTTCTTGCCACTATACGGCTTGATGCGCCTATTGATACCGAACTTGAAAATTACCTTTACTCAGGTAAGGATGCAGACAGTCTTATAGATCTGTTTACCGAGCTTGAGTTTACTTCACTTATAGAAAGAATGTCACTCACCAAAACCGCGCCCGCTTTGCAGGAGGCGGTTTATAACCGCGGAAGCGCAAATGAATTTGAAAAAAGCTCAAAGGTTTTCGTGGAACTGAGGGAAGACGGCCTTTACGCTACCGACGGAGAAAAGCATATTATACTTGACCCCGTGGAAATATCTCTTCTCAAAAACGTGTGCGCTTGGTCCGTAAAGGACACTATGCACGCTCTTGATAGATCGGGTGTGGAATTTGACGGATTTACGGATGATATTTCTCTTATGTGCTACACCGCCTCCCCTGCGGACAGCGGTATGACAGTGCAAAAAGCAGCCACCGCATATCTGGGAGCGGACACGTTATCCGATACTTTGACAGTACTTCCGACTCTTGCAAAAAAAGTGTATACCGTTTTGGAGGAGCAGGAGCAGGTTTCTCTCTACAAAGATACCGAGCTGCCCCTTGCAAAGGTGCTCTTTAATATGGAAAAAAGAGGCTTTGCTGTGGACAAGCAGGGTATTATTGATTTTGGGGAATATTTATCCGAAAATATAAAACAGCTTGAAAGTTCTATTTATTTCTGCGCGGGAGAAGAGTTTAATATAAACTCGCCCAAACAGCTCGGTCATATTCTTTTTGAGGTGCTGGGACTTCCCGCTCCCAAGAACAAAAAGAACAAAAACGGCTATTCCACCGATGCGGAAGTGCTGGAAAAGCTTAAAGACCGCCACGAAATTATAGATTATATACTGCATTACCGCACCCTTGCAAAGCTTAAGGGCACTTATACCGACGGTATGCTGAACGTGATCGACCCCGAGGACGGACGTATACACACCACCTTCAGACAGACTCTCACTCAAACGGGACGTCTTTCTTCCGTAGAGCCCAATTTGCAAAACATTCCCGTCCGCACCGAATTAGGCAGAGAAATGCGCAGGTTTTTCATTGCGCCCGAGGGCAGAACGCTTATTGACGCAGATTATTCCCAAATAGAATTGCGTGTGCTTGCCGCCGTTTCGGGGGACGAGAAAATGATAAACGCATTTTTATCGGGAGATGATATTCACACGCTCACCGCCTCCGAAGTGTTTGGAATTCCCTTGGAAATGGTTACCCCCGCAATGCGAAAGCACGCAAAGGCAGTCAATTTCGGTATAGTATACGGTATTTCCGCCTTTTCTCTTTCCGATGATATAGGCGTTTCCCGCAAGGAAGCGGACGAATATATAAGAGCGTATTTTGAAAGATACCCCGCTATAAGAGAATATCTGGACTCCTGCAAGGAAAGTGCAAAAGAAAACGGTTATGTAAGCACTTTGTTCGGCAGAAGAAGATACGTGCCCGAGCTTCGTTCACCAAAAGCGACGATACGTGCGTTTGGCGAGCGCGTGGCAATGAACACTCCCATTCAGGGCACCGCGGCGGATATTATAAAAATTGCAATGGTAAAAACGGAAAAAGCCTTGAAGGAATCCGGATGCGATGCCGCCCTTATACTTCAGGTACACGATGAACTGATAGTAGAAGCCGCAGAGCAGGACGCGGAAAAGGTAAAGGAAATTTTGGTTTCCTGCATGGAAAACGCCTGCGAGCTTGCCGTGCCTATGTCAGTGGATGCGAATATAGGCAAAAACTGGTTTGAAGCGAAGGGAGAATAATATGGCAGGAACACTGTATATAGTCCCCACTCCCATAGGAAATATGGGGGATATTACCCTGCGTGCAAAGGAGACCTTGGAAAAGGTACACTTTATCGCCGCAGAGGACACCCGCGTTAGCGGACGGCTTTTACAGCTTTTGAATATACATTCAAACCTGGTAAGCTACCACGAGCACAACAAAGAAAAAAGCGGAAAAGCGATAGTAAACCGCATACTTGACGGGGAAGACTGCGCTTTGGTCACCGATGCGGGCACTCCTGCCGTTTCCGACCCGGGCGAAGACTTGGTGCGCAAATGCCGCAAGGCGGGTATAAACGTTATTGCCCTTCCCGGTGCCTGCGCCGCCATTACCGCCCTTTCCGCCAGCGGATTGCCTTCACGCAGGTTTTCTTTTGAAGGCTTCTTGCCGCAATCCAACAAGGAAAGAGAGGAATATCTCCGTTCCGTCTGCAAGGATGTGCGGACAATGATATTCCACATATCCCCTCACGATACGGAAAAGGATATTACCGATCTGATCGAGTTTCTTGGGGACAGACAAGCGGTACTTGCAAAGGAAATTACCAAGATAAACGAAAAGTATTTTCCCCTTACCCTGTCACAGATAAAGGAAGGCTTTAAAAGCGGAGAAATAAACCCCAAAGGGGAGTTCGTGCTTATTGTAACGGGATACGAAGCTGATGAAAGTGATATGTTCTGGGCGGATATGACTATAGAACAGCACTTCGAACATTACGTAAACCTCGGTCTTTCCAAAATGGACGCCACAAAAGCCGTGGCAAGGGACAGAGGCGTACCCAAAAACGAAATATATAAAGAACTGAATTAGAAAAGGAATAATTTATGTCAAAGAAAAGCAGCTATGCGGCACAACAAAGAAAAGCCGAAAAACAAAAGAAAACAGTAATCTATTCTATCGCCGCGGTATTGTGCGTTGCGGTGATTGTGGGTGTGATAGTGGGAATAAGCTCCTGCAGCAGCGGCATCAAGTACGTGGAAGCAGACCCCAACCTTACCTATTATGCGGATATAGACATTAAAGACTACGGTATGATAACCGTAAAGCTTGACCAAAGCGCCGCACCCAAAACGGTTGGCAACTTTATTTCCCTTGCCCAAAGCGGATTTTACGATGGACTCACCTTCCACCGTATTATGAAAGGCTTTATGATGCAGGGCGGCGACCCCGATGGCGACGGTATCGGCGGCGCAGAGAAGACGGTTGTAGGTGAATTTTCCGCAAACGGATATAACAACCCCATCTCCCATAAAAGAGGCGTTATCTCCATGGCGCGTACCAACGATCCCAACAGCGCAAGCAGCCAGTTCTTTATCGTACACGAGGACAGCGAAGACAGTCTTGACGGCAAGTATGCCGCCTTCGGACACGTTATAAGCGGAATCGAGGTAGTGGACGAAATATGCGAAACCGTGCCCCAAGGCTACAACGGCGCCGTTGCAGAAGCAGACCGACCCGTTATAAACAGCATTACCATAAGAACGGAACCGAAAAACTAATCAAAAAAAAGACTAAAAGCCGCGAGAATATCGCGGCTTTTTTGTGTGATTGCATTATCTGCGTTCGGGATAATAGGATATGTGCTTGCGCTCGTATCTGTAATACGCCGCTTTCGCGTTTACGTAGACGGTTTCCTCAAAAAGATCGCCGTTCTCGTTATAATTGTATTCTCTTGTGGTAGTAAACGGACTTGTTTTGTTTCCGTTTGAATCAATGCGCCAGCTTTCCGTTTTTACGATTCTGCCGTCATCGTCTTTGTAAATTATCTCCGCAAAGGATCCTTCGGTATTGAAGTTACGTCGTTCGGTTACGTTGCCGTTATAAGTGTATTCATCCTTTTCCATTATACTATCACCTTTATCGTCTGTGAACGTTCTGGTGTAAGTAAGTAATTTCCCGTCTTCCGTAAACACGTACGCTTCTGTAGTAATATAACCCGGCTCTGTTTGCGTTTCCGTTATAAGCCGTCCCGCACTGTCGTAAACGTATTCGGTAATGTGCTCCGTGCCGTCCTTGTCTACACTTGTAATGCGTGTGGGGTTGCCCCGTTCATTGTATTCATAGGCGGTGTAAGAATTGCTGTTGTTAATACACAAAGCTACTCTGCCGTATTCATTATAAGCGTATTCACATACGTTTAAAAGCTCGCCCTTTTTGTATCGTTCTTCTCTTATCACAAGGCCGTGAGCGTTGTGATCGTACTTATAAACATAGCCGTTCGCATCGCTTTTTTCGGTCATAATGCCGTTTTCATCATAAGTATAAGTGTAAAAGCCGCTGCTTAAAAGCTGTCCTTTCTCGTTGTAAGAAAATGTTTCCTGAACTTCAAAAGGTCGTTCGCTGTAATAGTTTATATTGTCTATTCTGAGTTTTGTTTCAAGAATTCTGTTATCGGGGTTAAAAATGCGTACAAATGTGTGGCGGTCGCCGAATCCCCAATGCAGGTTTTCATAAGCTATAAAATACTCCGTTTCGTACGACACCCCAAAAGAATCAAGTAATTCTTGGGCATATGGCTCGTACGGTCTGCTTGTTAATTCGTCGTACGCCGCTTCGTAGTCCTTTGCTTCTATAAGAGCGAATATATCTTTGTATGAATCGTATACAAGCAGAGTTTCTGTATCGGAAAGATATTTTTCGTCATTTAAATCGGGCAGGTCGATTACGGGTTCGCTTACTTCAGGCTCGCTTACTTCGGGTTCGCTTTCCTCAGGCTCGCTTTCCTCGGGTTCGCTTACCTCAGGCTCGCTTTCTTCCGGTTCGCTTGTTTCCGGCAGACTTTCTTCGGGAACACTGTTTTCCGGCAAGCTGTTTTCGGGTGTGCTCTCGGCTTCGGATATATCCGAAACCAAAGGTGTAGATTCTTCCGGCGGCTCCGGTGTTTCGCACGCGGTGAAAATCAAAATAAATGCAAAAATAATCAAAACTGCAAAAAGTGTTTTTTTCATCGTTTTTCCCTCCTTTAATTAAATTTCAAAAACACTTTTCATCCTGCGCTGCGGCAAATACCACAAACGGTAAAGTAAGGGTAATGGCAAGGATGAAAGCTGTGGATTTTTTCGGCAAAAGTTTTCATAGTTGGAATTATCCTTTCTTTGTTTAGTTTTGTCATATATATAGTACCATAATATGGGCGAAATGTCTATGAAAAATTTGTAAACAATTATAATTTTATGCAAAATCACAATACGGTTGCTTGTGATTTGCAAGCACGAATGTTTTTCTTCATATTATAGTGTCAAAAAAAGCAAGGGTGTACCTTGCTTTTTCATTTTAACTGCTGTCTTAATTTTTCTATTACTCTTTTTTCCATACGGGATATTTTTACTTGAGTACAGCCTAAGATCTTTCCCGTTTGCTGTTGGGAAAGACCGCGGTAAAAGCGGCATTCCACCAAAATGCGTTCCTCCTCGGGCAAGGAGTTTACCGCCTGAGCGAGGGCAATACTTTCCGTCAGCGGCGCCATACAGTCGTCCCCCACGTATTCCTCCACCGTTTTGTCCCCCACGGGGGACGAGAACGAGAGAATGGGCAAAGCGCAATCCAGAGCTTCCAGCGTTTGCTCGCGGGTAAAACCGCATTTTTCGGAAAGTACTTGCACCGTGGGCTCCAACCCCGTTTCCGATATATAGTCTTCCCGTGCTTTAAGTACTATTCTACCCCGTTTTTTAAGTTCGCGGGACACCTTAACGGTACCATCATCTCTTAAAAAACGTTTTATTTCCCCCGTGATCAAAGGAACCGCATAGGTAGATAAGACGGTTTCGTGTTCAAAAGAAAACCCCCGTATGGCTTTTATAAGCCCTATTACCCCAAGCTGAATAAGATCATCGGTTTCGGCACGGTCACGGAAGCGGAAGGCTATGGATTTTACCAAGCCCATATTCTCTTTTACAAGAATATCCAAAGCCTCTCTGTCGCCCTGCTGTGCGGAAAGAATGAGTGACGGTGTATCAGGACTGCGGACGAACAATTTTCTTCACCAGCCGTACGGTAGTTCCTTTTCCCACACGGGAAGAAACCGTCATTTTATCGCAAAAGCTTTCCATAATGGTAAATCCCATTCCGCTTCGCTCTCCGCCCGGGTCGGTTGTATAAAGCGGCGTTACCGCTTTGGATATATCCTCTATACCGCACCCTTTATCGCGGACGGTAATAACTGTTTTTCCGTCAGCATAATATGCTCCCGTTATGTAGATCGGGCAGTAATCGGTCTTATCACGGTATGCGTGGACTATGCAGTTTGTGACCGCCTCGCTTACCGCAGTTTTTATATCTGCCAGATCTGCCACGGTGGGATCAAGCTGGGAAACGAAAGCCGCCGCCACCATTCGTGCATAGCCTTCGTTAATACTTTTGGCGGGAAACTCCGCCTTGAAACGATTAAGCGGCGATTTACTCATTTTCTTTCCTCCTTTTTTATGGGCATAAGCGTGTCTATTCCTGCAAGGGTCAATACCTTTTCCACCCGTTCAGATGGGTTTACCACTACAGCGCTGCCGCCTCCCGCTTTCATTTTTTTAAGTCTGCCCATTACCAGACCCAACCCCGATGAATCGCAAAAGGAAATATCCGAAAGGTCTAAATTAAGCCCCGTGGCTTTTACACGGTCTATTTCCATATCGATCTCGGAGCGGGCTATCGCCGCAGTGTGATGATCTATTTCTCCGTGCAGAGATGCGGTAAGTGTGGTTCCTCTTAATTTGTAATCAATATGCATATACTTTACCTCCCGTACATATAATACTACATTGTATATGCGTATTTTGTCCAAAAAAGTAGGCTTACATACATATTTGCCACGAAAATTTCCCCCGATAAATCACCCCAAGAAGCCTTGCGGCTTCTTGGGGACCCCGACAATCACCCCAAGAAGCTTTGCGGCTTCTTGGGGACCCCGATAAAAAACGGCCTTTCCCTTGTTTTTAAGGAAAAAGCCGTTATTTTTACTTATGCTTTTTAAAAGATGCCGTTAATTATCTTTTCACGGGTCTTGTCCGCTTCTGTAACGTAAAGTCTGTACCACGTCATAAAGGCGATAACCGCCCAGATCTGACGGTAGTAATCTCCCTTACCTGCGGCGTGCTTTTCAAGCAGGCTGATAATATACTGCTCGTCTATAAACTGAGGCGCAGGGTTGTTTACAAGTATATCCTTTGCCCAATCAAACAGCTCGTCCTTAAGCCATACACGGACGGGAACGGGATATCCCTTCTTGGGACGGACCACCGTTTCGCTGTTAAGGAGATCGGAGAATGTATCACGCAAAATATACTTGGTAGTACCGTGGGATATCTTATCGCCATCCAGCAAGCACTGCGCCGCCTTGAACACCTCTTTATCCAAAAAAGGAACTCTCGCTTCAAGGGAGTGAGCCATGGAAAGCCTGTCCCCCTTAACGAGAATATCCGAAGGGAGCCAGCAGTTAAGGTCGCAATGCTGCATCTTTTGCAGCGGCGTGTAGCCTGCAGCGGATTCAAAGATAGGAGCGGTGCGCTGGGTAAAGTGCACGTCTTTATCAAAGGTGCGTAAAAACTTTGATTTTTGCTGTTCGGTAAATATAAAGGAACCGCCCACAAAACGCTTTTCGATAGGAACACAGCCGCGGGTGATATATCCCTTGCCCTTCATTCCGTCGGGCATCATATTTGCCAAAAACAAAAGAAAGCTCTTAATAAACCCGGGAAGCGAGTTCATTCTTGCGCTGGGAGCGGCGGTGGCATACTGACGGTAGCCGCCGAACAGTTCATCGCTTCCCTCGCCCGAAAGAATGGTCTTTACGTGCTTTGAAGCTTCCTCGGATATAAGATATATCGCCACAACGGAAGGGTCTGCCACGGGAGAATCAAGATGATATATAGTCTTTTCAAAGGCTCTTTTAAAATCTTCTGCCGTTGCGCGGAGGGTTATATGGTCAATATCCAGATGGGCGGAAATTCCGCAGGCATCCTCTATTTCGGAAAATCCCTTAACATCGAATCCTACGGTAAACGCCTTTATACCCGGTTGCAGCTTGGATGCAACTGCAGTTATAATTGCGGAGTCTACGCCCGAAGAAAGAAAGCTTCCCACAGGGACATCTGCCAGCATATGATACTGCACAGAGGTTTCCACCGCTTGGCGGAGAGCTTTTTTGCGGGAATCGTAAGTACCGGTGCGGTCGGGTGTGAACACCGGCTTCCAATAAGAGAAGGTTTCACGGGTGTCCCCCTTAACAAGCATATAAGAACCCTTTGGTACGCTCTTTATATCTCCGCCCACCGTGTCCGGCTCGGGCACGAACTGGAAGGAAAAATAATGCTGTAAAAGGGTATTATCCACAGAAAAGCCTTCGTATTCGCTGTCTGCGAAAAACGCCTTCATTTCGCTGGCGAAAACGATTCTTTCTTTTTCTATACGGTAATAAAGAGGCTTTATGCCGAAAGGATCTCTGCCTGCCATAAGCGTGCCCGTTTCTTTATCGTATATAAGAAATGCGAACATACCCCGCAGACGGGAAATAAAGCTTTCTCCGTAAATAGAGTACAGACGGACCATTACCTCTATTTCCGAATTGGATTCAAAGGTTTCCCCTTTTTCCAAAAGCCCGTCTCTTAATTCAAGATAATTATATACCTC
The DNA here is from genome assembly GCA_017399965.1 of Clostridia bacterium. GTDB lineage: Bacteria > Bacillota > Clostridia > Oscillospirales > CAG-382 > SFLA01. The sequence continues at coordinate 42,466 of JAFQAP010000033.1, read as the reverse complement.
ACCGTTGTAAACGCAGGAATAGCGTCCGTCGGGAGAAACGTAGGGCTGGGTGCCTCCCTCCAAATCTATGATGGAAAGACGGCGGAAGCCAAAACACACCTTATCCCCCGTATATCCTTTATCAAGATCGGGTCCTCTGTGGCGTATTACGTGGGACATTGCCTTTGTATCCGCTATATCCCTTTCGGTAATACCTTTGTTATTTAACATTCCTATAAATCCGCACATAGATTTACTTTCTCCTCCGGATTTTCCACGCAGCCGCGAACAAAGTTTGCGTTTGCGTTAATAATGGCGCCTATGGCGATAAGTGCAACGATCTGGGGTAAAACAAGATATCCTCTCAAGAGCGGCAGAGTGTAGCTTACCCAATAGATAAAGCCCGAAGCATATACGGCAATTTTAACGGAATACATAAGCTTTGCGTTGTGTTCCCCGCAAATTTCCAAAACGTATTCGTTAAATATTTTTTCGCACATTTTTGCAATAAGTATAAATGATACAAATTCCGCCAGCCCGATAACGCCGCATATTACCACATCTGTCCACACAAGCTGTGTAAAGAATTCAATGGTAAGGTCCACGTTTAAAGCCCGGTACACGTATGCGCCGATCTGTACGGCAAAGGCGTATAATACCACGGGCAGGGAAAACTTTTTGTGCAGCCCCTTTTTAAGCGGAATTCCCAAAGCGGCAACGCCCAAAAGCAAAAGTGCGGTAGCCACAAAGTTTGGAAGCATACTGCGGTAGCCGAAATCAAAATTAAAGAAAAATACCAACGCGAGCATAACTATACGTGCGGAATTTTTGATCCAATACGCTGTCTTTGCCCGCAGGTTTCGAGAGTATCCGTCCCCGTAGGAAACGGCAAGTGACTCTGTAAAAACCGCATCTCTGCGCAGTTTTCTGAATATGCCGTTAAGGCTTATTCCCCACCATACCCCCGCTATTGTAACAATGAGCGCGTTAAGCAGGTGGAAATAGTTTTTAAGCCCCGCGATACTGTAATACAATTCCGCATTAGTTATATCCGTATGAGCTGCCAGCTCAAAAAGGGCGGCACATTCGGGAATTATATTCATTAACACACGGAGTACCACGAAAACAAAGCAAAGCGCTTTTGCCCCGTCAAACATTTTAAGGCTTTCTCCATCTCCTTTGCGGGAAACGGCGTACGCAAGCCCTTCGTAAAAGCTTGAAAAAGCAAGTATTAAAAGAAGTCCCTCTATAACGCCGAAAAATGCGGATGCCGCCAAGGTATCCGAAGATACCGCGCTTTTATACAGAGTGGGCGTCAAAACAAGCTTTATTCCCTCTATGGCGGCAAGCAAAAGCAGGCGGCTGCGGGCGGTGTCTATTCTGCTTTCGGTATAAGAAAGCTCGGTAAGCGCCAGCCACAGACACAAACAGCCAAAAACATCCGGCAGGATATCCACTACGCCGAACACAGGGTTTGCAAGAAAAATTATTCCCGCTGCCGCAAGGGGCGAAAAGAAAAACGGTAAAGACTTGTTTTTTGCCATTGAGTTGCTCCTTTTAAATCTCTCTGTTCTCCTTCGCCATTTGGGATGGAGTGGTTATTTTTGCGCCGCAGGAAAGTAAAAAAAGTATTCCGCAGGCGATAAGCAGGTATTTGAACAGAGCAAGTATACCTACCATAACCGTATTCCTCATAAAGGGTAATATGAGCACCAAAAAGGTCCACAGATAATACATAACCGACATAAGAGCGTTGCGCAAAGCGGAGGAGGCTAATTTTTCGTCTTCTCCCGAAAGGGCGATAGCTCTTATACGGACACAAAAATACCAAAACATTGCCGCAGAAAATACAAAATGCATAACGTTAAGACAGTTTACAACAATATTCCCCTGAGGCAAAACCTTGAAAAGCGTTAAGGCGGACACAAATGAATAGGGCACGTTAAGTAACGCAAGCACGGCGCATATATTAAAATCATCGTGTATACGGGAAAGCCTTCTGCATCCGGCGAAGATAAGCAGGTAGCCCATAACTCCGAAGCCTGCCTCGACTCCTATAAGCAGGGCGACGCCTACTAGAATCAATCCGAATCCCATGGTTACTCACCCTGTTGTGCGTTTGCCGGAGAACCGCAGCACTTTTTATATTTTTTGCCGCTTCCGCAGGGGCAGGGATCGTTGGGGCCGGCTTTTTCAGGCGCCTTTTTAACGGTACGGTTTACAGTCTTGTCGCCCTTAAGTCCCGCGGTGCCGTCCACAAGCACCTGCTTGCGCTCCACTACTCTTCTGGGAGCAACGGTAAGCACCCCTCTCACGGTCTCTTCGCGGATGGTAGCGATCATTTCATCAAACATATCGCTGCCCTGAATCTTATACTGGGTAACGGGATCTCTCTGGGCATATGCGTTAAGTCCTACGCTGGAAATAAGATCGTCCATAGCATCTATATGAACTACCCAGTTTCTGTCAACACGCAAAAGAAGCTCTCTGCGCTCTATTTCACGGAATACTTCGGGAGTGAATATCTGCTCCTGCATTTCGTATCTCTTTTCCGCACGTTCCATAAGAAGATCGGAAAGAGCATCTTTTTTAAGATTCTTCAGCTCTTCCTCGGTGTAGCGGAAATCGGCATCAGAGCAGAGCACGCCCATAAAGTGAGCACGCAATCCGTCCAAATTCCATTCGCTTGCATCGTCGGCAGAGGTGAATTGGTCCACGCCGCCGTAAACGTATTCCTCCACCATCTTCCAGATAGTGTTTTTAAGATCCTTGTTTTCAAGCACATCGTTACGCTGTTTGTAAATAAGCTCACGCTGGCGGTTCATAACGTCATCGTACTGAAGCACGTTTTTACGACGCTCGTAGTTGTTGCCCTCAAGACGCTTTTGGGCAGTTTCTACGCTATTGGAAAGTATCTTAAGGTCTATAGGCTGATCATCGGGTATATTTGCGGCAATAGCCTGAATTCTGTCGCCGCCGAACAAACGCATAAGATCATCCTGCATAGAGAGGAAGAAACGGCTTTCACCGGGGTCGCCCTGTCTGCCGGAACGTCCGCGGAGCTGGTTATCTATACGGCGGCTTTCGTGACGCTCCGTGCCCAGAATAAACAATCCTCCCGCTTCCAGCACGCGGAGCTTTTCTTCGTCGGTAACGATACGCTTTTCCGCCTCGATCTCCTTAAAGCGGGCACGGGCGGCAAGGATGCTTTCGTCCTCCGTTGCTCCGAATTCGGTAGATTCAAATATCTGCTCTTCGGTAAATCCTTCTGTACGCATCTGCGACTTTGCAAGATATTCGGAGTTACCGCCCAGCATAATATCCGTACCTCTGCCCGCCATATTGGTGGCAATGGTAACGGCACCGAACTTTCCTGCCTGGGCTATGATCTCCGCTTCCTTTTCGTGATTTTTGGCGTTGAGCACGTTGTGCTTTATACCGTTTTTGGCAAGAATTTTTGACAAAAATTCACTTTTTTCGATAGAAGCGGTACCCACAAGCACGGGCTGTCCCTTTTTATTACATTCCAGCACCTGCTGAATAATGGCACGGTATTTGCCGTTTAAGGTGGTATACATTACGTCGTTATGGTCCTTACGTATCATAGGACGGTTGGTAGGTATCTCCACAACGTCAAGGCTGTATATCCCTCTGAATTCCTCTTCCTCGGTTATGGCGGTACCCGTCATACCGGAAAGCTTGTTATACATTCTGAAGTAGTTCTGGAAGGTGATGGTAGCCTGGGTCATATTCTCCTTTTCCACGGTTACGCCTTCCTTGGCTTCTATTGCCTGATGCAAGCCGTTGGAATAACGTCTGCCGGGCATAATACGTCCCGTAAAGGAGTCTATAATAAGCACTTCACCGTCCCGCACGATATAGTCAACGTCGCACTGCATAACGCCGTGTGCGCGGATAGCGTTGTTTATATAGTGAACAAGATCCGTGTTTTCGTAATCACCGAAATTGGATATACCGAAGTATTCCTCTGCTTTTCTTATACCGTTGCCCGTAAGCACCGCATTACGCGCCTTTTCGTCAACGATATAATCCTCTTCCAGGTCCTCATCGGACTTTTTGGAATCGTTTTCCTTTATACGCAGGCATTTAAGACGGCGGACGAATCTGTCTGCCTTTTCGTACATATCCGAGCTCTTTTCCCCTGCGCCGGAAATAATGAGAGGTGTACGTGCTTCGTCGATAAGTATAGAGTCAACCTCGTCCACGATAGCGAAATTGTGGCCTCTTTGAACCTGATTTCTCTTGTATACCACCATATTATCACGGAGATAATCAAAGCCAAGCTCGTTGTTGGTGCCGTAGGTTATATCGCAGGCATATGCTTCCTTACGCTGGGCGGGAGTCAGTCCGTTTACTATAAGTCCTACGGTGAGTCCGAGAAAGCGGAAAATATTTCCGTTCCATTCGCTGTCACGCTTGGCAAGGTAATCGTTTACGGTAACAACGTGAACGCCCTTTCCCTCGAGAGCGTTAAGATATGCGGGGAGAGTCGCCATAAGGGTCTTACCTTCACCCGTCTTCATTTCCGCAATTCTGCCCTGATGCAAAACTATACCCGCAAGAAGCTGTACGCGGAAGGGTCGCTTGCCCAAAACACGGTCTGCCACTTCACGCACTACCGCAAAGGCTTCGGGCAAAATATCATCTGTAGTTTCCCCTTTTGCAAGACGGGCGCGGAAAATATCCGTTTGGGATTTAAGCTCTTGGTCGCTCATTGCGGAATATCTGTCTGCAAGAGCATCTATTTTATCTGCAATAACGCTTATTTTCTTTATCTGGCGTGCGCTGTAGGACGGAAATAGGGATGAAAGAAAAGACATATGGGTAAAATCCTCCAATTACATTCTTATTCAGCCTATTATACATCAAAAAAACAGAAAAATACATACCTTTTTGTAAAAATAATTGCATATTTAATAAAAATGTTATATACTACGTAGGATAGAAAAGAGGTTTTACCGTTGAACGACATAAATATAGTGCTTTTGGAGCCCGAGATACCTCAGAACACAGGCAACATTTCCCGTACCTGCGCGGCAACGGGGGCTACGCTTCACCTTATAGAACCCTTCGGCTTTGAGATAAGCGACCGCACGTTAAAGCGGGCAGGACTGGATTACTGGAAGTATCTTGACGTAAGATATTACAAAAACATAGATGAATTTTTTAAAGCAAACGAGGGTGAATATTTCTTTTTCACTACCAAAGCGGAAAAGAAGTATACCGACGTTTCGTATAAAGAGGGCAAAATATACCTTATCTTCGGCAAGGAGACAAAGGGACTGCCCGAAGAGCTTCTTAAACAGCACAGAGAAAGCTGTGTAAGAATCCCCATGCTGGACGAGATACGCAGTCTTAATCTTTCAAACGCCGCAGCCATTGCGGTTTACGAAGCGTTGAGACAAAGAGATTTTGAAGGTTTTAAAACCGAGGGAGATTTATTCAAATGAGCACCGTAGCGGCAATTTCCACCCCCAGAGGAAAAGGGGGAGTTGCACTCATACGAATATCCGGTGAGGACGCCTTGCAGATATGCCGCAAGGTTTTTTCCCCTGCTTCCGGAAAGGATATTACCGAATACGGAGCGGGCAAAGCCGTGCACGGATATTTTTACGATAAAGACGGAAATTTTGACGACGGTATGGCAACCGTGTTTATTGCTCCCCGTTCATTTACGGGTGAGGATACAGCGGAATTATGCTGCCACGGCGGAAGCCTGGTACAGGAAAAACTGCTTAAAGCCTGCTTTGCGGCAGGTGCTGTACCTGCCGGCGCGGGAGAATTTACAAAAAGAGCATATATAAACGGCAAGATAACCCTTTCTCAAGCGGAGGCGGTGGGAGGACTTATCGATGCACACAGCGAAAGATATCTTCACGTAAGTATCCGCCAGCTTGACGGCAAGATGAGCGAAAAAATAAACGCACTTTGCAACGAGCTTATCCTGACCGCCGCAACAGTGTATGCGTATATTGATTATCCCGATGAGGATATGACGGATATGTCCGTTCCCGAAATGCTCTTGCGACTTAACAAGGTGAAAACCGAGCTTGTTTCCCTTGCGGGAACACACAAGTTCGGCAAGGCTATATCCGAAGGCATCCCCACCGTTATTGCAGGCAAGCCCAACACGGGTAAATCCACCCTGATGAACCTTTTGTGCGGCACGGACAGAGCCATTGTAACGGATATTGCGGGCACTACCCGGGACGTTATTACCGAGCAGGTAAAAGTGGGAGACGTACTGCTCAACCTTGCGGACACGGCGGGAATAAGAGAAAGCGAAGAAACCGTTGAAGCCGCGGGAATTAAAAGAAGTATAAAGGAAATAGAAAGATCCGCCCTTATTATCGCGGTGTTTGACAGTTCTTCCCCTCTCGCCGAGGAGGATAACGAGCTGGTTTCATTGCTTAAAGGAAAAGAAGACCGTGTTATTGCGGTAATGAATAAATGCGATAAAGGGAATAGCACCTCTGCCCCCTTTGAAAACGCAGTATATATGTCTGCGGCGACGGGCGAGGGATTTGAGGAATTACAGAATAAAATACTTTCCTTTGCGGGAGCTTCCGAAGCGGACACGCAGGACATTGTAGTTTCCGCAAGACAGTACTCCGCTATTGAGCGCGCACTTGAAAATATCGAAGATGCCATAACCGCTCTGGACGGATTTACCCAAGATATTGCGGGCGAATGTATTGAACGTGCCGTATCCGCTCTGGGCGAAATTGACGGCAGAACCGCCGCACTGGAAATTGTAAATGAAATTTTTTCACATTTTTGCGTAGGTAAATAAACATGAATTATACAGCGGAAAATTATGATATAATCGTGGTGGGCGCAGGGCACGCAGGTATTGAGGCGGCTCTTGCATCCGCACGAATGGGCTTGAAGACGGCGCTGTTCACTCTCACCCTTGATCTGGTGGGAAATATGCCCTGTAATCCCTCTATCGGAGGAACGGGAAAAGGACATCTGGTTTACGAGGTGGACGCTTTGGGCGGCGAAATGGGAAAAGCCGCCGACCACGCTATGCTTCAAAGCAGAATGCTTAATTCCAGCAAAGGACCTGCGGTACATTCATTAAGACTGCAGGCAGACAGAGTTGCATACAGAAACTATATGACGGAAGTTGTGGAAAGCACACCTAACCTTACCCTTATTCAAGCGGAGGTTACGGGAATTACCGCCGAGGACGGCTGTATTACGGGCGTGGACACCGCATTCGGAGGGCACTTCCCCGCAAAAAAGGTTATAATTGCCACGGGAACTTCCCTTAAAGGAAAGATCATTGCGGGCGAGCACGCATATTCCTCGGGCCCGGATAACACAATATCCGCAGACAAGCTTTCCAAAACGCTGGAAGAAAACGGAATAAAGCTTACCCGCTTCAAAACGGGAACGCCCCCCAGAGTACACGCAGATTCTCTGGATTACGAAAAAATGGAAAAGCAACTTGGGGATGAATTTGCCACACGGTTTTCCGATGAGCGTTCAGGCGTAAACAAGCGGGAATGTTATATTACCTACACCAACTCCGAAACCCACCGTATTATAAGAGAAAACCTGCACCGTTCCCCTCTTTTTTCGGGTGTGATAAAGGGCACGGGCCCCAGATACTGCCCCTCTATTGAGGACAAGGTAGTGCGGTTTTCCGATAAAGAGAGACACCAGATATTCGTAGAGCCTATGGGCGAGCACACCAAGGAAATGTACCTGCAGGGGCTTTCCTCATCCCTGCCCGAGGAAGTGCAAAAGCAGATAGTTCATTCTATAAAAGGACTTGAAAACGCCGTTTTTATGCGCACCGCATACGCTATCGAGTACGATTGTGCAGACCCTACTCAATTACACCCCACTTTGGAGTTTAAAAATCTAAAAGGTCTTTACGGCGCAGGTCAGTTTAACGGATCCTCGGGTTACGAGGAAGCGGCGGCGCAGGGAATTATGGCAGGCATCAACGCAGCGTTGGCGGTTCAGGGCAGAGAGCAGATAGTGCTTAAGCGAAGCGAAGGATATATCGGCACACTTATAGACGATCTGGTTACCAAGGGCACAAACGAGCCCTACCGTATGATGACATCCCGAAGCGAATACCGTCTGCTTTTAAGGCAGGACAACGCAAAGCAAAGACTTATTGAATACGGCAGATACGCAGGACTTATTTCCGACGAAAAGTACGCACGGTACCTTTCTCTTTACAAGGAAGTAGAGGAGGAGATAAACCATCTGCGTACAAATTCCGTACCCAAAACGGATGCGCTTACACAGCTCCTTACCGAGAGGGGCTACGGTGAAAGCGAGGGCGGTATGCGTAAAGCCGAGCTGATAAAGCGTCCCGCCATAACCCACGCGGATATCTGCGCCCTTGACGGACGTGTTGTAAAACGTGAGGTTGCCCGCAGAGCGGAAACAGAAATTAAATACGAAGGCTATATCAAAAAAGAGCTTGACGAGGTTAAACGTGTAAGCAAATTGGAGGACAAGGCGCTCCCTGCGGATGCGGATTATTCCACCATTAAAGGAATACGTCTTGAAGCGGCGCAAAAGCTTAACACACTCCGTCCCGCTTCTGTCGGTCAGGCTTCCCGAATTTCAGGCATATCGCCTGCGGATATTTCGGTTTTGCTAGTATGGCTTGCCCAAAGGAAAAACAATGAAAAACATAATTGATATTACAAAAAAACACTCCCCTATTTCCTTTACAGAGGAGCAGGAAAAGCAGTTTTACGCCGTGGCGGAAGGGCTTAAACGGATAGAAGGAAGCTTAAACGTAACCGATCTTAAAACGGATGAGGAGATTGCGCTGCTGCATTTTGTAGACTCCCTTTCTCCTCTTAAAACGGGACTTTTTAAAAACAAAAAGGTTATTGACGTTGGGTGCGGAGGCGGTTTTCCCACCTTCCCTTTGGCGATATGCGCTCCCGACTGCCGCTTCACGGGACTGGACAGCACCGCGAAAAAGCTGAGGTTTGTTGAAGAAACCGCGCGGGGTGCGGGAATTTCCAACATATCCACCCTGTGCGCACGAGCCGAAGAAGCGGGCAAGGGCGGGCACAGAGAAAAATACGATATCGCCGTTTCCCGCGGGGTAGCCCGTCTTAACGTGCTGTGCGAATGGTGTATGCCCCTTGTTAAAAAGGGCGGATATTTTATCGCAATGAAGGGCAACCGCGGCAGAGAAGAGCTGGAGGAAGCGAAAAACGCCATAAAGGTTCTGGGCGGCGGCGAGGCAGAGCTTTTTGAAGCTCCCATCCCCGTTTTTGACAGAAGCCATACGGTTATAGTTATAAAAAAGATATCCTCTACCCCTGCCGAATACCCCAGAGCAAACGGCAGAATTATGAAAAAACCTTTATAAAGGCGGTAAAAAAATGACAGAAAAACGTAACGCCTCGGGCCAGACAGAAGCGGAATTTCTCGCCGCATACGATGCAAGTAAATTTGAGCGTCCCTCCGTAACCGTGGATATGGTTATATTTTGCGAAAACAAGGTGCTTTTAATAAAACGGGCAAACCATCCCTTCATAGATACCTGGGCGCTCCCCGGCGGATTTGTGGAGCCTGATGAAACCTGCGAACAAGCGGCATCCCGCGAGCTTATGGAGGAAACGGGAGTTAAAGCATACCCCGAGCAGTTAAGGGTTTATTCCGACCCCAAAAGAGATCCCCGTACCCGTATAATCACCGTGGCGTTTACTCAAGTACTTGAAAAAATGCCCAAAACCGAAGCGGGGGACGATGCGGCGGACGCCAAATGGTTTGATATTTACGTAAGCGAAAAGGGCTTTACCCTTTCTCACGGCGAAACGGTACTTACCCTTTCCCCCGAAGGAAAGAGCGAGGATATCGCCTCCGACCACGGAAGAATTCTTACAGACGGATATAAAAAACACTTTGCATAATCAAAAAATGCACGGGTCTTCCGTGCATTTATTATTGTCGGGGTCCCCGAGAATCCGTAAGGATTCTTGGGGTGATCTTTACACGCGCTATACTTTTTCAACTTTGAGTTAATATGGTGTTTACTGACATTACCTTTACCTTTGCTGTTTTTTGAGGTAATATATGTTCACAGCAGACGTCGGCTGAGTTTTTTAACGGAGGTACAATATGGAACTGACAATAGGTGCAAACATAAAGCGTTTGCGGGGAATAAAAAACATTACACAGGAGCAGCTTTCTGTTGCGATGAACGTTACCTGCGCTGCCGTAAGCAAATGGGAAAGAGGAGAAACTTATCCGGATATAACTCTGCTTCAACCCCTTGCGTACTATTTCGGTGTTACTCTTGATGAGCTTGTGGGATATGACCGAGAAAAAGTGCAGGCGGATATTGATAATGTTATAGATCTATACAGAAAACATTGGCGCAGCGATTGGCAAAAAGCGCGTGAGATCATAACAAAAGCTTACCGCGATTATCCAAATGATTATCGGATAATGCATTATTATATGTGGAATATCGGCGGAGATTTTGCCGATAACGATCCTGCGGTTTTGATCGCACACAAAGACGAATTTCTTGCTATATGCGAAAAAATACTGGATGGCTGTACGGAAGAAGGTCTGCGCCTTAATGCGTGGAATATGAGAGCAAAAATTCTTCACGCAGAAGGAAAAACGGAAGAGGCATTGGAAATATATAAAACCAAGTTTGCGGATTGGTATTCAACCGGAGAGCAAAAGACAGAACAACTATTTGCAAAAGACACGGAAGAATATTACTTCCACGTGCAAAGAAATATGTACGAGCTGGTAGCATTTGCGGGAGATAAGCTTGGCCGCAAAATCTTTTTCGATAGCAAGCTTTCTATAAAAGAAAAAGCCGAAAAAGCTATAAAGTACGGCAATATTATGCTGAACGCATTTAACGAAACGGGAGATGTGTTTTTCGCCGGTCTTGCGGAAGCGTTTCTCGGCAGGTTAAGAAACGATATGACCTACAGAGGCGGTGCGGATGAAGATATTATCACTTTGCTGGATATGAACCTTTGCGCGGCACAGAAAATATCCGAAGCCGTTAAATACGATACCGCCGTATACCGAGCATACTTCCCAAAACGCAGAAACGTAACCGCCGAAAATTTTCTTTCGTGGATAGTAGATTATCTTTTAAACCCCGATCCCGCAAACGAAAGGCTGAAACAGCTTTTGCAAAACCCCGATTACAAGGCGGTTTTGGAAAAATACAGTTAAATACATTGCTAAAAAAATGCACGAAAGTGCGCTTCTTCTCATAAGAATATCAAAACCCGACAGGTTTTAAACCTGTCGGGTTTTCCATTCTATAAATTGAAATTAGTCATACCAGAGTATTATCTATATACTCGATAAACGGTTTTCTATTTACCTTATCTTTATTGTTTATGTACCAATCAAAGGATTCTTTCAATCCTTCGTCTAAAGATTTCACATCCGTCATTAGATTATATTGTGCCGAAACGTCGAGATAATACTCATAATTGTAGAAACTGAAATAATTCCTCTGTTCAATATCATCGTAAACATTTTGAAACTCAACTTTTTTCTCAAGAGTATTATAACAGAGTTCTACCCACTTACGAATAGAAATCGCCTCTTTATTTCCAACATTAAAAATATGTTGCTGTGGCTTATTCTCTAAAACAACATCTATAAATCTACATAAATCGTGAATATGGAAAAATTGTAATTTCATATCACCATCTTTGGGCAAATAAAACTTTCTATCAGCCAGGGCGCAATCAAATACAAAGGCTTCTCGATACACATTGTTCATTTGACCGTACAGATATGGCGGTCTGAGAATATATGCATTGGGATTTCTTCTCAGTAACGCAGATTCTGCTTCTATTTTGTCAGTTCCGTACTTACCCCAATATTTATTTACAGACAAAACAACATCTTCTTTAAATGGTTGTAATGCATACTCAGGATATACAGCACTTGAGCTGATTAGAACATAGTCTTTATAGTTTCCCAAAGCATCAAGCAACAAATCTACATCATAGGAAGTATACGCAGTATCTATGACAACATCAAACTGATATTCACGCAGGACTTCCCCAAGATTATGTCGGTCAGCTTCGATGAGAGTCACACCTTTAGATTGTTCCTTGCTGTTCCTATTAAGCACATATACATCCCAGCCTTTAGCAACATAATACTCTGCGATATAGCGGCTGACAAAAACAGTTCCACCCGTTACAAGTATCTTTGGCATAATATCTTCCTCCACAAATTCAAATCATTTTATAAGCAACTTATAAAGCGTAGGGGAAAACCCGAATTCGTTTATGACCGCGTTTATCTCGTCCAGCGCTTTTTGTTTTACTTTTTGAGGGGTGGACGGGCGTTTTACGGCGCGGATAAGGATATTTTTCGGGGTATGGTCAAGTTCGATAAATTCCATTATCTGGGTCTTATACCCGCAGTATTCAAGAATATTTCCTCTTACCGCATCGGTAGCGAGGGCGCAAAACCGCTCTTGTATAATGCCGTAACGGGAGATTATATCAAGGTTTTTCGGTTGCATCTGCTTATTCAGCTCGTGCTGGCAGCAGGGCACGGAAAAGATCATTTTTGCACCCCAGCTTACAGCGTTATACAAAGCGTGATCGGTGGCGGTATCGCAAGCGTGGAGAGTAACCACCATATCCACCTTAAAGGGAGCCTTATAGCCGTTTATATCTCCAAGCTCAAAGTGCAATCCGTCGTAGCCGTATTTACGGGCAGAGGCTTCGCACTTTTCTATTACCTCTTTTTTAAGGTCAAGTCCTATCATATTCACCTTTTTGCCCTTAACGGCGGTAAGGTAATAATACAAAATAAAGGTGAGATATGATTTTCCGCAGCCGAAATCTATTACGTTTAAAGTATCCGAGGGATATGAGGATATTTCGTCATCCACGGTTTCCAAAAAACGGTTTATCTGCTTGTACTTATGGTACATAGCGTTTATCACCTTGCCGTCCTTGGTAAACACTCCCATATCCACCAGCGGAGGTATATTTTCCCCTTGGGAAAGGATATAGTTTTTCTCTCTGTTATGCTGTGTGTTTTCGGGCACGGAAACAGAGCCGTTTTCCTTTACCGAATATCTGCTTGCGCCTTTTTTGGAGATAAGCAGGATATGTTCGTTATTTTCGGCAAAGCCGTTTACCTGCTTGTAATTCCCGTACACGAGCTCGGCACAGCGGAAAGCAAGCTCATTTTCCGAAACGTTTTCGTGAAACACCTGCTTTTCGGTATATTTGGATATCTGAAATCCAAAGGGCTTTTTATCCGCCGTAATTTTTTTATACTCCGCCGTTTTTGAAACGGGATTGCTTATAATAAATCTTTTTGCTCCCGCAGAAAGAGATTTCTCGAAATATTTGCGTATATCTTCCATTTTTTATTCTTCCTCACAGAAAGGCAGTTCTGTCATACGGAGCTTGGCGCATCCGTAAGGATACAGCTCTGCTTCTTTTACACTTCCCTTTCCCGCACGGCTTTCGGGATATTTTGCACAGACGGTATCGTATCCGTCCGCATAGCCCCAATCTATTTCTTTTACCTTTGCTTTTAAGGTAACGGGGGGATTGTGGGAAGAAAAAGGAGTTTGAGAAACGCCGCGGAATTCCGCTTTTAAAGCCGTATCCGCAAAGCCGAACTGCCAGGGGGTTAAGGGATAATATTCGTAATCGCAATACGGGAATTTGCGCTCGACTCCGTCCCGCTCATATTCCTTTATAATGGTGTGATACTCTATGGGCAGGGCGAACAAAAGGGAGCCCATTTCCGCCGTGTTAAGACCGCCTGCACGTTTTTCAAAGCGGGGAGTTACTTCAAAGGACACGTTAATGACCTTGTTTTCCCCTGCCTTTACGGGCACGGAAACCTCCTCAACCCACGCTTTTTCGCCGTTAACGGTATAATCGACGGCAAAGGTGGGCACGCGGAGAACGAGAGTAAAATCTTTTTCCGCTTTTACTGTATATTTAAAGGTGTTTTTGAAGGGATATTCGGTTTCAAGAGAAATATACACGTCCTCCGTCTTAAGTACCGAGGGAACGGGAACGGCATTTATAACCCTATCCCCGTTATACATAAAGGCAGACAGCACGAGCTTTGGCCAGCCCTGACCGAAGTTCGCCGTACAGCAGCCGTAATTGGGCTCCAGACCGAAAAGGTGGGCTTCGCTGTTGTTGGTGCGGAAAACGGATTTTCCGGGGAAGCGTATGCAGGAAATCTGGTTGCTCTGCTGAACGTACTGGTGCGCCCACATATCGTCGCTTATAGCGGCGGGAAGTGCGTTGAAGGCAATTTTTTCAAGACGCTCCGCCCATTTTTTATCTCCGGTGCAGGCATAGAGATGCTCATAGGAATACATAAGCTCAACCACCGAGCAAAGCTCCGCGCCCTGAATGGGGCTTACGCCGGAAAGACATTCGTCCCCCGTGAAAACGCCTGCGGGCATACCGTTGTATTTTTCCAGAATATCGTAGTATTTTTGTGCTTTATCCGTATACTGCTCTCCCAAAAGGGCGCAGGACACCGCTTCGGATTTAAGCATCATTGCAAGGTTTACTATATGAGTATCAAACCGCCACCAATTCATAGCGCGTTCCCAAAGGTGGGTTACAGTATCGTAATCCATGCCCTGCTCTTTGAGTATGCGGGCGAGATCTATCAGCCATTCTTCGCCGCAGCGGGAATACAAAAAGCCGATAGCGATAAATCCTTCGTACCAACGGTATTTTCCCCACTCAAACAGCTTTACCGTGCCGTTTTTGAGCAGTTCGTGGTAGTTTTTAAGCATTTTATACAGCGCATCCACAGCCTGCTCTTTGCCGGAGCATTGGTAATACACCGTAAGCACCTTGGAAAGAAGCAATACCGCCCAGGTATCGTAAGACGGGCGTTTTTCCTCATCACAGGGGCACAGCCATCCGTCGGGCTGTTGGAAGGCGAGTATGGCATCCATATACTTATCCGCAACAGAGATAAGCTCTTTGTCTTCAAGTAAATACGCAAGGGGAATAAATCCGTCCAGCCAATAAGGAACTCGCTCCCATCCCTCCGCCGTACCGCCGATCCACTTGCTGTCCCGTACGTCGGGCCAGACCTTGTGTAGGTTTCCGCAAAGGGACTGCGCCTGTATTTCAAGCTGACGCTTTACCCATCCCAAAGGCTTTATTTCATTGGAAGTGTAAAAAGACCATTTTTTCATATTCGCTACCTCGCATACTGTGGATAACCGTATTTTAACATAAAATGTTCCGTGTTACAACGGTTTTGAGAAATTAATAAAAATCCGAGAACGAAGTTCTCGGATTTTTGTGATGTGTGTCCGATTTAGATGCAAAGCCGTGTGTGGCTGATTTAGATGCGTACCGATTTTGCAGAGGGTAGATTAACCCCTTGGCGATGATGGGGATTAAAAGTATCCGCGGTCTACCGGACTTTTAACGCCATGCTTGCAACGAAAACCTATGTATATTAAACACCACCACTGTGGTGAACAAAGAAGCATACAGCTAAAACCCAAAATAGCACTATCAAAGCAGGAGAAATAATCGTCCATATTAAAATTTTCTTTGATTTTTTTAAATCAGAGGAAAAGCATGCAATAAAATTGATGATTGTTCCAATTAGAGCCATTGGGTTAAATGTAGAACCTAAAGTAAGAATCTCTCCTATTCTAAAGCATATTTCTCCGAATGTTGTCGTATAAAATGCAGTGTACAAAGGCATACATATCACAACTAACAAACAACAAAAGCAGTAAATTAGTTGTAATATTGTTCCAATTTTAAATAACTTCATATGGATCATCTCCTTTCTTGGCTTTATTATACCACAACTTTGTAAACATTTCAACCGTTTCGCCGGTTCGAATCTGTCTACAGACCCGAAAAGCTCAAAATGCATCTACAAAATTTCGAAAAACTTCAGAGTCTAAAAGTTTTTAGTGATATGCTGACTTCGTCAGCGTGATATTTTTGCTTCGCAAAAGTGATATTGCTCCACTTCGTTCCGCAGTGATATTATATTCGCCTCCAAAACTGGGCGAAGCCCAATATCACTTGCGAAGCAAATACAACTGGCGCAGCCAATAGAACTCGCCGCAGGCGAATATAACTGAAAAAAGCAAGTCTTGCGACTTGCTTTTTTCTGGCAGGGATAGCTGGATTCGAACCAGCGAGATGACGGAGTCAAAGTCCGTTGCCTTACCGCTTGGCTATATCCCTATATTAAATTGCCAAATGATTATATAACAAATTACTCTTTTTGTCAAGAGAAATAAAAGCAAGAGTTTTGTTGATTTTACTAACTGTTTGTGTTAAAATACAGACAGATGATACATTATGGAGATATTGGTTATGGAGCTTATTTTCAAACAGCTTTTTATACTGTATATATTTTTGTTTGCGGGATGGGTTATAGGAAAGCGGAAAAAGGCGGTAAGCGGGGATATTTTATCCGTTCTTATTGTAAACCTTTTACTGCCCTGCAAGATATTCAACACCTTTGCAAACAATTTTACAGTGGCGGATTTTAAAGAAAAATACATATTTTTACCCGTATCCGCAGTACTTCTGCTGATTTTGGTTATTGCCGCTTACTTTGCATCAAAGCTGATTACAAAGCACCCTTATGAACGCAAGGTATACCGATATTCCTTTGCCATATCCAACTACGCATACCTTGGCTACGCTCTGATCGAGGGAGTGTTCGGCGAAGAGATGCTTTCCAACTTTATCTTTTTTGCCATTCCTTTTATTATCTATACCTACACCGCGGGATACGCAATGCTTACGGGAGGTAAAAAACCTTTAAAAAGACTGCTCAACCCCATAACGATCGCTATTGTCCTTGGTATGATATGCGGAATGACATCTGTAAAAATACCCGATGTCATCTCCTCCGTAACCTCTATGGCGTCTGCCTGCGTGGGACCTTTAAGTATGCTGCTTACGGGTATAACCCTTGCCGCTTTCTCGTTAAAGGAGCTTTTTAAAAACAAGCAAGCATATATTTTCTGCGGTTTGCGGCTTATATTATTCCCCGCCGTGGCATACGGGGTATGCACTCTCTTTGGGCTTGATGCTTTGCTTCCCTTTATACTCATAATAACCGTTATGCCCTGCGGACTTAACACCATTGTGTTCCCGAAGCTTGTGGGCGAAGACTGCAAGCCCGGTGCGCGGCTTGCCCTTATATCCCACCTGCTGTCCCTTATAACCCTGCCCCTGTGGCTTTCTTTGATATTATAGCTTATTGACAAATACGGCTTTGTGCTGTATACTTAAAACATAACACCGAGGAGGCTTGAAAAATGGAAAAAAGAGTTTCTATGGATATGAAGGTAATATACGCCGTGGTGGCGTTTGTTGCTATGCTCATATCCTCCAACGTAAGCTACTGGCTGGTAAATTCAATTTTGGAAAAACTGCCTGCAAATGTCTTTTTGACCGTGATCGGCTTACTGGTTATGACAGCTTTGCACCTTATAATAAGCCTTGGCATTACAACCGTATTTCTGTTTATAAAATTCCCCTCTCTTTACCACAGAAGCGAAGTAAAAAATATGTGGGTCAAAAAGACGGTAGGTCTTGTAATTATCGGCGAGATCGCAAGATTTTTGGGCTGTGTGCTGTTCTTCAGAAGGTATCTGGACAAGGTCTCCAGCCTGTGGTACGATATTATCTACGGCGCACACGTGGACGGATTTACTTTCGGCGTGCTTAATATTCTGGACAGTATCGTATACGCAGTGATATATCTTTGTATAAACGCTGTATTTTTGCTGGGCGTATTCCTTATATGCAAAAAGCTTTGGCGGCTTGGAGAGATCGATTACGATAACATTTACGGGAAAAAGGAAGAATAAAAAATCCTTTATAACGGAAAGCGGAAGGTTGAACATATGAAGAAGATAGACAACGCCGAAATGCTTGCGATGTTTGCCCGGAACATAGACCGTTATTTTTACTATTGCTATGATACCGAGATGGCAGGCAGGGACGGATATAAGATTAAAGAGATCGTGTATTTTGCGCAAGATGATTCCGCTCCCCTTGATTCGTTCCTTTGTGTAAAGACCTATTGGGACGATTCTTTGGTGGTAAATATCAATTCCGCTCAAGAGAGTTTCTGGACAGATGCCGCAGACTTTGTTTCCGCTTTAACAGCCGATGAAATCGACGTAAGCGCAACGCACGAGGGATTCTTTACCCATCCTTACGTGGTTGAACGGCTTTCTTTTGTTTCCTCGGAAAGAGGTGCACCCATTTATGGGTTGATCTCTCCAAAGGATCTGACACCTGTAACTCTAAACCAAGAGGTGACCGTTTCCCTTGCCACGGAGCAAGACCGCAAGACTGCGGAAACAGACATATCCATTCTTGATGCTTTGGAAGAAGAATTGCGCAGCACAGAACTGTTTGACAGTTGTGATTGCTTCTTTGATACCCGGCTATATCTTTTAAAAGACGGGGAGAAGATCATCGGTTTCCTGCGGGGAGAATGCGGATACGGTAATTATTACGATATCGGCTGGGTTTACGTGGCACCTGCCTATCGGGGCAAGGGCTACGGCAAGCTGTTGACCTTATATTTTTCTCACGATCTGCTGAAAAACGGTCTGTACCCCCATTACGGATATGCCATAACTCCTGAATCGGAATCCGTGGCAAAGGCTTGCGGATTCACTCGCACCCGCCCTTCAGCAGAATTCAAGCGAATAAAAAGAAGATGATAAAAACCACCGGTTTAACCGGTGGTTTCATTGTCTTGGTCGATCATTCTATCGGAGGGCCGAATTTATAAAACATATACTTGCGTTTGCGCTTATATTTTCTTCTTATTTCCTTGGGATAAACGGTGCGTATGTCCAGATCTATCTGAAACTCCACGTATTCTTTAAGTTTTTCTATAATTTCCCTGTATACGTCATCCGCCATTTCGGGAGGCAGAGTGCCAAGCAGCACCCCAAGCCGTTCACCCCGCTCGTAACCTGACGCATTTTCGTAACGGAAACGCTTTGGATAATGCAGTATTAAATTTACTATCTTTGCCTGCACGCAGGTATCCGCCTGTTCCTCCCCTTTTTCTATACGGGATATGATGCTTCTGTCCACCCCGCTTAAGAAAGCAAGAGTTTTTTGGGATATTTTGAATTTTTTACGGTAATCTCTTAATAATCTGCCAAACATATTTACCTCGGGTATATGTATTTTCGGTTGACATTTCCGACTGTATTATATATAATATTTTTATAAAAAACAAGAGGAGTTGCATATATGAATCGTATTGACGGAAGAAACAATGACAGTCTTCGCAACATTGACATAACGGTAAACTTTACCGAAACAAGCGGCGGAAGCGTGCTTATAAACTGGGGAAAGACCAGAGTTATATGCACGGCGCTTTTGGAGGAAGGCACAATGCCCTTTTTGAAGGATACGGGCAAGGGCTGGCTTACTGCGGAATATGCTATGCTTCCCTCTTCTACGGGAGGACGCAAAAAAAGAGAAACCTTAAAGCCCGACGGACGCAGTACCGAAATAAAGCGTCTTATAGGCAGAGCTCTGCGCCAAGCAGTTGATTTTGAGGCTTTGGGAGAAAAAACCATCTGGATAGACTGCGATGTTATTCAGGCGGACGGCGGCACCAGAACCGCATCCATAACCGGCGCATACGTTGCCCTTGCTTTGGGTGTTAAAAAGTGGTTAAAGCAGGGACTTATACCCAAAGATCCCTTGGTACATCAGGTTGCGGCTGTTTCCGTGGGAATCAGCGGAGATACTCCCCTTTTGGACCTTTGCTACAAAGAAGATTCCTCCGCAGAGGTGGATATGAATTTAGTAATGGACGATACCGGCGCCTTTATAGAGATACAAGGCACTGGAGAAGGCAGAGCATTTACCGCCGCAGAGCTTAACAAACTCCTCGCTTTGGGTGAAAAGGGACTGAATGAAATAATGAAAATACAAAACGAAGCAATAAAATGATTTCGTTTTATACGGCGCACAAAAAAGTGCGCCGTGATTTTTTGGGGGTGATTATCGGGGTCCCCGAAAAGCCGTTAGGCTTTTTGGGGTGATTAGATTACTCTGCAGTATATTCGATTATATCCCCGATTTTGCAGTTGAGCGCCTGGCAAAATCTATCAAGCAGATAACTATCGTAACGAACAATTTTGTTTTTATAATATTTATCTATAACCTGAAACTGTACGCCGGTGAGCTGTGACAAGCGGTATCTGCTCATGCCCCGCTCTTTTAACGCTTTATCAAGAGTCATTCTGATCATAACAATACACCTCCGAATATATACATTTTATTGGAGATATATATTATTGACAATTTACTTAATTAAACATACTATATATAAATATATATTTATATAAAGATAATATAAAATATAACACACATAACAATATAGAAAAAATTAATTGACAGACAGGCGAAAAACATTTATAATGGTTATAATAATGAACGCGGGGTGAACAAAATGAAAAAAAATATAATATTTATGTTATGCTTATGTATGATGGTATCTTTATTTGCCTGCACGGACGCTCCCGAGGTTTCCGAGCAGAGCGAGGAGGTTTCAAAAGAAGAAGGTTACGGTCCGAGAGAGATCACGGTAAACGGAGTAAGCCTTAAAGAATTTACCATTGTTTACTGTAATTCCGCTACCTTTGATAATTACAACCACTACCGTCTGCTGGTTGACGAGATAAATGCCTTTTTACAGGAATACTGCGGTTACACTCTGGAAGCGGTACCCGACACTACTGCCGAGACCGAATACGAAATACTGGTAGGCTTTACGGCGGGCAGAAGCCTGAGAAATGCTTTTGACAGAGATTCCTTTGAAGCGGGTCAGTATTCTCTGGTGGTAAAGGGCACCAAGGTAATGTTGGCGGGAAGCTATGCAAACGGCTGGCATTTTGCTTTGGAAAAGTTTATACGTGTTTGTAAGACCGATGAGGACGCAGACCTTACAGATTTTATGACAAGCGGCAACGAACCCGTTATAAAGGTTGCCTGCGTGGGTGACAGTATTACCCAGGGCATCAACTCCGATAGAAACGATATGACCTACCCCGCATATATTCAGCAAATGCTGGGCTGGGATTACTGCGTGCTTAACGCAGGATTAAGCGGATACTCTATCTGTAAAAACGACCCTTACGCTTATGCAAGCTGCAAGCAATACGGAGACGCTTTGAAGTTTGAGCCCGATGTGGTCATCTTTGCGCTGGGCACCAACGATTCCAATCCCGGTCAGGATTGGAAGGATTGGTCCGACCCGGAAAGAAAAGACATATTCCTTGAGTCCGCGAGAGAATTATTGGATTCTTTTTACGATAAAAACGAAAACGTGCAGATATTTATTTGCACACCCACGCCCCTTTTCAAGGTAGGCGATGATAAATGGAACGCCGCAGGCTGGAACGCAAATATCGACGCATATTCCCTGCCGCTTATAAAGCAGATAGCAAAAGAATATTCTCTTCCCGAAATTGACCTTTACACCTGGGGCAAGGATAAAGAAGCGATATTCACAGACGGTTTGCACCCAAAGAACGTTACTTACAAAACCTACGCAAAGGCTATTTACGACAGACTTGAAGATACTATAAAGAAAGTTGAAAAATAATATGGAAAAAAAGAGCTATAAAAAATATTTTGAACAAACCAAGAAAATGCTTTTTGCAGGCATTGGAGTTATCATCGCAGGTATTATACTGTATTTTCTTAACGATTTCGTCATTCACGAATGGCAGATATATCAGGCATCATGGCTTATAATGGTTGCAGGCGTGGTGTGTATTATTTGCCATTTCGCCATTCGTATACGGGACGGCGCGGTAGATGAATATGCAGCCACTTTCCACAAAGAACTGGAAGAACAGCTGGAAACCTTTGTTACCGAAACGGAGAAGCACAAAAAAATAAACCGTGTATTTGATTACACTTCCGGCGGATACGAGCTTTGGGACAAGGACATAACCAAGCTTGTTCTCGGCGGCGACAACACCCCCCGCTGTGAGCAGTACGGCGGCGGTGCTTTGACATACACTCCCGATACTCTGTACGTAGCTGCGGGCAACGTAAATCTTATTAACGGCGAAGTTAATATAACAAAATTCCACGCCCCTCTTTCCGAAATAAACAGTATCGAGCTTGTTGACAGAAGCTATACCAAAGAGATAAAAAAGAAGACCCGCTATATTGAATGCTTTGTTATTGAGATAAACACGGACAATGCTAAAATTGCATTTACCGTACATCCCGACGCCATGACAGACGAAGCCGTTTCCAAGGTAAAGAGAACCGCCGAAACCAAAAAGGATTGATAAACTTTGAAAAAACTTACTTTCTTTTTAACAGCCGCATTGATTGCGCTGTTGCCAATAGTGATAACGGCACAAGCGGCTGTACCCGTATATGATACTGAGGAGCGAGCAGCCACAAGACAAGCCGCCGTTACACAGAACAAAAGCTATACCGTGGAATACGAAGATGCGGTCCCCCTTGAAGGATATACCGATGACGGAAACAAACTGACAGACGGTATGTACGCACCGGTTATCGATTACAACAACACCGATTGGATCGGCGCAGACGGCTGGGTAGGATACGGATCCCAAAGCGGCGAAGGAAGTTATTCCGTTACCGTGACCATAGATATGGGCTACGTTGCAAGAGAGATAGGTCAGGTGTTTATACGCACCATGACAGAGCGCCGTATTGCGGGACTCACGCCCTTTATATCCGTAAAAGCATCTGTTGACGGAGAAAACTTCTTTACGGTAGGCGATCTTGAAGTACAGAACGTGGAAAACAAGCGCACCGAGATACTCATAAACCGAATTCAGCTTGAAGAAACCTTTTCCGCAAGATACATTCGGGTAACCTTCGTTCAGGATGCCAAATACACTACATTGACAGACGAAATATGCGTTTCCGCTTATGGAAAGATAGAGCATATCGCCTCTACGGGCGGAGACAGCGAAGGAAGATTATACGATTTTTCAAGCGGATATGCGATCCCTCGGGGAGTTTTGGAAAATTCCTTAAAAGAAGTACCCGGTTATGCCCGTCCCTCAAGCGCAGATTTTGACGAACCGGATAAAACCTTTTACATCGGTGAAGGATTCGGTCAAAAGGTGAAGGTCATAAACGATTTTATGTCGGTGGGCAGACCTTATTATTCCCACTACGTCAATGATATCCGTTACATCGTTATACACAACACGGGTATGTGCGAGCCTTATTCCGATGCGGATTTCGTTCACGATTATCTGGTGAATAAAACCGACGGCTCGTCGTCCTCCTGGCATTATACCGTGGACGGAAACGTAATTTACCACGGCTTGCCCGATGCGGTTGCAGGCTGGCACGCAGCCACCAACTATAATTTTTATACTATAGGCATAGAGATCTGTCTTCAGGGCGCACCCGTAGGCCCCGGCGGTAATAACGATCCCATAAACGGCGGTGCGGCATACGATAAATGGTATGAAGAAACATTTACTCCCGCCATGGAAAATGCGGCAGTGCTTACCGCGGAGCTGCTTGTAAAATACGAGCTTACACCCGATAAGATACTTCAGCATTCCGACGTATATTATTTCCATGCAAAGCAATGCCCGTATTATATGCGGTTAAACGAAAAAAAGCAGCTTGTGCACGACGGGACGGGCTGGAAATACTTTATGAATTTGGTAAATGAGTATTACAGCGCAATGACATCCGAAGGAACGAGAATAGAAAAATGCACCTATTCTCCTTCTCAAACGCTGCCGGATTACCTTATTGATACCGACGGAACCGCATATCTTGTAACAGATTCCGTGGAAGCCGCAACAAAAGTGATAAACGGCGACGCCGATTACAACGGAAAAATAGATAAAAAGGACGCAGAACTCATACGCAAAATAATTTTAGGCGAGGACGTTTCCCGCGGGTATCCCGATGCCAACGGCGACGGCAAAGTAACCCTTAACGATTATTTTCGGATCTTGCGTAAAACAAAATAGTTTTTAATACAGCATCCGTTTTGCGGATGCTGTTTTTTGTCGGGGTCCCCAAAAATACGCAGTGTTTTTGGGGTGTTTACCGGGGTCCCCAAAAATCCGCAGGATTTTAGGGGTGCTTTTTTCGGGGTCCCCAAAAATGTGCAAGCATTTTGGGGGTGCTTTTTCTTGGGGTACTGTTTTTTGTATGATTTATACAAATCACAAAATATTTATTGTAAGTTTATACAAAATTCATATTGTTCATAATTTATTTATAGACATTTTTACCATATTATGTATAATATAAGTGTAAAGGCATACAGCCAAACACATATATATCTTTTTAAGGAGGAGAAACAAATGAAAACCAAAATATTTATTCTTGCAGCCCTTATATTTTCCCTTATCTTGTTTACGGTTTCATGCATAGCCGACGACCCCGCCGACGAGAGCAATAATGTTTCCCACTCTGAATCCACACCCCAAGAAGAGAGTGCAAACGAAAGTACTCCGCCCGAGGAAAGCAAGCCCGAAGAAAGCATACCTCCCGAGGAAAGCAAGCCCGAGGAAAGCGAGCCTACGCAACCCAGCGTTTCCGAACTTTTAAGCGGATATCCCATAATTAAAAGCGAAGAAACCTTGGCAGAGGATTATCTCACTTTCGCCATGGCTTTTCAAAAGACAAATGAGAACCGATTAGGTAAATTAATTACTGTCGAATCTTCGATGAGCAGCAGTGATGGTAAGACCAGAAGTTCTTTTACAAAAGAGCTCAGTGTTGGCACACCCGATGATTTCACCGTAGTTTTATACGCAACTTGGGAGGCATCCCACCAATCGGTTGAGGAATATCATGCATATTCGTACTTTGATAAAACCGAGCGTACTTTGAGAGAAAATAAGTATTACTCCGGTGGATGGCACGACCAAACTTATCAAAACATATTTGAACAAGAGGCTTCTTACATAGCAGATAATGATATATTCGACATTTGGCCCATTTTCGGTTCTGACCCCGAAGATGCTTACAACATAATATCCAAAGCGATAAATCGGATCCGCGAATTGGAATTTACCCACAACTCCGACGGAACAATATCCGCAAGCGGATGGTTGGTGGAATTGGAAGAACGCAACGAACCTACCGTTAAGATAACCGTCACTTATGATCCCGACACGGGATATATAACCGAATATATAATTGATCAAGACATAGAAGGGGACCTTTGGTATCACTTTGACTCAAAAGCGGTAATAACCGATGCCGACGAATCCACCGTTCCTACAAAAGAAGATGCTCTCGCAGGAAACTGGTAAACGGACACAAATGTAAAACCAAGCACTTTTAACATTCGAATTTAAAAGGAGGAGAAACAAATGAAAACCAAAATATTTATTCTTGCAGCCCTTATATTTTCCCTTATCTTGTTTACGGTTTCATGCATAGCCGACGACCCCGCCGACGAGAGCAATAATGTTTCCCGCTCTGAATCCACACCCCAAGAAGAGAGTGTAAACGAAAGCACGCCGCCCGAGGAGAGTAAGCCTGCAGAAGAGAGTAAGCCCGAAGAAAGCATACCTCCGGAGGAGAGCAAGCCCGAAGAAAGCGAGCCGCCGGAAGAAAGTAAGCCCGCAGAGGAAAGTGAGCCTGCGGAAACAAGCAATACCGAAGACAAAACATACGCACAGCCAATGATAAGCGAGAATTTCCCCAAAACGCCGGACGTAATAACTGTTCCCGAAGGATATCAAGAAATACATTCGCTTATTGACAGCGGCGAGTACACAAAAGCATATAAACTGCTTATCGAAAAGGAAAACGATATTTACGCCACCCAGCTCCTTAGAAATTTCGGTTCTTATTATGAAACCCAAAGGTACCAATATCACGATACGGTGCGCGGAATAGACGGAACCTATAATTATTTTAACTATTTCTACGAAAACGGCAATCCCAAAAGCGTGTATCACACAATATACAATTACCACAACGGTTCAGGCGGTCTTTCGGACGGTGTTACAGGATATTATTTCGACAGCAACGGTTTGTTACAAACGGTGACAAACAGCAGTCATAAATATTATTACGATTCCGAGGGAAGGCTTATTAAAAGCACCGACATACGGGACGGATATTCGGCGACAAAGCTGTTTTTCTGGAACGATCACGGTTTGCTTGAAAGAATTGAAACCACCACCCATTCTTCCGACGACGTTTTGGAAATACAAAGATTTGCTTATGACGGCAACGGAAGAATTATACATTACGAAACTTACAAAAGCGATACGGGAGTTTACCGTATACAAACGTGGAAGCACGATGAACAGGGAAGAATTACAGAAGAATCTCTTAACGGCAAAACCACCAAGTATACTTACGGAGAAAACGGAAAGCTTGTAAGAACAGAAGAAACGGCATACGACGGAGCGGTTATCGTAGAAACGAGAACCTATGATGAAAGCGGAAATCTTTTGATTACCGAAAGAATGAACGGGGAAGAACTTATTTACCGTTGCGTATACGAATACGATGAAAACGGATTTATAAAATCCAAAGAATGGGAAGGCGAACCCTCTTACACCGTCTACAACGGCGATTACGGACGTATTGAGTATACCACCGATGAATACGGAAGAATTACCGAAGCGGTTTTGAAAAGTGTTGACGAGGTCGGCGGATATCGGGACGAAGTTACAAAATACGCATATAACGAAGACGGCGACCTTATAATGGAAACCAACCATTCCTACAAAACGGGAAGCTATTCGATACGTGAATACGAAGGCTTCGGTGCGTGGTATCACAAATATTACTATTTTTATGACATCTTCTTCCCGATTATTTAACAGCATAATCACTCCATAATAAAACGCCCGAGAAATTCGGGCGTTTTTAATTATCGGGGTCCCCGAGAAGCCGTAAGGTTTCTTGGGGTGATTTTATTTATATTGTATCATTTTGCCGCCGTTGTCTGCGGAAACAGTTTCTGCGGTAACCAGCTTTACAGCCTGCATACTTTCGTAAGGCAGGCATCTTTCCGGTGTTTTACCTTCCAAAGCACAGGTGAGGAAGTATTTAAGCTCGTTATAGTATGCATCGTCGGTCTCGCCGTAAGAAGAAAGATCGGGAGCAAAAGCCTCTCCTTCTTCGGGATAAACGGTAAGTACGTTATCCTTATATTCAAGGGTGCCGTGCTCAAAGCTTACGTTGAAGCCATAACCGAAGGGATAGCCCTTGTAGGTGATATCATCGTGAGCGAACACCGGCTTATCGGGATACAGGTAGTTTGCGTTTACTATATCGTGAGCACTTTTGGGATGCACGGTCTTGCCGAAAACGGAAACACCTTCGGGGTCGCCGAACAGCCAACGTATACAGTCCGCATCGTGAATATGCTGGTCAAACAGACCGCCGCCGCCCTTTTCACGGGTAATTATCCAATCCTCCCATGAAGGGGAATTAACGTGGTCCTGATATCCGCCCCGCCAGAAGGATGCCTTGAGGCAGGCGCCGTAAACGCCTTTTTCGGTAATATCCTTAAGATATGCGTATTCCTTCCAGAAACGCAGGCAATGACCGATCATAAGAATTTTTCCGTTTTTATTTGCGGCGTCTATCATACAAGCACACTGCTCTTCGTTAAGCGCCATAGGCTTTTCGCACATACAATGTCTGCCGCTGTTAAGCACCTTAACAGCCGCAGCGCTGTGAAGGTATGTGGGCATAATTATATCAACTGCGTCCAGCTCTTCGTTTTTTAGCATTTCGTCAAGGTCGGTATACTGATGATATGCGGAAATGTTACCTTTTTCCCCTGCCAAATTGGAGAGAGTGGATTTGCTTCCGTCCAGACGGGATCTATCTACGTCGCAGACAGCGACCACCTTAACGGGAAACCCCTCGTTCATTAATCTTTCGTATACGGCAAGATGGTAAGAGCCCATTCTGCCGACGCCGCTTAATCCGATCTTTATCATATATTTTTCACCTTTTATAAAAGTATCAAAGCACAGCCGAAAGGTTCGAGGGTAAGCACGCCGTTTTCGTAGCTGTGTATTCCGTCCCCGTTAAGCACCTTGCCCTCTCCGCAGGCGTATTCGGTGAGTTCGGGAGTAAAGGAATTTATGCTGACAATCTTTCCTTTTTCGGAAGTACGGGAATAGCACACGCTCTTTTCGTTACCGAAATCCATAGGTGCAAAAGAGCCTTCCACAAGGATATCCTTGTATTCGGAACGAAGACGTATCATATTCTTGTACCAGTGGTACATACTGTTTTCGTCCTTCATCAGCTTTTCTGCGGCAAATTCCTTGTAATCGGGATGGCACTTAAGCCAAGGCTTGCCGGTGGTAAATCCGCCGTTTTCACCCGTTGTCCAGGGAAAAGGCACGCGGGCGTTATCACGTGAATAACGCATAACTCCCTCAAGGGCTTTTTCGGGAGAAAGACCGTCTCTCAAAGCAACGCGGTAATGGTTTTTGGTAGAGATATCGTCGAAATCCTCAATTTTTTCCATACGGGTGTTGGTCATACCCAATTCCTGCCCCTGATATATAAAGGGAATACCGCGCATAAAGAAATACATATTGCCAAGCATTCTCTGCGCACGCTCACTGCGGTACGCATCGGGAATAAACTTATCCATAGAACGGGGATAATCGTGGTTTTCTATAAATACCGCGCCAAAGCCTATTTTTTCGGTTTCGGTCTGGCTCATATACAGAGTATCTCTCCAAGCGGCAAAATCCCATTCGCCGGGACGGAAGCAATCGTGCCAGCCGTTTCCGTATGCGTAGGGCTCGGAATAAGAGAAATCGAACATAGTATCAAAATATCCGTCCTCCGCATTTATGTATGCGCCGAGATCTCCGAAAGGAACGCCTGCCGCTTCCGCAACGGTAACGCATTCGTATTTATCAAAGGTGTTTTTGCGCAGGTCGGTAAGATATTCGCCGATACCGGGGAAATTTCTTGTGGGGGCAAAGCAGCCTGCCATTCCGTCCGCATCCGGCGGATAAGAACGAAGTGTGGGGTCTTTCTTTATGTGGGTGATAGCATCTATACGGAAGCCGCCCAAACCTTTATCCAGCCAATAATTGATCATATCGTAAAGCTTTTGTCTTAAAACGGGGTTTTCCCAGTTAAGATCGGGCTGCTTTTTGGAAAACAGATGCATATAGTATCTGTTGCCGCCTACGTTTTCCCAAGCGGAGCCGCCGAACATGGAACGCCAGTTGTTGGGAGGGCCGTTCTCGCTCTCACGGAACCAGAAATAATCCGCTTCCTCGCAGTTGGGGTCTTCAAGGGCTTTTTGGAACCACTCGTGCTCATCGGAGCAATGGTTTATAACAAGGTCCATGAGGATCTTTATGCCCCGTTTGTTTGCTTCCTCCAAAAGCTTATCCATATCCTCTTTTTTGCCGAAGATAGGATCTATATCGTAGTAATCGGAAATATCGTATCCGCCGTCGTCCATAGGCGAGCGGTAAACGGGAGAAAGCCAGACGATCTCCACACCCAACTCCTTTAAGTAATCAAGCTTACTTATAATACCGTTAATATCACCGATACCGTCCCCGTTTGAATCCATAAAAGAACGGGGATATATCTGGTATGCTACTTTATCATGCCACCAAGTTTTGTTTTTCATAATAACCATTACTCCTTTCCGGTAAATTATAGCACATTTTATTAAATTATACAAATATTTTTGAACATTTTTTTAGCTTTTTATTGAAAAAAACATAAAAGTATGATATTATATATTGAATTTATGTATCATTATACAAATTTAAACAAACAGGTCTAATACTGTTAAATAAGTTTTTTCAGGAGGACAAAAAGAATGGCATTAAAAAAAGAGCAGATTGAGCAAAAGAAAGCCGAGTTGAAGGCGTTTATTGAGGAACACAAGAATACTGACGGCCCTCTTATGCCCATTATGCAGTACGCACAGGGACTCTTCGGATACCTTTCTTTGGAAACACAGGAGCTTATAGCAGATTCTCTTGATATCCCTCTTACCGAGGTATACGGAGTTGCTACATTCTACTCCCAGTTTTCTCTCAAACCCAAGGGAGAGTATATCATAAGCGTATGTACAGGTACCGCTTGCTACGTTAAAGGTGCGCAGGCAGTTCTTGATAAGGTTATGGAGATTTTGGGTATCGGCGCAGGCGAGACCACCGCAGACGGTCTGTTCACTATTCAGGACACCCGCTGCCTCGGTTGCTGCGGTCTTGCACCGGTTATGACTATAAACGAGGACGTTTACGGACGTCTTACCCCCGCAGACGTTAAGGATATTCTGGAAAAATATAGATAAGAAGCAGGGATAACCTATGAAAATTGCTGAACTGGCAAAAATCTTAGATGCGGAAATACTGTGCTGTGAGGATAAGTGCGATATGGAGGTAAACTCCGCCTGCGGCAGCGATATGATGAGCGACGTACTGGCGTACGTTAAAAATCAGGCAGTTTTGCTTACAGGTCTTGTTAATCTGCAGGTCGTGCGCACGGCAGGTATGATGGATATGCATTGCATTGTTTTCGTACGCAGCAAAACGCCTACGGAGGAAATGCTGGCTGCCGCAGCAGAGCACGATATTGTGGTTATGACCACAGATCTTCGTATGTACGAAGCCTGCGGTATGCTTTATAATAACGGACTCGGTCGCAAGGAGTGAAAAAAGTGTCGGATAATCAAAAATTATCCTATTGCTTTAATGTGGACGGAGCCAACTTTACTTCTGCGGGAGAAGCTTCCGTAAAGGTAAAAAAACGGCTCAGAGAAGCCGGCTTTGACCCGGAAACGATACGCAGAGTTTCTATCGCCATGTACGAGGGTGAGATAAATATGGTCATCCACGCAGGCGGCGGAAAGGCTGAAGTCGTTATCGAAGAGGACAGAATCGTAATCATACTCACCGACGAAGGTCCCGGTATTGCCGATATCGAGCAGGCGATGCAGGAAGGATTTTCCACCGCACCCGATAATATCCGTTCTCTCGGTTTCGGCGCGGGAATGGGTCTTCCCAATATGAAAAGGTATACGGACGAAATGGTGATCGAATCCAAGCTCGGAAAGGGCACCAAGATCACGATGACAGTATACGTGTGAAAGCGAGGAAATAATGTCGTTTTACAGACACTCGGTATCGTTGGAAACGGAAAAATGCAAAGGCTGTACCCACTGTCTTCGCAGATGTCCCACGGAAGCGATACGTATACGGGACGGTCATGCGGTTATAAACACCGAAAGATGTATAGACTGCGGCGAATGTATACGGCTGTGTCCCCACAAAGCAAAGAAGGCAATTTACGACCCGCTTGAAAGCATAAGCAAATTCAAATATAAAATAGCTCTGCCGCCTCCCACGCTGTACGGTCAGTTCGATAATTTAGACGATGTTGACTGTATGCTTAAGGGACTTTTGGATTACGGCTTTGACGACGTGTTCGAAGTAGCCTGTGCGGCAGAAATGGTAACGGAATATACAAGGCATTATCTGAAGACGGAGAATATTCACCGCCCCGTAATAAGCTCTGCCTGCCCCGTTATCGTAAGGCTTATCTCTTTAAGATTTCCCACTTTGGCAAAGCATCTTATCCCCATAATGCCTCCCGTGGAGATCGCCGGTAAGCTGGCAAGAGAAAAAGCGAAAAAAGAACATCCCGAACTTAAAGACGAAGATATCGGAGTAGTATTCATCTCTCCCTGCACGGCAAAGGTAAGCTATGTTAAAAACGCCTTGTGCGGCGAGAAGAAAAGCAATATTGATTTAGTGGTGTCCATGAGCGATATGTACTTTGAATTGCTTGACACCATGAAGAGCGAAATTGCTCCCGAACCGCTTTCCCGCACGGGAATGATCGGCGTGAACTGGGCTACCAGCGGAGGCGAATCCTCTTCCCTGCTGAACGACAGATATCTTGCGGCAGACGGGATAGAAAACGTAATAAAGGTACTTGACGATATAGAGACCGGCTCTTACCCCTGCTTGGACTTTATAGAGCTTAACGCTTGTCCCGGCGGATGTGTGGGCGGTGTTCTTACCATGGAAAACCCCTATATCGCAAGAGTAAGATTACAAAACATAAGAAGATACCTTCCGGTAAGCCAGAACCGACCGGAAATAAAGGAAGGCGAACCTCCTTTCCCCGGCGAATATAACGTAGGCGAATTTCCGGAAATAAACCCCGTAAGGATGTTTTCTCAGGACAGAAAGACCGCAATACGTCTTATGTCACAAGCGGCAAGCTTTTTTGAGACCTTGCCGGAAATAGACTGCGGTTACTGCGGTGCCCCCAACTGCCGCGCTTTTGCGGATGATGTGGTGAGGGGACTGGCAGTTCCCGAGGATTGCGTGGTACTTGCAAAAAAGAAAAACAGCAGTATTTAAAAAGGAGCGGACAAAAGGATGACGGTAAACCAGCTTATTACACAACTTAACCCCCAAGTGCTTTCCCTGCCCGAAGGGGACAAGACTGTGCGGGGCTGTTATACCGGCGATCTGCTCAGCTGGGTAATGGGTAAAGCCCGTGCCTGCAACGTCTGGGTTACGATAATGTCCAACATAAACGTGCCTGCGGTCGCCTCTTTGGCAGACGTAAGCTGTGTCATTATCGGCGAAAACGCCCGCCCCGAAGATGACGTGATCGCTATGGCGGAGGCAAGAGGAGTAAATATTCTGCTTATGCCCGACAGCGCTTACGATATCTGCATTAAATTGAGCAAGATACTATGACATCCTACGACCTGCATATACATTCCTGTCTTTCACCCTGCGGTGATGACGATATGACAGTAAATAATATCGCAGGAATGGCAAAGCTCAATAATCTGCGTGCGGTTGCTCTTACCGACCATAACACCTGCTTGAACGTACGGGCATTTGAATACGCCTGCGAGCAGTACGGTGTGGTGGCAATACCGGGAATGGAGATAACCACTTCGGAGGAAATACACGTGCTCGTTTATTTCCGCTCCGTTGATGATGCAGAACGCTTTGAACAAGAATTTGATAAATACCGAACAAAAATAAAAAACCGCGTTGACCTGTTCGGACACCAGCAGATACTGGATAAAGAGGACAACGTGGTGGGTGAATACGAATATCTTTTATCGGTGGCAACCGCCCTTTCGGTAGACGACGTTTACGAAATGGCATCCCGATACGATGCCGCTTGCGTGCCCGCTCATATTGATAAGACTTCAAACG
Source organism: Clostridia bacterium (assembly GCA_017399965.1). Classification (GTDB taxonomy): domain Bacteria; phylum Bacillota; class Clostridia; order Oscillospirales; family CAG-382; genus SFLA01. Next base: position 9,243 of record JAFQAP010000033.1, on the reverse strand, counting down.
GTATGATCGGCATTCTGGGTATGATGCCCGAAACGCCGGTGTTCGATTGCGTGGAGATAAAAGATATTTCCAAAAAAGAAGAAATATTTTCAAAAAATCCCATACTTAAAAATACTCCCGTTATTTCCGACAGCGACGCTCATTTGCTGTGGGATATTAACGAAGCAGTTAACTTTTTGCCCGTTTCCGCCCACGGTTCTTCCCATGAGGTGCGAAACCGTATTATTGATTATCTGCGAGGCGAAAAATGAAAGAGCTGTCCCTTAATATACTTGATATAGCCCAGAATTCCTTTACCGCAGGTGCATCTCTTACAGAGATACTTATTACGGAAGAGGGAAACCGCTTTATAATTCAGGTTAAAGACGATGGATGCGGTATGAGCGAGGAAACGCTTAACAAGGTCTCCAACCCCTTTTATACCACACGCACCACCAGAAAGGTGGGGCTTGGCATCCCCTTGTTCCGTCTGGCTGCCGAACAAACCGGCGGTCATATTGAGATACAGAGCTCACAAAAAGCCGATGATCACGGCACGGTAATAACCGGAGTGTTTTTTAAAGACCATATAGATTTCACCCCCTTGGGAGATATTGCATCCACAGTCTGCCTTTTGGCGCAGGGATGCGGTGAGGGAGATATGGTCTTCCGCCACCAAACCGAAAACGGCGAGGTGGAACTGGATACAAGGGCTTTGCGAGAAGTCCTGCAGGGATTACCCCTTTCAAATCCCGACGTACAGCTTTGGATAAAAGATTACGTCAAACAACAGTATGAAAATATAAAAATGTAAATATACCGAAAAAGAAAGGATCTTTTGTAATGAAAACATTAGCAGAACTTGCCCAGATCAGAGAAAAGATGAAGGACAAGGTCGGTATCCGCGAAGGCGTAAACGGAATACGCATCGTAGTGGGTATGGCAACCTGCGGTATTGCCGCAGGCGCAAGACCTGTTCTTAACACCCTCGTAGAAGAGGTTGCTAAAGAGGACCTGTCCTCCGCAGCTACCGTAACCCAGACCGGTTGTATCGGTATTTGCCAGTACGAACCCGTTGTTGAGGTTTTTGAAGCAGGCAAAGAAAAGGTTACTTACGTTAAGGTTACCCCCGATATGGCAAAGCGTATCGTTGCAGAGCACATTAAGGGCGGCAAGGTCGTAACCGAATACACCATAGGAAATTATAAAATATAAACGGAGGAAACGTATAAATGATTCGCGCTCACGTACTTCTTTGCGCAGGTACAGGTTGTACCTCCTCCGGCAGTGCCGCTGTAAGAAGCGCACTGGCCGCCGAGCTTGAAAAGCACGGACTTACTGAGGAAATTAAAATGGTTCAGACCGGATGCTTCGGTCTGTGCGCTCTCGGCCCCATAATGATAGTTTATCCCGAGGGTATCTTCTATTCCAGAGTTACCGCGGAAGACATTCCCGAAATCGTAGAAGAGCATCTTCTTAAGGGACGTCCCGTTCAGAGACTGGTTTACAACGATCCCGTTGTTGAAGGCGGCGAAGCTGCTTCTTCTCTTAACGAGACCGCTTTCTACAAGAGCCAGATGCGTATAGCTCTCCGCAACTGCGGTGTTATCGACCCCGAAAATATCGAAGAATATATCGGCCGCGACGGTTACGCTGCATTGGGCAAGTGTCTTACCGAAATGACTCCCGATGAAGTTATTCAGCTCGTTCTGGATTCCGGCATCCGCGGACGCGGCGGTGCAGGCTTCCCCACCGGTCTTAAGTGGAAGTTTGCTTCCGGCAACAGAGGCAACGTTCAGAAATACGTTTGCTGTAACGCCGACGAAGGCGACCCCGGCGCATTCATGGACAGATCTATCCTTGAAGGCGACCCCCACGCAGTTATCGAAGCAATGGCTATCGCAGGCTACGCTATCGGCGCAGATCAGGGCTACATATATGTCCGCGCTGAATATCCTATCGCTGTTCAGCGTCTTACCACTGCTATTAATCAGGCAAAAGAATACGGCCTTTTGGGCAAAAACATATTCGGAACAGACTTCAGCTTTGATCTGGATATCCGTCTCGGCGCAGGCGCATTCGTTTGCGGTGAAGAAACCGCTCTTATGACCTCTATCGAAGGTCACCGCGGTGAGCCCAGACCCCGTCCTCCCTTCCCTGCTGTAAAGGGTCTGTTCGGCAAGCCTACCATCCTCAACAACGTTGAAACTTATGCTAACATTCCTCAGATCATTATAAACGGCGCAGATTGGTTCAAGGGTATCGGTACCGAAAAATCCCACGGCACCAAGGTATTTGCTCTGGGCGGCAAGATAACCAACACCGGTCTTGTTGAAATTCCCATGGGTACTCCCCTCCGCACCATTATCGAAGAGATCGGCGGCGGTATCCCCAACGGCAAGAAGTTTAAAGCAGCGCAGACCGGCGGTCCTTCCGGCGGATGTATCCCTGCTGAGCTTATCGACACTCCCGTTGATTACGATAACCTTATCGCTATCGGCTCCATGATGGGCTCCGGCGGTCTGATCGTAATGGACGAAGACAACTGTATGGTAGATATCGCAAAGTTCTTCCTGGGCTTTACCGTTGATGAATCCTGCGGTAAATGTACTCCCTGCCGTGTCGGTACCAGAAGAATGCTTGAAATTCTTGAGCGTATCACCGAAGGCAAGGGCGAAGAAGGAGATATCGAAAAACTTGAAGAGCTTGGTAATATGATCAAGGCTACCGCACTCTGCGGTCTGGGTCAGACAGCTCCCAACCCCGTACTTTCCACTATCCGTTATTTCCGTGATGAGTATGAAGCTCATATCCGTGAAAAGAGATGTCCCGCAGGCGCTTGTAAGGCTCTTGCAAAGATCACTATCGACCCCGAAAAATGTATCGGCTGTTCTCTCTGCTCCAGAAAGTGCCCTGTTGGTGCTATTTCCGGCGTTATCAAGAGCCCTTACGTTATCGATCAGGACAAGTGTATCAAGTGCGGTGTATGTCTCGCAAGCTGCCCCAAGAAGGCAATCGTAAAGAAATAAGGGGGAAACGAAATGAACAACGTAACAATTACTATAGACGGCATCAAGGTAACAGTGCCCGCAAATTACACTGTTCTTGAAGCCGCCAGAGAAGCACAAATAAACATTCCCACCCTTTGCTATCTTAAAGACGTACAGCAGATCGGCGCTTGCCGTCTGTGTCTGGTAGAGATAAAGGGCGCAAGAGCTTATCAGGCAGCTTGTGTTGCTCCTATTTCCGACGGAATGGAGATATACACCAACACCGAAAAGCTCCGCAAAGTAAGAAAGATCAATCTTGAGCTCATCCTTTCCACCCATAACAGAGAATGTACCTCCTGCGTACGCAGCGGTAACTGCGAGCTTGCAGCTCTCTGTAAGGAATACGGTGTAAGCGATTATCCCTACGACGGCGAAAAGTTCGAATACGAAGTAGACGACCTTTCTCCCTCCCTCGTACGTGATAACAGCAAGTGTATCTCCTGCCGCCGCTGTATCGCCGCTTGTAACGACGTACAAAAGATCGGCGCTATCGGTCTTTCCAAGCGCGGTATAAAGACCGTTGTAGGAAGCGCTTTCGAGCGTTCTATCGTAGACGCACCTTGCGTATACTGCGGTCAGTGTATCCTTGCCTGCCCCGTTGGCGCGCTTAAGGAAAAAGACAACACCGCAAATGTTTGGGCAGCTCTCAACGACCCCGAAAAGTACGTTGTAGTTCAGCCCGCTCCCGCAGTAAGAGCAACTCTGGGCGAAGAGTTCGGTCTGCCTATGGGCACTTCCGTAACCGGAAAGATGGTTTCCGCACTTCGCAGACTGGGCTTTGACAAGGTATTCGATACCGATTTCGGCGCAGACCTTACCATTATGGAAGAGGGCACCGAGCTTATCCAGCGTATCCAGAACGGCGGCGTTCTTCCTATGATCACCTCCTGCTCTCCCGGCTGGATCAAGTACTGCGAAACATTCTTCCCCGAATTCATTCCCAACCTTTCTTCCTGCAAATCTCCTCACGAGATGGAAGGCGCTCTTATTAAGAGCTACTTCGCAGAAAAAGAAGGAATTGACCCCAAGAACATTTACGTTGTATCCGTAATGCCCTGTACCTCCAAGAAGTACGAGGCTGCACGTCCCGAGCTTTCCAGAGACGGTATGCAGGATGTTGACGCGGTTATCACCGTAAGAGAGCTTGCAAGAATGATCAAGACCGCAAGTATCGACTTTGTTCGTCTGCCCGACAGCGATTTTGACAGCGTAATGGGCGAATCCACCGGCGCATCCGTAATATTCGGTACCACCGGCGGCGTTATGGAGGCTGCTCTCCGTACCGTATACGAAGTTGTTACCGGCAAGGAGCTTGCAGACGTTAACTTCGAAGCAGTTCGCGGTACCGAAGGTATCAAGGAAGCCGAAGTTGATCTGGACGGCAAGGTAGTACGTGTTGCAGTTGCTCACGGCACCGCAAACGCAAAAGCGCTTCTTGAATCCATTAAGAGCGGCGAAAAGCAGTACGATTTTATTGAAGTTATGGCTTGTCCCGGCGGATGTATCCACGGCGGCGGTACTCCTATCGTTAACGCTACCGATCGCAGCTACGTTGACGTTAAGAAGGAAAGAGCAAAGGCTCTGTATGCAGAGGATGCAGGCAAGGCTAAGAGAAAGTCCCACGAAAACGAAGAGGTTAAGAAGCTTTACGCAGAATACCTCGGCGAGATCGGCGGACATAAGGCTCACGAGCTTCTCCACACCCACTACACCGCACGTAAGAAGTATAACTAAGTTTGCCCCAAGGGGAAAGTGAAGTTTACTTCGTAAGTGAAGTTATCCTGCGGATAGTGAAGTTTTGCCATTGGCAAAGTGGCAAACTTAACTTCACTTGATGCTTTGCATCGCAAAGCGGCAAACTTCACTGCGCAGCAACTTCACTTTCGCAAAAAGCGAAAACTTCACATTTTACAACTAAAAAATTAAATGTATAACACACTAATCTTGCAAAGCAAGACAGTACGCAAAAAGGACGAGAAAAATCTCGTCCTTTTTTGTTGTCGGGGTCCCCGAGAAGCCGTCGGGCTTCTTGGGGTGATTTGTCTTTAACAACCTTTAAAATTGTAGATAGGTTTAATTATTTGTTCGATTTGAACGGTATCTTGTATAAAGCTTATTATTCTATCCGCAGATTTGTACGCCATGGGGCATTCGTCCACGGTATCTTTGCAAACTGTGGTAGTGTATATACCTTCCATCTCTTTTGCAAATTCCTCTACCGTATAGGCATACTTTGCGTCGATGCGGCTGCAGGCTCTTCCCGCGCCGTGGGGTGCGGAAAAATTCCAATCCGGATTTCCCAGCCCTTTACAGATAAGCGCACCGTCCCGCATATTGAGAGGTATGATTACCCGTTCACCCGCCCCTGCGGAAACTGCGCCCTTGCGCAATATCATACGGGACGTATCAATATAATTATGAATACAGGAAAAACGGTCGGTTACGGTAAAGCCCATTTCGCCGCAAATAATATCCGCCATGGTTTTGCGGTTTTTATCTGCAAAAGCGGTTACTGTTTTAAGATCAAATAGATAATCTTCAAAATCCTTTCCTTCAAGAACAGCCTCTTGAAAGCTCACCTTTGGGATATCCTTGCTTTTAAACTTTTTTACACCGTAAAAATCTTCGTCGCCCTTTTCATAATACCGTTTTGCGTTTCTCCGCGCCTTAGCACATTGAAAACGGTAGGCTTTATCCTGATAAAACATCGCCACGTCGTTTCCCAACTGTCTTGAGCCGGAATGTATTACCAACACCAAACCCCCGTCTTCGGTAATATCAAGTTCGATAAAATGGTTACCGCCGCCCAATGTTCCCATACTGCAGGCGGCACGGTGCAGGTCTATATTATCCCTGCATCTTAACGGGGAAAAATCAAAATCGGTATTCGGGCTAGAATGAACCTTGGAGCCGCTTGGTATGCAAGACCGAATAACTGCATCCAGTCTTTTAAAATCCACTTCGGTTTTGCCTATATACACAACTTCCATTCCGCAGCCGATATCCACCCCCACCAAGGAAGGGGCTATACGGTTTGAAATCGTCATAGTGGTGCCCACGGGAACGTATTTCCCCGAATGAGTATCCGGCATAATGCGTATCTTGCTATCCGAATAAGCTTCGTTACGCAATATATCCGAAAGCTGTGTTTTTGTTTGCTTATCAATTTTATCCGCAAAAATTAAAGCTGAATTTCTTTTGCCTTTCAGTTGTATCATTATTTCTCCTGTTAAATATTATATTGTGGTTTTTAAAGATACAAATTGCAGACATAATGATCAACTCCTTTTATCACCAAAAAAAATTTAAAGGGATATTATTTCAAATATCCCGTTTTTATATATTTGTTTTTAAAGCAGAGGAACGCCTTTCTCGGCGCAGACGCGGATGGTTTCGCTGTCCCACACGGAAGACTGAACTTCACCTATATGCACGTTGCCCAGCATAAGCAGGCACAGACGGGACTGACCGATACCGCCGCCGATAGTAAGGGGTAATTCCCCATTAAGAAGCATGCTGTGGAAAGGTAAAGCACGTCTGTCATCACAGCCGGAAAAAGTAAGCTGTTTATCCAGAGAAACGGGGTCAACACGGATGCCCATAGAGGAGATCTCTATATGAGTATTCAATGCGTCGTGCCAGAAGAGGATATCGCCGTTCAACGACCAATCGTCATAGTCGGGCGCACGCATACCGTGGGGTTTGCCGTTTTTAAGAGGCGCACCGATACGGGAAACAAACACCGTGCGGTGTATACGGGTATATTCGTGTTCTCTTTCATCGGGAGTAAGCGCCGGATACATTTCCTCCAGCTCATCGGAGGTGATGAACGCCACCTTGCGGGAAAGAGATGTGTTCAAAACAGGGTATTTTTGCTTTAATTTATCGCAAGTATCGCATATTGCGGAAACTATGCTGTTTACAGTTGCGTAAAGGTATTCTGTGGTGCGGTCTTCGGCACAGATTATTTTTTCCCAGTCCCATTGGTCAACATAAATGGAATGAAGGTTATCCAATTCCTCGTCGCGTCGGATAGCGTTCATATCCGTAAACAGACCTCTGTGCATAACAAAAGAATATCTCTTTAAAGCAAGGCGCTTCCATTTTGCAAGGGAATGTACCACCTGTCCCTCGCCCCCAACCGCAGGTATATCGAAGGAAACGGGGCGCTCCTTGCCGGAAAGGTTATCGTTAAGTCCGGATTCCGCCGTAACGAAAAGCGGTGCGGAAACACGCTTTAAGTGGAGATTTTCGGAAAGGGCTTTCTGGAAATTATCTTTTATAAATTCTATTGCCCGCTGGGTATCGTAACTGCCCAAAGCAGGAGAGTACCCTTCGGGTATATATACCTTGTTCATATAAAAACGCCTCTTTTAATCAAACATTACAGCGATTATATCACCTTTTGGGCGGTATGTCAAGAAAATCGCTTTTACTATTCGCCCAACATTATTTTGAGTATAGTGGTATCCGTATCCTTCATACCCTCGCGGGCAAGACGTCCCACGTTAATTACGGTTTTATCTGCGCCCTTGGTTACGATACCGTCGCCGCCGTAAAATTGCTGATGCTCCATATACATATCGTAGCCCAAAAGTCCCGCATCCACCGCGGCGGCTATCTTTGCCGCGCAGGAGGGCTTGGCTCCGTCGCAAATAGTGCCGGAAAGTATGGCAATAGCGTTTACCACGGTATGTGCAACCGCATGGGCTTTGCCACCGCAAAGATATGCCACCCCTGCTCCTGCACCGCAGCCTGCGCTAATAGCACCGCAAAAAGCGGAAAGTCTGCCGATACCTGCTTTTTGATGTATGGTAACAAGGTCCGAAACCGCAACGGCGCGAAGGAGAGTTTCCTCATCCGTTCCTATCTCCTTTGCGTACACAGCCACGGGAACAGAGGCGGTTATACCTTGGTTTCCGCTTCCCGATATAATATACACCGGCTTTTCACAGCCGCTCATACGGGCATCGCTTCCCGCGGCGGCATAAGCACAAGCCCGCTTTTCCACGCCCGTACCCTGTCTGCGCAAAATAACCTTGCCGATATTGGCGCCCCAGTTATTTTGTATGCCCTCTTCGGCAATAGCCATATTATATTCTATCTGTTTTCCCACGGTTTCTTTAAGCTCGTCTATATCTACGATATCTGCAAAAGCGACGATATCATCAATATTAAGGCAGGATTTATCCGTTAAGCTGTCCTCGGAATGGTCGGTAAAGGGCATATCCGATTCCACAACACCGTTTTTGGATATATGTACGATATTGGTATGGTTGTTTACAATACGTACGCGGGCTTGGTTTTCGCCCTTACAGACGGTTATATCAATATCAAAAGCAAGACCGTCTGTGGCGGGAGAAATGAGTATTTCCGCATTTTCCAAAAAGACACGGATATCCTTCTTTTGCTTTTCGGACACTTTGCCCAGAGTTTCCAGACATTTTTCCGCCCTGCCTGCAATAATACCTGCGGCAACAGCGGCGGAAATTCCGTGAAGCCCGTCTGTATTGGGAATAACCACGCTTTTTACGTTTTTAATTATATTGCCGCTTACCTTCAAAAATACCTTTTCGGGAATAGCACCCAAAGCATCTCTTGCAAGGGCGGCGGCATACGCCAGGGACACGGGCTCGGTACAGCCCATGGCAGGACGTAATTCCTCTTTTAATATATTAAGATATTTACGGTACTGCTCCGATGTCTTTTCCAAACCCGTTCTCCTTTAGTCCTTTTCTATAAATGCGGCAAACTTGCCTGCCGCCTTTGCATCGCATTCGGCGGTAACAAGCACGCCCGTATCAAGATATTCGGTGCTTATTACCCGTGCGAAACGGTGCACGGAGGATGCCTCTGATTGTTTATCGTAAGGGAACAGCATACGAAGTATTCGTTTACCTTCCTTTACAAGTTCGCTTACTTTTTCAAGCAGAGCGTCTATACCATCGCCCGTGGCAGCTGAAATGCATACCGCATCTTTAGGAATAAATTCCGTATCCACAGCCATATCGCACTTATTATATACCTGCAATATAGGCTTGCCCTTTGCGCCAAGATCATCTATAAGCTTAAAAGTGACCTCATTTTTGCGGCGGCGTTCATCATCACATTCCGAGCAATCGGTAAGCACGATAATAATATCCGCGTATCCCAATTCCTCCAGAGTGGAACGGAACGCTTTTACAAGGTGAGTAGGCAGACGGTCGATAAATCC
>JAFQAP010000032.1 GCA_017399965.1 Clostridia bacterium | reverse complement strand
TTTGAGCTGTTGGCACACAGTTGTTTTTCCAACTCCCATAGTGCCACCAATCATATATAAAGTTTTCATCATTCACACCTACAAATTCTTATTTATCTAACTGATTTAGAACCGGCATCGCATTTGTAAGTACAAATGCTTTATTGGGCTATACTCAAACCCATTTTATCATAACAATTTGTATTATTCAAGTTTTATTCCGACTTCGTCGGAGTGATATTATTGCCTTTTCGGCAATAGTGTTATTGAAACCTTGCGGTTTCAGTGTTATTTTATTCGCCAAATATATTTGGCGAATAAAACTGCGAGACTTCCTTATGAGAAGTCTCGCAAAACGGTCTTTTTTGTTGCTAATTATTATTTATCATATCCTTGTATTCGTCGGAGAAGAAGGAGAATATGCTTGCGCGTCTTGCGGTGGCAAAGGCGAGAAAGACTTCTGCTGTAGCGGAGTCGTCGTGCGCGCCTTCTCTGTGGTCGGCATAGGTTCCGCCTGCGGAAAAATCGCCAACCGCTGTGCAAAGTGCGGTAGAAATCTCTCCGTTTGCGGGAATTCCCGCAAAAACGAGAGCATTAAGAACGCCCATTGTGGCAAGGGCAGAGGATTCACCCTGAGTGTCTTCTATGGTGTTGTCGTTTTCAATACAGGTGCCCAGATAGGTAAGCAACCCATCGCGGCTGTCGTTATCGTTGTATTCCTCGCGGTAAGCTGTTATTACGTTAAGCACCATTGCAGATATATACGGGTCGCTGACACGGGCATCCTCGTCCACACCCCAGCCGCCGTTTGAAAGCTGTATATCTGCAATATAGGTGAGTATATCTTTAAGATTGGGCACCTCGGTATCGCAAACGTAAAACGCCATAAGCGCCATACACAAATTTAAAGTAGGCACTTTGTAGGGCTTTTCTACAGCTTGCAGCAGGGGAGAAATGTACTTGTCTGCATCGTATCCTTCCGCCTCAAAAAGCTGTGTAAGCACTGCACAGGAGATGGCGGAAGCCGCTGTTTCATATACGCTGTCGCTTTCGTAAAGAAAAACTTTGTGGGCGGAAATATCTGCCCCCTCCAGATATAAAGCGGAGATGACCCGCCAATCGGTTATGGTTTCTCCCGCGTAATATTGCTTGAGCGCGGCAGTATCTGTTGCTTCGCCGAAAGAAACTTCTTTTTCCCCGCAGGAGCAGAGAAGCAGGGAAAGGACTAAAAGTACAATGAAAATACGTTTCATAAAATTCACCAAAAAGGGATAATTAAAATCACACAAAAAGCCGCAAGGCTTCTTGGGGACCTACAAGAAATCCGTAGTTGTATTCCAACTACGGATTCTTTTGTTGTTTGTTTTGTAAGACTTGAGTACCAAATTACTTGATAGTAACGGTTGCGCCTTCTTCTTCGAGCTGCTTCTTGATAGCTTCTGCTTCTTCCTTGGAAACGCCGGTCTTAACTGCCTTGGGAGCGCCAACAACGATCTCTTTAGCTTCGCCGAGAGATACGCCGGTGATTTCCTTAACAGCCTTGATAACCTTAAGCTTCTTAGCTTCGTCGAAAGAGGTGAGTTCTACGTCAAACTCGGTCTTTTCTTCTGCTGCGGGAGCTGCTTCTGCTGCGCCGCCAACTGCTGCTACTGCAACGGGAGCTGCGGATACGCCGAATTCTTCTTCAAGAGCCTTTACGAGGTCTGCAAGTTCGAGTATGGTAAGTTCCTTAACGATGTCAAGGATCTGCTGAGATTTTTCGTTCATTTTAAAATCCTCCGAATATAATTTTGTAATTTTTTTAAATTTCGTTTTGCGTTTTCACGCGGTTTGTTCTTGCTTTAAGCAAGGATTATTCAGCTGCTGCTTCAGTAGCTTCTTCTGCAACAGGTGCTTCGCCGGACTTGTCGATAATAGCCTGAAGTACGTATGCGAAGCTGTAAAGGGAAGACTGAAGAGAGCCGAGCATCTTGCCGATAAGAACTTCCTTCGAAGGAGTCTTTGCAAGATCCTGAACGCCCTTTTCGTCAAGAAGGTTGCCTTCTACGAAACCTGCTTTGATAACAAAGTTGGGGTTCTTTTCTGCAAAAGTGCAGAGAATTTTTGCCGGTGCGATAGGATCGCTCTCGCTGGTGGCCATAGCGGTCATACCGGAAAGGACATCCTTAAGATTTTCAAAGCCTACGAGATCGCATGCTCTGGAAGTAAGAGTGTTCTTAACAACGCTGTATTCAACGCCTGCGTTACGAAGTTCTGCACGCAGCTTTGTATCAGCTTCAACGGTAATACCCTGGCAGTTTACGAGAACACCGCCGGCAGCATTTTTCATCTGGTCTGCGAGAGACTGGACGATCGCTTGCTTCTGTTCAAGAATTTTTGCGCTTGCCATGTGTTCACCTCCATATAACACGCTTTTTGCGTAAAAAAGCTCCCTCGCTTTCTGCGCGAGGGAGCATAAAAATACCATTAATTCACGGTGTTTTAAAATACTTTCCTCGGCAGGCGGAAAAACCATTATACACGCAAAGTGTGCCTACTGTCTTTGGAATATTTTGTTTTTAACCTTATGAATAATACCACAGAAAATATGATATGTCAATAGGTTAACGAGATTTTTTTAAAAATTAAAGCTTAGAGGGGTTAACCTTTACGCCGGGGCCCATAGTGGAAGCAACGGTGCAGGACTTGATGTACTGACCCTTTGCTGCTGCAGGCTTAGCCTTGATGATGGCACCGAGGAGAGCCTCGAAGTTTTCATTAAGCTTTTCTGCGCCGAAGGAAACCTTGCCGATAGGGCAGTGGATGATATTGGTCTTGTCAAGACGGTATTCGATCTTACCTGCCTTAGCTTCCTGAACAGCCTTGGCAACGTCCATAGTTACGGTGCCTGCTTTAGGGTTAGGCATAAGTCCTTTAGGACCGAGGATCTTACCGAGACGGCCGATAACGCCCATCATATCGGGAGTAGCGATGATAACGTCGTAATCGAACCAGTTTTCCTGCTGGATCTTTGCGACCATATCTTCTGCGCCAACGAAATCACTTCCTGCTTCCTCTGCTGCCTTTGCCTTGTCACCCTTGGCAAAAACGAGAGTGCGTACCTTTTTACCGGTACCGTTGGGAAGTACGATAGCGCCGCGGATCTGCTGATCTGCGTGACGTCCGTCAAGACCCATGCGGAGATGGACTTCAACGGTTTCGTCGAATTTAGCCTTGGAATTATCGCAGGTGAGCTGGAGAGCTTCTGCGGATTCGTAAAGCTTGCTCTTATCTATTGTCTTAAGAGCGTCCTGATAATTCTTTCCTCTTTTCATTGCTGTTCCCTCCTTAGTCAACTACCGTAACGCCCATGGAGCGTGCGGTACCTGCGATCATGCTCATCGCAGATTCGATATTAGCTGCGTTAAGGTCGGGCATCTTGGTTTCGGCAATCTTTCTTACCTGTTCCTTGGTGATGGTAGCGACCTTGGTCTTGTTGGGAACTGCGGAACCGCTCTCCAGGTTGCAAGCCTTCTTGATGAGGACTGCTGCGGGGGGAGTCTTGGTGATGAAAGTGAAAGTACGGTCTGCGTAAACTGTAATAACTACAGGGATGATAAGACCGATATCATTCTTGGTACGCTCGTTAAAATCCTTAGTAAATACGGGGATAGCTACGCCGTACTGACCGAGCGCAGGACCGACAGGCGGCTGAGGAGTCGCTTTGCCGGCAGGAAGCTGAAGTTTAATGTAACCTACTACTTTTTTTGCCATTTTTAATTACACCTCCGAAATGTGGTAAATATGTCGGGAGCTTTGCTCCCTCCCACCGAGCCTGTTCGTTCTTTTATTCAGGCTCTACTGATTGCGACGATATGGCTTACTCGTCTAATGTTTTTACCTGTGTGGAATCCAGTTCTACTTTGGTTTCTCTGCCGAACATGGAAGCGGTAACCGTTACCTTCTTCATATCGGGAGAAATTTCGTTTACGATACCGATAAAGCCTGCAAGAGGACCGTCGATAATACGGACACTGTCGCCCACCGCGAACTTAACCTCGATAACCTTAACCTCTACGCCCAGCTTTTCAACCTCTTCGTCCGTAAGGGCGACAGGGGCAGATCCGGGGCCAACGAAGCCGGTTACACCGGTAGTGTTGCGGATGATATGCCAGCTTTCGTCGTTCATAACCATTTTGATCAGAACGTAGCCGGGAAACATCTTGCGCTCGATTTCCTTTTGAGTATCGCTGTCTGCTTCAACAACTGTTTCCATAGGAATTTTAACACCGAAAATGAGATGCTGCAGACCGCGGTTTTCAACTATCTTTTCGATATTGGTTGCGACCTTGTTCTCATAACCGGAATAGGTATGCACTACATACCAACGGGGAGTTCCTTCGTGCTGTATATTCATCGCGCTTATGCAATAAGATTAGCAAGAAGGCTTACGAGTGTTTCAAGCAGATAGTCAAGTCCGCCCACAACAACGGTAAACACAAGAATAGCGCTTATAACAAGCGTGCTGTTCTTGAGCACCTGAGTGCGGGAAGGCCAAGCGATCTTTTTGAATTCGCTCTTATTGTCTTTGAAGAATTTGGATACACGGTTTTCTTTCATAATTCCGTTACCCTCGCTTACTTGCTCTCTTTATGGAGAGTATGCTTGCGGCAGAACTTGCAGAACTTGTTCATTTCAAGTCTGTCGGGGTCGTTCTTCTTGTTCTTCATGCTGTTGTAGTTCCTCTGCTTGCATTCGCTGCAAACCAGAGTGATCTTTTCTCTAGAACCTTTTTTCATTAATCGGCACCTCCATTAAATGTTACCTCCCTCTGTTGCTTTTTGTGTTTTCGCCCCCGCGGAAATCAAACGAGAGCGCAACAAAAAAGACCCCAATCACAGAGGTGAAAGCAGTATACCAAATTTTCACCCTCTTGTCAAGGTCTTTTTTAATATTTATTGTGGTTTTTCGGGAGTTTTTTGCGTTTTTTGTGCAAAAAAGTTACTCAATGCCCAACATTTTGTTTACGGCGTCCTTTTGCTCTTTGGTGAGTATCATACTCCGCTGATTTGGGTAATCGTTGAATAGTCCGCATTCGTCGGAATATTCAATAATCATTCCGTCAAGCTTGAATTCGTAATCGCAGATACATTCCGCAATGGCGGGTTCCCATTCACCTCGCCACAGCTCTTTTACAAAATCCGAATCTTCGCCGGAAAGAGTGAAGAGTATTTCTTCGGAACGTCTTTGCGAAACGGTTATTGGGGATTGCGAATTCATTATTATGTCGGAAACATCTACCGAAGCGTCTCCTTTAATTTCGTTTGAAACTTCTTCATTTGAAACTTCGGAAGAAATATTCTCCGATACCGACGCGCTGTTTTCGGGCTCGCAGGAGCTTAAGATAATCACCGCGGTAAGTAAAAATACGAGTAAAAAAACAATGCTTCGTTTCATAATGATTTCCTCCTTTTATTATAGTTTTTGGGAAACGCTCCCCCTCAATCGGAAACGTACGGCTCCATTCCGAAGGAAAGCAGCCATTCCTCGGTGGGGCGGGTTTCGAAACCGGATATACTTATATATGCCGCCAGATTTTCGCCGGTTATCCACATGGCAACGGATCCGGGCACGTCTTCTGCGGGGACTTCGGGATGTGCTTCCGAGGAAGAGTAAGAATAGTACTCTATAACGTTATACGTCAATTCACCCCGTTGCAGCGTGTAATATACCCGTACGAAGGCATCGTATGTCAAAACATCAAATCTTTCAATATATTGCTTTGAATTTTCCACGTTCATCAACGGAACCTTCAGGCTGTCGTCCCGTGTTGCTCCCTTAGCTTCAAAGGCTTCCGCTGTGTCGGAGGGTGTGGTATCGTTTGTGCAGACCGTAACTTCGATCTTTATGTTTTCATCCTTTGAAGACGTCAGCTCAAAATCGTAATTGAATTTAAACCATTTCAGACTTTCCACGGAAACGTCCTCGGGGTATACGGGCTGCCACAGATGCTCCGTGTCCGTAATCTCGATAATACCGTCTTTGTCGGTATGCCACATATACCATCTTGTGAAATCGGAAAAACCGTCTTCCAGTATGGTGCTTCTCATATCACTCAATGACTCGAATTCAACGCTTTGGTCCTGACACGATAAATATGAATATCCCTTGGAAAAATCGTGGAAAAACTCCATATAATACAGATTGCCCACACGGTAAACTATATGCTTATCCGTCTTTGCGATGATCTCGTCCGCATCCAGCGTGGGTTGATAACATCCCGCAAAGGACAGCGTAACAAAAAGTAACGCCAGCAAAGCCGAAATAAATCTTGCTTTTTTCATTTTCACCCCTCCTTATCATTATATTAACACACTGTTTCCCGCCAAATGTTAACAAAATGTAAAATCCTGCGATAACGTCGCAGGATTTTTGATAAGTTATTCAAACATATTCACTCTGCGCTCGTGGCGGCCGCCCTCGAACTCGGTGGAAAGGAAAATGTCTGCCAGACGGCAAGCCTTTTCCTCGCTCTCCACTATCTTTGCGCCGATGCAAAGGATATTGGAATTATTGTGGCGGCGGGTCATTTCCGCAGAAAATTCATCGTGCAGCAGCGCTGCTCTCGCGCCCTTTATCTTGTTTGCGGCGATAGACATACCGATGCCCGTGGTGCAGCAGAGGATACCGAAATCCACGTCACCTGCGGCAACCTTGTTTGCTACCTTGTGGGCGAAAACGGGGTAATCGCAGGAATCCTTGGAATATGTGCCTTCGTCGGCAACCTCGTATCCCTTTGCGGTGAGGTGGTTTTTAAGAGTTTCTTTAAGATCGTATGCGCCGTGGTCGCAGCCTATAGAAATTTTCATTTGTTTTTCTCCTCTCGTTCCCGCTCCGCCTGGCTTGCGCGGAGATATACGGGCTGTAATTTATCGCTTGAAATTGCTTTTCCTTGTGTGTACGCCTTGTAACCTGCGTAAGCTACGGAAAGGGCGTTCTGGTCGGTAGCGGCAAAGGATGCAGAGAATATGTTGGGGGTATCTCCCACCGCTTTCATAAACACCTTTGCTCCGTCACCGCAAACGGTTACCCGTTCACCTGTGGAAACGAGCCGGTCAAGCAGGTCTTCCGCGCTTATCAGCCTGTCCTCGCACAGACGGTTGCCGTCCTTGAAAAGCGCGTTGTAAAGCTGGTTTCTGCGCGCATCCATTACGGGGCAGATAATATTTCCCGTGCCCGCAAGATTTTCCGCAATAGCTTCCAGAGTGGAAACTCCCACGCAGGGGATATCGTTGGTGAAAGCAAGTCCTTTTACCGTGGCAACTCCGATACGCACTCCCGTAAAGGAGCCGGGACCTGCGCAAACGGCAATAAGACCTATATCGTTAATGCTCGCTTCCATAGCGGAAAGGGCTTTTTCCACCATGGGCATTAAATTTTCACTGTGGGTAAGACGGTTTTTAACGGTTATAAGGGAATATCTGTCCGGTACGCCGTTTTCAAAAGCCACCACAGCCGCAGAAGCGGTAAGGGCGGTGGTATCTACTGCAAGAACTAACATATTGTAAACCTCCTTGCGGTTTCGGATATTTTTTCAATATTCACCCGCACTGCATCCTCGGGAATAGCGAAGGGAATGTTTTCGCTCCATTCGGTAATTATTATACCGCCCCGCTCCTCGTAATCGTAAAATCCGGTGGAGATAAGGTCGTCTTCGTCCTTTATGCGGTACATATCAAAATGGAATATGCTTATTTTTTTGCCCACGTATTCGTTTACAATGGCAAAGGTGGGGGAGTGAACAAGCTCAAGACATTCGGGGGCAAGATATTTTACTATTCCTCTGGAAAAAGCGGTCTTCCCCGCGCCCAGATCCCCGAAAAACGCCACAAAATCGCCCGCTTTCAGTTCCTTTGCCAACTCTGCGGCAATATTTTCCGTTTCTGCAGTGGAATTGGATATATATTCTTTCATCGGTTTTTCCTCTGGTAAAAATACTGTAAATCAATTATATCAAAACCTCGCACGGTAGTCAATATTAAATACGATTTTGCTAATTGCACAAAACCCACGTATCTATTTCTACATAACATACAATTGATTATGATTTCAGTGTGTGGTATAATGTGAATAGAGGAATCGTTTCTTCCGCACGCAAAGAAATATTTTCTAAAAATATCATAAAAATTTTTAGAGGTTTTGCTTTTAAAGTTCATTAGTTAAATGAGAGGCAAAACCAATATAAAAATTTTTCAAACTTTTTTATAGACGTTTTGCCTGTTTTAAACATCTATATAGTGAAAGGGCAGAGAATAACCCTTTACTATATAAACGGGAGGAAACGTATATGAAAAACAAACGTATTTTTATTTTCCCCTTTGAATTTCCTCTGCTCTTGCGTTTTTAATGCCCTTCGGGGCAAAACAGTGAGCATTGTACGAAATTTTTAAAAGGAGAAAAGAAAATGAAAAAAGTTTTATCGGTATTACTCATCTTTATGTTGCTCTTTTCCGCTGTTTATGCGTTCCCCTTTGAGCAGGCAAGCGCGCAGGAAGAAGATACAACATTAAAGACAGACACATACCTTCCCGAAGAAGAGTACACAGAAGAAATATACGAGGGCACAGGCTCTCTTGAATATGCCTTTGACGGCACCTTTATCCGCGATTATGTGGATAACGAAACCCTTGACGAAGCAGGGCACGTTGCCCGCATAAACGAGGAAGAAGAATTAAATACCTACGTTTTCCTTAACCGCGACGGCACGAAAAGCGTATACTATATGGACGATAACGTGCGGTATGTGGACGAAAACGGCGAAACGGTGGAAAAAGACCTTACCATCATACGCAAAAACAAAGGATATACCCTAAAAGCAAACGACGTAAAACTGTGGTTTCCCGACGTTTTGTCCGACGGTATTTCCGTTAAATACGATAAATACCACCTTACACTGTATCCCCAAGGCGTTGCGGACACGGAAGAGGTAATTATCGACGAATACGAGCGTATAACTTACCCCGGCGTGTTCGGTGAAAACACCGTGCTTGCATATACTCCCACCCTTTCCGGCTTGAAGGAGGACATTATACTCTCCGAATATACGGGGCAGCTTTCTTATGATTTTCTTATCCATACCCACGGTATGCGAATACTGGAGGAAGACGGAAAATATATTGTTAAAAAGCCCGGTAACGGCAATAAAGAAACCTTTGAATTAGGCGCTGTGCAGATATACGATTCCGCCGGTAACTTCTGTGTGGGTGAAATGAAAATAACCGAGCAGAATAACGGCAGTAAATATATACTCACCCTTATCGCTCCCGAAGAATTCCTTACCGACCCCGATACGGTTTATCCCGTAACAATAGATCCGTCTATTACCGTTTCGGATAATCTGAACGGAGCAAACGCTATCGAGGACAGCGTAATATATCAAGGCACGCCCAATTCCAATTACGGCGGCTTTACGTATCTTACCGTCGGCTACGGAGATTCTACTTACGGCGTGGGAAGAGCGATCTTTCGTCTGCCGGGACTGTATAACAGCACGCTGTATAACTCGTTAACCGGCTCTCAGATAGTAAGCGTAAAATTCTATACTTGGGATGCATCGGGGCATAGCAGTCTTCCCATAAATATATACCCTAATGTATCTAACTCGTGGACGGAAAGTGGAGTAAAATGGAGCAATGCACCGGGATACTATACGGGCAATGATACTATTACCGCGATGACCGCAAATATGCCGTCAGGCGCTTATGCATGCTTTGATATAACTACTCTTATTAAGTGGTGGAAATCAGGACGGTATGCTACTGCTGACTGCGGTTTTATAATGAAAAACCCAAACGAAACAAGCAACCTATATAAAAAAGTTCCTTGTTCTTCGGAAACCGCCATAACCGACCGCAGACCGTATGTGGTTATGACTTACAATACTTCTCTCACCATAACTCCGTCAACGAATTATCTCCCCGGCGGTGCCAATTTGCAACTTTCCGTTTCTTCCAACGAAACTTTGCAATCCGTGGTGTGGTCTTCCAGCAACACATCCGTTGCGCAGGTTTCCGGCACCGGACTTTTGTCTGCAGGCACGGTAGGTCGTACCGTTATTACAGCAACTGTAACTTTTGCAAGCGGGGGTCAGCAGACTGTTCAAAAAGAACTGTATGTAATTTATCCTTATAACGTTATTAGAATAAAGAATAATAATTCAAACCTGTATCTGAACGTAAACCAAGGTATGATAAACGATTTTGCGCAGGTTACGCAATATTCGTCCACTTCCAACGCCGGCACCGAACAAGAGCGGTTCCAACAAATATGGAAAGTGAAATATATCGGAGACGGTATGTATACGTTACGTCCGTATCATAAACTGGATATGTGCCTGTATGCTTACGGACAGGAGAATTCTGTGCGTATACGGCAAAACATAAAAGACGGCAGTACGGATAGCGCCGACCCGAATTACGTAATTGCAGCATACAGATGGTCGATTGAGTATGTCAGCGGCGGCTACGTTATAAAACACAACGGAGAAAGCGATGAGACACTTCATATAGAAAACGGTTCAACTGCCCTAAATGCACAAGCGAGAGTTCAAACTTATTCAAATTCTAATAATTACCGCTGGACATTTGCACCTATTTTCTCTCCCAGTTCCGGCGTTATCTTGTATGACACTACAGAGCAAAAGCAGATTGTGTATAATGAGAATAATGAGTATGACATATCGTTATACATTGCGCCGAAAGAAGTAAAAACAATAGCTGATCTTGGCTTACTTCCTGTGATGTATTCTCCCACTAAAATCGATCAAACCTTTTCTTTTACGATTGATACATCACACATTTTGTATAATCAAGAAACCAAATGTTTTACGGGAGTATCTGCCGGAACGTTTGATCTCACAGGAACTACATCAAATTTTTCAACAAACAATACTTTTACAGTTAGTATGACCACAACGCTCGTGCCAAACGGCGTATACTACTTACGTAATTGGGAGCAGGATTTATATGCGAGTATAGAGGACGGAGTGCTCGAAAGCGGTACTGCCATCTCGCAAGAACATTTCACTGCAGAGTCAATAAAGCAGTGGAAAATAACTCGTTACAAAGATGATTATTATATAATTCAAACTGAACAAGCAAACGCATATCACATAGGCGTAAGCGGTAGTTCTACTTCCGAAAACATTTGTATAACATCATGCTCCGATGAGGTTCCTTCCGGACTACAGTGGAAATTCAGCAAAACTGCGAGCGGTGCCGTAAAAATCACCTCAAAGCTTGGAGAAAGCTTGGGGCGTGTTATAGCAGTTGGAAGCGATGAAACCCATATTAAGCATATTACATATACTGCAGACAGCAATTATATGGATGAATGGTTGCTTTCGAGAGTTACTACCATTGAAGATATTGTTTTAACACCTCAAGAAAACGACATGTGGTGTTGGGCTGCTTGTATTAAAATGGCGAGTTATGCGTATATGGAAACGCCGTTTTCTGTAGGTGCGTTGGTGTGGTATAAAGACAGAGGTGAACGTGTGCTGGATGTGGATGCCGACCAAAAGCATGTAACGAGAGAGGTTGGCGCACTTGCAAGTGAGACAGAAGAAATTCTTGCTTATGCAATAGGCGCAGAAAGCACTCACAAAACATATGCTTACGGCAATAAGATTTACAGTCCGTCGGCGCTTCAAAATATGCTGGATCAGGGATATCCGGTTATCGCGTGTATGTGGCACTATAATGAAGCTAACGAAAGAATCGGAGGTCATGCTTTAGTTATTTATGCATATAATTGGGATGATGACTTGGGTGATTGGGTCTACAGTATATACGATCCGTGGCCATCTCAAACAGGAACTCAATTAACATACACCTACAATGATCTTTGCGCACATAATAGCGTGCATAATGGTCTGTATTATGTTTGGGAGGATATAGTTGTGTTTAGAGTAGACGGATACGATGATGTAATTGATTCTGATTAAAAATAATTGAGAGGGAAAACATATGAAAAAGATAACTGCAGCAATAATAATTACAATTTTGCTGGTTTCTGTGATGAGCGTTTTTGCTTTCGCGGAAGAGTCTTACGATTTTAGTATAAACGAAAAATACCGAGCTGCTTGGAACGTGGAATTGAAAATCCCCGCCGATACCGTTATTGATGATGCTCTCTCGGGATATAATCTTCTCAATATGCCTGCGATAAAAGCAGGAGCGGCGTATGTTCACGAAAATCCACCCGAGGATAGCGAATGGGAGTGGAATATCGAAGATTACGGCGGGTATTTGCTTTTTTGCGAAGAAAACGGCGACGTGATACACGTTTGCCTTTACAAAGACAAAGACGGAAACGATGCGCTTGACCTTATGTACAAATACGAATATGGAAAGTATCCGGACTGGCTGAACATTGCGTTGGGATACGGCGAATACAAAGCCTCGTATGATGATAAGGATATTTTGGAAATCGTTGTTACCGACCCGTGCACCTACCAATATAATATACAAAACGAGCATTACGTTTGTTTTGATACTGCGGACGGCAAATATCTGTGTGCCGTAGACGCCAAAAAGTGTTATTGCGGCGAAAGTGCTTTCGAATACAGGTTTGGCAGCTATATAGTTACCGTGTCAGAAGAAGAGTATCGAGCAACAGTTAAGGATTATCTTAAGTATTACGAGAAATGGGAGAAAAATCTTGAGCCAACACTTGGCGGCACACTTTATCCCTCTTTCTTTGCGGCATATATATACGGAAACCCTCCCGAAATCGAATCTGCTCCCGTTGCCTTGTATGTAGCCCTCGCATTGGCAGCCGTGGCGATAGCGGTTGGTGTTTCTGCTGTTTTTGTCAAATCCGCAAAGAAACGAAAGGCAAATCCCGCCGCAGATAAATAAATTTTCAATTTTCTCTAAAATACAAAACCAAAAGCTCCCGATTTTTCGGGAGCTTTTTGTATAACTTTATTCGGGGTGGTCTTAGTCTTCAACTATGGAGAGTGCGTCCTTGCGGGAGAAATTGAGTCTGCCCTTTTCGTCGATACCAAGGGACATAACCTTAATTTCGTCGCCTACGGAAACAACATCCTCTACCTTTGCAACACGCTTTTTATCAAGCTTGCTGATATGAACCATACCTTCCTTACCGGGAGCGATCTCAACAAACGCGCCTACGTTGGAAAGGATACGGGTTACTTTACCGATAAACAGATCGCCGGGTTCGGGATCGTTAACGATGGCGTTGATAATGTTAAGAGCCTTGTAGCCGTTTTCCTTATCAACTGCTGCGATAAATACGCTGCCGTCGTCCTCGATATCGATCTTCGCGCCGGTATCTGCGCAGATCTTCTGGATAATCTTACCGCCGGTACCGATAACCTCACGGATCTTATCTACGGGGATCTTAAGGGAGATCATCTTGGGAGCGTACTTGGAAACGTCATCTCTGGGAGCTGCGATGCAGGGGAGGATAACTTCGTCGATTATCTGGAAACGTCCCTTGCGGGTAACTTCAAATGCGTTTTTGATAATTTCGGGGGTAAGACCGTCTATCTTAAGGTCCATCTGAATGGAGGTGATACCCTTCTTGGTACCTGCAACCTTAAAGTCCATATCGCCGAAGAAGTCTTCAAGACCCTGAATGTCGATCATGGTCATCCACTTGTCTTCATCGGTAATAAGACCGCAGGAAATACCTGCAACGGGTGCGGAAATGGGAACACCTGCGTCCATAAGAGCGAGGGTGGAACCGCAAACGGATGCCTGGCTGGTAGAACCGTTGGAGGAAACTACCTCGGAAACCAGACGGATCGCATAGGGGAACTCTTCCTTAGAGGGAAGAACGGGCTCAAGAGAACGCTCTGCAAGTGCGCCGTGGCCGATCTCGCGGCGTCCGGGGCTTCTTGCCGCCTTTGCTTCGCCTACGGAATAGCCGGGCATATTGTAGTGGTGCATATAGCGTTTTTCTTCTTCGTTATCAATGCCGTCAAGAAGCTGTGCTTCTCTTACGGGAGCGAGGGTTGCGGTGGTGAGAACCTGAGTTTGACCTCTGGTGAACATACCCGAACCGTGGGTTCTGGGAAGAATGCCTACTTCTGCGGCGAGAGGACGTATTTCGTCCATTCTTCTGCCGTCAACACGCTTTTGCTCATTAAGCAGCCAGCGGCGTACTATCTTTTTCTGAAGCTTGTACAGACATTCGTTGATCATAGCGGTCTTGTCCGCATATTCTTCGCCGAGCTCTTCGAAAACTCTGTCGTATATAGGCTTGAGAGCCGCATCACGTACACGCTTGTCGTCGGTATAAAGAGCCTTTTCCACGTCTGCGCCTACCATTGCTTCGATCTTATCGAAAAGATCGTGGTCAACTTCGCAGGAAGGATATTCAAACTTAGGCTTGCCTACTGCTTCGCGGATGGACTGGATAAAATCTATAAGGGGCTTGATAGCTTCATGACCCTTGAGGATAGCTTCCAACATAGTGTCGTCGTCAACTTCCTTTGCGCCCGCTTCGATCATAACGACCTTTTCCTTGGTGCCGGCAACGGTAAGCTCAAGCTCGCTTCTGCTGCGCTGCTCTTCGGTGGGGTTAACAACTATTCTTCCGTCTACAAGACCCATGAAAACGCCTGCGATAGGACCGTTCCAGGGAATATCGGAAATGGTAAGTGCGATGGATGCACCCAGCATTGCTGCGATCTCGGGAGAATTATCGGGGTCAACAGACATAACGGTAAGGGACAGAACTACGTCGTTACGCAGATCCTTGGGGAAAAGGGGACGGATAGGTCTGTCTATAACTCTGGAGGTAAGGATCGCCTTTTCGCTGGGTCTGCCTTCTCTCTTAAGGAAGGAGCCGGGGATCTTACCAACGGAATAAAGTCTCTCTTCAAAATCTACGGAGAGAGGGAGAAAATCGATACCGTCTCTGGGAGCGGCGGATGCGGTTGCGTTGCAGAGAATAACGGTTTCGCCGTAGCGTACAAGGCAGGAACCGGAAGCGAGCTGTGCTATCTTGCCGGTCTCTACGATCAATTCTCTTCCCGCGAGAGTAGTTTTAAACGTTCTGTAATTGGGAAACATAATTAAACTTCACCTTTCTTTAAATATATTGTTTTTCAAGGCGTAGGTTTAACACTTAAAAACATGCCGAAAACGCTTTTTCGGAACGTTTTTAACTGCTAAACCCTGACCTTGTTCTTTTTTTGAATTTTTTGAAAACCGTAATCACCCCAAGAAGCCTGACGGCTTCTCGGGGACCCCGACAACAAAGGCGGGAGTTGTGTATACTCCCGCCTTCGCGTTTTTGAAGTAATAATTACTTACGAAGACCGAGACGTGCAACGATGGAACGGTAACGCTCGATATCCTTCTTCTGCAGATAGTTAAGGTACTTTCTTCTCTTACCTACCATAATAAGCATACCTCTGCGGGAGTGGTTATCCTTGGGGTTTGCCTTAAGGTGTGCGGTAAGCTCGCTGATTCTCTGAGAGAGAACTGCGATCTGTACTTCGGGAGAACCGGTGTCACCTTCGTGAACTGCGTACTCCTTGATGATCTGCTGCTTAAGATCCTTGTTGATCATGCTTGTTTCACCTCCGTTATTATTTGCCCTACAGGTAAGACTGAGTAAAAGGTGTGTGAAAACGGCGGAAAACTACCGCCCTGTGCCCTTAAACCGAGCCTCCCCAATTTGGCATACAACGAATTTTACCACATTAAAACCGATTTGTAAATAGTTTTTTTAAGTTTTTTTATTTTTTCTCGTTTTGCTTGATTTATTACAGTTTTAATGGTAAAATTCTGTTGAAAGTGTTATTCCGAAAGGGTCAGTTTATGAAAAAATACGGTAATGTTATTAAATATGCTGCTTTTTCCCTTGCCGCTTTGCTTTTGGCGCTGGCGGCTGTGTGGGCTGTCAACGGAGATATTTTGGGCTTTGTTTCCAAAAATGCTGCCGCAAGGGACGAATTTGAATACGAAACGGACGATAAGATCCTTGAAGACCTGCTTAACGAAGGTGATGTTTCCGCTATTCAACAAAACGAATACGAAATTTACATTTCTTCTCTTCCCGAATTTGAAGGGGAGGCGGTAAGCGCCTTTGTTCCCAACGAAACCTTGGTGGCTGTGGATGCGGAATATGATGATTTCGGGCAGATCTCAAATACAAAGATGCCCGCTCCCCAGCAGGAGTATTCCATACCCGCAGGCTATTCCTGCACCGGTGCGGAAAACGGTGTGCTGCTTCTTAACCGCGGCGGCAAGTACGGCTATTACCTTGAAACGGGACGTTGGCTCACCCAGCCCGAATACACCGAAGCCTATGCTTTTTGCGGCGGTATCGCTGTAGTGAAAAAAGGCGGCAGATACGGCGCTGTGGACACGGAGGGCAACCTTGTTATTCCCGCTGTTTTTGATGAGATAAGCGATATGGACGGAACCGGTATGACCGTATATAAGCGTGGCAGCGGCTACACCAGACTGGTGTTTGTGAAAAAATAAAAAAAGATGTTGAAGGGAGCTGTTTTGGCTCCCTTTTTCGGGCATAATAGAGTGTAAAAGAGAAAAAGTGCTATTGAAATATTAAGTTTGATATGATATAATAATGTAGATTAATTGTTTCTAACTTTGAGTGGAGGGGTTTAAGTTGTCTCAGGCAGAGTATTTCTTTCATCAAGGCACAAATATACGGGCATACGATTATATGGGCGCCCACCGTCTTGAGGACGGAAGCGTGGTCTTCCGCGTTTGGGCACCTAATGCAAGAGAGATATTTCTTTGCGGCGACCATAACGGTTGGGCAAAGGACACCCCTCTTACCCGTGAGAATATAAGCGGTATATGGTCGGTCACTCTTCCCGAATTCAAAGAAGGGACAAGATATAAATATCTTGTCTGCGGTGCAGGCGGCGACCATCTTAAAGCAGACCCTTACGGCTTTTATGCGGAAACGGGTATGCAGACAGCCACTATCTTCCACACATTAAAGGATTTTGAGTGGACGGACGAGGAATTTATAAAAACCAGAAAAATATTTGCAGATTGCCGCGAGTATGATGAAATGCCCTCTGCCCCCGTTAATATATACGAGGTGCATCTGGGCTCGTGGATGAAAAACGAGGACGGAAGCTATCTTTCCTACCGCGAAGCGGCAGATAGATTGGCGCAGTACGCTTCGGATATGAACTACACACATGTGGAGCTTATGCCCATAGCGGAGCATCCCTTTGACGGGTCCTGGGGTTACCAGGTGTGCGGATATTACGCACCTACCTCCCGTTTCGGATGTCCCGAGGATTTTATGTATTTTGTAAACAAGCTTCATTCTGCGGGTATAGGCGTTATCCTTGACTGGGTGCCTGCCCACTTTCCCAAGGATGAGCACGGGTTGTATGAATTTGACGGCGGACCGCTTTACGAATATTCCGACCCCACCCGTATGGAAAACCGCGGCTGGGGCACAAGATGCTTTGACGTGGGCAGAAACGAGGTAAGAAGCTTCCTTATCTCCAACGCCTGCTTCTGGCTGGATAAATATCATATCGACGGCTTGCGTATAGATGCGGTGGCTTCCATGCTTTATCTGGATTATGACAGAAACGCAGGGGAATGGCATCCCAACGCATACGGCGGCAACCAAAATCTTGAAGCGATATCCTTCTTTCAGCATCTTAACAAGGTGATATACGATAATTATCCCGATCGTATGATGATCGCAGAGGAATCCACCGCTTTTCCCGACGTTACAAAGAGGCACGGTCTGGGCTTTACCTTTAAGTGGAATATGGGCTGGATGAACGATACCCTTTCATACCTGCCCGTTGACCCGTACTTCAGAAGCGGCAGCCACGGTAAGCTTACCTTCGCAATGATGTACAATTTTGCGGAAAACTACGTGCTTCCTCTGTCTCACGATGAGGTGGTGCATTGCAAGCATTCCATTATCGGCAGATGCTCCGGTGATTATTGGCAGCAATTTGCAACCCTGCGGGCATATTTCGCTTATATGATGGCGCACCCCGGCAAAAAGCTTTCCTTTATGGGCAACGAGATCGCCCAGTTTGCCGAATGGGATTATAAAGGACAGATCGATTGGTTTTTGCTTGAATACGAAAAGCACAGACAGTTCAAGGACTATATGCGTACTTTGAACGGAGTTTATAAAGACACACCCGCTTTGTGGGATCTGGACAGAGATTGGAGCGGCTTTAACTGGACGGATGCGGATGCGAGAGATGAAAATATGCTTATCTTCTCCCGCCTTTCCAAATTCGGCGAAAGAGTTTACGCAATAATCAATTTTTCCGCTTCCCCTCACGATAACAGAACCTTTGCCGTAGAATCCGGCGGATATTATTCCGTGCTTCTTAATTCCGATTCCGAAGAGTTCGGCGGATGCGGCTATATGAAGAAAAAAACTCTCCGTGCCGTCAAGGACGGATACGGCGGGTATAAAATAACAGTATCAGTACCGCCGCTGGGCGCACTTTATATTAAAAAAAGGAGTGGGCAAAAGAAATGATCAAAAGAAAAGAATGTGTGGCAATGCTGCTTGCGGGAGGACAGGGAAGCCGTCTTTACCTGCTTACGGAGCGTCTTGCCAAACCTGCAGTTCCCTTTGGCGGTAAGTACCGCATTATAGACTTTCCCATATCAAACTGTATAAATTCCGGCATAGATACCGTGGGTGTGCTTACCCAGTATCAGCCCCTTGCTCTTAACGAGTATATCGGCAACGGTCAGCCCTGGGATCTTGACCGTGTTTACGGCGGTGTTATGATGCTTCCTCCCTATCAGGGATTAAAGCGTGCAGACTGGTATAAGGGCACCGCAAACGCCATTTACCAGAACATGCAGTTTATAGAAAAATACGACCCCGAATACGTGCTCATCCTCTCCGGCGACCATATATACCGTATGGATTACGACAAGATGATAAAAGAGCACAAGCGCAATAAAGCAGACTGCACTATCGCGGTTATAGACGTTCCTTTAGCAGAGGCAAGCCGTTTCGGTATTATGAGCGCCCGCGAAGATATGTCTATATACGATTTTGAGGAAAAGCCCAAGGTACCCAAGAGCACCATGGCGTCTATGGGTGTATACGTGTTCAGCAAGGAAAAGCTGTTCAGCTATCTTATCGCAGACGAAAACGACGAAAACAGCGATAAGGACTTTGGTAAAAACGTTATTCCCGCAATGCTTAAAGCAGGGGAGAGAATGTTTGCATACCGCTTTGACGGCTATTGGAAGGACGTTGGTACCGTTTCCTCTCTCTGGGAGGCGAATATGGATCTTCTCGGCGATACTCCCCGGCTTGATCTTAACGACGGCTCCTGGAAGATATATTCCAGAAGCAACGCATATCCTCCTCATTACGTGGGCGAAAGCGCGGTTATCAAAAATTCCCAGATAACCGAAGGCAGTGAAATTTACGGAACGGTTATAAATTCCGTTATCGGCGGCGGTGTCACCGTTGCCAGAGGCGCTACCGTAAAGGACAGCGTTTTGTTTGATAACATAACCGTAAGCGAAGGCGCATCGGTTTACTATTCTATGGTGGATGCAGGCACGGTAGTCGGCAAAAATGCCACTGTGGGCAAGGATAAGGACGATGGCGGCAAGCTTACTCTGGTGGGAAGCGGCCTTAACATATTACCCGGCGTTTCCGTTCCCGATGGGGAATTGGTTTCTCAAAAAACACTCGCCGATATCGGCGGAGAGGCAGGTGCGAAATGAGCGTACTCGGTATAATCTTTTCCAATATTCACGATGAAAACGTGGCTGACCTTACCCGTCTTCGTACTATGGCGTCCGTTCCTTACGGATGCAGATACAGACTAATAGATTTCGCCCTTTCCAATATGGTAAACAGCGGAATTTCCCGCGTGGGCGTTATAACTCATTATAATTATCAGTCCCTTATGGACCATATCGGCTCCGGTAAGGACTGGGACCTCGCCCGCAGAAGCGGCGGCATACAGATACTTCCTCCCTACATAACCGCTTTTGCCAGCTCAAGACCCGAGGTATATACAACCCGTCTTGAAGCTCTTATGGGAATAAGCGCGTTTATTCAGAGCGCAAAAGAAGAATACGTTATACTTTCGGATTGCGACGTTATCTGCAATATGGATTTTTCCGCAATCATCAGGTATCATGTAGAGAGCGGTGCGGACTGCACTATCGCCACAAAGCAGTCTTATCTGGTATCCAAAACCGGCACCAGCAACAACGTAGAACTGTTTTACGATGAAAACGGCGATGTTACCGATATAGCGGAGCACAATTCCCAAGAGCCCGCTTTCTGCAACGTAAACCTTAATATCTACGTAATGAACCGTAAGTATCTGGAGGAGATAACGCTGGATGCCTCAGCCCACGGCTACAAGAGCTTTACAAAAGACGTTCTTGCCCGCCGTATCGGCAGAGACAAGATAAAGGCTTACGTGTGCGACGGATATTTCGCAACCGTAGACTCTATGGCGGATTATTTTGCCTGCAATATGGACCTGCTCAACCCCGGTACCCGCAGAGAGCTGTTCGGTATAGCTGACAGACCCATATTCACAAAGGTACGCAACAGCGCACCCACCCAGTACAGCGATACCGCAGTAACCAAAAATTCTCTTATTGCGGACGGATGCGTTATCGAAGGCACCGTGGAAAACTGCATTCTCTTCCGCGGAGTAAAGATAGGCAGAGGCACTACCGTAAAGAATTCCATACTTATGCAGGATACCGTTATAGGTGAAAACGTATACTTAAACTGCGTTATTACCGATAAATCCGCTGTAGTAAGAGACGGCAGAGTTCTTTCCGGTCACGAAAGCAAGCCTTATTTCATAGAAAAGAACTTAACCGTTTGATTTTTGTTTTCCGTTTACAGCCATAAAAATTTTAAAAGGAGTAAAACCCCATGAAAAAGATACTTTTTGCTGCCAGCGAAGCACTGCCTTTTGCCGCATCCGGCGGATTGGGAGATGTTATAGGCTCTTTGCCTGCCGCCATAAAGCAGGCTGACAAAGACTGTGATATCCGTGTTATTATGCCTCTTTACGATAAGGTTACGCAAGAGACCCGCTCCCGTATGGAAAAGGTTTTGGAAACTACCGTGGAGCTTGGCTGGAGAAAGCAATACTGCGGTCTTTACTCTTTGGTCGAAAACGGAGTGACCTATTATTTTATAGACAACGAGTTTTACTACCGCCGCGGCGCGCTTTACGGCGCGGGAGATGATCTGGAAAGATTTGCTTTTTTCTGCAAGGCGGTAGTAGATCTCCTTCCTCTTATAGATTTTTACCCCGATTACCTTCACGCCCACGATTGGCAGGCGGCAATGGCGGTGGTATATCTTAAATGTCTGTACGGCAGCGCGGAAAAATACCGCGATATCAAAGCGGTATTCACCATTCATAATATACAGTATCAGGGCATAGGCGATATGTATAATATGGGCGATCTTTTGGGACTTCACGAAAAGTTCGTTCCCGTACTTGAATTCGGCGGATGTATGAACTTTATGAAAGGCGCTATAGTTTGCGCCGATATGGTTTCCACCGTATCTCCTACCTATGCAAACGAGATCCTCTCTCCCGAATATTCCCACGGTCTGCACCCGGTACTGGAAATGTGCAAGGGCAAACTTACGGGAATACTGAACGGTATCGACAGGGAATACTATAATCCCGCAAAGGATAATGAGCTTATCAAAAACTTTTCTTATATGCGCACAGGCGGCAAAAAAGAATGTAAAAAGTTTTTGCAGGAGTATTTAAATCTTCCCGTAAAAGAGGACGTTCCCATGGTGATAATGATCACCCGTCTGGTTTCCCACAAGGGATTGGATATTGTAAAGGAATCTCTTTACAGCCTGCTGGAAGAGAATATTCAATTTGTGCTTTTGGGCACCGGCGATTACGAATATGAAAGATTTTTTGATGAGGCAGCCCGCAGATTCCCTCATAAAATGCGTACCCTGCTTAAATACGATAAAGAGCTTTCCAAGCGTATTTACGCCGCAGGCGATATCTTCCTTATGCCCTCTTTGAGCGAACCCTGCGGTTTGGCGCAAATGATCGCATCCCGTTACGGCACCGTGCCCGTTGTGCGTGAGACTGGCGGACTTTACGACAGTATAAGAGATTACGGCTGGCCGGGCGGCGGCAACGGTTTTACCTTTGCACCTTATTCCGGTATGGAGCTTTATAATGCGGTGAAACGCGCCGTTAATCTTTACAGCGATACTGCCCAATGGGAAAAACTTGTTTTGAAAGTAATGCGCTATGATTTCTCCTGGAAAAAGAGCGCAAAACTATATATCCAAATGTACGAAAGGCTTAATTAACCCCAATGAACAAACAACAGCTTAAAGCCCAGATCACGGCTACACTTTCCAGATATTATGCGGTTTCTCCCGAGGAGGCAAATTCGGAGCAGATATATTCCGCACTGGCTATGTGCGTAAGAGACGTTCTGGCAAAAAAGAATAGCGATTTTTCCAAAAAGGTAAAGGTAACCCATTCCAAGCAGGTATTTTATATATGTATGGAATTCCTTATGGGAAGACAGCTTAAAATGAATCTTTGCAATCTCGGTCTGGAGTCCTCATACCGTGAAGTGCTTTCAGAAATAGGATTCGATCTTGATGAAATATACGAACTGGAGACCGACCCCGCTTTGGGTAACGGCGGCTTGGGCAGACTTGCCGCTTGCTTTATGGATGCCCTTGCAACCCAGCAGTACCCCGCAAGAGGATATTCCATACTTTTTGAATACGGTCTGTTCAGACAGAAGATGGCAGAAGGAGAACAGCTCGAATTGCCCGATATATGGCTGCCTTCAGGTCAGGTATGGCTGGTTCCCAGACAGGATAAAAGCGTTTCCGTTAAATTAGGCGGAAAAATAAAAGAAAAATGGGATAACGGCAGATGCGAGCCTATTTACGAGGATTACGATGAAATAGATGCAGTCCCCTACGATCTGTTCGTTTCCGGCGCAGACAGCGAGTGCTGCAATACCCTCCGTCTGTGGAAAGCTCAGGACAAACGCAATTTTAATATGGAAGCGTTCTCTCAGGGACAGTATATAAAGGCTGTTGAAGAAAACACCATGGCAGAAACTATCTCCAAGGTATTGTACCCTGCGGATAACCATCACGAAGGTAAGCTGCTTCGTCTTTCACAGCAGTATTTCCTTGTTTCCGCATCTCTGCAGAATATAGTTTCGGCTCACGTTTCTCAGTACAAAACTCTGGATAACTTCGCAGAAAAGGTTTCTATCCACATTAACGATACCCATCCCGCACTCTGCGTTCCCGAGCTTATGCGTATCCTTATGGATGATCATCATTATTCCTGGGAAAAGGCATGGGATATCACTGTTAACACCATCTCCTATACCAACCACACCGTGCTTCCCGAAGCGCTGGAATGCTGGAACGAAGATCTGTTCCGCTTTAAGCTTCCCAGAATTCACAATATCGTTACCGAGATAAACCGCCGCTTCTGTGCGGACGCCTGGAACAATTTCCCCGGCAACTGGGATAAGATAAGCCGTATGGCTATTCTGGGCAACGGTCAGGTAAGAATGGCAAATCTTTCCGTTGTAGGCTCAAACCACACCAACGGCGTATCCAAGCTCCATTCCGATATTCTTAAAAAGACTGTGTTCCGCGATTATGCGGATATGTATCCCGAAAGATTTACCAACGTAACCAACGGTATCGCACACCGCAAATGGCTGTGCTATTCCAACCCCCGTCTTGCAAGCCTGCTGGATGAATGTATCGGAGAGGGCTACCGCAAGGATGCTTCTCAGCTTGAAAAATTCCTTGCATACGAAAACGATGAATCCGTACTCAAGCGTATCGGCGAGATAAAGCACGCAAACAAGGTGGATTTCGCTAATTATATAAGCAAAACTCACGGCGTGAAGATCGATCCCGATTCTATCTTTGACGTTCAGGCAAAGCGTCTCCACGAGTACAAGCGCCAGCTTCTTAACGCACTTAATATTATTTCTCTTTACACCGCCCTTTTGGAAAATCCTTCTTTGGATATACAGCCTCAGACCTTTATCTTCGGCGCAAAAGCGGCTCCCGGTTATTATCTGGCAAAGGATATTCTCCGCCTTATATGCTATATCGCTGCGGATATCGAGAAAAAACCTGCGCTGCGTGAAAAAATACGTGTGGTATTCCTTGAAAACTACAACGTAACTCTTGCAGAGCGTCTTATGCCCGCTGCCGATGTAAGCGAGCAGATCTCTCTTGCGGGCAAAGAAGCCAGCGGTACGGGTAATATGAAGTTTATGATCAACGGCGCCGTTACTATCGGAACTCTTGACGGCGCAAACGTAGAGATAGCAGAGCAGGTAGGAGATGATAATATCTTCATCTTCGGTCTCCGCGCTCACGAAGTGGATGAGCTTTGGAAGAAGGGCTATTCTTCTTCCGGATATTATCTCCGTTCTCCCGAACTTAAGCGTGCTATAGACCGTCTTGCGGTAGGCTTTAACGGAAGACCTTTTGCCGATATAGCAAACTATCTGCTGTTCTCCCACGGTGTGTCCGACCCCTATATGTGTCTTGCTGATTTTGAGGATTATCATATTACTCACAAGAATTTGGTGAACGCATACGGTGATCCTGCCCGTTGGAACAAGATGGCGCTTAATAATATTGCAAAAGCGGGAATTTTTGCCGCAGACCGCAGTATCCGTGATTACGCGGAAAACATCTGGAACGCTGTTCCCCTTAAGGACTGATAATTATAAACCCAATACTTTTTGCTTCCGGCGCACCTACAGAAAAGCGCGTGTTCGCTTTCGGAACTCCTGTTACCGCCGGAAAAGGATATACAATTAAAGATAAATACGGCAATACACCGCCCGCGCTTTTAGGTGCGGGCTTGTATGCTGTCTGCGGTGAAGACGGCAGACAAGTGGATACCTTTACCGTTACGGACGAAAAGTATCCCGCACCCGCATTTCTGGATAACGGTATTATTTACCAGATATTTGTGGATAGATTTTTCAGCTTTGGCAGCGTGCCCGAAAGGGAGGATGCCGTTTACCTGAATTGGGATGATACTCCCGAATACAAGAGAAACGAAAAAGGTGAACTCAAAAATAACACCCTTTTCGGCGGAACTCTTTGGGGCGTGGCAGAAAAGCTTGATTACATCGCATCTTTAGGTGCGGGGAGCATATATCTTTCTCCCATCTGCAAGGCGTATTCCAACCATAAATACGATACCGACGATTATCTTGCCGTAGACGAAGGCTTCGGCGGTGACGAGGCTTTGAAAAACCTTATAGAAAAAGCCTCTGCATACGGAATAAAGATAATTCTGGACGGCGTGTTCAACCACGTGGGAGAGCACAGCGTTTACTTTACCTCTGTTCTGAACGACCCGTCTTCTCCTTATAAAGAGTGGTTTTCTTTTTCAAATTATCCCCACGATTATGATTGCTGGTGGGGCTGCAAAAACCTGCCCAAAACGGTAAAATGTCCTTCCTTCCGCAGCTTTATATGCAACAGAGTAATTCCCAAGTATATGGAAATGGGCATAGGCGGTTTCCGTCTGGACGTGGTGGACGAATACAGCAACGAGTTTACTCACGAAATTTGCGCCGCCGTTAAAAAGTCCAACCCCCGCGCCTGCATTATCGGCGAGGTGTGGGAGGATGCTTCCACCAAGGTGGCTTATGACGAAGCAAAGGATTATTTTCAGGGTCATTCGCTGGATTCGGTTACCAATTATCCTTTTCGTGACGGAATTATAAGGTTTTTCCGTTACGGCGATATTTCTCATCTTTCCGGCGTGCTGGCGTATCAGCTTACCCACTATCCCAAGGCGAAAATGCTCCGCCTTATGAATACGTTGGGCACCCACGATACCCCTCGTATCATAACCGCTTTGGCAGGTTATGAAGGGGATATGACAGCGGATGAAGCGGCGGTGTACAGATTGACCGACGAAGAATATTCCCTCGGTGCAATGCGCCTCCGTGCCGCATACGCTTTGCTTGTTGCTCTTCCCGGCACTCCCTGCCTTTATTACGGTGACGAAATAGGTATGCAGGGCAGATCCGACCCGTTTAACCGCTATCCTTATCCTTGGGGAAAAGAAGACAAAGATATGCTTTCTTTCTTTAAAAAAGCAGGAATAGTGCGTAAGAATTCTCTCGCTTTAACAAGGGGAGATACAGAGATCTTGTGTGCAGACGGAGGAGTGTTTGCTATAAGACGCTCTTTTTGCAAAAACAGCCTTTTGGCAGTTTCTTTTGCCGCAGGCGGTGAATATGCTGTTAAAGGCAAATATACCGATCTTTTGACCAACCAAAAATTTGTAAACAAAATATACTCAAATGGTCCCGCAACATTTATTTTACAGGAGGAGTAAGATGCTGTCTTTAAACCATACCTTTGAAGAGATATGTAAAGCATTTAAGCTTAAAGGCGAATTCTTTGGCTACAACGTAATAAAAAGCGGAAATATAAACGATACCTATACCGTCCATACGGATGGTTACGAGGGCGGACGCACTTATCTGGTACAGCGCATAAACCACAATGTGTTCCACAGCCCCGAAAAAATAATATCCAACGTATGCCGCATAACCGACCATATAAGAAAACGTATGCTGGCAGACGGAGAAACGGACATAAAGCGCCGTGTTCTCAAAATGTATCACACTCCCGACGGGCAGTATATATACCGGTCCGAAGACGGCAGCTATTGGCGTGTTATAAGCTATATCACCAATTCCTGTACCTTTAACAGCCGTCCCACCTTAAAGGTAATGCGTAATGCAGGTAAGGCGTTTGGCGAATTCCAGAAAAACCTTTCGGATTTCGATGCGTCTTCCCTTTATGAAACCATACCTCATTTTCACGATACGGTAAAAAGATTTGAAGATTTTGAAAATTCCGTAGCTTTGGATGCTGCAGGAAGAGTATCTTCGGTGAAAGAGGAAATAGATTATCTCCGCTCAATGGCGTCTTGCGCAGGTTATTTCAGCGCTCTTGCAAAGGAAGATAAAATAAGCCTGCGGGTCACCCACAACGATACAAAATGCAACAACGTAATGTTTGATGCGGGCACGGGAGAGCCTTTGGCGGTAATAGATCTTGATACGGTTATGCCGGGTTATGCCGCATACGATTTCGGCGATGCGGTGCGTTTTGCCGCAAATACCGCGGCGGAGGACGAAAAGAATCTTTCCGAAGTATCTCTGGATACGGAAATGTTCACCCAATTCGCTTCGGGCTTTGTGCCTCAGCTTTACGGCAACCTTAATGAAACGGAAATTTCCACTCTCTCTATGGGTGCTCTCGTGGTAACGTTGGAGCTTTCTACCAGATTTTTGGCAGATTATCTTGCAGGCGATACTTATTTTAAAACCGCATACGATGAGCATAATCTGGTGCGCGCCCGCTGCCAGATACAGCTTGCCCGAGATATAGAACGG
Organism: Clostridia bacterium; assembly: GCA_017399965.1. Taxonomy (GTDB): domain Bacteria; phylum Bacillota; class Clostridia; order Oscillospirales; family CAG-382; genus SFLA01. Next base: position 43,178 of record JAFQAP010000032.1, on the reverse strand, counting down.
AAAATGAGCGTTCTTGAACGGATAATGAAGCAATTTTGAACAATTTTTTAAAAAACTTTTAGGAAATTTGAAAGAAAAGTTAACATTTCACTTGACTTTGGGGAAAATTGTGGTATACTACTACAAGATTGGTACTTGTTTTGTGAATTTTTAACAAGAGACACGGATGGAAAATATCATACCCGTTACAAACGAAGATGCGCTGCTTGTGGCTTCCGCCCGTGAGGGGGATTCCCTTGCTTTTGCTTTGCTCGTGCACAGATATTCCCGTATTATGAATTCCTATATCGGCACTCTTTCGGTTTCGGAATCGGAAAGGGAAGATCTTTTGCAGGAAGGGCTTATCGGGCTTTTAAAGGCTGTCCGCAGCTATGAGGAAGAAAAAGCCAAGTTTTCCACATATGCTGTCACCTGTATAAAAAACAGCATTATATCTGCACTCAGACGGTATAACAAAACAGTTTCCTTTGTTCCTTCTTCCGAAATTTTCGGGGGAACGGAAGCGCAGGAAGCCGAATCACCGGAAACTATCCTTTTGGATACCGAATCCGGCAGGCTTCTTCACGATAGACTTTTCAAAGCGCTCTCTCCTTTGGAATCAAAAGTCTTTGAACTTTATCTTGCGGATGAAACATACGCAGAGATAGGTAAAAAATTGGGCAAGGATGTTAAAAGCATAGACAATACGGTTCAGCGCATACGTTCCAAGCTCAAACGTATAATTTAGTAAAAACCTTGGAAACAAGGGAAAAATATTTATTTTCAAGCGAGGTAAAATCAGCATGTACGAAGACAAGACTTTGGTTTGTAAGGATTGCGGCGCAGAATTCGTTTTCTCCGCAGGTGAACAGGAATTCTATGCAGAACGCGGTTTCCAGAACGAGCCCCAGAGATGCAAACCCTGCCGTGACGCAAGAAAGAACGCAGGCAAGGCTCCCAGAGAGCTCTTTACAACCACTTGTGCACAGTGTGGCAAGGAAGCAAAGGTTCCCTTCCAGCCCTCTAACGACAGACCGGTATACTGCAGCGAATGCTATGCCGCTTCCAAGCAACAGTAATCTGCTTTAACGAATAACATATATTATTCTCCGGCACGAATCATTTTTGCTTACAAAGACTGTGTAAATAAAAAATCCCCGAGCGAAAAACGCTCGGGGATTTTTTTGTCGGGGTCTCCAAGAAGTTGCAGACTTCTTGGGGTGATTTGTAGTATTTTTTACTTTCTGTTGCTTAGCGCGGTAATTATTCCCATTGTTCCGCCGAATCCCACCCAAGTGAATAGTATAACGAACATCCACGGAATATCTTTTAAAAACTCTCCAATATTTTCTCCTGTAGCAAGCGCTGTAATCACCACTATTATGAATGATAACAGCGTAAATCCAATGGAGAAAAATCCTCCCAGGAAGATAAATACGGTCAGAAAAGTTGACAAAAAAGAGGGTGCATTTCTGTTAAGAAACGCTCTTTCGCTTTTGCTCAGCTTAATACGCTCCGCCCGCTTTGCGGCAACTGTGGCGGCGTTTCGCAAAATTTCTTGCGGATTGCGCTCCTCGTATATATAGTGATGCATATCGTCAAACAATGTTTTTCCCTTGCTGTTAAAGGCGCAGTAATATATATCGGCTTCCTCTGCAGACATACCTTCCTTTAAGAAAGCAGTTCCGCAAAGAAAAGTAATGCCTTTCAGTTCGCCGTTATCTATACTTTCCTGACAATGAACGCGGTATACCGCGTTTTTTCCTTTCGCAACTGTACGTGTGCTTCCATAGGATTCGGCAGTAATGCTTCTATTTGTAATTCCGGTCTTAACGTAATCCGGAAAGCTTCCTTCAAACCCCTGCTCGTGCATTGCGGAATCGATAATTTTTATATGGTCTTTATTCTCTGTTTCGGGGCAAGGGTAGTCCTGCTGGCTCTCTTTTATTTTGCTGTATACGGCATCCCATAAAGGTTTACAGCGCAAATTGGAAAGTGCGAGAACAAGCCAACTTACGGGGCGTTCCTTGCCTTTTGGATTTTGCGCTTTTTTGAAAAACTTTTCAAGATCTTCAAAGCCGTTATCAACAGCCAATTTATGCAGTAAAGGAAAACCGCAGGGCTCGTTGGGCGGAACGAAAAAAAACTGTTCCAGTTCTTTTAAAAGAGGGAGTAAGTCTTGCTCTTTTTGGTTAAGCATATCGGGGGCAAGGTATGCTTTTTCACAAAGCTGCCACGCTATAATAGCTAAGTACACCCACGGAGTGGCTTGGTAAATCGTATATTCTGCGCAGTTGTAGTTTTGTGATTTTACTATCTTTATATCCGTAAAGCGCAAATAGTATTTAGTGTCGTCTTCCAATTTCACGGTAAGAGTATATTTGCTTTGCGTTTCCGAATAGGACAAAACCGCTTCTTTTATTATTTTATCCCGCATTTCGGCAGGAAACGAGCAACCTTCAAGCAGAATTTTTTTGTATGCGGCGTTGGAATTCAAAACGGTGATCTCTACACCGTTTTTCCATTGCTCCCATTCGGGAAAACGGGGATAGTCTTCGATTACTATAAGCGCCGCCAGCTTCTCTTTTTCAAGTATAAGCGCGCTGTCTTCGATTTTAAGAATCGAGCCTTCGGTCATTTTACACTTTCCTCCCATCATTCCGTTTGATTTATTATAACATACCGAATATCAATTTTCAACAAACTTTTGACGAACAAATGTTTGTTTACATAATTTTTGGGCGTGTTTGGCAGATATTGGCAGGTAATGGCAGAAACGAGGAAAATTGTGGGCGTTTTGGTGATAATTTATTTTACATAATTTTTGAAAAAAGTAAAAAAGGTATTGCATTTTTTCAAATGGTTGTATATAATAGGTTTGTGGTGAATTGTGGTGGAATATAACACTGATTTCCCATTAAATTCCTGTTTTGGAAAGTTTATGTAAAAGGAGGCGGGAAATATGTTTTTCGGCGAATACAGACATACTCTTGATACCAAGGGCAGAATATTCCTGCCTGCAAAATTACGTGATGAGCTTGGCGAAAAATTCTGGGTCTGCAAAGGTATGGGCAAATGCCTTCAGGTCTTTACCGACGAAGCGTGGAACGATTTTTGTGCAAAGCTGGATAATCTGGCGGCGGCACAGGCTCGTCATATAAAACTGTATTTCTATTCCGGCGCAAACGAGACCGCTCTGGATGCTCAGGGAAGAATAGCACTTTCTCCCGCTCACAGAGAGTTTGCGTGTCTTGATAAAAACGTGGTTATCGTAGGTAACCGTACCCACCTTGAGATATGGTCCGAAGCAGAGTGGGAAGCAGAGCAGGCAAGCCTGGACAGCGAAGCCATAACCGCATCCCTGCTGGAAATGGGCTTCTGATATGGAGTTCAAGCATTATTCCGTCCTTGCAAACGAATGTATGGAGCTGTTGGACATTAAGCCCGACGGCGTGTACGTGGATTGTACTTTGGGCGGCGCGGGTCATACTCGTTTAATACTCTCTCTGCTGGGAGAAAAGGGAAGGGTCATCGGTATCGACAGAGATAACGATGCTCTTGCAAACGCAAAAGAAAAAATAAACGATCCCCGCTTTACACCCTTCAAAAGCAATTACGAGGACGTTGCAACCGTTCTTGATGAACTGGGAATAGATAAAGCAGACGGATTTTTGTTTGATCTGGGCGTGTCCTCGTATCAGTTGGATACACCCGAGAGAGGATTTTCTTATATAAACGATGCTCCTCTGGATATGCGCATGGATACGTCCGGTGGAATTACCGCATACGACGTGGTGAATACATATTCGGAAAGCGAATTGGCAAAAATAATTTTTGAATACGGCGAAGATAAATTTGCCCGCCGTATTGCATCACGTATAGTAAAAGAACGCGCCGAAGATCCCATAGAAACAACGGGAAGACTTGCGGAAATAGTATCCGCCGCCGTGCCCGGTCAGCCCAAAGGCGGACACCCCGCAAAAAGAACGTTTCAGGCGATACGCATAGAAGTAAACGGGGAGCTTTCTTCTGTTGGCAAGGCGTTGGAAGCCGCCGCAGGCAGACTTAAAAAGGGCGGAAGAATAGCTGTTATCAGCTTTCATTCCCTTGAAGACCGCATAGTTAAAAACACGTTTGCGACTCTTGCGTCCCCTTGCACCTGCCCCAAGGATTTTCCCATTTGCGTATGTAACAAGGTTCCCACGGTAAAAGTGGTAACAAGACATCCCGTGCTCCCGTCGGAGGAAGAATTAAAAGAAAACAGCCGTTCCCATTCTGCAAAGCTAAGGGCGGCAGAGGGAATTTAAGTTTTTGAAAGGAATTTGAAGATGAACAACCGAAAGCCCACCGCCATGTCGAAAAGAAGCGGGGAAACAATAAAACCGTCGCTTTCTGTCGGAACGGATGCGGGTATAAATTCCGTTCACAGACCCAAAACGGGCGTGAATAACGTTAACGTAAGGAAAAAGAGAAATATGGTGGCTGTAAGGGAAGTTCCCATACGCACCGAGCGTAAAAAAGACAGAGCTCCTCTTCCTATCGGTGTAATCTTCACTGCCATTATCTTTACCGCGCTGTTTTCCTTTATGATAATCAACTATGCTGAAATTGACAGATATAACAGCGAATTGGGTGAAATGGATCAGAAAATAGCGGATCTGAAGCACGAGCAGGATATCCTTGAGCAAAAGCTGGAGCAAAAAGACGATCTTACCTATATCTGCAATTATGCCGAAAACGAATTGGGTATGGTAAAATATCAGAACATACCTTCAAAGCACGTTAAAACAGAAGGCGTCGATGCAAAAAGTGAAGTTATCGTTTACGATGACGAAGAAAACGGACTTGGCGTAATGCTTTCCGGTATGGCGGAAGCGTTCAGAGAGTTTTTTAATTAGTCGCATAGATCCCATAGGTATGCGAATATAATTGTTTGTGGAGGGGTAAAGTTGAAAAGACGGCTTTACCCTGTTTTTACTAAATATCATTGCCCTTTTACCCGGAGGAACTTTATCTTGGAAAACAACCAAAAGCACGTAACGGGAACAGAAGTAGGTGTTACAAGCAAGCTGTTTGTAAGGCGAGGCATCGCTTTAACGGCGGCGTTTGTGGTGCTGTTTTCGTTTCTTGTATATCGAATAGCGAAAATACAGTTTGTGGATGGCGAAGACTACCGAAACGCTGCGCAGGATCAATATACCCACGAACTTACCATACCCGCAAAGCGGGGCGATATCGTGGACCGCAACGGAACCATTCTTGCCACTACCATCACCGTGCAAAACTGCTTTATTTCTCCTGCGGATATTCCCCTTAAGGATAAAGACGGCAACCCCACGGATGAAACCAAAGAGCTGGTAATAAAAGAGCTTTCGAAAATTTTAAACGTAGAGCAAAGCTTTATCCGCGAAAAGGCGGAAAAGGTAAACCGCAAATACGAAATGATTAAAAAAGAGCTTAACGCCGAAGAAGAAGCGGCGGTAAGAAAGCTTATTACCGATTACAAGCTTACCAATATAGTTCATTTGGAGGAATCCACAAAGCGTTATTACCCGTATAACGATCTTGCAAGCCATATTATCGGCTTTACGGGAAGCACAAACAACGGTCTGCAGGGCTTGGAATACACCTATGATGAATTCCTTACCGGCGTTGACGGACGTGTTGTTAAGGCTACAGACGCAAACGGAAACGAGATCCCCTTTGATTACGAAAGCTATATAGACGCTATCGACGGATACAACCTGGTAACCACCATAGATTGGTCCATACAATCTATTTTGGAAAAATATCTCCGTCAGGCATATGAGGAAACCAAGCCTACCGGCACCGTTACGGGCATTATATGCGACGTAAACACAGGCGATGTGCTGGCTATGGCAAACGCACCTTCCTTCGATCTTAATAATTATTCTGTCCTTACAGAGCCTTATCTGGATCTTTTGGCGGAATTTGAAGCATTGGAGGGTGTTACAGAAAAAGAAATAACCGAATACAAAGCACAGCTCCGTTATAATATGTGGTCAAACTTTGCGGTAAGCGCCACCTATGAGCCCGGCTCCACCTTTAAAATGATAACCGGCGCAATAGCTCTTGACGAAGGCTGTATAACCGAAACAGATACTTTTGAATGTCAGGGCAGATACGTTATTGCAGGCGTTCCCATCAAATGCCACGTTTACGGCAAAAAGATACACGGCACGCAGGTTTTCTCTCAGGCAATATACAATTCCTGCAACCCTGCGTTTATTCAGATAAGCCAGAAGATAGGTCCCGAAAGATTTGAAGAATATTTCGATCTGTTTGGCTACGGCGAAAAGATTTCTTCCGATTTTCTCGGTGAGGCAACCTCCATATTCTTCCCCACCTTGGGCGTGGTTGACCTTGCAAACGCATCCTTCGGTCAGGGCTTTAAGGTCACGCCCATTCAGCATTTAAGAGCTCTTTGCACTATTGCCAACGGCGGATATCTGGTTACTCCCCATCTGGCAAAGCAGATAACGGATACGGAAGGGAACGTAATAGAAAACGTACAGTACGGTGCGTCCAGACAGGTGGTTTCTTCCAAAACCTGCGGAATTATTATGAATGCGCTTATAAACTCCACCAAGAACGCATCCGTAAGCGGATACAACGTGGTTTCCAAAACCGGTACCTCCCAGAAATTGGATACGGTGGATATTGAAGACGACTACGTACTTTCCTGCGTTACCTTTGCACCTGCAGAGGATCCCCAGATAGCCATTCTGGTTTTGGTGGATAACCCCACGGTAACCACATCTACAGTATACGGCTCCTCTATTGCCGCCCCCATTGTTTCCAACGTGCTTTCGGAAGTTTTGCCTTATATGGGCATACTTCCCACCGAATCCGGCGCAGACGTTATGGTCACCGTTCAGGATTACCGCAGAAACGACGTTGATACCGCTGCGTTTGCTATCGAGCAGCTGGGACTCAAGGTTCATATCAAGGGCAGCGGAACAGAGGTTATAGATCAGATGCCCCGTGCAGGCGAAGAGCTTAACACCGAAAACGGCGTAGTGGTTCTTTACACCGAAGGAAGCAATACCGGCGAAATGATCGTTATGCCCGATCTCAGCGATATGTCCCCTGCCAAGGTAACGGAAGCTTTGATAAACAGACATCTTAATATATCCGTAAGCGGTATATTTAACGATTCCTATACAAACAGCTACGTGTTCTCTCAAAGCGTACCTGCGGGAACTCTGGTTGCTCCCGGTACCGTTATAGAGGTAGAATTCAGATACAACGAGGAAATAGAATAATTATGTCAGTTGATTTCCAAAGAATAATCCGTGTTACCGGCGGAAAAGCAGGGGAAGGAACGGATATGAACAGAAAGTTCGATCTGTTTACCACCGACAGCCGCGAAACTCCCGGTAACAAGGCTCTGTTCGTAGCCTTCAAGGGTGAACGCAACGATGCCCACGATTATCTTGAAAGCGTGCTTGCCTCTGATGAATGCGGCGCTTTGATAGAAGATCCTTCATTTTTAACGGCAAACACCGTGCTCGTTCCATCTTCCAGGAAGGCGCTTCAGCAAATAGCCGCAGATTACAGGAAAAATGAAATAAAGGATACCGTATGCATCGGTATAACCGGCAGCGTGGGCAAGACCACCGCCAAGGAAATGACAGTAAAATGCATTTCCTCCGGAAAGACAGTCTCCTTCACCAAGGGTAACCGAAACAGTCAGGTAGGCCTGCCCCGTACTGTCCTTGAAGTGCCCGCGGGTACCGAAGCGGCAGTATTTGAAATGGGTATGAGCCTTCCCGGCGAAATGGAGCGTATTGCAGTATGCGCTCAGCCGGATATAGTGATGGTAATAAATATCGGCACTTCTCATATAGAAGCCTTTGGAACAAGGGAAAAAATACGGGATGAAAAGCTTAATATCCTGAAGGGTATGCGGGAAGGCGGAAAGCTTATCGTAAACGGCGATGAGCCCTTGCTTGCCTCCTTACCCAATAGTATTAAGTGCGGTATTGACAATCCCGAAAATCAAGTGTATGCTTATAATATAGAAAGAGACGGGAACTATACTGTCTTTGACGTTTGCTTGTTTGGCGAGCATTTCAGCACCCGTATAGGCGCTATCGGCAGACATATGGTGTACGATGCATTGTTTGCCTTTGCCGCAGGACATTTTCTCGGGCTCACCGTTGAACAGATGCGCACTTCCTTGGAGGATTTTTCTACCGTAGGGGACAGACAGCGCATTGTGGAAACAGACGGTGTGCGCGTTATTGCGGATTGCTATAACGCATCTCCCGAATCCGTGTCCGCCGCCCTTGATGTGTTAAAGGGCTTCGAGGGCAGAAAGGTCGCCGTTTTGGGCGATATGCTGGAATTGGGCGGGCACAGCCCTTCCCTCCACTCCCGCACGGGCGAAAAAGCAAAAGAGGCGGGTGTTGACCTGCTTGTATGCGTTGGCGAGCAATCAAAAAACACGGCTTTGGCATTTGGCAAAAACTCTGTCTGCTTTGGCGGGGACGAAGGTGAAAAAGCCGCAGAATATATAAAGAATAATGTTTCCGCAGGAGATACCGTGCTGTTTAAGGGCAGCAGGGGAATGAAGCTGGAAACTATAATGAAGAAGGTTTTTAATATATGAACATGACCGTCTCAATGATACTGGGTGCTGTTATCGGTTTTGCCGTTACGGTGCTTTTGTGCAAAATTTTTATTCCCGTGCTCAGAAAAGTAAAGCTGGGACAAAAAATACTTGAAATCGGACCTTCCTGGCACAAGTGCAAGGAAGGTACTCCCACAATGGGCGGCGTGTTCTTTATTGCGGGAATCTGCATTGCGGTTTGCGCTTTGCTTTTACCCGAATATATAAAGACAAATAACTGGATAATGTTGGTTCATATAGGCTTTGCGCTGTTCAACGGACTTATCGGTCTGGTGGACGATTACGTTAAGCTGTTCAAGAAGAGAAACAAAGGACTTACCGCCATCCAAAAGCTTATACTCCAGTTCGGTTCCGCAGGGGTATATTTGTTTGCCGTGGACAAACTCGTGGGTATCAATACCACGGTTTTCGGAATAAATTTAGGATTTTTCTACTATATTATATTATTGGTGGCAATCGTTTATTTTGTAAACTGTTCCAACCTTACCGACGGTATAGACGGTCTGGAGGGAAGTATCTCCGCCGTTATATGTCTTGCTTTAATGCTTTTTGCCCTCCGTCTGGAGGATAAGTCTCTGGCAGTTATTTCCGCCACTTCCGTGGGCGCGCTGCTGGGATATCTTATATTTAATTTCCATCCCGCAAAGGTATTTATGGGAGATACCGGCTCTTTGTTCCTGGGCGGTCTTGCAACCGCTTTGCTGGTACATATCGGTTCCCCTCTTCTTATAATACTTATGGGATTTGTCTGGCTGTTTGAAGGCGTTTCCGTAATGCTTCAGGTGTTTTCCTTCAAAGTATTCGGAAAACGTATATTCAAAATGACTCCCGTTCATCACCACTTTGAAATGTGCGGCTGGAGCGAATTCACCATCGTGGGTGTGTTCTCTCTGGTAACCGCTATCGGATGTGCAACAGCTTATTTCGTATACTTTATGTGAGGCTCTGAATGAACTCTAATCTTCCTGCCGTCAGTCAAAAACAAAATAGTTCTCTGCCGGCAGAAAGACCGGTAAAGCGGAATATCGTACGTATGATAGGGGAAGTTGACCGTCCCCTTATGCTTATTATTATCGCCCTTATATGCGTGGGGCTGGTTATGGTATTTTCATCCAGCTACGCTCACGCAGGCACCCGTTACGGCGATTCATACCGTCTTATAAAATCCCAGCTCCGTGCAGCGCTCATCGGCTTGGCAACTATGCTTGCGGTAACCAGACTGGATTACAGAATTATAAAAAAGTTCGGTATCATCGCTTGTCTTGTAATATACGGTCTTAATTATGCCGTGCCCTTTATCGGAACGGTGTTCAGCGGCGCAAAGCGTTGGATCCAGTTCGGCAGCTTTACAATGCAGCCTTCGGAGCTTTTAAAGTTTGCGGTAATCCTTGCGGCAGCTATATATATTTCGGATAACTACCATAAAATATCATCGGCAACCACCTTCCGTTCCCAAATGCGTACCCTGCTTCCCATGGCCGTAATTGCCATTGCGGCGGCAGGCGCAACAATGTTCCAAAACCACTTTTCCGCCACCATAATTATGGCGTGCCTCGCTTTTGCAATGCTTATAATGAGCAACATCAAGCTCCGCTGGGTAATAGTGGCTATCGTTGCCGCAGGTATTGTGGGCGTACTGATGTTTACCGTGTTCCGCGGCGTTCTGGAGGAATTGGTTCCTCAGGTTTTCGTGCGCTTGGAGGTATGGGAAGACCCCTTCAAGTATATGTCCGTAGCCTCCGGCGGTAAGGGTTATCAGCCTGCACAATCTTTGTATGCTATCGCATCAGGCGGATTCTGGGGCTTGGGACTTGGTCAGAGTAACCAGAAATTAGGCTACCTTCCCGAACCTTACAATGATTATATTTTTGCAATTCTTTGCGAAGAATTGGGACTTTTCGGCGCAATTCTCGTTATTGCTCTGTTTGCGGCGTTTATTATAAGAGGCTTTATAGTTGCCTCCCGCGCACCGGACAGATTTTCACAGCTTTTAACTATGGGAATAGTTTCTCAGGTAGGTATTCAGGTTGCGCTTAATCTTGCGGTTGTAACAAACACCCTGCCTTCTACGGGTATAGGACTTCCGTTCTTTTCTTACGGAGGCACCGCTTTAATAATCTTGCTTACCGAAATGGGAATCATACTTTCCGTTTCACGTTATTCCTATGTGGAGAAAGGATAATTGAGTATGAGAATAGTAATGTGCGGCGGCGGCACGGGGGGACACGTCAACCCTGCCATATCCATTGCAGATACAATAAAAAAGCGTTATCCCGATGCAAATATATCCTTTATCGGTACTGAAAAGGGTATAGAACACGTCCTTGTTCCCAAAGCGGGATACGATATATCCTTTGTAAAGGTAAGAGGCTTCAAGCGTTCCCTTTCTTTAAAAAATTTCGATGCGGCGGTAAAAGCGGTCACTTCCGTAATGCGGGCAAAAAAACTGCTTAAGGAAGCCAAGCCGGATCTGGTTATCGGTACGGGCGGTTATGTTTCCTGGCCCACGGTAAAGGCGGCAAGCAAACTGGGCATTCCCACCCTTATTCACGAGCAAAACGCATTCCCCGGTATGACCACCAAAATGCTTTCCAAGTTTGCGGATAAGGTGTGCATCTCCTTTGAAGAAAGCAGAAAGTTTTTTGATGAAAAAATAAGAGAAAAGCTTATTTTTACAGGCAACCCCGTAAAGCCCAATGATATTACAAGAGAACAAGCGCGCAAGGCTTTGGGATTATCCGATGATAAAGTGTATATCCTTTCCTTCGGCGGCTCGTTGGGAGCCGAAAAGGTAAACGAATACTGCTACGATCTTATGGGATGGGTCAGGGAAAGACCGGAGATCTTTCATACCCACGCGATCGGCAAGAGCGGGTATGAAAAATATTCAGCCATTGCCGCAGAAAAAGGCTACGATAAAGCGCAAAATATAGAGATATTGGAATACATATACGATATGCCTCTTCGTATGGCGGCGGCAGATATTCTGGTGTGCCGCGCGGGCGCTATCACTCTGGCAGAGCTGGCGTGTATGGAAAAAACTTCCATACTCATTCCTTCTCCCAACGTAACGGACGACCATCAGTATAAAAACGCTCTCGTTCTGGCAAACGCCTGCGCAGCTGTTGTTATGCGTGAAAGCGAGGTTACGGGTGAAAAGCTTATCGCTCAGGTAGAAGCCTTGGCATACGATAAAGAAAAACGGGAAGTGGTGCAGGCGAATATCCGCCGTTTTGCCCGTCCCGATGCGGTTAACGATATAGCGGACACCGCGCTTTCCCTTATCGGCAAATAAACTTAAGCAAAAGGAGGTGGGACCGTGGAGCAGGTCAGATTCAAGCGCAAGACAGTAGATCTTGACGAAATGGAAAAACAGCAAAGTAAAAAACGGTTCCGCCGTAATTTCTTTTACGTTTCGCTGTTTTTGTCTGTATTGATCATTTTTTTGGGAACAGCGTTTTTCGTCTTTTTCCGTGTTAAAGATATATCCGTAACAGGCAACAGTATGTATACGGACGAGGAGATAATCATAGCTTCGGGAATAGAAGAGAAGGTCAATATGTTTTCTTTTTCCGGAAGAAGCGTGGAGGAAAGCATAAAAAGCGCCCTTCCCTATGTAGGCAAGGTTACGGTAAAAAGAGATCTTCCTTCGGGCGTGGTTATAGAGATAGAGGAAGAAAAAACCGTAATGTATACGATGCTTAACGGGGATTATTATCTTCTTTCCGATGAGCTTACCGTGCTTTCCGTAAGCAACAAGATATCCTCTGTCCCCGCAGGAGCCATAAAGCTTGTTACCGGCAGTGTTGACCGCTGTCTTGTGGGACAACCTCTCACCTTTATGGACGAGCGTACACGAGATTCCATTTTGGAAATGTATTCCGTGCTTTCCGCAAACGAAATGGAATATTATATCCGCGAAATAAATATCGCCAGCAGATTTGATATAAGTATGCAGTATACGGACAGATTTGACGTATATATCGGTGATATGGATAATTTTGAACTAAAAATACCTTTTTTGGCAAAAGTTATCAGCGAACTGTACGAGGACGATAAAGGCAGTATAGATTTGTCTTCTCACAGAGAGGCAACAGTGGCTTTAAAGTGAAAAAAAGCAAAAAAAACGATATAAATTAAAAAAACCCCTTGCAATCTTGCAATTTATGTATTATTATATATATGTATAAAAATTTTAGTCGGACGGAGGAACTCTATTTTATGAGCAATGAATTTGAAACAACCGTTAATGTAATAAAAGTTGTAGGCGTAGGCGGCGGTGGCGGAAACGCTGTTAACCGTATGGTAGAAAATAAAATAAACGGCGTTGAGTATATCGCTATTAATACCGACCTTATGGTGCTCAACAAATCTTTGGCACACAAGCGCATCAATATCGGTGAGCGTATCACCAAAGGTCAGGGCGCAGGTGCAAACCCCGAATTGGGCGAAAAGGCTGCAGACGAATCTATTGAAGCTATCACCGAAGCACTCCAGGGTGCAGATATGGTATTTATCACCGCAGGTATGGGCGGCGGTACCGGTACCGGCGCAGCTCCTATCGTTGCACGTATCGCAAAGCAGATGGGCATACTTACCGTATGTATCGTAACCAAGCCCTTTAATTTCGAGGGCAAGAAGAGAATGGCTCAGGCAGAAAGCGGTATCAAGCGTCTTGCCGAAGTTACAGACTCCCTTATCGTTATCCCCAACGAGCGTCTTAAGCTCCTTACCGATAAAAAGATCACCTTCCTCAATGCGTTCCACGAAGCAGACGATATCCTCCGCAAGGGCGTTCAGTCTATCTGCGAGCTGGTTACTCAGGAAGCAGAGATCAATGTTGACTTTGCAGACGTTTGCGCAGTTATGGCAAACGCAGGCCTCGCTCACATGGGCGTAGGTACCGCAAAGGGCAAGGACAAAGCAGAACAGGCTGCAAAGCTTGCTATGTCTTCTCCTCTGCTGGAGACCAACATCAGCGGCGCAAAGGGTATCGTTATCAACGTTACCGCTTCTCCCGATATCGGTCTGGAGGAAGTAGACTACGCAGTTGCTATGATCACCAACGAAGCAAATCCCGATGCTACCATCATCTTCGGTGCTGCATTTGATGAAACTCTTGAGGACGAAATGCGTATCACTCTTATCGCTACCGGTTTTGATTCCGTTAAAAAGAGCGAAGCAGTGCGCCGTCCCGTTGTAAGCGCAGAAGCAAAGCCCGAAGTTAACGCTGCTCCCGAAAAGGAAGCAGAAGCAGGCAGCGAAGAGGATATTGATAACATCATTCAGATGATCAATAAGTCCCGCTCTGAGTTCTAAGACATAGAGCTGTCTTATTAAGTCAGACCCAAAAACGCAAAAAAAATAAATAAGAATGTGCGAGAATGGTTTTATCTGTTCTCGCCATTATTTTTTACTATTATTTTTTATTTTTCACCCAACCTTTTTTATATCTTTTCTGTCTATGTTACGAAAGCGCTTTTAAAAGTAAAACCGAAAGGATGATATGAATGCTGTATACCCAGCTTAAGGATGAAGATCTTGTAATGCTTACTCTCGCAGGGGAGCAAAACGCATACGAAGCATTGGTAGCACGGTACGAAACCCGTGTTATTTCCGCGGCGGAATCCGTAACTCACAGCCGCTATATGGCAGAGGATGCGGCGCAGGATGCCTTTGTCACCGCTTGGATGAAGCTGAATATGCTCCGCGAGCCTTCAAAGTACGGCGCATGGGTGTGCCGTATTGCCCGAAACTGCGCAAAGAACACCATATCCCGCTTTAAAAGCTATATAAGTCTGGATATGCTTGAAGAAACCCTGTCCGACGATATGAGATACGGGGATCCCGAAATGGCATTTATCTCTTCCGAAGAAAAAAGAATTTTGCAGGATAGTGTAAGCGAACTGCCAAGCAAGGTAAGGGAGATAATAACTCTCCATTACTATAACGGGCTGTCCGTATCGGATATCGCATCCCGTTTGGGAATTTCCGAAGGCACCGTAAAGTGGCAGTTACACGACGGCAGAAAGCGTATAAGAAAGGAATTGAGTGCTATGAACGAACAGATAGACGATACCTTGGTACAGCGTGTAATGAAGAAGGTAAAGGAACTAAAGCTGTGGAAGCTTAAAAACAGCAAAAAGGGATTCGAAACAGAATACAAGGACGTCCTTGCAGAGGTAGAGGAGCTTCCCGAATCCGCAAATAAGTCCCACGCTCTTGCAGACGTGCTTATGATGGGCTGGTGGTGGCTTCCCGGCGAAAAGAACGATGCACTATTTGAACGTATATCAAAACTTGCGGAAGAAGGCAAAAACGAAGATGTAATGGCGTTTGTCGTCGCCCGTCAGGACAGAAAGTGCTACGGCGAAAACGTCCGACGTGAGTTCGTAAGGGACGTGCAGATACCCCGCCTTGAAAAAGGCGGCTTTAAAAAGGCATTGGCGCAGGAGCTGCATTGGCTTGGGTCATCATATTACCAGAACGGCGAAGAGGAAAAGAGCAGAGAGTGCTTTAAAAAGGCGCTGAATGTGCTCACACCCTCCGACCTGTATTACGCATATACTCTTGCTACCCAAAAGGCCCGCCAAAGCGTAACGGAAAAGTATAAAGACGTAAACTCCAGAAGATACGTTGTAACTGCATCGGGGGACGAACTGCGCAACGTAAACGGCGAAATTCGTTATTGGGACGGAAATTGGCACAAAGACGGTTATCTGTATTCCGCATCCAGATTTGCGGATATGATCTTCCGCAACGCTTCCTATTGCGATGGGTATTTTACCGCAAAGGGACTTAAAAAGGGCGAATTTATCACCGCTTCCGACGGAACGACTCTTACCTTCGGCGGCGATGATATTACCGTTTCCACCCCCTGCGGAGTGTTTGATAACTGCTCACTATGGGTAGCCTGCCACGAAAATACGACCTACAATACTTACTATAAAGGCGGTATAGGTATCGTTAAGCAGGAGAAAAAGGATGCTCTTGTTACCGAAACGAGAACCCTTAAAAACTACCGCATATTCGGCGGCAAAGGAATATTGCCCTTTGCGGCGGGAAATATGTGGGAATACGATGCAGGCTATGACGGCGAAATTATGAGCCATAGCTGTGTATATACCGTGTGCCACGCAGATAAAGACAATATAATAATCGCCGGCAATAACGAAACTCTCCGCCATAAATACGATGAAAACTCCTGGCTGGATATGATACAGCAAATAAGAAGCGAATATTGGCACGAGGATAAAGAGGGAACACATACTATACAAGACGTTTCCCATGCCGTAAAGCGGGCAGAGATCTTGGCAAAAACTCCTTTGGAAAAAGCCCATACCAAGGCAGCTTGCGCTGTGGCAAGACGTATAATGGAAACGGACCCCGTCTTTAATCCCGACCACACCGCTGTGGGACATTGGAATTTCTTTGAAAGAAATGTTATTCACGTTTCAGATAAAAAGGCGGTTATGACAGACGATTTCCGCTGGTCCTTTGAATGGAAGCGTGATCCTTCGGAAGCTTTGATGTGCAACGATATTTACGGAATATTCCACGATGCGGTAGAGTGCTTGTGGTCGGATAAGTTCGCGGCGGGCGCATCCTTTGAGCACACTCATTTGCTGTGGAGCGAGATTCCCATAAAAACTCTTGTAAGCTGTGAAGCTGTGGAAGAAATTACCGTAAAAGCGGGCACATTTAAGGATTGCCTTAAAATATCCCTTGATATTTCCGAATATCCTGTGGGACTTGAATACCGCGGCGGCAAAAAGGAATACTTTTTTGCAAAGGGTATCGGTATTATAAAAACAGTAAATTATTTTTACAAAGGCGCATTATGCACAGAATATCAGCTTGAATCATACGTGGGCGAGGGCGAAGGCTATATGCCCTTTGTGGAAGGTGCGGTGCGTTCTTACGTGGGTGTTAACCTTACGGACGGCGACGTTTGCGGTGAAAACTGCTATTTCGAAAAAGACGAAAACGGAGATACGGTTTTGTTTGAAGACCGTATAGGTGTTCGCAAAAGAAACGAGCCTATCAGCGATTACAGCTCCATTCACGGAGAAACCATCGAAGATGAGCTTTGGGAAGCAGGCAAGCACGATGAGAGCAGATTAAGACACGATATTAATAATTTCCATCTGCTGTGCCATTTCCTCGGCAGGCCGGGCAGGTATTGGAACGCCACCGAAAAAGCGGTTGCGTGGAACAAATACCGCCTTAGGATAATGGAAGGTCTTAACGGGGACGGTACGGTGCCCGATGCGTGGCTTGGCTTATATGCCGCTACACAGCTCAGAACGGGATGCGCTCTTTGCGGTCTGGGCAAAGCAGAAGAGGGAAGACCGTATCTGGAAAAATCCCTTCAAAGCTTTATAAAGTGGGAGGCTATAGAAAAAGACGCTCCTATGGAAGTGGGTGATCCCCTTATCTACGGCGGAATAAAGGTTATTAAGGGCAAGGATCTTTTACTTCTTCCCAACGGCGAATACGATAGGATAAGCAGAGATTACCCCTATCTTTTCCGCGACCGTATAGGACTTTTGGTTCACGCTGTAACCGCCCCTCACGGCTGGGAATGGTTTGACGGTGTGCGTAGTGATGCGTGGTTTATGGATTTTACCCAAAGGGTTAAAAAAGCCTCCAATAGTTAATACAAAAAAACCTCGGTTAAACCGAGGTTTTTTCGTTGTCGGGGTCCCCAAGAAGCCGCCAGACTTCTTGGGGTGATTGTCGGGGTCCCCAAGAAGCCGCCAGACTTCTTGGGGTGATTTTATTTATGCTTTTTGGGGTGCTTTTACGCTGTTTTTCAATTCTCTTTCAAGCCAGATTGTGCCGATCTCGAATGCATCGAAAAAGCTCTTTTTCTCGCACTGCTTAACTACCTTCTGGGCGAAGGATACGTTTTCATCGGTATCCTGTATCTGAACGAGGACGCGGGTGGCGATCTCCAAGTCGCCGTCCTTTTTGGTTTCAAGAATATTCATAAACAGAATATATTTATCATCGGGGTAGCCGTAAAACAGGAATCTGCCCTGTCTTACCAAGGGCTTACCCTTATACATAAGAGTATTTACGTCTGCCATTTTCAGTTACCTCTCTTGGGGGAGGTCTTAAGATAGCTTTGAACAAGTATCTTTAAAAGCTCGTCCCTGTCGATCTTGGTTATAATAGTTCTTGCGTTGTTGTGGTTTGTGATATAGGTAGGGTCTCCGGAAAGGATGTAACCTACTATCTGGTTAATGGGATTATAGCCCTTTTCGGTAAGAGAATTATATACCGATTGCAGAGCAAGGCGTATTTCAAGTTCCTTTTGTTCCTGAATGGAAAAAGGTACTGTTTTTGTTGAATTTTCCTTCATCTGTATACCCTCCGTTGTTTTATTATCTGTTAACTTAATTATACATTACCCAAAACCATATTTCAAGGGGAAATATGGTTTTTGGGTATTTATTTATGCGTCAAGCTCTCATTACGATACCGTGCTCGGCTTCAAGCTTTTTAAGCAGCTTGTTTATAGCGTTGTCCGCTTCGGTATCGGAAAGCGTTCTGTCCGCAGCGCGGAGAGTGAGTCTGAACGCAACACTCTTCTTTCCTTCGGGAACGCCCTTGCCCTTATAAAGGTCAAAAGCAACGATATTTTCAAGAGATTTTCCGCAATACTTCTTTGCTGCCGCATAAACGGTTGCGGCTGTCTGGTTATCGTCCATAAGCAAAGCGATATCTCGCTCCATAGCGGGATATACAGCCAAAGGCTTGTAATCCTTTTTGCCGCTTGTGGTAGCGAGTGCCGCAGGCACGTTGATTTCCGCTGCGTAAACGGGTACGTCGATATCGAAATTATCCGCCACGGTGGGATGTATCTGACCGAGCACGCCGATAACTACACCGCCCTTGGAAATAACGGCGCATCTGCCGGGGTGGTAGGAGGGGTTGTTTTCCTCTGCTTCGATAACGTAATCGCGGATATTCAGCTTATCTAAAAGACCTTCCACGTATCCCTTAAGATCGTAAAAATCTTCGGAAGAATCAAAGAACGCCATGGTAAGCACCTTGTGCTCTTTGGACATTTCCGTTTCATCGGGGAAGTAAACACAAGCGTTTTCAAACAAATGACAGCTTGAAGCACGCATATTCTTATTAAGGGCAACTACCTCCAGCATAGAGGGAAGTGCGGTGGTACGCATTACGGAAGTATCGTCGCCCAGAGGGTTGATAAGCTTAATGTTATTTCTGCAAATGCTGTCCTCGGGGAGGTTTATCATATCATACCACTTGGGAGATATAAAGGAATAGGTGTAGACCTCGTTAAATCCGTATGCGGTCATGGTGTTAAGCATAGTTGCAACAAACTTTTGCTCTTCTGTGTATTTACCCTCTTTTGCTTCGGATCTGAACAGAGTGGGGGTGATGTTTGCGTAGCCGTACAGACGTGCAACCTCTTCTGCAATATCCGCGGTGGTAACAACGTCGCTTCTGTAAGGAGAAACGATAAGGTTGCCTTTTCCGTCTGCGATAAGATCCAGAGGCGCAAGCAGCTCGCTCTGCTTTTCAAAAGAAAGATCGGTGCCCAGAAGTGCGTTTACGCGCTCCCAGTCAAAGGGAATAACGGTAGGCTCTGTATTTACGTTGCAAACGTCTATCATACCGTCAACCACTTCGCCGCAACCGAGGAGCTGTACCAATTCACAAGCTCTTTCCAGTGCGGGAACCGTGTTTACGGGAGGAAGTCCTTTTTCAAACTTTGCGCTGGATTCGGTGCGCAGATTTACCTGACGGGAGGTAAGGCGGATATTCATTCTTGCAAAGTTTGCGGATTCAAATACCACGGTGTTGGTGGTATCAAGAATTTCGCTGTTTTCGCCGCCCATAATACCTGCAAGCGCTACCGGCTTTTCGCCGTCTGCAATGCACAGCATTTCGGGAGTGAGCTCGTGTACGTTGCCGTCAAGAGTGGTGATCTTTTCGCCTGCTTTTGCGTTACGAACAATAATTTCCTTGGAGGAGATGTAGTTGTAATCGAAAGCGTGCATAGGCTGACCGTACTCAAGCATTACGTAGTTGGTAATATCAACTATATTGTTTATGGGACGTACGCCTGCGCTTCTCAGCTTGGCTCTCAGCCACAGGGGAGAAGGCGCGATCTTTACGTTCTTTATAACCTTTGCGGAATATCTGGGGCAAAGCTCGGTGTTTTCTACCTTAACGGAAATGTAGTTGGAAATATCATCCCCGTCATTTGCTTCCTTAACAACAGGCTTGTTTATACGGAGATCGGTACCGAAGGATGCGGCAACCTCTCTTGCAATGCCCAGATAAGAAAGGCAATCGGGGCGGTTAAAGGTAAGCTCGAACTCAACAAGAGTATCATTGAGCAAGCAGACGTCGCGGATATCGTCGCCGGGCTTGCAGTCTTCTTTAAGAATAAATATGCCGTCTTCAACAGCATAGGGGAAATCGTTTACCGTAAGTCCCAATTCGCCCAGAGAGCACAGCATACCTTGGGAAACTACGCCTCTCAGCTTTCCGTTTTTAATAACCTTTCCGCCGGGGAGATGAGCCCCGTCAAGACATGCGGGAACCAGATCGCCCACAGAAACGTTCTGCGCGCCGGTAACTATCTGTACGTTTTCTTCCTTGCCGACGTCTACCTGACATATCCACAGATGGTCGCTGTCGGGATGGCGCTCCATAGCCATAACCTTACCTACAACCACATTGGTAATGTCTTCGCCAAGAATTTCATATCCTTCAACCTTTGTGCCGGTGTGGGTAAGCACTTCTGCAAATTCTCTTGGAGTGCAGCCTATATCTACATATTCTTTAAGCCAATTAAGGGGTGTTTTCATTATACTGCTCTCCTTTCGTTAAAACTGTCCGAGAAAACGGATGTCGTTTTCATACAAATGACGCATATCGTCAATACCGTAGCTGGTCATAACAACACGCTCGATACCCATACCGAAAGCAAGACCGCTGTAAACTTCGGGGTCAATACCGCCTGCTTTAAGTACGTTGGGGTGTACCAGACCTGCGCCCAAAAGCTCTATCCAGCCTTCGCCCTTGCACAGACGGCATCCCTTGCCGCCGCATACAAAGCAGGATACGTCAACCTCTGCGCTGGGCTCGGTAAAGGGGAAGTTGTGGGGACGGAAGCGTGTCTTTGTGTTTTCGCCGAACATTTCCTTTGCCCACAGTTCAAGCAGTCCTTTAAGGTCGCCGAGAGTTATGTTTTTATCTATAACCAATCCCTCAAGCTGGTGGAACATAGGGGAGTGGGTAGCGTCAACCTCGTCGCAACGGTAAACTCTGCCGGGGGATATTATTCTTATAGGGGGAGTCATCGTCTTCATGGCGCGTATCTGCACGGGAGAGGTCTGTGTGCGGAGCAGGGTAGTGTCGTTAATATAGAAGGTATCCTGAAAATCTCTGGAGGGGTGGTCTGCAGGTGCGTTAAGCGCATCAAAGTTGTTGTACGCGCTTTCAACCTCGGGGCCTTCAACAATATCAAATCCCAAACCAACAAAGATCTCCTTCATACGGTTTTCAACCTGAGTAATGGGATGAAGCTTACCAACGGTTTTTACCTTTGCGGGCATGGTAACGTCAAGCTTTTCTTTAACGAGCGCGTTTTTAAGCTCTTCGGAAGCAAGAGATACGCCCTTTTCCTCAAGAAGTGCTTCGATATTTGCTCTCACGGTGTTGGCGTATGCGCCGATAACCGGTCTTTCTTCGGGTGTAAGTGCGCCCATTCCGCGGAGTATTGCGGTAAGTGCGCCTTTTTTGCCAAGATATTTAATTCTTACCGTTTCCAACGAAGCCTTGTCGGAAGCGGAAGCTATCTCCTGCGCGGCGGCGACAGAGATATTATCAAGTTGTGCTTTCATTTATGTTATTCCTCCGTTAAACTTACTGTTTTGCTATGTATTCGGATATTATAGCTGCTTTTTCTGCGGCAAAGCCGGCAAACTGATCAAAGATCTTTTCGTCAGCCGCAAAATCGCTTATTGCACGTATTATAATAAAGGGCACTTTGTTATTAAAGCATACGTGGGCAATCGCCGCTCCCTCCATCTCCGTGCAAAGGGCATCGGGATATTCGGCAAAAATGTCCTCTCTCTGCTTTTCGGTGGAAACAAAGCAATCGCCGGTAACTACAGTGCCCACACGGTGGGAGATGTTGTTTTCTCTGCATGCGGCCACCGCAGTATTGACAATATCCGTATCGGAACAAATATACTTATCCCCAAACATATCCGTTATAATCGAAACGGGCTTAAAATCGTGATATGCGGCTTTTTCGGCAATTATGATATCGCCTATATTAAGTCCCTCTGCAAGTCCTCCCGCGGTGCCGGTGTTAATTATACGGTTGGGGGAATACTTATCTATAAGACGCTGGGTAAGGGAAGCGGCGTTTACCTTTCCTATACCGCATTGGCAGATTATCACGGTGTCACATCCGTTATTGGCAACGTATATGCCGTTTTCGGTTTCTTTTGCGCCAAAGGTTTTGCAAAGCGTTTCCACTTCTATCCTCATAGCGCCGATAATGGCTGTGGTCATATTCTTACTCCAGATAATCCTTCAGTTTTTTACTTCTGCTGGGATGGCGGAGCTTGCGCAAAGCCTTCGCTTCTATCTGACGAATACGCTCACGGGTAATATCGAATACCTTGCCCACCTCTTCAAGAGTGCGGGGTCTGCCGTCCTCAAGACCGAAACGTAATTTAAGCACGCTTTCTTCACGGGGAGTAAGGGTTTTAAGCACCTCTATAAGCTGTTCGCGCAGCATCATACTGTTTGCCGCTTCGGAGGGTGCGGGGGTCTTGTCATCCGCAATAAAATCGCCCAGATGGCTGTCTTCTTCTTCGCCGATAGGCATTTCAAGGGAAACGGGCTCTTGCGCTATCTTAAGTATCTCACGCACCTTTTCTGCGGGGATCTTCATTTCTTCTGCTATTTCTTCGTCGGTAGGATCTCTTCCCAACTCCTGTAAGAGCTGACGGGATACGCGGAGCACCTTGTTTATGGTTTCAACCATATGAACGGGAACGCGGATAGTTCTTGCCTGGTCAGCAATAGCTCTGGTTATAGCCTGTCTTATCCACCAGGTAGCGTAGGTAGAGAACTTGAATCCCTTGCCGTAATCGAACTTTTCTACGGCTTTCATAAGACCGAGGTTGCCTTCCTGAATAAGATCGAGGAAGAACATACCGCGGTTTACGTATCTCTTTGCAATACTTACAACCAGACGGAGGTTTGCTTCAACAAGCTGCTGCTTTGCAACAGTATCGCCGTTTACCATACGCTCTGCCAGCTCGTGCTCTTTTTCGGGAGTAAGCAGGGGAACCTTACCGATATCCTTAAGATACATTCTTACGGGGTCGTCCACCGCTACGCCTTCCTGGGCAAGCAGTACTTCAACCTCTTCGGGGTTATCATCAATAGTGTCTTCAAAATCCTCATCGGGAAGTTCGAAAACAGAGGCGTCTATATCGTGGGTAACTTCTATTCCGCTGGATTCCAACGCATCAAATGTTTTTTCAAGTGCTTCCATGGAAGAATCGGTATCGTCCAACGCTTCCATAACTTCTGCGGCGGTAATACTTCCTTTTGCTTTCGCTCTTTCAATAAGTTCAGCCGCGATTTGTTTTTGGGTCTTATCCATTTATATTTCCTCCTCTTTGGTTTGCTTTAATTCCTTTAATGTATTCGTCCAGTGCCGAAACGGGGTCGGCTTCTATTTTTTTATCGTATTCCCGCTTTTTGCTTTCCGCTTTCAAAACGTCTATAAGCGCATCCAAGGTGGCTTCGCCGTTATCGGTAAACCGTGCCCTGCCCGCTATCATACGAGATACAGCCCCCAACTGCTGAGGGTCAAGTGTTCCGTCCTTGGAAAGCACCGCCTCTTTACCTTCGGTAAACTCGGGCAAAAACAGCTCGAATATCTTTTTGCCGAAAGCAGTAACAAAATCCTCTGTTTTAAGCTTTTGTACGGCTCTTTGCGTAAGGTCGGGGCGGGAAAGCAGTATTCCCAGTATCTTTTCTTCTGTTGCCGCGGCGGCGGAAAACCGTATTTTATCGGTATTCACTCTGTCGCCGTAGCCCATGGAGTTTCTTATATCCTGCTCTGCGGTTTCTTTTTTTGCCTTTCTTTCGCTTGCCCGCGCTTTTCTGTTCGCATCCTCCAAAAGGGATTTTTTTGAAATATCCATCTTTTCGGAAGCCCGTCCCGCGTAAACGTCACGCCGGACCTCAGGCCAAAGGGTGGAAAGAAAAGTTGTCATTTCGTCTGCGGCGTGTAATTTTTGGTCGGGCAGGGATATATCATAACGGGAAAGGATCTCGTCTATCTTATAATCAACCTGACCGCTGGAGCCTTTCAGCTTTTGTCTGAAGGCTTCCGCGCCGTGGGCTTTGATATATTCATCGGGGTCTTTTTCGTTTGAGCCCAGATCGATAATTTTTGTAGAAACTCCCACCTGGTTAAGCAGGTCGATACCCTTCATGGTGGCTCTTCTGCCCGCTTTATCAATATCGTATGCCAGATATACAGTTTTTGCGTAACGGGCAATTATTCTTGCGTGCTCTGCGGTTATGGCGGTGCCTAAAGTGGCAATTGCATTGCCGAATCCCGCTTGATGCATTGCGATAGCGTCGGGCGAACCTTCGCAAAGAATAAGCGTGCCGTCATCGGTGTTTTTGGCAATATTCAGTCCAAACAGCACCCTGCTTTTTTTGAATATTGGCGTGTCCGAGGTGTTTACGTATTTTCTCTCGTCCGCTTCGTTAAGCCGCCTTCCCGAAAACGCCACAACCTCTCCCGTTACGTCAAAGATGGGGAACATTATACGGTTGCGGAAAATATCAAATGGGTTGCCTTTTTTGCTTATTCCGCAAAGAAAAGCGGTTTTGATCTCTTCCACCGTGTAGCCTTCGCTTAACAGCTTTTTGGTAAGTGCATCCCAACTGTCGGGGGCGTAGCCTATGCCGAACCTGCGCAGGGTGGTGGGAGAGAACTTGCGTTTTTCCAGCAGGTACCTTCTTGCCTCCTCTCCCGCGGGGGAGTTAAGGGCGGCAACAAAAAATCTTGCTGCAGTCTTGGTTACCGCATATATTCTTTCGCGGTTTACCGTTTGTCTTTCCGTTTTGCCGTTTTCCTCTTCCTCTATCGGAATTCCGGAAAGCTTTGCAAGATATTCCACGGCATCTCTGTAATCCAGATTTTCCGCCCGCATTATAAAGCTTATAACGTCGCCTCCCGCGCCGCAGCCAAAGCAATAAAAACTTCTTGTTGCGGGGAACACGGTAAATGAGGGGGATTTTTCATTATGGAACGGGCACAGACCCACTACGTTGCTTCCCGCCCGCTTTAAGGTAAGATATCTGCTTATTGTTTCTTCAATTCCGTTACGGTTTTTAACTTCTTCTATAAACGCTTGGGAAAAAGCCACGGTCTGTACTCCTTTCACAGTATTTTGATTTCAGCGGTGCTTTTCGGGGTCCCCGAAAAATCGTTTTCCGTGAAATTTATCGTCTGTTTGAAACGAAATCAGAAAACATTTTTTGGGGTGCTTTTCGGGGTGCTTTTCGGGGTCCCCGAAAAATCGTTTTCCGTGAAATTTATCGTCTGTTTGAAATGCAATCAGAAAACATTTTTTGGGGTGATTTATTTGTACTGCCATACCTTGGGTATAAACAGTTCTTCGTATTTGGCAAGTGCGTATCTGTCCGTCATGCAGGCTATATAATCGCACACAACACGGTCTATACCGTCTTCATCAATAAATTTTGAATATTCTGCGGGGAGCTTGTCCACGTTTTTCTTATAGTAATCGTAGAGATGCTGTATCATCTCGATGACCTTACCGTCCTCGCTTTTTGCTTTGCGGTTTCTGTATACGCGGCTGAACATAAACTCTCTCAATTCCATCGTTGCTTCGCCGCAAGGCTCGGTAAATCCTATTCCGTCCTCCAAGCCGTGAGCAACCACGGAACGTATCATAGTGTCAATTCTTTTGCTGTGAGTTTCTCCCAGAATATCGGTAAGATGCTTCGGAAGATCCTCTTTATTAAGTATTCCCGCACGGATCGCATCGTCGATATCGTGGTTGATATATGCGATACGGTCTGCATATTTTATTATCTGTCCTTCCAGAGTCTGCGCTTTCAGCTTGCCCGTATGGTTTACTATGGCATCTCTTACTTCCATTGTAAGGTTAAGATTTTCCAGCTTGTCCGCAACGCGCAAGGACTGCTCGTTGTGCTTGAAACCGTGGGGACAAATTTCATCAAGGGCTCTTTCTCCCGAATGACCGAAGGGGGTGTGCCCAAGGTCGTGACCCAAAGCCGCCGCTTCCGTAAGGTCTTCGTTAAGGCGGAGATATCTCGCAATAGCGCGGGCTATCTGCGCAACTTCAAGGGTGTGGGTAAGGCGGGTGCGGTAATGGTCCCCTTCCGGCGCCAAAAACACCTGCATTTTGTGCATAAGTCTGCGGAAGGATTTGCAGTGTATTATCTTGTCCCTGTCCCGCATAAAAGCGGTGCGCATATCGTCGTTTCTGTAGGGATAAAGTCTTCCCGCCGTGTTTTCGGAAAAGAAGGCTTTTTCGCACAGCATCTTTTTTTCAAGCTCAAAAACATCTTTTTTCACAGTTTACACTCCTTTTGGCAAAATGGGGTGCGTTTCGTCGTAAAAAAACAGACACGTACAATTATACGCACTTAAAAACAAAAATCCTTTATTTTTATTAAAAAAATTAAAATAAATATATTTTTTGTAAATAAGTGCATTAAGTCTTAGTAAAAGGACAGTTTTTTATATTAAATTTTGTTGCAAAACACGGTTATGTATGGTATAATATACTGATAAAGAATGGAGTGGTATGCTTGTTTGGTTATATACGCCCCGATATGGGCGAACTTAAAACAAAACACGTAGGTCTATACCGTTCCGTTTATTGCGGTATATGCCGCTGCAGCGGCAAACATATTTCCCGCTTTTCAAGATTTTTGCTTAATTACGATTTCGTTTTTCTCGCCGTGGTAAGACTTGCTCTTACGGGGGAAAAGTACGTTATCAAGCCTCGCCGCTGTATGGTCAATTTTAAAAAACGGGGAGTTATGGAGCCTAACGAGGCTTTGAAGTTTACTTCTGCCGCTTTCGGTGCTCTTGCATATTTTAAAGCGCTGGACGACCTGCAGGATGAAAAAGGATTTAAGAGATTTTCCACCCGGATCTTTCTTCCTTTCTTTCGCAGAATGGCAAAAAAGGGGGAGAAAATGTATCCCGGTATAAGCGATACCGTTAAAATTCCTCTTGAAAAGCTTTCCGCATTGGAAGCGGCGAATTGCGCTGTGCCCGATGAGGCGGCGGATAGCTTTGCCGTTCTCACCGCGGACATTGCCTCTTTCGGTCTGGAGGGGGATGTATCACGTGTGGCAAAGGATATGGGCTACCATATCGGCAGATTCGTTTATCTTGCAGACGCTTTGGACGATAGATACAAAGACCAAAAAACACAAAGCTATAACCCTCTTAACCTCGCCTTCGGCGGTGCAGAGGGAGTGGACCAAAATATATCCTTTTTGCGCCGTACTTTGCTTGACAGCGGTGCCGCAATTTCCAGAAGCTACGCTCTTGCCGACGGCAATTCTTTTGACGGCATAATATACAACATTGCGGGCTATGGAATAGAAGCGGCGGCGGAAAAGGTTATTAACAAGGAGAACAGTAAATGAGAGACCCTTATCAGGTATTGGGCGTTAATCCTAATGCGACGGATGACGAGGTAAAAAAGGCATACCGTGAGCTTGCCAAAAAATATCATCCCGATACTTACGTCGGAAATCCTCTTGCAGATCTTGCGGCGGAGAAAATGAAAGAAATAAACGAAGCATACGATACCATAACCAAACAGCGTGCTTCGGGCAACAGAAGCGGCGGTTATTCCGGCGGCGGAAACGGTTACAGCGGAAACACCTCCGGCGGCAGTCCCCTTTACCGTGTGCGTGAGCTTTTGTCCGCAAACCGTGTTACGGAGGCGGAAACCATACTTTCCCGTATTCCCAATTCCGAAAGAAACGCAGAGTGGTATTTCCTTATGGGCCACGTTATGGCACGTAAGAACTGGCTGGGCGAAGCCCGCAAGTATTTTGAGCAGGCTTGCAAAATGGACCCTTATAACGCGGAATACAGAAATACCCTTAACAATATGGCGTCCCATTCCACCGCAGGAGGTTATAACACCTCTGCAAGAAATGACGATTGCGGCGGATGCGATATGTGTACGGGACTTTTGTGCGCCAATCTTCTTTGTAATTGCTGCCGATGAAACAAAAAATACTGAAATTATCTGTTTGCGCCCTGCTTTGCGCCCTTTCCGTGGTGCTTATGCTGTTGGGATGCGTAATACAAGCCCTCGATCTTTCCGTGGCGATCGCCGCGGGACTTACGGTGGCTGTGGCTATGATAGAATACGGCACGGGATATTCGGTAATGCTTTATTTCGCCACGTCTGTTCTGGCGTTTGTTTTGCTTCCCGCAAAGACTCCCGCTCTGTTTTATATACTTATGGGGGGAATATATCCCATAATCAAAGCCCTTTTGGAGCGTATGAAAAGCCGGAAAACGGTTTTTGCATTAAAGCTTATAGGCTTCAATATCTTTTATACCTGCCTTATTGCCGCGGGAAAATTTTTGCTTAATATTAACGACCCTATATTTTCATTTAATATCTTTGTTTATGCATTGGGTAACGTAACCTTTATCCTGTACGATATTGCCTTCACACGGCTGGTTACCCTGTATGTAAAGCGAATTCGGAGGAAACTGAAATGATTAAAAGTATGTCCGGCTACGGAAGACAAAAATCCCTTGTGGGCGGAAAGAATATCACCTTTGAGATAAAATCCGTCAACAATCGCTTTGCGGATATTTCCGTAAGAATGCCCCGCCAGTATCTCCCCTTGGAGGGCAACGTAAAGGAGCTTTGCGCAAAATACGTTACCCGCGGTAAGATAGACCTTTATCTCACCGTAGAGAACATAGACGGCGATCCCGTATCTCTTACTCTTAACAAGGAGTTTGTGGAGGGATATCTTAAATTGCTTGAGCAGATAAAGACCGAATATTCCGTTCCCGGCGAAATAACTCTTTCCATGCTTTCCGGCAAATCGGATATTATGACAGTTACCCGAGCCGACGAGGACGCAGAGCAGATGTGGAAGGAGATAGAGCCTATCTGCCGCGGCGCCTTTGAGCAGTATAACATTATGCGTGAATCCGAGGGCGGCAGATTAAAGGAAAAGCTGCTTACTTATCTCGACACGGTTGAAGCTTTGCGCAACGAGGTGGCAGTTCTTGCACCTGCGGCATTAAAGAAAAATCTTGAAAAAATGCGCGCCCGCATAAACGACCTTCTGGCAGGAGTCCCCGTAAACGAGGACAGACTGCTTACCGAATGTGCCGTGTTTACCGATAAGACTGACGTTACGGAAGAGCTTGTGCGCCTTCAGTCCCATTGCACCGAATTCAGACAGACTTTGGAATCCGACGGTCCCGTAGGCAAAAAGCTTGAATATATCGTTCCCGAAATGTTGAGAGAGACCAATACGCTGGGCTCCAAGTGCAACGATTACGAAATTTCCCGCCGCGTTGTGGCTATCAAGACCGAGATCGAAAAACTGCGCGAGCAGGTAGCAAATCTTGAGTGAGGTAAACGGAATGGAATTTGTAGATATCGGCTTCGGCAACCGTGTGAACACCCGCCGTATCGTGTCTGTCCTCAGCCCCGATAGCCTTCCCATACGCCGTCTGGTTCAGGATTCCAAAAACGCAGGCAGAGTTATTGATTGCAGCTGCGGTAAAAAGACAAGGTCTGTTATTGTTACAGACAGCGAACACGTTATCCTTTCTTCCGAAGAAGTGGACGTTATCTCCGGGAGGCTGTAATGGATAAAAAAAGAGGAACTCTTTTGGTGGTATCCGGCCCCGCGGGAAGCGGCAAAGGTACTGTGAACGGTATTTTGCTTCAAAATACGGAAAAATATGTTTTTTCCGTGTCCGCCACCACCCGTCAGCCCCGACCCGGTGAAGTGGACGGCAAGCACTATTTCTTTATGACAAGGGAAAAGTTTTTATCTCTTGTCGCGTCGGACAGCTTTTTGGAGCATGCGGAATACGTGGGCAACTGTTACGGAACTCTGCGTTCCTTTGTGGAAGAAAAGCTTGACGAGGGTAAAAACGTCATTCTTGAGATAGAGGTTCAGGGCGCTTTACAGATAAGAGAAAAAATGCCCGAAGCAATGCTTATATTTTTGTGCCCTCCCGATTACGCAACTCTGGAAAAGAGATTGAGAGGCAGAGGAACGGAAACCGACGAGGTTATTAAAAAGCGTCTGGCAACCGCCCTTGAGGAAATTAAAATAGCCGCAGGGTATGATTATCTTGTGGTAAACGAGGATGGCAGATCCGAAGAATGTGCGGCAAAAATAGACAGAATAGTTAATGACCGTCCCGAAAAAAACAAAGAAAATATTTTAAATTTTATTAAAAATTTTACTGAATAAAGGTGTTAAAATGATCTATCCTACAATCAAAGAAATCACAAAAGAAAAATACAACCGCTATACTTTGGTTATCGCAACCGCAAAATCTGCACGTCATATAACCGATAAAGCAGTTGCGGCGGCAGAAAAGGCTGCAGAAAATGCAGACAAGGATTCCAAGACAAATGTGGAATTCCTGGGCGAAAAGGCTGTTACTCTGGCTGTGGATAAGCTTCTCACCGGAGAATACAAAGTGGTTTCCGCAGAAAACGAATAAAAATGGACGGAAAGCTGTACTGTTCGGTCAGGATCACCGATATCGCATATTCCGCAGACAAAGGGTATGCCTATCTGGTTCCTCCCTCAATGCGGGATACCCTGCACAAAGGGAGTATTGTCCTTGTGCCCTTCGGTCACGGCAACCGTTTGCGTAAGGGAATAGTTACGGGGTTTTCCGATTATTGCGAATACCCCGGCATAAAGCCCGTTTCGGATATTCTGGAGGATTACGGTCTGGTTTCGGAAGAAACTGTGGATATGTGCCTGTTTATAGCAGAGCGGTGCTTTTGCACCGTGGGTGCCGCATTAAAGGCAATACTTCCTCCCGGTATGGAATCTACCGTGGAATATCTGTATTCCTGCGGCGAGGCGGATGAGGACACCCTTAACCCCAAAGCGCAGGTGCTTTTCCGCGCACTTAAAGAAAAAAGCATGGCGGAAAGCGAAATCCTTTCCTCTTTCGGCGAAGAGGCAAAAACGCTTCTTGCCGCTATGGTAAAAAGCGGTGCTTTAAACAGAGCACCCGTAACCGTAGAAAATATAAACGAAAAAAATCTTTCCTGCGTCCGTCTTACCGTGGATGCGGAAACGGCGTACGAAGCCGCAAAAACAGAAAAACAGCAGGCTCTTGTAGACGCATTGGCGTTGGAAGGGGAAATATCCGTTACCGAACTGGAAAAGTATTTTTCCGTTTCCCGCTCCGTTGTAAACGCCATGTGCAAAAAGCAGGTGTGCGAAGTTTATGAGCGGAGAATAGTCCGCGACCCCGCTTTGTCCGAAACAGCGAGAGAAAAGACCGAAACCACCCTTACAGACGAACAAAAAGATGCGGTAGAATCTATAGAAGAACTGCTTGTATCCGGCGAACCCAAGGCTTGTCTGCTTTTCGGCGTTACGGGAAGCGGAAAAACCAAGGTTATTATCGAATCCGTAAAAAAAGCTCTTGCTATGGGCAAAAGTGCTATTGTGCTTATCCCCGAAATCGGTCTTACCTCCGAAGCGGTGAGCATTTATTCCGCAGAGTTCGGAAGCGATCTTGCGGTGGTTCATTCGATGTTAAGCATCGGCGAGCGTATCGACACCGCCAGAGCTATCGCCAAGGGCGAAAAAAAGGTGGTTATCGGCACACGGAGCGCAGTATTTTCTCCCGTAAAAGATCTTGGGCTTATCGTTATGGACGAGGAGCAGGAGCATACTTATAAATCCGAAAATACACCAAAATTCCACGCAAGAGATATAGCGCGCTTCCGTTGCGCATACAACAAATGCGTAATGCTTCTTGCCAGCGCCACCCCTTCGGTAGAGAGCTTTTACAAGGCAAAACAGGGAATATATAAGCTTATAACACTTTCCCATCGTTACGCAGGCGCTTCTTTACCCGAAATTACCCTTGCGGATATAAAGCAGGATCCGAAATTCAACGGCGGAAGGCTTATCGGCACCAAGCTGGGAGAAAAGCTTAATGCCGCGGCAGAGCAAGGCAAGCAGGCAATATTGTTTGTTGGCAGACGGGGCTACAGCTCTTTTGTAAGTTGTGCTTCCTGCGGGGAGGTAGTTTCCTGCCCCAATTGCTCGGTATCTCTAACATACCACGCCTTCAGCGGCGAAAACCGCAAAAACGAAAAATTAAACTGCCATTACTGCGGCTACAGTATCCCCTTGCCGGAAACCTGTCCTTCCTGCGGAAAAAACAGTATTACCCGCTTCGGGTTCGGTACCCAAAAGCTGCAGGAGGAATTGGAAAAACATTTTCCCTCCATCCGCGGAATACGTATGGATACGGATACCACAGCTACCCGCCATTCCCACGAAAACCGCTTTAATTCCTTCAGAAACAAGGAAGCAGACCTTCTTTACGGCACCCAGATGATCGCAAAAGGGCTGGATTTTCCGCTGGTTTCTTTGGTTGGCGTGGTTTCGGTGGATGCTATGCTGTATCAAAACGATTTCCGTGCCGCAGAGCGCACATTCTCCCTTCTCACACAGCTTGCGGGCAGAGCAGGCAGAGCAGGGGATGAGGGGGAAGCGGTGTTGCAGACCGCAAATCCTCAAAGCGATATTTTGAAATTGGTACAGACACAGAATTACGAAAAATTCTTTGAAGGCGAAATAGCTATGCGCCGCGCCGTTGTTTTTCCTCCGTTTTGCGATATAGCACTGTTCCGCATATCCGGAGAAAACGAGCAGGATGTACGCCGTGCCGCCACAGCTTTTTCGGTGATTTTTGAAAAGCTTTTAACAGAAAAATACCCCTCACTTAAAATGATCCGCTTCGGTCCTTTCGGCGAGGGAATATATAAAATTAACAACCGCTACAGAATGCGGACCACGGTAAAGTACAAAGACTGTGCCGCCGCAAGAAGCTGTTTCCGTGATGCTTTAAACGCTTTTGCAAAGGCAGACCGCACGGGAGCGCTTTTGGATATTGATATTAATCCCATTACAGTTTAGGAGGCTTATTATATGGCACTTCTCAGAATATTAAGAGATCCCGACCCTACGCTGCGTAAAACTTCCCGCCCCGTTGATGCTATCACCCCCCGTATCCGCGTACTTATCGAGGATATGAAGGATACTCTCCGCAAAGCAGAGGGTGTGGGACTTGCCGCACCTCAGGTGGGCGTACTCCGCCGTGTGGTTATCGTGGATATGGGCAAGGGTAAATTACAGGAATTTATCAACCCCGAAATCGTATACACCGAAGGCAAGCAGGAAGAAGTGGAAGGCTGTCTTTCCTGCCCCGGAAAAGCAGGCATCGTTGAGCGTCCCGCAGTCGTTACCGTCCGCGCTCTCAACGTGCAGGGACAGACCTTTGAAGCCACGGGAACAGAGCTTATCGCCCGTTGCTTCTGCCACGAGCTGGACCATCTTGACGGTGTGCTGTATATAGATAAAGCAAAGGAAATGCTTGATCCGGAGGAAAAATAATGCGTATAGTTTTTATGGGTACGCCGGATTTCGCCCTCACCGCCCTTGAGTCGATCTACAGAGAAGGACACGACATAGCTTTGGTGGTGTCCCAGCCCGATAAACCCTCGGGCAGGGGATACGTCCTTACTCCTTCTCCCGTAAAAAAGTTTGCTTTGGAAAAGGGCATAGAGGTCATCACCCCCAAGACAATGCGTGACGAGGAAACAGAAAAAATACTCCGCTCCGTGCAGGCAGACGTTTTCGTGGTTGCGGCTTTCGGCAAAATTTTGCCTCAGAATATACTTGATATACCCCCTCACGGCAGTATATGTATACACGCTTCTCTCCTGCCCGCACTCAGAGGCGCGGCGCCCATCAACCGCGCCGTTATGGAGGGACACACAGAAGGCGGTATCACCATAATGTATATGGACGCGGGTATAGACACGGGGGATATTATCCTTCAGCGCTCTATTCCCATTACCGAGAATATGACAGCGGGCGAATACCACGACGCAATGGCTGCTCTCGGAGGACAGATGATACTGGAATACCTTTTGCTTGCTTCGGAAGGCAAAGCAACCCGCACTCCCCAAAGGGATGAGGGCTCCTCCTATGCGCCCAAGATAGATAAAAAAGAAGCATACGAGGATTTTTCCCGCACGGCAAAGCAAACTCACGACCGTATACGGGGGCTTTCCCCTTATCCCGGTGCGTATGCTTTTTTAAAGGGCAAGCGTATTAAGTTTCTTGCATCGGTTCTCACAAACGGCACGGGCGAACCCGGCACCGTGCTTTCTACCGAAAACGGTATAGAGATCGCCTGCAAAGAAGGCAGCGTTACAATTACTCACCTTCAGCCGGAGGGCAAGGGTAAAATGGATTACGCCAGCTTTTTGCGTGGGAATTCTGTAAAAAAAGGTGATATTTTCAATGTCTGATCCCCGCAAAGTCGCTTTGGATATATTGTACCGTATATCTTCTTCGGGTGCATACGGCAACATAGGTCTGCTTTCCGCTGACCTTAGCGGTGCCGACCGTGGATTGTGCACCGAGCTTATAAAAGGCGTGACGGAGCGAAAGCGCACTCTTGATAATATTATTTCCCGCTACGTAAACAAAACGCCGGATGCAAAGATAACCGAGCTTTTGCGTATGGGTGTTTACCAGATAATCTTTCTTTCCCGCGTGCCCGACCACGCCGTGTGCGATGAATCGGTAAAGACCGCAAAGCAGATAAACAGAGGCTCTGCAGGCTTTGTAAATGCGGTGCTTCGAAGCGTTTGCAGAGAAAAAGAAAGTATAATAAATTCCCTTTCCTCTCTTCCCGAGCCGGTTTATTATTCGGTTTCGGACAGTATATTTAAGCTTATAAAAGAGCAGTACCCCGAAAATTACAGGGATATACTTAAAGCATTTTACGAAAAACGTCCCGTTTCCGTAAGGGCAAACACCCTTAAGGACACGCCCTACGTTGACGGTGTAAACGAAAACACGGATATGGGGGATATCGAAAAAGGGCTTTTCTTCGTGCAGGGACTTTCCTCCCAGCAAGCGGTAAAGACGCTTAACGCCCGGGCGGGAATGACGGTTGTCGATCTTTGTGCCTGCCCCGGCGGAAAAAGCTTCGGCGCCGCAATAGACATGCAAAACAAGGGCAGAATAATATCCTCGGATCTGCACAAAAACAAGCTATCCCTTATAACAAAGGGCGCAGAAAAAATGGGAATAACCATTATAGAAACCGTGGAGCGGGATGCCCGCATTACCGATGAGAGCCTTATAGGATTCGCAGACAGAGTTATATGTGACGTACCCTGCTCGGGACTGGGAGTTATATGTACCAAGCCCGAAATACGCTATAAAAATGCCGCGGATTTTGAAGGATTGTATCCCACTCAGCAAAAGATACTGGAAAACGCCCTCCTTTATCTTAAAAAAGGAGGCAGAGCGGTGTATTCCACCTGCACTATCAATAAGCGTGAAAACGGGGATATAACCGAAAAAGTATTAAAAAACAAAGAAGGATACCGTTTGGTATCAGAGCAGACAATTCTTCCCGGAAACGGGTACGATGGATTTTATATAGCAGTTATTGAAAGAGATTAAAAAATGACCGACCTTAAAAGTATGCTTCCCGAGGAAATTCAGGAATATCTGGCAGGTATAGGCGAAAAGCCTTTCCGTGCAAAGCAGATCTTCCGCTGGATATCCGCAGGTGAAACGGATATAGATAATATGACAGACCTTTCCGTATCCCTTCGGGAAAAGCTGAAATCCGAGTGTACGGTAACAAGGGCAAAGATCGTTTCAAAGCTTGTGTCGAAAATTGACGGCACGGTGAAATATCTTTTCGAGCTTGCCGACGGAGAAAAGATAGAAACGGTATTTATGCGTTATAAATACGGAAATACCGTGTGTATATCCACCCAGGCAGGCTGCAGAATGGGCTGTACCTTTTGCGCTTCCCATATAAACGGCTTCCGCAGACATCTCACTCCTGCCGAAATGCTGGAGCAGGTAATGGCTGCTATGCGTGATACCGGTGAAAAGGTAAAGGGAATAGTGCTTATGGGTATAGGCGAGCCCTTGGATAATTACGATAATGTTTTGCAGTTTTTGCGTCTCGTCCATCATCCCGAAGGACTTAATATCTCCCACAGACATATCTCGCTTTCCACCTGCGGATTGGTAGATAAAATAGATATGCTGGCAAAAGAAAAGCTGCAAATAACCCTTTCCGTTTCCCTTCACGCACCCAACGACGATATACGCAGACAGACTATGCCTATAGCAAAAAGATTTTCTTACGAAACTCTTATAGATGCCTGCAAGCGGTATATAGAAGTAACCAACCGCCGTATATCCTTTGAATACGCCCTTATTTCGGGAGTAAACGATTCGGATAAGGATGCACATCAGCTTGGAAAGGTGCTTTCGGGTATGCTTTGCCACGTAAACCTTATTCCCGTAAACGAGGTAAAGGAAAGGGGCTACAAAAAGAGCACCCGCGAGCAGGTGGCACGCTTTACGGAAATACTTAATTCATATAAAATAAACACTACCGTCCGCCGTAAGCTGGGCGGAGATATAAATGCTTCCTGCGGTCAGCTGCGTGCGGAGCATAGAGAGGAGTGATGTATCTTGCGCATATACGGATATACCGATGTAGGTAAGAAAAGAAAGAATAATCAGGATTATTTTCTCATATACAACGGAAGAGATTACGTTTCAGCCGTTGTTTGCGACGGAATGGGCGGTGCTGCGAGCGGCAACGTGGCAAGCAGGCTTGCCTGCGAGATATATCAGGAAACTCTTTCAGCCTCTTTAAAGGGTGTAAACTTATATAATATCACCCGCGAGGATATAATAAAAATATTACGTCTTTCGGTAGTCTGCGCAAACAAAGCGGTTTACGCAAAGGCGCAGACGGATAACGAATGTTACGGTATGGGAACCACTCTTGTAGCCTTCTTTTCCTGCCCGTCCATAAATGCGGCAGTAAACGTGGGGGACAGCCGTTTGTATACCGTAAGCAACCGTATGGCGATACAGATAACAAAAGACCATTCGCTTGTGCAGATGCTGGTGGATAACGGCGCTTTAAGCGAAAAAGAAGCTCTTTTGCATCCAAAGAAAAACATAATCCTGCGCGCTTTGGGCGTAGAGGATATGGTAGAACCGGATATGTTTTTCAATATTGAATTCGATTATATTCTTCTTTGCTCCGATGGGCTTTCCAATTTCGTTTCCCGCAGGGATATGGAAGATATAATATACACAAAATCCCGTTGGGGCCGCAAGATAACCGACGAAAAACGGGTAAAAATGCTTATAGATCTGGCAAACAAAAAAGGCGGTACGGATAATATAACCGCTGTTCTCATCGGAAAGGAGACATCTGATGAATAATAAATATCAAGGCTTTGTAGGCAAGGTGCTGGACGGCAGATATAAGATTCTTGAGCTTGTGGGCGTTGGCGGAATGGCTTTCGTCTTAAAGGCAGAGGATCTGCTGATGGACCGTACGGTTGCCATAAAGATACTCAATGATGAATACAACGGAGATAAGCAGGCGGAATCCAGATTCATAAACGAATCCAAGGCTGTTGCCATGCTTTCCCATAAAAATCTTGTAAGTATTTATGATGTTGCCATTTATCCCGATATGAAGTATATCGTTATGGAATATCTTGACGGTATCACCTTAAAGGAATATCTGGATAAAAAAGGCGTGCTTTCCTGGAAAGAAGCGTGTCTGTATACCGTACAGATACTCAAAGCTTTGGAGCATGCTCACAGCAAGGACGTTATACACAGGGATATAAAGCCCCAGAACATTATTCTGCAGAAAAACGGCGAGATAAAGGTTACGGATTTCGGCATTGCAAAAACTCCTCACGAAAACCTTAACGCAGACAGAGAAAGGGCGATCGGTACCGTATACTACATCAGTCCCGAGCAGGCTTCCAGCAAGGAAACGACCTTTGCTTCCGATATATATTCCGTAGGTATTATGCTTTACGAAATGGTTACGGGAGTTTTACCCTTTACTGCGGAAAATCTTATAGAGATCGCAATGATGCAGATAAACGAAGAACCGGGCAACCCTTGCGATCTTAATCCCCAGCTTCCCTTCGGTGTGGCGCAGATCATACGCAAGGCAATGGAAAAGGATCCTTCAAACCGCTTTGCTTCTGCACACAGTATGATAAAAGCCATTGATATGGTGCTCCGCAACCCCACCGTTACCTTTGCTTTGGGTAACGATTACCCCGTGGGCGAGGCACTGCCCTATAACGTGGTGCCTATAGATTCCATCGCCACCTCCGAATTGGAGTATGACGAAGTGTCCGGCGGAAAAACAGGCGCTTCCGGTGGCAGCACCAAAAAACGCTACGTTAAAAAGCGCAAAAAGAAAAAGAGCTCCGTGCGTGAAAGCCGCTCAATGCTTCCCGTGGTTGCGGCAATCGCTTTGTCTTTTCTTTTGGTTTGCGCCGCCTGCGGTGTGTATTACGCTATTTACGCTCTGGACCTTACTACCGGTCCCGCTACCGGAAACGAAGTGGTAGTTCCCAAGCTGGTAGGACAGACCTGGTCGGATGAGCTTTCGGATAAGCTTATAAACGGCAATTTCGACAGTTCGGGAGTTAAGTTCAAGGTGCTGGAGGTTATAAAGGTATATAAATCCGGCTACGGAGACGGCGAAATTATCGAGCAGGACCCTGTTGCCCATCATATCGGTAAACTGCCCGACGGACAGATATTCTTTGAAATAGACTCAATAAAGATAAACGTAGTCCCCGATGACGTTGCTATACCGTACATCCGCGGTTATACCTACAAAGAGGCGGAAATAAAGCTTATGGAAATGGGCTTTAAGGTAGAAAAAGAAACGGTGTACGATGAATTCGGCTTTGCTAATCAGGTCGTGGGCACGGAACCGGAGTTCGGTACTCTTGTAAGCGCAGGCAGTACCGTAAAGGTGTTTGTTTCTATGGGCAAGGATTATACCACTGCTCATCCCGTTCCCAACCTTGTGGGTATGTCCCTTGCCGAAGCCAAGGTAGCTTTGGAAAGAGCAAATCTTGCGCTGGGTAAGGTAACCTACGAATACGACGGTGAATTCACCAACGAAGTTGTTTGGCAAAGCATTAAAGAAGGCAAAGAAGGAATAGAGCCCTTTACCGAAATAGATATAACTATCTCCGGCGCGTCAAACGGAAGCGAATATAATAAGGGCGATATGCCAAATCTGTTTGGATTATCTAAAGAAGAAGCAGAGGAATTCCTTATTGCTATCGGTCTTGTACCAAACCGTATAACCGAGATATATTCCGATGAGTATGAACCCGGTACGGTTTGCGGTCAGAGCATAGAATACGGCTTGCCCGTAAGCGACGGCAACAAGGTTGACCTTATAATATGCGTAGGCCCTGTCGATGGCGGCGAAGACGTGTCTGACACGGAGGAATAACATTGCCGACCGGATTATTGCTTAAAGGTCAAAAGGGGCTTTACACCCTTTTTGACGGAGAAAAAGAAATTCAATGCCGTGCGGGAAGCCGTTTGCGTAAGAGCGATACACGTCTTTCTCCCGGAGATAACGTGGAATTTACCGTAAATGACGACGGCACGGGCTTTATAACAGAAATATTGCCGCGGAAGAACGCTTTTGTGCGTCCTCCCGTGGCAAACATAGATGTATTTGTTATCGTTACCGCCGCCGCTTCGCCGGACCCGGATATATATTATCTGGATTCCCTTTGCGCCATAGCTACCCTCGCAGGCGCTGAAGTGATGCTGGTAATAAACAAAACGGATATTAAATCCCCAAAGTTCCTTACGGATATATACGAAAAAACGCCTATCAAGGTATTTTGCGTACAGGCTGTAAACGGAGTGGGAATAGATGAGCTGCGTAACGCTTTGCGGGGAAAGACTGCGGTGTTTGCAGGTCCTTCCGGCGCAGGTAAATCAAGCCTGCTCAACGCTTTGTGTCCTTCTCTTTCTGCAGAAACGGGCGAGCTTTCCGAAAGGCTTATGCGGGGTAAAAACACCACCCGCGTTTCCCAGTTGTTTTTGCTGGAAGGGGATATCCGTCTGGCGGACACACCGGGCTTTACTATGTTGGATTTTACTGCCTGCGGTGTTACCGATCATAAAAAGGTAATAAATGCGTTTCCCGAAATGCTGCCCTTTACCTGCGATTGCAGGTGGAGAGATTGCGCTCATACCGTGGAGGAGGGCTGTGCCGTTCTCCGTCAGGTGGAAAAGGGAACAATACCCAAATCACGGCACGAAAGCTTTGTGCGCATTTACACGGAGCTTAAACAAAAAACTACTTATTAGAGGTGTATAAAATGTTTATCGGTTTTATTAACCTTGCAAACGTAATAACATTGGGAGGCTTGTGCTCTGCGGCAATAGCTATGTTTTCTGCTGCAAACCATAATTATTGCCTTGCTCTTACCTTCTTTTTGCTTGCAGGCGTTTGCGATATGACAGACGGCACGGCAGCCCGCCGTACCCCCGGCAGAACAGACCGCGCCAAGGTTTACGGCGTTCAGCTGGACAGCCTTTGCGATATGGTCAGCTTTGGTGTTACTCCTTGCGTTATCGCGTGGTTTTTGGGATATGATACCTTTTTCGATATTATAGTTTACCTTTTGTTCTTTATAGCATCCGCTACCAGACTTGCGTATTTCAACACCCTTACAATGGAAAAAGCAGACCTTTCTTCCAAATCATTTGTAGGTATGCCCATTCCTTTTTCCTGCTTTTCAACTGCGTTTCTTATGATGCTGTTGGCATTGGGCGTGGCTCCTGCCGCAATGGCGTGGGCGTTCAGAGCGGTTTACCTGCTTGTCGCAATGCTGTATGTTTTAAGAGTTAAGATCCCCAAGCCTTCTCTTAAAATAGCAATTATTTTCGGCGCCGTGGGACTTGTGCTCTACGTTATCACCATGATCCAGTGGAGCGGAAACTCCATCACCACCGCTGTGGAAAACTATATAACCCTAACCGCATAAAATCACCCCAAGAAGTCTGCGACTTCTTGGGGACCCCGACAAAAACAAACCCCGAGAAAACATCTCGGGGTTTTGTATTGAAATTATATTTCTACTTCCATTCCGTCGTAGGAGGTTAAAAATCCGTCCTTTGCGGCAATGGGAACCAGTTCATCGTATATAGCTCCGCCGTTGTGGGAAAAATGGTTAACGCAGAAAACCGTTTTATCGTCTGCGATTCCTTTTTCACGCATCATATCGGCGGTTATCTTGCAGGTATCCAGCCCTAAATGTCCGCCGGAGCCGGGCAGGGTAACGAAGGTGCAGTCAAGGGAAACAAAATCCGCTTTAATCTTATTGTTTTCAAGATATTCCCAAACGTCGTCATACAAAAGTCCCGTATCGTGGAGATACAAAAGTGTCTTTGAACCGTCATTTATAATATAACAGCAGGCATTATTTTCGTCCCGTGTGTGGTTTGCACGGATAGGAGTCACTTTGTACTGACCAAACTCATAGGTTACGTAGTTTTCCAAAACCATAGGAGTTATGTATTTGCATCTGCGCTCATCGGAAAAACGTCCGAAGTAATTTTCATAAGCGTCAATAACCCTTTTGGGACCGGCAAGAATAAGCTTTTCTTCCGTTAAATTATGAGCGTAATAAGCATCATCACGGAAAGCAAGGTCAAGGGGCGCAAAATGGTCGGAGTGGGGGTGGGTAATAAGCAAAAACTTAATTGCGCTGTAATCAATATTGTTTGTAAGCATATGCATATTAGCGTCCGGCGGGAAATCAATAAGCATATCGGAATTGATCATCGCCTGCGAGCGGGTACGGATATTTTTACCGCCTGCCGCTCTTGCTCTGTCGCAATGGGGGCATCTGCAAAATACTGCGGGCCAGCCTTCTGCCGCCGCTGTGCCGAGATAACGAAGCTTCATATATTAAAAACCTCCTGTTTTTTGTTCGGGTAATTACATTATATCTTAAAAAGGGTAAAAATACAATAAAAAATGTAAAAAAGGTATTGCATTTAGTGTTTTTTTATGGTATACTTGCTCGGTGAGAAAGTGAGGTATAATGACATGAAGCAGGCTATTCATCCTGAATACAAGGAAACCGTTGTTAAATGCGCTTGTGGCGAAGAATATGTTACTAAGTCTACAAAACAGAATTTGAAGGTTGATATATGCTCTAAGTGCCATCCGTTCTATACCGGCAAGCAGAAGCTTGTTGATAGCGGCGGACGTGTAGATTCCTTTAAAAAGAAGTACAACCTTAAGTAATTTAAAGCATTTTCATTCGCATAAGGACAGCGGTTACCGCTGTCCTTTTTTACTCCCATATGCAAGGAGGAAATGATAATGGAAAATATTTTTGATCAAAAAACAGCTACCCGCGCTGTGCTGGTAGCATTAACTTTGGATATGACCGAAGAGCAGGTTTCTGTTTCTTTGGACGAATTGGAGCGTCTGCTGGATACCGCAGGCGGCGAGACTGTGGCAAGAGTTGTTCAGTCCCGCGTTAATCCCGACCCGCGCACCTATATCGGTTCGGGAAAAGCAGAGGAGATAGCGGAATTTATCCGCACGCAGGATGAAGATATAAATCTTGTGGTGTTTGATAACGAGCTGTCCCCTTCCCAAATAGCTTCTCTTGAGGATATTTTGGGAGTACGTGTCATTGACCGTACAATGTTAATTCTGGATATTTTCGCCCTTCACGCCGTTACGGGTGAGGGAAAACTGCAGGTAGAGATCGCTTGCCTGCGCTATACCG
The DNA here is from genome assembly GCA_017399965.1 of Clostridia bacterium. Lineage (GTDB taxonomy): Bacteria > Bacillota > Clostridia > Oscillospirales > CAG-382 > SFLA01. Next base: position 503 of record JAFQAP010000032.1, on the reverse strand, counting down.
CACCCCGCCTTGTGGGCAAGGGAAAACAGCTTTCCCGTCTGGGCGGCGGTATCGGTACACGAGGTCCCGGTGAATCCAAACTGGAAACAGACCGCCGTCATCTTAAAAGACGGATCGCCGCTTTGCAGGAGGAGATCGACGCTGTGGAAAAGGTGCGTGCAACCAAGCGCGCCTCCCGTGAAAGATCTGGAATTCCCACCGCGGCAATCGTAGGATACACCAACGCAGGCAAATCCACCCTTTTAAACCGTCTTACAGATGCGGGCATTCTGGCAGAGGACAAGCTGTTTGCAACCCTCGACCCCACTACCCGGCGTCTTACTCTGCCCGATGGAAACGAGGTGCTTCTTACAGATACGGTTGGATTTATCGACCGTCTGCCTACTCACCTTGTAAAAGCGTTCCGTTCCACTCTGGAGGAATTGGGATACGCGGATATTATTATCGTGCTTACCGATTGCTCGGAATGTGATGATGAACGCCGCCGCAAAAATGAGGTCACT
>JAFQAP010000031.1 GCA_017399965.1 Clostridia bacterium | reverse complement strand
TATTTGTTGATCACGGTTTGCTTCGTAAAAACGAAGGCGACGAAGTTGAAGAAGCGTTTAAGAAATGGGATATAAACCTAATCAGGGTGAATGCGGAAGAAAAATTTTTGACGGCACTCAAAGGCGTAACCGAGCCTGAAAGAAAACGCAAAATAATTGGCGAACAATTTATAAGAGTTTTTGAAGAAGAAGGAAAGAAAATCGGAAGCGTTGATTATTTGGCGCAGGGCACTATTTATCCTGACGTAATAGAATCGGGCAAGGGAGAGGCAGAAACAATAAAGAGCCACCATAACGTAGGTGGACTTCCGGACTTTGTGGATTTTAAGGAAATAATAGAACCGTTAAAAATGCTCTTTAAGGACGAAGTGCGTGCGCTCGGGAGAGAGCTTGGACTTCCCGGATATTTGGTAGAGCGTCAACCGTTCCCCGGTCCAGGTCTTGGAATACGGATTATTGGAGAGATAACCAAAGAAAAACTTGAACTATTGCGAGAGGCGGATTATATTTTCAGAGACGAAGTGGCGAAAGCAGGTCTTGAAAAAAGTATGAATCAATATTTTGCTGCACTTACGAATATGCGTTCGGTTGGCGTTATGGGAGACGGCAGAAGTTATGATTATGCCATAGCATTACGTTCTGTGACAACAGATGATTTTATGACGGCAGACTGGACGCGAATACCCTACGACGTTCTTGATAAGGTTTCAAGTAGGATTGTCAACGAAGTAAAAGGCGTAAATAGAGTATTATATGACATTACTTCCAAACCACCTGCAACGGTGGAATTTGAGTAAAGGAAAAGGTGTATTATGACGAAGTATATATTTGTTACTGGAGGCGTTGTCTCTGGACTGGGAAAAGGTATAACGGCAGCGTCGCTTGGCAGGCTTTTGAAGGCAAGAGGCTTAAAGGTTGCTGCTCAAAAGTTAGACCCGTATATCAACGTGGATCCCGGCACGATGAGCCCTTATCAACACGGTGAAGTTTACGTTACCGAAGACGGTGCGGAAACCGATCTTGATTTGGGGCATTATGAGCGTTTCATAGACGAAGATTTGAATAAATACTCAAATTTGACTACGGGCAAGGTGTATTGGAACGTTTTGAATAAAGAGCGTCGGGGCGAATATTTAGGCTCTACCGTTCAGGTTATACCACACGTTACGAATGAAATAAAGGAATTCGTTTACCGTGTCGGAAAACAAACGGATGCCGACGTTGTTATAACCGAAATCGGAGGAACGATAGGCGATATAGAAAGTCAGCCTTTTTTGGAAGCGGTAAGACAAATATCTTTGGAGGTCGGAAGAGAAAACAGCTTGTTTATTCACGTTACGCTTGTTCCGTACATAAAAGGTTCCGACGAACACAAATCAAAACCTACGCAGCACTCTGTCAAGGAATTACAGGGTATGGGCATAAATCCAAATATTATAGTGCTTCGTGCGGACGAGCCGCTCGAAAAAGAAATATTTAAAAAAATATCGCTTTTTTGTAACGTCAAACCGGATTGTGTTATCGAAAATTTAACTTTGTCTAACCTTTACGAAGCACCACTCATGCTTGAAAATTCTAATTTTTCAAGCGTGGTATGCAGAGAATTGGGGCTTGAAACGAAAGAACCTGATTTGACGGAGTGGACAAACCTGATTGAAAGAATTAAGAACAGGGCAAAAACCGTGACGATTGCGCTTGTAGGAAAGTACGTAAGACTTCACGACGCTTATCTTTCGGTCGCCGAAGCGTTAAGACATGCAGGCTACGAATACGGTGCACGTATCAACATAAAATGGGTTGATTCGGAAACGTTAAGTCAAAAAAATGTAAAAGAAGAGCTTAGCGAAGCGGATGGGATTATCGTTCCAGGTGGTTTTGGCGGTCGGGGAATAGAAGGAATGATTACGGCTGTAAAATATGCAAGAGAAAACGCTATTCCGTTTTTCGGGATATGTTTAGGGATGCAGATTGCCGTAATCGAATATGCAAGAAACGTTCTGGGTATTTTAGATGCAAACTCGGGCGAATTTGACGAGCTTTGCAAGAATAAGGTGATAGATTTTATGCCCGGACAAAGCGACGATATAGATAAAGGCGGAACGTTAAGGCTCGGCAGTTATCCCTGCAAAATAAAGAACGGAACGACGATGGAAAGATGTTACGGTAAAAGAGAAATATCCGAACGCCATCGTCACCGTTATGAATTTAATAACGAATACAGAGAAGCGTTCGAAAAAGCAGGATTGAAACTTTCCGGAACGTCGCCGGATGAAAGATTGGTTGAAACGGTGGAAATAACAGTGCGTCCGTTTTACGTCGGCGTACAGTTCCATCCGGAGTTTAAGAGCAGACCGAATAACGCACATCCGTTATTCAAAGGGTTTATAAAAGCGGCAATAGATAAAAAGGAGAATAATGGATAATGAGTATACACGAAGAATGCGGAGTGTTCGGTATTATTTCCCCACAACCCGAAAATGTTGCGAATATTGCTTATTACGGACTTTATGCACTTCAACACCGAGGACAAGAAAGCGCGGGAATCGTGGTCAACGACGACGGACTTTTTTATTCGCATAAAGATATAGGGCTTGTCAGCGAAGT
>JAFQAP010000030.1 GCA_017399965.1 Clostridia bacterium | reverse complement strand
TCATGATTCTGGCCATTCTCAATATAAAGGTTAGATTTTGCCATGCTATCCATAATAACACCTCATTTTCTAGATATACCATCGATAATAAAAAATATCCTACGTTCATCACCTTACAATAATTAATAGTTATTGTAAGGTTTCATCTAGATTATTATATCAAATTTTTGTAAAATAATCAATATCTTATCCTAAAATAGAGAGGTGTATTATGAACGATTTTGGTATAATATCTGATGAATTCATCAAGGAAATTCAAACCACAAAGAACTTGTCGCATAAAACAGTGGTGGCCTATATCTCCGACTTGAAAGATTTTGGAGCATTTATGGAGATGCGTGAGTTAGAAAATGATATAGTTTTAGACTATGTTCAACATCTATCTCAAATTCGAGAATTACAAGATTCAACCATAAAAAGGAAACTAATTGTTTTAAAAATGTTTTTTCGATATTTGCGTGAACATGAATATATAAAATGTGATTATTATCAATTGCATGTTTTTAAATTTAAAAAAAATAGAAAACTCCCCAAAACGTTATCGATTGATGAAATTGAGAAACTTCTTTATTGTGCTAATAACCAATGTTCAGTTGCTACAACAGATTGTGAAATTTGGAAAGCTTCACGTAATTTAGCACTTATTGATCTTTTGATTAGTACTGGCATTAGAATTGAGGAGGCGGCCAATATTTCATTAGATGATATTATCGCTCCCGAGCGCACAATATTGATTAACGGTAAAGGAAGAAAGCAACGTTTGATTTATATTTCGTCTTCAAAGACGTGGAATAACCTTCAAGGATGGTTAAAGCAAAGAAAAATGTATACTGTATATACAGACAAACTATTCGTTAACAGATATGGAAAACAGATTAGTATACATGGCATAGAGTACATATACATTACACTAAAAAAAATATCTGGAATAAATTGCAGTTCAACACCACATTATTTACGTCATACATTTGCGACCAATCTTCTGTCAAACGGTGCGGATCTTCGTTCGGTGCAAGAAATACTTGGGCATAGTAGTGTCTCTACAACAGAAATATATACTGAGGTAACGGCGAAACGAAAGAAACAGGTTTTAAATAAATTCAATTATAGAAATAAAATGCTTTAAATTTTATGCGGATAGAATATTTCTAAAAGGTAAGAAGGCATGAAGGCAAATCACAGAAAGGCATTACATTAAACAATATTCTCTTATAATGTGGGAGCTATTGCACTTTAGTAATGTCAAGTGTTAAATGTTTTTTTGTTCTTAACAACAATTGGGAGAGCGATGATTGTAATAAACTACTACGGTTAATATTTTGGAGGATGTTAATTTTCCCTGAAATCGTGTAAATTATCCCAAACGATTGAAACCGAAGATTTATGTGTGGTATATATAAAGTATATTGAAAGTCGAAAAGATTCTTTTTATCGCAACCATATGGTGAAATAATACTATTCTGCATTGTGATTGCTTCTGTTATTTTGGCAAAGGATTATGTGTTTAAAAGATAACATAAAAAATAGACGCAAGATTAAACCATTTTTTCATCATGTCCGTCGGTTATTTCAAGTGTGGAGAGAGAAAGGATAGTAATTGAGTAATAACTTTCACTATAATTTGAAATCTACATTACAACGGAGAAGAAAATGTTAAAAAAATATAAGATGTCAAAATATAATTATACTGTGCGTGATAACGAAGGCAATTTGATCCTTTACAATTTCTTAATCGGCCTTAAAAGTTTGGTTGAAGTAGATAGATTTGATGTTGATGAGTTCGAGCGTTTGTTCTTGAATGGTGCTGTGGTTGAACAATCAACTTGCGAAAAGCAAAGCGAGATTGTTAAGCGGTTAATCAGCATGGGAATATTAGTCGATGCTGACATTGATGAAAGCATTTATTGTGACTCATGTGCTTATGAGGATATTTACAGTAATGAATTGGTTTTGACAATATTGCCAACCGGAAAATGCAATTTTAAATGCCCATATTGCTTTGAGTTGGATAAACCATTCCATCGCGCAAAGATGACATTGGAAAATCAAAAGGCATTATTGAAGTTTGTTCAAAAGAGGGTATCTAAGCATAAATCGTTAAAAGTTGGTTGGTTTGGCGGAGAACCTTTATTGGAACCTGATGTTATTAGAAACCTATCAGAGGGTTTTATGAGTATATGCAAGGCTCGTTTTTTGCCTTATTCTTCTGAAATGACTACAAATGGTTATTTTCTCAACGAAGAAATATTTGATATGCTTTACAAATGCAAAATTTATAACTACCAGGTGACAATTGATGGTTTGAAAGAGCGCCATGATAAATCCCGAATGACAAAAAAAGGTGAGGGGACTTTTGATCAAATTGTATCGAATCTTTTAAGAATAAAAAGAGAAAAGCGGTATAAGTTTGCGCGTATTCTGATAAGGGTTAATGTAACGGAAGATTTAATGGAGGAATTAAATGAATTTATTGATTTTATCTCTTTGAATTTTTGCGATGATCCTAGATTTAATGTTACTTTTATGCCTGTCGCCGATTTTTCTGAAAAAAGCAAGCCTAGCTTAGAGAACAAAAAAGTTACTGCCGAAAGATTAACCATCGCTTTATCTGATAATTCCACTTATATGAAACGCATTTTTGACGAAAAAAACGCGAGAGTCGAATCGTTGCTTCCAAAAAGGAAATGCGTGGCTGCTATGAAAAACACATATGTGGTTACCCCGGATTTGGCGGTTTATAAGTGTTGTATTTATTTTGAGCATCCGCTTAATAAAATAGGATATATAAACCTTGATGGTGATTTGATAATTGATGATATTAAACACCGGCAATGGTTTACCCAGAATAAATTATATGAATCGTGTAATGATTGTTTTTACTTGCCGGTGTGTAAGAGTACAGCGTGTCCGATTAGAATGTTCTCTGAAACAAAAGCTCCATTTTGTTCTTTGAAAAATGAGGAGTTTTACAGAAAACTCTCTGAAAATATTGTTCATGCATCCAAAATATGCGAATGCACTAAACTGAATTTGGAGAAGAAAGGATCAGATATAACATGAGCTCATCATATCGAAGACTTGTTGAATTGTTGAGAGAGAAGATGGGTATTGTTCTTTTTGACGATACACTGGAAGATTTTGCTATTAGTGACTATATTTATGAATCAATTGAATTTATTAATTTTATTATTGCGGTTGAAGAAGAGTTTGATATTGAGCTAACAGATGATTTTTTGAATTACGAAATATTGACTTCTGCAAAAGGTTTTTCGGAAAAATTGGATTATCTTATCGAAACTGCATAGATGTTTCGAAAAAACAATGCCGGGCAACTTTAGAAATTAAGTATTATCGTTGAGTCCTACGCGTGACAATAGCAAAAACTCTGCGCTTGCGAAATAATAATTGCTAATGGATTATTTTTTGCATCGACTATTTAAGAAAGGAGCGTTGTTATGAAAAAAATTCTTAAAAAGAGAATGAAACCGTCTGCGAATGCTGTAAGGTATTTTTCTTTTGAAAGCGGTTCGACATATGTATCGATCAGCACTTCAACAATTAATACCGTAAACGTGTGCGAAGAATGGTGTCCCCAGTGATAATGGAAAAGGACGGATGAAGATCAACATATGTGGGACTTAGCGGTAATACGAGATAGTTGATCTTATCTATAACAATGAGGTGTGGGTTCCTTATAGAGATTATAATGGTATTTCACACCTCATTGTTAATTATCCTCATAATTATATGACGTATGAAACATAAAAATTGAAACGAGTTAGCGTATATGTGCAAATATAATGTTGTAATCATTGATAGCGGTATAAATACTAATAAGTATCCCGACGTTTCGGGGGTTAGCATAGAGTATTCGTACAATTGTTTATCTGTTGGAAATTGTTTGGATGACGAAGTCGGACATGGAACTATAATATATTCCATTATTAACAAGCGCATGATCAGTGACCAAATTTTTGTTGTAAAATTGCCCGATTGGCAAGAGCAGTGTGATGATTCGTGCCTGATATATGCGCTGGAATATATTAAAAACAATATTGATTGTAATGTAATAAATATTAGTTTAGGCTTGAAATCTACAGAAAAATATGACGAATTATATAAAGTGTGTAAAGCTTTGTCGGACAAGGGAACATTAATTATTTCTGCCTTTGATAATGATGGATGCTATTCTTACCCTGCATCGTTTGATTGTGTTATAGGCGTCGATAGCCATGCTGATATAAGAAGTACTGATGAGTTTTATTTTGTTGAGAATAGTCCTGTTAATATTTTAGCCAAAGGTAGCGTACAACGTGTTACGACACAAGGAGGGCAAAATTTAATCGTAAGTGGTTCAAGCATTGCTTGTGCGCATATATCTGCAATTACGGCAAACGAGATTTCAAAAGGGACGGCGATTGAAAATGTTTTGTCATCTTTAAAAACAAAATCATGTGGGATTTTCAAGGACCGAGTAGCGATGGCTAAAACAAAAAATCAACCATTTGAAATTAAAAATGCAGTGGTTTTTCCCTTTTCTAAGGAAGTACATGCATTTGTTAGATTTAATGATATGTTGTCATTTTGCATCAACGACTATTACGACGTTCGTTACTCTGGAAGGGTTGGAAAGCGAATATCAAGTTATTTTGACGGGGTCACGTTTGACAAAACTATTGTAGACATAGGCTCATTGGATTTTGCAAATGCAGATACAATTATTCTTGGTCACTTGGGTGAAATAAATAAATTGCTCGGGCGGGATTATAGGAGGATTTTGATTCAAAAGGCCATAAATGAAGGCGTCAATATATATTCATTTGATCCTTTAGAGCAATATTTGGATTTATTGAATTCATCAAGTATAAAATATTTCTACCCGCGAGTCACAAAAGATGATGTGCCGTATAACACATTTGGAAAACTGTATAAAAACGATAAACCTGTATTGGGTATATATGGTACATCATCGCAACAAGGCAAATTTTCGCTTCAGCTATCCATAAAGCAAGTCTTGGAAAACACGGGGTATAGTGTAGGGACTATTGGAACCGAGCCACATTCATTGTTGTTTGGTTTTGATGTTGTTTTCCCAATGGGATATAACTCGACTGTTAATCTGTCAAATCATGATATTGTAATATACTTGAATGCGCAAATAAACAAGCTGTGCAGAAAAAGAGAAATTATTCTTACTTCAACGCAGGCACAAATCGTCCCATATTATTGCAATAATATGCTTGAGTTCCCAAATATGCAGTACCATTTCGCCTTAGGAACTCAGCCGGATGCAATTGTGATGTGTGTTAATATCTATGATGAAATTCCGTATATAAGGAATTCTATATATACACTTATGGGGTTAACTGGGGCTACTGTTATTGCATTTGTTGTGTTTCCTGTTACCTATGTAAATGATTGGAAAGGCGCATTGGGCAATATGAAGAGGAAAGTTACAGAAGAAGAATTTGAACAATTTGCGGATGTTTTAAAAAAGGAATTCCAAAAACCTGCATATTTATTGGGCAATAAGCATCATATTGAGAGAATATGCCAAGACATAATTGATTTCTTTTGAATATTGCCTAAACAGTTGAATGAGTATATTAGAGTTGAGTTTTGATTAATGCGTGCAATATGTATGTGCGGAGAAACAATATAATAAGGTCTTCATTTATATAGTTCGTCAATCGAAAGTTTATTGTTTAAGGATGGCTTTACGAAGCTTTATATAATTTTTATAATATTACAAGGAGATTCCCATGAAAGAAAAAATTAAAGTGCTCACAATTACCCCCGATAAGCGAGATTTGAAAAGCATACAAGATGTTCACGACAAATATGTACCGGATACGTATTTGTGTTTCAAGGCGCGGAATGAAAAAGAGGCGGTCAAAGTTATAAACGAAACAAACCCTCAAATAATTGTCATTGAGCTATTGAAAGCCAAAATGGATGGAATCGCTTTACTGGAAACAGTTAAGCAATTATGTCCGCAGGCAAAGGTCTTTATTTATTCTTTTGACGATGATCAAGATACAATTGATAAGTTCAAAGAAAAAGGCGCATACAAGTATTATATCATTCCATTGCTTATTGAAACGTATTTTCATGATTTGTATGTGGCATTAAACCTCGAATAAGTATAACATTTATTTGATGATAGCGGAGGTGATAGAATGGCAGCAAAGAAAAAAGAATCCGGACTTATGTGGTCAATTCGCGAAATCTGGAATTATGATAAAAGGCTCTTATTTATTTTAATTTCGGAAATTGTCATTACTTCATTAAGCCCTTTTCCCAACATTGTGTTTTCCGGAGTTATTGTAAACACTATATCATCAGGTACAAATTTCAACTTGGTCATACTGTATGTGGTACTCATGTTTGGTATGAGCTATTTGCTTACAACAATAAATTTGTTTTTAGGGAAGACCAAAGAGTATTTGTTGATGAAGCTGACAAACAAAATTGTCAACGACCTTAATGCAAAATGCATGACGATTGACTTCGAGCAATTTAATGATTCTGCTACTTTAGATCGTATTCATTCGGTTTATCGAACTGCGCGTGGAAATAACTTTTTTACGAGTTTGACTGTAGTTTGCTCAATGATTTCAAAAGCAATTACACTCATAGGAGTGGTTTCACTCATAACACATTTAAATGCGTGGTTGTTCTTAGTAGCGGTTATTATAATAGCTCTTCAGACGCTCCTTCATATTATCCGGGTTAAAAACAATAAAAAGCATAATCTTGATAGTATGGCCGATCAACGAAGAGTTGTTTTTTCATCGGAGCTTCCTACTAACATCGAAAAAAAGAAAGACGTTATTATGTATAATTTGGGCGGTTTGATCGTAAACAAGCTCAAATCATTCCAAGATGCAATGTTAGCTTTTGATCGTCGCAGAATTAGGGATGGCGGAATAATTGATTGCGTTGCCTTTGCGCTTACAGTTGCATTTCAGATTTCTGCATATGTATTACTTGGGTTAAATACTTTTGAGGGACAAATTACAATCGGTGAATTCACTATGGGTGTTTCATCGCTTTTAAGTTTTATGTCTGCTACGACTTTTTTGACCACTAATATTATTAATTATAGTGACAGCATGTTCTATATTAATAGACATAAGTCGTTCCATAAAATACGAAGCAAGTTTAATGTTAAGTCGAAAACCACAATTGATGATATTGATTTAGATAATGTTGAGATTGAGTTCAGAAATGTTTCTTTTAGGTATCCAAACAGCACTTCGTTTGTTCTCAAAAATATCAATTTAACGATAAAGCCTTCTGAAAAACTCGCCGTTGTGGGATTCAATGGTGCCGGTAAAACTTCTTTCGTTATGTTACTTACACGTATGTACGATCCAACAGAAGGGGCTATTTATTTAAATGGTATCGATATACGCGATATAGAGTATTCGGATTATTTGAAAGTGTTCGCAACCGTTAATCAAGATTTTTCGCTGTTGCCGTTTTCGCTTTTAGAGAATATTACTGGTAAAGAAACAGCTACACTCGAAGAAAAAGAGACCATTGCTCAATTATTTAGCGACAATGGTATGGGTACACGTCTTGAGAAACTGTATAAAGGTTTAGATACCCCTGTCACAAAAGTATTATCGGCTGCCGGGGTTGATTTTTCAGGCGGTGAAATGCAAAAAATAGCAATAATACGCGCCCTCTTTAAAAACTCCCCGGTGCTTATATTAGATGAGCCTACTTCTGCTTTGGATCCGATGGCAGAATATGAAATATATCAGAAGTTTTCTGAGATGTCAAAAGGTAAATCGACTATATATATTTCCCACAGAATTTCAAGCACTCGTTTTTGTGATAGAATAGCGGTATTTGACAAAGGTGAAATAATAGAACTTGGCACTTTTAAAGAGCTAATGGACTTAAAAGGACTTTACTACGACTTTTTCGAAAAACAAGCTGAGTATTTTAAATAACGATAATATGTACGGCATAGAAAATTTATTTAGATTGCCTTATTACTTGAGAAATAGGATATATATTTAAAGTACATTGATCATTTTGTGAAACGGATTTCTTTTTGATACTATAATTGCCATTTATGAGGTACAATACAATGATGATGGAACAATCATGCGCGAATAATTGCCCGGTGCTTTTATATACTTCAGTCGTGGCTTGCGATAATGGAGATATGCGTTTTTGCACGACAATCGAAAAATTTGAGTATGATATGAATACCATGCTCAGCCAAGGATATACTCCGATTTCGTTGCGTGAAGCATATAAATGCAGCATTGGAGATGCCTCATGGCCGTCAAAGCCGTTTTGTGTGATTTTCGAAGGAGGATACAAAAACAATTACACTCTTGTATTTCCATTGTTGAAAAAACTGAATATACCAGTGTCCATTTTTATTTCAACCGATTTGGTCGGTTTGGATAAATATAAAGGTATAAAAGATTTTTGTCCTCATTTTAGTTGGATGGAAGCTAAAGAAATGAGCGATAGTGGTCTTGTTGACATATATCCACTGTGGCACCCGTTTGATAATGGTAGAAATTTGATAGAAGAAGCTGGTAATAAAATTGCTTTGATAAATGCTCATCTTAAATGCCGAGATGCGTCACTTGCTTTCTCGTATAAGGATTGTACTGATCAACAATTGGACGATTTGCATCGGTGTGGAGTATCAATTTGTATTACAAATTTCTCGCAAATTACTTCAAAGAGAATATGTAATGGAGCATTCCCTACAATATCAGTGAATTATACATCGGATGTTATGGATATAGTCGATCAGTATAGAGTGCATTATCACAATGCACTCGAGAAAGAATTGGTTGAGGCATCAGTCGTTGTTTATAAAAAACCGTCTAATAAGATACTTGCTGATTCGATTTTTTTGCCAATTGAAAAAAATCCTATGGTAAAAAATTTTTTAAGACATGCTTTTCCATTAAGCGTCTTACAAGTTGATGATCATAGTAAAGTAGAACGTCTAGTTCTCAATGATTATATAGAGGTCATATATAAGCCTTGGTATGATTGGTTTGACTACCATAATAATTTATATAATTCTTGGGAATGTTTGGATTTTAGAAGTATAACAGCTGATATTTTGAACGCAAATAATATCAATGTTATAGAGTTCATCATCAATGGTTTAAAAGCTGGATATTATAGTGACATTTGGCTTGACACATACTATATTCCAGGAAAGGCAAGATATAATGAAAAGCATATGTCGCACGGTTTGCTCATTTTTGGATACGATTCGGAAAAACAGGTGTTTTATGCGGAATCATATAGCGACAGAGAACGATACGAAGAATTGATTGTTCCCATAAAAGCAGTATATATGGCATGTTCAAATATGTATTTTATGCATTTGAATTTGATCAAAAAAAACGATAAAGCAATAGTTGATTACGATATACATGCTTTGTATACTAAATTAACTGAGTATATCAACTCTATATGTCATGATGATAACACAAGATATAGCAAGAAAAGCACACAGCAATATTATAATTATGATGCGACAGTGAAATTTTGCGAACACATAAAAGAGACTGCAGAAAAGAAAAAGTATGTTCATATGACAGCTCTATATGGTTTTGCAGAACATAAACGAATTATGGCCTGGAGACTCAATTATATTGTTAAACGTGAAAAACTACCTTATATTGATATGGAGAGCATATATGCTTGCACATTAAAACTAGCCGAACGCGCGGTTAACCTAGGTTTGAAATATAATTTTACTAAAAACATTGGTGCGCTTGGACGACTTATTGCTAGTGTTGAAAAATTATGCGCTGACGAAAAAAAAGCTATAAATAATGTTCTTTATCTCCTTAGCGAAAAAATGTCATTGTAATAAGTGTGCTATAACCTCCATTAATGGTGCAGGTTATAATCGGTTTTTCCGTGCTGTATTTAATTATACAAATTGAATTTTAATCTAATGCGGTACAGAAAAGAGAGATATTAGATAAACATCATTAGACTTTAAAAGTCACTCAATTCTAATGCGGAATTACATTTTCTGTGCGTTTCTTGTATGTGAAGGAAAATTTTTTTGACAGTATACATAATATCATTGACAAGTTTAAGTGTATGTGTTATACTTTGCTCAACAGGAACAAGCCAATGTGTAGTTATCCAATTGCCGTTGGTTCGCTCTTGTCTTCAGTGATATTTGCCTGACGCATAAAACGACGCATGAAATTTTGGACTGTGCGAAAATAGTGGACGGGACATACTTCCATTGCTTCCACGGAGTCCATTATTTACAGAAAAATCGGGAACAATGTACTCAGAGTAAATAATGTACAAATGTCTCTGACTACTGTTAATCAGGGGGTCTTAGGTTCAAGTCCTAAAAGAGGCGCCAAAAACACTCAAGTCTATATGCACCTTTAGCTCAGTTGGTAGAGCAACTGACTCTTAATCAGTGGGTCCCGGGTTCGAATCCCTGAAGGTGCACCAAAGACTTGAGTGTTTTTTTCGTTATTTTGTCAACAGTTTAAGGCTGTTGACTTTTTTGTTTTTATGTGGTAGTATTTTGTTACAAGAATTGTTTTAGGCTTTCAGATACACAAACTTCACGTGCATCAGGAGGTAGAATATGAAATTTAAATTTATAAAAAACCTATATCTATCATTAAGTGTATTTGTTGGTATACCCTGCTTATTTCTTTTTATTACAATACTTTTTACCATCTGTATGATTTTTTCCAATGCTGAAGAGTGTTATCTATTAGAGAAAGGGCTTGTGTATTTAGCAATAGGTTTATTTTCATCCATATTTCTTTATATGGTTTTGAGATTTTATTCGATATTTCAATATGTAATTATTGAACAAAGCGGTATATCAATTTGTTTTTTTAATAAGACAATTCAAAAATTCCGTTGGGACAATATAGCATCTATACAAAATAGCAATAACGACAGAAATCCGGCGTATAAAATTGTCCATAAAAATGGCAAAGTGATGTACTTAGATAAAAGAAAAGCAATTAAAAAAGCTATAGAAACGTATTATTCAAGAGAGATTTTATAATTATTATGTTTAAATACAGAAAGTATAAAAAGCGGCTTGAAGAGCTTGTTAACGATTGCGGTTGCGATTTGGTGTATTTTAAGTACGACCGCCGAGTCTTTGGAAATATGCACGTGATCATTCGTAAAAACGGTCAACTACTGGAATACTTCGTCGATAGGGGCGATATTTGCAATTTTAAAGGCATTTTTGAGCATCATTCGTATAATATGGATAACAAAGATAAAAGTCCTTTTGACACGCTTTTGGAAGTGTTGTACGAAGACTTACCTAAAATATCCGTTTGATTTAAAAGTGAAGGTTTATTATGAAAAAGTTTGTGGCTGTTTCTCCTTATAGTAAGATACCGGAGGGCTTGTACCCCATAGATTGCGCTCCCGGCACGGGATATGAGGTATATTTATTTTCAAAAAGCAAAGACGTATCTTTTGACGAGGTAATACATATACTTCTGCACTCCTTTTCAAAAACGGATCTGCTGGGCGCGGCATCGCTGGTATATTATAAATACTATAACGAGTTCTGCGAATTTATCTTGAAAATTTCGGGAGAGCGTAAATACAAATGGGCAATAAAGCGGTTTTACAGACAATATTTAATTAAGTGGAGTGAATTCCTTAAATTTTCGGATGACACTATGTATCCGCAAAACGCCGTTATAAAGAATATTATCGAACTGATCAAAGAGCGATATTTTTAATATCAAACAAAACAAAAACTCCCGTCTGTAAAAAGACGGGAGTTATTTTGTTGGGGGTGATTTTTCCGGGGTCCACGAGAAGCTGATAGGCTTCTTGGGGTGATTTTATGCCTGGGGTTTTATCCAGACGGGAACCATAGTATCATCGAACTGGAATTTGTATACGGCTTCGATCTGTGTTTCGCCATAGGGGACAGCGTAATATTCAACCCAATCTTCGCCGGTATAGTCTACACGGTAAATATCGAATTGAGAGTATTCGTTTTTATCGGGAGAAACGTATTCGCCCACACTTACGCCTATGTGTGTCCAAGAGTCCTTGTGCTCGTTATAAGCGTAATCGTTGTAATATTTTTCGAAAATATCATTTCCTTCCCACTTATAGGCTTTATCGGTCACCGTAGGCTCGTAGGTGCCGTTGGGAATACGTCCGAGCACATTGCCAAGGTCGTCCTGATATCCTGCAGGCTCGCCGCTTAAGCCGCTCATATCGCATGCAAATCCCATATAAATAACTTCACCGTCTCCGGTTACGTAGGATAATCCGCGGTTGCGGGAAAAATCGTTAAGATACGTATGTATCATCAACGGCTCGTCGTACTCTCCGGCGTGATGAACGTATATGGTCTTTACTACTTTGAGCGCCACCGCTTCATCAAGCTCGATAAAGCTGAAGGATTTAATGTTATCACTCACATCTATGGCGATCTTCCAGTTCTGTGAAAAATATCCCGTATCATCAAAGAAATTCACGTAATCGGGTATTTCATCGATAGAATCCGATACTGTGATTTTAATATCAAAATCCGCTTTTCCCGTGTTGGAAGGGGCATCATTTTCATCGGGGACAGCAGCCTGCACGCCTACCTTTCGGCAGGTGTAACCGTACCATTCGGGATAAGTAAAGCCCTCTGCGCCTTCACGGTAGTAAACGATGTACTCTTCATTCAGCATATATTTTTGAGTTTCTGCCGTGGAATAGTTTTCGGGCGCGTTACCGTTAAAATATACCTTTTTCACAGAAGCACAACCCTGAAAAGCACGCTCGTCCATCGCAGTTACTGTCGAAGGAATAGTAATTTCAGTGATATTCGTTCCGTCAAAAGCCTGATATCTGATAGTTTCAAGACCTTCGTTGAGGGTGATTTTTGCTAATTTATCGCATTGCTTGAATGCGCCGGAGCCCAATTCCTTAACGCTTGCGGGGAGTGTGATTTCTGTAAGAGGACAAGCGGCAAAGGCATTACTTCCGATAATCTCAAGTCCTTCGTTAAAAATAACGCTTTCCAATCCGGAACAAATGAATGCTTCCATGCCAATCGATTTAACCGAAGACGGGATCTCTATAGTCTTGAGAGATCTGCAATCAGTAAAAGCGCTGTTGCCAATGTTAACAAGAGAGCTTGGTAATGTGATCTCCTTTAATGCAGCACAGCCCGAAAAAGCGCCTTCTCCGATAGCAGTCAAGCCTTCCGGCAAAACAACCTTTTCAAGATTCTTGTTTGACAAGGAATAACTACCTATTTTTTCGACACCTTCGGGTAGATAAACCACTTGTATTTTTGAAGAGGTCAAGCCATGGGGACCGATTTCGGTAACTGCGATCCCGTTTATGGTTTTAGGAACCTTAACTATAGGGTCGTTGCCTTTGTAAGAAGAAATCGCACAAGTGCCGTCTTCTTTAGTATAGTAATCAAAGCTTGCTTCGGGAGAATACTCGTCCTCTTCTTTTTGAGGGCGTGAAGATTCATTCGGCACGGATACGTCCGATCCCTCCGGCGCGGAAGAGTTATTTTCCGCAATGCAGGAAACTGCAAGGAAAACTGTAGAAATAACCAATAGTAAAGCCAAATATTTTTTCATAGCAATACCTCCTGTATGTATGATTAAATTATATTCGGGGGTGGGTGGATTTGTCAATAGCAAGCTATTAATAATATTTAAATTTTTTTATATGCTAAAGGGCTGTTGAAAACAACAGCCCTTTGCAGAAGGTATATATACGACAGTTTGGCGTTGTCGTACATAGCATATTCAGCGCCCGAATATACCCTGCGGGCGAAAGGTTTTATGATCTTTTGAGATTGGATAAGATCAGGATAAGATTATCGTAGGAATTCGCGGAAACGCAATAATAGTAATCCCCGTAACGACAGACCGCATAATGCAACGAAGGGTCAGGCGTGTCATTAAAAATATAGAATGTACAGTCTTCAATTTTAAATTCTTCTTTATAACTGTCGAAAACCTCTGAATCGGTATTTCGCTCCACATATACGTTTACGGCGGTATCGTTGGTTATAAAATATATTATTTCTTCTGCAGATGATGTCGAAGAAAATTCGATACTTCTGAGCGATATTCCTTCCGGCAACACTGACGGATACCAAATATTGATATCTTTGCTTTGCAGAGCTTCCTCAACGGTGTCGTACTCTTCTTTAACGTCGATATATTCCAGAGTAACTCCGCCTTTGTTCAAAAACCCTCCGGGTCCCATACCGATAAGTTCGCGGAAGAGTTCGAAAGAGCTGACATCGACCGCGGTGGCTGTAATTGTAACGGTGGCAAAAAACACTGCTATTGCCGCCGCAACGAGCAACACCTTTTTAAACCGCAAACGTCTTGCCGGCTTTTTTGCAGGCGCAGTTTTGTTTATGATATTAAAAAACTCTTCTTTTGTTATTAACGGACCTTTTAATTCGTCAAGCCTTGCGGCGCAGGCGTTAAGCATATCGATATCGCCTTCGTCGGTACAAAGCATATCCGTTTCATAATCAAATAACTTTTGCAGAGCGGCGATATCCAGATCTTGTAAAAAAAGCTCGTCTTCCGAAACAAGCTTTTTTATTTCCGAACCGCTCAAAGTATCACATATTTTTATGTCCATTTATTACCCCTCGTATATATATGACTTAAAACCCCAAAAACCTCTATAAAATTTTTTAAAAATTTTAAAAAAGCTTGTTTTTAATGGCGTAGCAGTATTTATCCTTTATGGATTTTCTTATATTCCATACGGTGCTTTCGCTTACTCCCAGCTTTTGCATTATCTCTATGCAGGAAAGCTTTTGTTCAAACATAAGCTCAAACACCTGTGCTTCACGGATTGTAAGCTCGTTTTTAAGCAGGGAATACACGTCATTTTCCAGCCAGATGTTATACAACGCCATTTCAAAAACGTCTTCTGCATACAAAACATCGTCAATATCCGTATCGGAAAAATTGCTTTGATATTTTGCCTGCTCGGTCTTTACGTGGAGTGCAATATATTTAGCGGCAGTAACCACCCATTTTTCGGGCGATTCGTGGCGCATAAGCTCTTTTATTTTGCGTATCATCAATAAATGCAGTTCGCTTAAAGCTTCGTCTTTAAGGGACAGATAACTCTCGCCCAGCATCTTTTCCGTTACACGCATAATTATAGAATATTCTTTTTCAAGCAATTGCTCCAAAAACACCTGCTCTTCAAAAGAAAGGGCGTTTATTGGATTTTCGCGGTTTTTCAAAGCAGCCTGCTCTCCCTTGTTTTATATTATGCAAGTGTATATATTATACCATATTGACGGTTATAAGTCAACACGACAGCTATTGACAACATTTTAACTATGTGTTAATATTGTTTTACAATAATTTTAAGCTTTGGGTGGTATTGTTTGAGTTCAAACGGAATTATTATTCACGATACGGATATCGGCGAATATTGGAAAAAGCTGTTTTTTGAAAGCGGGCTGGATACCCTTGGAATACATCCCGCAGGGGGATATGAGGCTCACCTGACCTTAGAAAACTTTATTTCAAAGCAAAAGGACACAGAGGTTTTGCGTTTTTTGAGCGAGCTTTCTGCCCGCGGAGTAAACACAGAGCTTGAATGCCACGCGCTGTCTTGGCTTTTACCCCGCGGTCTTTACCAAAAATATCCCCATTGGTTCAGAGAAAACGAAAATGGTGAGCGTACCGCGGATTTTAATATGTGCCCTTCCTGTAAAGAAGCGCTTGAATACCTTTCGGAACGCACGCGGTTGCTGGCTTCCCTTATCCCTTGGAACGGCAAATATTATCATTTGTGGATAGATGACGTGGCATCCGCCCCTTGTATGTGCGAAAAGTGCCGTTCTCTTTCGGCTTCGGACCAAGCGATGATAATTTATAACGCAATGCTTAAGGGGTTAAAAGCATACCGCGGCGACGCCAGTCTTGCTTATCTTGCATATCACGGCACCATAGACGCTCCGTCCGTAAAGCCCGATGACGGTATCTTTTTGGAATACGCACCGATCCGCCGCTGCTTTGAGCATTCCATAAACGATATTTCCTGCCAAAAGAACGTGGCGGAGATAGCTTCTTTGGATTCACTCCTTGCTTTTTTCGGTAAAAAGGATTCCAAGGTGCTGGAATATTGGATGGATAATTCTCTTTTTTCCGGCTGGAAAAAGCCCTATGTAAAGCTGCCCTTTAACCGCGAGGTTTTAGAGAAAGACATAGCTTTTTACCGCGCCAAAGGCTTTGAGCGCATAACCTCCTTCGGATGCTTCCTCGGTGAGGAATATGCAAACCAATTCGGCGTCCCTCCCGTAAAGGAATACGGGGAAGTGTTGAATAATCATTTATAATGCTAACATAATTACCCGCCGCAAAATGCGACGGGTAATTGCTGTCTTCAGTGGATTATTGGGTGTTCATTCTCTTTTTAATTTTTTTGTTACCAAACCTTTGCCGATAAGCATTCCCAAGGTCACTTCCGCAACAGTCCAGCCGGTTTCAATGCAGCAGGGACCCCAGCCGACATCGTGAGGAATTCCGCAGTATTCAAGGCGGTTAAGGTCTATTCCGCGGCACCAGCCTCCGTTTATACGTTTATCTTCGCTTATAAGCTGTGCTTTTATAAAGAAGGTGCAAATATCCTTCCAAGCGTTAAGAAAGCGGGGTTCGCCGCATACGTGCCAGGCGAAGGCGAAGCCCAAAGGAAGCCAATTAAGAGAATACAGCAGGTCTGCAACGGGATCGCCGTTTACCGCCAGCAGGGAACATTCTCCGCCCGCATTATTAAAGCAAGCCGCTTTGTAGCCGGTGTCCCATTCGTGATATCCGCCCTTGGAATGACGGAAGCCTTGCAGGTCGTTAAAAACTCTGTCCAGCATATCGTAATGGGCTTTTTCCTTGGTTGCCGCATATAAAACCGAGAGCGGGAATATAAGTCTGCACAACTCAGAGGTTTCGCTGTGCTCACGCACCGTTTCGGGATATTTGCTCATTAAGGTTTCCAGACCCTTTACGCCCGCTTCCTTAAAGCTTTCATTTCCCGTTAAGATATATCCCAAAAGCAAAGCCGCGCTGTAATAAGCGTTGTAATGGGCGCTTGCATATCCCTTTTCTTGGTTGGCAAGGGAACGCACCGCTTCGCCCGATCTTATATATTCAAGTATATCCGTCCTTGCAGGACGCAGACCGTCCTTGCAGGTGGTTTCGCAAAGGAAAGTGAGTGCCTTTTCAGCATCGCTTACGTATTTATCGGACAATCCGAAATAAGCGTACAAAAGGGAAGGAATAATGGCGCGGGCAACGTCATCCTGATAACATACGTTCCACGCCTGCTCCGACCAGCGCACCATACCGTCAAATTCGCCGCCGTGTATCATAAGAGGACCGTAGCAAAAATCATACATTTTTTCGCCCTTTTTCTGTAGTTCCCTGCTGTTGGAAAACAAAAATGCGCCTGCCGCTTCACCTGTGCAGTCGGTACGGACCACGTCTGCGGGAATACGTGCGCCGTCGGGCAGAATGTTGTGGCTTATGCCTTCTTTTATTCCCCGTGAGCCGTCCTCGGTTACAAGGTGTTCTTTAAGAAGCTTTAAGGATCTATCGGTGCAGTTATCCAATTCTTCGTAAAAATGGCTTTGAAGTTCACCGTAAATATGGAAAGCTGCTTCGGGAAAACGGGGAACACGGGTAAAGCCCAAAAAAGCGAATACATATTCTATAACAGATCTCCATTTGTTTTTGGGAGTGAACACCGCTTTGCGGAAGTTACAAAGGCGAAAAGCTACGGTAAGCACGTTTTTATCCTGAAACATAGCCGCATTTTTAAAAGCATCGTCACCGTGTCTGTCCGATATATTGCTGTGGGCGGGAGTGAATTCACGGTAATACAACAGCGGCACCGTATCAGGCATAAGAAAATGGGGGCGTATGTAGCTGTTATAATGGCTGTCAAGCAGGTCGCCTTCTTCAATTTCGTCGGTAAAGCTTATATCTGCCACAAGTCTGTGGGGAGAGACCTTTAAGGGCGACGCCGAATAAACACATTGGAAACTATCGGTATATTCCAAAAAAACCGGCTTTCCGGCGGCAGCAAACCCCTCCAGCGACTCTCTTAAATAAGCGTTCAGAACGATAGGCTTGTCCTCGGTACCGCCAAGCACGGCAACGCTGTCATAGGTGTTAATATCCTCTGCTTCGGTTGTGTCGGGAGAAATCATACGGCATTCGCCGGCGGAAAAAAATATTTTGGAAAGATCGCTTTTTTCCCGCGTTATAAGTAATAGCTTCATAATACCTGCCTCCGTAATGTCTTTTTTAAATTATAGCACAAAGAAAATTTACAGTCAACACACATATTTTTATTGACAATATACCCCACTGGGGTATATAATATATGCAGGAGGTGAACTGTTTGAAAACAGAAACATATATAATCACAGGTATGCATTGTGCGGCGTGTTCAGGCGCAGTGCAGAGAGTAACTTCCCGTTTGAACGGGGTAGCGGAATGCGAAGTAAATCTTATGACAGAGAAAATGACCGTAAGCTTTGAGCCGGAGCAAGTCGGCTTTTCGGATTTCGAGCGGGTCATCACAAAAGCCGGTTTCGGTATACGGGAAAATGTTGCCGTAGAAGAAAAAGTTTTGGATAAAAAAGAAAAACCGCCTTACGGTCTTATGGTTGCAGGGGTGTTGAGCATTGTTCTTTTGTACGTTTCCATGGGGCAGATGTTCTTTTCAAACCTTCCGGTTCCCGAATTTTGCCATATCGAGCATTTTCCCCTTGGCTTTGCAATAACACAGATAGTACTTTGCGTTCCCGTAATGGTAATAGGATATAAATTCTTCACAGTGGGATTTGCCTCGCTGTTCCGCGGTAATCCAAACATGGATACCCTTGTGGCGGTCGGCGCAACGGCTTCGTTTGTTTACAGCGTTGTTCAGACCTTTAACGTGGTGAATGATGCCCACGCCGTTCATAATCTGTATTTTGAATCTGTGGCGGTAGTTATCACTCTTATAAAGCTGGGCAAATATTTTGAAGCCCGCAGTAAGAAAAAAACCGCAGGGGCAATAAAGAAATTAATGGCACTCACACCCGATATTTCTCATCTTTTAACGGGAGATATCGTTACGGATATCCCCACGGCTGTGGTAAAGAAAGAGGATATTCTTTTGGTAAAACCGGGCGAAAAGTTCCCCGTGGACGGTATCGTGGTAAAAGGAAGCGGTACTGTGGATGAATCTATGCTCACAGGCGAAAGTATGCCCGTTACCAAAAATACGGGAGATGCGGTTACGGGCGGAAGTCTTAACCAAAACGATGCGTTGTATATCCGCGCCACCCGTGTGGGAAAGGATACTGTGCTTGCGGGAATTATCGCCTTTGTGGAAAACGCACAAAGCAAAAAAGCTCCCGTTTCAAAATTGGCGGATAAAGTTTCGGGTATTTTTGTTCCCACGGTTATGGCGATCGCAGTGCTTTCCGCTGCCGCGTGGCTTATTGCGGGAGAAGACATTTCCTTTGCGGTAAGGATATTCACTGCCGTACTTGTAATAGCCTGTCCTTGCGCTTTGGGACTCGCCACGCCTACCGCTGTTATGGTGGGTACGGGACTCGGCGCAAGCAACGGAATCCTTATTAAAAGCGGAGAAGCTCTCGAAATCACCCACGGAATAAATGTCGCCGTGTTTGACAAAACGGGCACCGTTACGGAAGGTAAGCCTACAGTAACGGATATTATATCGTCAGATGCAGAAAAGACCTTGCTTTATGCGGCGGTATGTGAATCTGCTTCCCAGCACCCTATCGCAAACGCAATAGTAAACTATGCTGCCGAAAAAGGAGTGCCCGTTCCTTTGGCGGAGAGGGTTCAAAACCTTTCGGGAAAGGGCGTTAAATGTGCTTACGACGGAATAGAGATATGTGTGGGAAACAAAGCCCTTTTGCAGGAAAACGGTATAACTGCCGAAGAATACGAAACGGAAGCCAACCGTCTTTTATCCGAAGGAAAGACAGTAATGTTCGTTTGCGCCGACAACGCGGTCTTGGGTGTTATTGCGGTTTCGGATAAGCTTAAATCCACCTCACGAGAGGCGTTTGAAAAGCTTTCGGCGCTGGGAGTAAAAACCGTGCTTTTATCGGGTGATAACCGTGTGTGCGCCGAGTACGTAGGCAAGCAGTTGGGCGCCGACGAGGTGTACGCGGAAGTACTGCCGGAGGAAAAAGCAGACGTAATAGAAAAGCTGAAATCCGAGTACGGCGCAGTAATGATGGTTGGCGACGGTATCAACGATGCCCCCGCACTTGCCGCAGCGGATATAGGCTGTGCAGTTGCAAGCGGAAGCGATATTGCCATAGACAGCGCAGATATTGTTTTAATGAAAAACGATCCTACAGACGTCGCCCGTGCTGTGCGGTTGAGCAAGCTTACGATGCGCACCATAAAGCAAAATCTGTTCTGGGCGTTTTGCTATAACGTCATTTGCATCCCCGTTGCCGCAGGCGTTATTCATATATTCGGAGGTCCCTTGCTTAACCCTATGCTTGCAGGCTTGGCAATGTCCTTCAGTTCTGTTTGCGTGGTTACAAATGCATTGAGATTGCGAGGTAAAAAACTGTGAACGAATGTTGCTGTCAAAAGAAAAAGCACCGTACTTCCGAAGAAGTAAAGGCGCTTATAAACCGTCTTAACCGTATCGAAGGTCAGGTGCGGGGCATTAAAAATATGCTGGAAAACGATGAATACTGCGTGGATATTTTAAACCAGATCTCCGCTTCGCGGGCGGCGCTCGGCTCGCTTGCAAGCATTTTGCTAGAGGACCATATACAAACCTGCGTTGCCGAAGGAATAAAAAACGGCGATACGGAGATCATTTCCGAACTTACAAACACTATTAAAAAATTTATTTAATATAAAGGAGAAAATTAAAATGAGCAAAATTTACGTACCCGATATGCATTGCGAAAACTGTGTAAAGAGAATTACCGCAGCATTAAAAGAAGCAGGTATAGATGCAACGGTGGAACTTGCTTCCCAAACCGTTACCGTTAACGGCTGTGCCCACTGTCTTGAAAAGGCGAAAAACGAAATTTACGATCTCGGCTTCACTCCCGAAATAAAATAAAAACCAATGCTCACTCCGCAAATCGTAACGTGGATTTGCGGAGTGATTTTTCATCGCTCTTGACGAAAAAGGGAAAATGGTGTATATTAGTAATATTACCTTAAGGAGAAATATGTATGAAAAGGTTTATTGGTTTACTGCTTGCATTGATAACTCTCTTTACTTTTGCCTCTTGTAAAAACGAACATGAAGATACACAGTCTGTAAGCAGGGAGGAATCCGAAGTGGATGTGGAGATTTTCAAAGAACCTGTTTTAACTACCGGTGCAGGAGAAGTAAGCTTTAAAGAAGATTTCATCAATGCCGAAAACATAGAAAAAGACGGATTTTATCTCTATACCTGCGGTTTTCTTGGCTCCGTTACTCCTCAAAGCGACAGTGAGCGTATAGACTTTACCGTTGCAGACGGATACGTTGCAAAGGTGTGGGAGGTAAATTCCCAAAGCTTTATTCCCGAACAAAACGGATTCACCGTTGTTTGCGTGGGCAGCGAAGCTATATCCTACGCGCAAAAGCTGGAAGCGGGATATGAGGTAAGAACAACGGATATTAAGACCTCCATCCTTTCAAGCTATTATGCTTTGGTAGGCGATGTTGTGGTAACTGTTGATATTATCGACGGTATCCGCACTCCCGAAGGCGTTTGCGCCATATACACTCCCGAATACGGCAAGACCACGGGCACCAATATTTACGGCGCGGAGATAACTGTTGTTGACGGTGCGGTAACCAAAGTGATAACCGGTGCGGGCAACAGCGAGATCCCCGAAAACGGATACGTTATAAGCATACACAAAGACCATAAAGCATATCATTCCGCCAGAAAAGCAGTAATCGGTACCAAAGTGGAGCTTTTCCCCAACGGACCTTCCTATTCGGTTACATCTCTTTCTTATGACGGAGTAAATTCCGTGCGCGGAGAAAACCAGTTGGTTGTATATATGAACCGTTCTTCCACAAATACCAACGCATACGGTTACGAATTTTCCGTAAACGGAGAGGGAAAATCTGTTTCGGAAAGCTATAAGGGCAATATCGCCATCCCCAAAAACGGTTTTGTTGTTTCTGCCCACGGAAACGCTGTGAAGGCGCTTGCGGATGCATATACCCGCGGTCAGTCTGTCATACTGGATAAAACCAATCATAAAGTTATTATTATAAACACCCCCGATCTTTGTATAAATACCGCAAAAGATACTCTTGATAACTTGATAAACAGCTTTAATCAGGCTAAAAAAGCATATCTTAATATTGCTTATTCGGATATTTCTTCCGCTGCGGAGAATTTAAAAGCAGAGATAGAAAAAGCAGAAACTATGGTTTCCCGGGGGGATATGGCGTCTGCTATCGAAATTTGCTCCAAGGTGGTAAGTCAGGCGGAATTGCTTACATACGCAACCATAGAGAGCAAGGGTGCGCAAAACCGTGCAATGTGGTACCGCGCCTATGAAAAGAGCGATGCGGAAGTTCGTGATACAGTAGAAAAGCTGGCATCTCTCAATGTAAACGCCCTTTACCTTGAAACCTTCTATGACGGATATTTTATCGGTTATATGGACCTTGACGGCGTTGAGCACAATCCCGATAACGGTGAATACGACGCTTTGGAAGGCTTTGTGCGTATATGCCACGAATACGGAATAGAGGTTCATGCCTGGTGCGAAAACTTCTTTGCCGGTTATCTTAATAAAGACGGCACACTTTCAAGCCCCGTTCTTAATAAATTCAGCGATAAGCTGCTTATGGATTCCGAAGGAAACGAATTTTATTATTACAACGAAAAAGCCACATTTGTTTTTCTTAACCCCAACGATACACAGTGCCGCAAATTTGTTTTGAACGTGTACCGCGAAATACTGGAAAACTACGATATTGACGGATTACATCTGGATTATATCCGTTTTCCCGAATTAAACTACGGAAAATACGATTACGGCTACAACGAGGATATTATAAAAGCGTTCTCTAAGGAAACTGGTATAAAGGAAGATCCCCGCACCTTTACAAAGGGTTCCGAAGAAATGAAAAAATGGATATCCTTCCGTTGCGGTATCATAAATTCCTTTGTGAAAGAAGTTTTTAATCTCATTCACAAAGAATTCCCTCAAACCTGGCTCTCCTGCGCCGTTTATCCCGATCGGGAATATGCGGTGAACAGCATTTTCCAAGACGTAAAGATGTGGGTGAACAACGGCTGGATCGACGAAGTGTTCTCTATGACTTACAGCGGCGAAAATTCTTTCGTTTCTCAAAATGCCGCAGAATATAAAGAGATCTGCAAGGGCAACTGTTTTTATTCCACGGGACTTGCAGCGTTTATGGATACTTCAAAGCTTAATTTTGCATATCAGCTTACCGAGGTCGTTTCCGCAGGCGCAGACGGCGTGGCAATATTTGCTCTTTCCAACATATCGCCCGATACGTATCAGCACCAGATAATCGACGGCGCTTTCCGCAATCCTTCCGTACAGCTATATCACTGCGGAGATACGGTAAAAGCACAGCTTGATTACATAAAGGCTATGCTTGAGCAATCGGATACATTGTTTGGATCCTTGTCCGAAGCAGGCAAGCAAAGCATACTGGATGCAATGGAATCTTTGTATGCAAATGCATCCGTTCCCGAAGAAATTTTGGATAAAATGGCATACTGTACCCAGACCAAGACCTCTTTAAGCGGTCTGAAGCTTACCGTTAAAAATGCTTTTTCGGATCCCGAAGAGGCAAAAGCGGTTAATGACGAATTGGACGAGCTTATTTACTGGCTGGACCTTACCAATACCAGACTTAATGCCAAAAAGCCATCCCTTTGGTGAGTATATTTATTTTTCTTGCAAAATAAAATGTAAAATGATATACTGCTTTAAACATTAATCCTTTAATAAGGAGAAAGCATATGAATATTATTATTGCAGGCGGAGGAACTGTCGGCGCAAGCCTTGCCAAACAGCTTTCCGCAGAAGGTCACGATATAACCCTTATAGATTCCGACGATATAGTGCTTGAAGCAAGCGTAGAGCGTTACGATGTTATGTCTGTCCGCGGAAACTGCGCGTCTATGGCTGTGCTCCGACAAGCTAAAATAGATACAGCCGATCTTCTTATTGCCGCTACCAACCGTGATGAGATCAATCTTTTGTGCTGTACCACAGCCCACGGTCTTAAACCCGATATTCATACCATTGCCCGTATCAGAAATCCCGAATATACAGACCAGATATACGAAATGCGGGATGTGTTTGCTCTTTCTCTGGTAGTCAACCCCGAAAGACAGACTGCGGTGGAAATTGAACGTCTGCTTAAGTACCCCGGTTTTTCTCAAAGAGATACTTTTGCAAAGGGCAGGGCAGAGATAGTCGAACTGCGGGTAGAGGCTAAAAGCAAGCTTTGCGGTCTTCAGTTAAAGCAGCTTAATACGGTTGTAAACTGCAGCGTGTTGGTGTGCGCCGTTATCCGAAAGGGTGAAGCGGTCATCCCCAACGGTGATTTCGTTTTGGCGGAAGGGGACAGCGTGTTCTTTACAGCGCCTACAAATAACCTTGCAAAGCTGCTTAAAAATCTTAACGTAATATCCCGCCGTGTCCGCAGCGTAATGCTGGTGGGCGGCGGCAGAGTGTGTTATTACTTGGCACAGCTTTTGTTAAG
This sequence comes from Clostridia bacterium, assembly GCA_017399965.1. Classification (GTDB taxonomy): domain Bacteria; phylum Bacillota; class Clostridia; order Oscillospirales; family CAG-382; genus SFLA01. Next base: position 78,705 of record JAFQAP010000030.1, on the reverse strand, counting down.
AGACGGAATGTCGGTCCGAATTCTGGAGCAAAACGAAGGGCGTTGCCGTTTCCTTTCAAGGGAGCTTCCCGAAGCGGACGTGCTGTTGGGCAACGGAACGGATAATAACGTGCTTTTAAGCGAAGGAATTTCGGAATGCGATGCACTTGTAACCTTAACCGGCACCGACGAGCTTAATATGATAGTATCTCTTAACGGCACGGGCAACGGCGTTCCCACCGTAATCACCAAGCTTAATAACGGTGAAAACCGCGCTATTATAGACAAGCTGGGATTGCGCAGCGTGGTTTGCCCCAAAGAGCTTTGCTGTGAAAACATTGTAAGATACGTACGTGCTATGCAAAACCAATCCGGCGCCGCTATATCAGTTCATACTATAGCGGACGGTCAGGCGGAAGCGGTAGAGTTTATGGTGGAAAAGGACACTCCCAATTGCGGTGTCCCTCTTAAATCCATAAAAACCAAAGACGGTGTGCTTATTGCCTGTATCACGAGAGGTTATAAAACCGTTATTCCCAACGGTGATTCCGTGTTCCGTGCGGGAGATATTATAGTAGCCGTTTCAAGCGGCAGAGGAACTGTAAGACAGCTTAACGATATTTTTGCGTAAGATTACGTGAGGAATTATGAATTATAAAGTTATCGGGTTGTTTATCGCCCGTATTCTTTCCCTTGAAGCGTTGTTTTTAACACCCGCTTTGGGAATAAGCGTCTTTAATAAAGAATATCCCGCAGCCAAGGGATTTTTAATATCTATGGGAATAATCCTTGTGCTGGCAGGGCTTCTGTATCTGATTTGCCGCGGCGCGCCAAACGCTTTCCGCGCAAAAGAGGGGCTTACCTGCGTAGGCATAAGCTGGATCGTGCTCAGCCTTTTGGGCTGTCTGCCTTTCTACATTTCCGGCGAGATCCCCTCATATATAGACGCATTGTTTGAAATGGTATCCGGCTTTACCACTACGGGCGCATCCGTTGTTCCCAATGTGGAAGTGATGTCAAAGGGTATTCTGTATTGGAGAAGCTTCAGCCATTGGTTGGGCGGTATGGGTGTGCTGGTTTTCCTGCTTGCGTTCATACCCGCAAGCGGAAGTGTGCATTTGCTCCGTGCAGAAAGCCCGGGACCCGTGGTAAGCAAGCTGGTTCCGAAAATGAAAAACAGCGCACTGCTGCTTTACGGAATGTATATTATACTTTCCGTACTTAATTTAATCTTTTTACTGGCGGGCGGAATGCCGCTGTTTGATGCGCTTTGTACTATGTTCGGTACGGCAGGTACCGGCGGTTTCGGCACCAAAGTTGACAGTCTTGCAGGCTTCAGTCCGTATATACAAAACGTCACTACCGTATTTATGCTTTTGTTCGGCGTTAATTTCGGCTGTTATTATTTGCTTATATTAAAGCGGTTCAAAAGCTTTTTCAAGGATGAGGAACTGCGTCTTTATTTCGGTATCGTATTTGCATCCATCGGTGTAATTGCCATAAATATATATAATATTTACGGAAATTTCTGGGAAACCTTGCGTCACGCTGCGTTTCAGGTAGCAAGTATTATCACAACGACCGGATTTGCCACTGCTGATTTTAACCTGTGGCCTGCACTTTCCAAAGGCATTTTGCTGTGTCTTATGCTTGTGGGTGCTTGTGCGGGAAGTACCGGCGGTGGAATAAAATGCATCCGTTTGCTTTTAATTCTCAAGGGAATTCGCAAAAACGTACAAAAAATTATGAATCCGAGAAAAGTAATTTCCGTGCGTGCAAACGATACTGCTGTAGAAGAAAGTACTATGTCCGGTGTGAATTCGTATCTCGCCGCATATTCTTTGATATTGATCTGCAGTTTTTTGCTTGTATCCATAGACGGATTTTCTGTGGAAACTAACGTTTCTGCAGTTATAGCGTGCTTTAACAACGTAGGACCGGGATTGGATGTTGTCGGGCCCGTTGGCAACTATTCGGAATTCGGAATTTTATCAAAGCTTATCCTTATCATAGATATGCTGGCAGGCAGATTGGAGATCTTCCCCATACTCGCTTTGCTTTCCGTATCTTTAAAGAAATCACATTAATGTAAAGCGCATTGCGAAAAAGCAATGCGCTTTTTATATAATATTTTAGTTTTATATAGACAAAAAAGAAGTATTGTGATAAAATCTATTCGTTTAGGATATTTGAACTCACAGGAGGTAAAAAGCCATGATATTCGGAAAGCATATCAACCGTTATTATTTTAAATATGCTTTTTGGCTGCTTTTGGGACTTGCCGCCTTAATGGTAGTGGACTACGCACAGCTTATGGTTCCCGCTCTGTACAGACTCGTTGTTAACGGTATGAATACAGGCCTGGCGGAAATAGACGGCGTAACGCAGGCTTTTGATATGGATTTCTTGTTGGATAACGTATGCCTGCCTTTGGTAATCATAATCGTACTAATGGTATTCGGCAGATTTTTGTGGCGAATATGTCTGTTCGGCGCTGCTATAAAGGTGGAAACCGACGTGCGCAACGCAATGTTTGACCACGCCAAGGATCTTTCCCGCCAGTATTATCAGGTGCATAAGGTCGGCGATCTGATGAGCTTGTTCACCAACGATCTTGATACTATTCAGGAATGCTTTGGCTCCGGCTTCCTTATGTTTTTTGATGCTTTCTTCCTCGGCGCCCTTTCAATAATCAAAATGTGGCGTATGAACTGGGGAATGACTGTACTTTCTTTGATCCCTATGATGCTTTTACTTGCAGTAAGCTCGGTTATAGGAAAGTATATGATGCGCAAATGGGAGATCCGTCAGCAGGCATTTTCCGGATTATCGGATTTCTCTCAGGAAAGCTTTTCGGGCATCGCCGTAATAAAAGCGTTTGTAAAAGAAGGAAAAGAGCTTTGGGCGTTTAAAAAGCTTAACCAAGAAAACGAGCAGGCAAATATCGTATTTACCCGTGCTTCAGTACTGCTCAGAATTTTAGTTTCGTTGTTTGTAGAATCTGTTGTCTGCGTAATTCTCGGTTACGGCGGATATCTGGTATATACAGATGTCTTTGATGCGGGACAGCTTGTTGAGTTTATCGGATATTTCACCTCCACTGTATGGCCCATAATGGCGGTTTCCGAACTTATAGATCTTACCTCCCGCGGCAAAGCTTCCCTTAATCGTGTAAGCGAGCTTTTGGATGCACCCATAGACGTTGCAGATAAAAAAGGCGCCGTTGATATGGGTCCCGTAAAGGGCGAGATAGAGTTCCGCAACCTCTCCTTCCGTTATCCCGACGGTGAGTTTGACGTTTTGCAAAACGTATCCTTCAAGATAGAAGCGGGAGAGAACGTCGGTATAGTGGGTAAGACGGGCAGCGGTAAGACCACTATCGTAGACCTTATCCTGCGCACCTACAACGTGCCCGACGGATGTTTGTTTGTTGACGGCAAGGACGTTAATTCCGTAACCATTCACTCTCTCCGTGAAGGATGTGCTTACGTTCCTCAGGATAATTTTCTGTTCAGCGATACCATCTCCGCAAATATAGCTTTCGGTATGGAAGAATACGACGACTCTGTTGTAACCGAAGCGGCAAAATTATCCGATGTTCACGATAATATAATTGATTTTTCCGAAGGATATTCTACGGTTCTGGGCGAGCGCGGCGTTACCGTATCCGGCGGACAAAAACAGCGTATCTCTATTGCCCGGGCTCTTATGCGTAATGCCCCCATACTTATACTTGACGATTCCGTTTCCGCGGTAGATACCAAAACGGAAAAAGCAATACTTGAAAATCTAAGAAACACCCGTAAAGGACAAACCACTCTCCTTATCGCACACAGAATATCCACTATTGAAAAAATGGATAAGATCCTGTTTGTGGATAACGGCACCGTGGCGGCTGTGGGAACCCACGCCCACCTTTATGAAACCAATCCGGACTACCGCAAGATGGTAGATCTGCAAAAGCTTGAAGAAGAGGGGGAGTATAACAATGCGTGAATTTTTTCCTCTTTTGGTAGTGGGCGGTGTTATCGGAACCTTTACACTTATTTTTGTTTTTGCATACGCATTTATGAAAAACAAAAAGGAAGCCATCGGTTTCGACCGCAATATGAAGGACGGAGAAATAATGGCCCGCCTTCTCAAATACGCACGTCCTCATTGGGCGTCATTTCTGCTTGCATTTTTAATAATGCTGTTTTCAATAGCTTACGATATTATCGCGCCTATTATCGTAGGTAATATCGAAAAGCTTGTTGTAGAAGAGTTCGAGCTCAGTTCTCTGTTTATACAGGTCGGAGTTTATGCGGCAATTCTGGTTATCTCTATGGTGTGTACCTATTTTCAAGCAATTATTCTGCAGAAAACCGGTCAAAAGATACTTTCTTCTCTTCGCCAGGATCTGTTCACACACATAGAAAACCTTTCTCATAACCAGCTTAATAACATTCCCGTGGGCAAGCTGGTTACCCGTGTTACCAACGACACCAATGCCATTTCCATGATGTTTACCCATATTCTGGTAACTATGGTTAAAAACGTGTTCGTTATTTTGGGCGTGCTCACGGCAATGCTCGTCCTCAATTACCAACTTACACTTATGGTGCTGTGCTTTGTTCCTTTCGTTGTGTTGTTTACCTGGATATTCCGTAAATTTTCCAGAAAGGCATACCGCGCAGTAAAGGACGGAACAACGGATATAAACACCTATCTTTCCGAAAACCTTTCGGGTATAAAGATAACCCAGATATTTAACAAAGAAGACAAAAAGAACAAAGATTTTCTTGCAAAAAGCGCTTCTCTGCGCAAAGCAAAGCAAAAACAGATATTCGTTTTCGGCGTGTTCAGACCTATGGTCTATATGCTGTATATATCTTCCGTGCTTTGTCTTTTGTATCTGGGCGGCAGAGGATATATAAAAGAAACCGTGTTTATGGGACAGATGGTTACCGCAAATATTCTCGTAACCTTCTATATGTATATATCCAAGTTCTTTAACCCCATACAGACCTTGGCAGAGCAGTTCAATATGCTTCAGTCCGCCTTTGCATCTGCGGAAAAGATATTCACCGTATTTGATATGGTGCCCGAGATCGTGGACGAGCCCGACGCAATTGAACTTGAGAATATCCGCGGTGATATCGAGTTCCGCAACGTATGGTTTTCCTACGTACCCGATGAATGGGTGCTTAAAGACGTATCCTTTAAGGTGAATGCAAGACAGACCGTTGCCTTCGTCGGCTCTACGGGAAGCGGAAAGACCACCATACTTTCTCTTATCTGCAGAAATTATGATATTCAAAAAGGTCAGATACTCATAGACGGTATCGACATTAAAAAGATAAAGATTTCTTCTCTCCGCAGGCATTTCGGGCAGATGCTTCAGGATGTTTTCCTGTTCTCCGGCACTATACGCAGTAATATAGTTTTGCGTGAGGACAGCTTTACCGATGAAGAGATAATGAAAGCCTGCAGATATGTTAACGCAGATTCCTTTATAAACAAGCTGGAAGGCGGTCTTGATGAGGTAGTGCGTGAGCGCGGCAACAACTTCTCTGCGGGACAAAGACAGCTTCTCTCTTTTGCACGTACGGTTATTCACAAGCCTGCTGTAATGATACTTGATGAAGCTACGGCAAATATAGATACCGAAACCGAGCTTTTAATTCAGGATTCTCTGGAGAAAATGAAGAATATCGGTACAATGCTTATCGTCGCTCACAGACTTTCCACCATCCAGCACGCGGATAATATTATCCTGCTTTCCAAAGGAAAGATAGTGGAGCAGGGCAACCACCAAGAGCTTCTCAAGCAAAAAGGCAAGTATTATCAGCTTTATACCCTGCAGTACAACAAACAGCTTTTGCAAAATCAATAATTTGAGCCGATACGGTTTAACCGTATCGGCTTTTTGGTGTTGTAATTTATGTATTCAGCTTCTCGCTTTTGCTTTTTCGGATTTATACATCTCTTCCACCGCAAGGCGCGCCTTTGCAACGGGTACGCCCGTCTTGGGAAAACAATAATACAGCGCATTTTTATCGCCGATACAGATGACATCTCCTATCTCATACCAATAATAATCCGCATACAGACTGTAATTAAACAAAGGCTTTTGCTTGTATTCAAGCTCTCCGTTACATCCGGTAAGTGCAAATCCATCTTTTGTATGAGTAAGTCTGCCTTCGCCTACCATATATATGGCTTTATAATCTACAGACATACCGATATCTACGGGAGTATCCAGCGAATAAGCACCGTTTTCTATCTCTTCTTTCACTTTTTTTCGTTCCCACAAGTACCAATCGGGAATATGAGAAAACTCTGTGTTTCCATCCGTTGCCTTAAGAACACCGTGTTCATCCAATACGTATTCCTTTCCGCAGGTACTGCATTTTAAGGATATTCCTTCGCCTTTGGTTTTGCCTTCCGCAAGACAGTTCGGGCATTTATACAGTATGCGTTCAAGCCCGTCTGCGCGGAAGGGCTCGTCAATTTTAATCTTGTTCTCTCTTTGCCATTTGAAATGGTCAAATGAAAACGCTTTTTTCAAAGCTCCGTCCAGCTCGCTTACGGACATTTTTTCAATATCCTCCGGTGTGAGCAGACATTCCACCTTAGCGCTCACCTTTACCTTGCGCTTTTGAAGACAGTTGTAAAGAGGATCGCGGGAAAAGGCGCCCTCGGTGGTTATCATCACCACGGGTACGGCAAGCATCTTTAGCAGCCGTCCCAACTTTTCGGGCAAGGGAGTTGCAGTGCCGTCAAAGCTGTAGCTCGCTTCGGGGTACATAAGCACGCTGGTCTTTTTCTCCTTCAAAAGATAATTTATATCCTTTATAAGAGAAATATCGTTAACAAACTTTTGGGTAGGAATACATCCGATACGGCGCATAAGCCAACGCTTTCCCACCAATCCGTCCGATGTGGTTACTATTCCGTAAGGGCGGGGATACATTATTTTGGATACTATTTCAAGATCAATAAAGCTTGAATGGTTCATCAATATAAGGCACGGCATTTTTGAGGGAAGCTTGCCTTCGTGTCTGAATTTAACCTTCAAAAGGTCGGGAACAGACGCTATCCTTACAATGGTCCTGAACAAAATATTCGGCTTTACAGGCTTTTTGTGCTTGGGTTTTTTAAGGGTTACCACCTTTGAATATGGCATTTTCTTTGTCTTTATCTTCATAGGGTCGCCTTTCTGGTTTGTTTACGGCAGTATCGCTTTTATACAGTTTCTCACCAAAGAAACATCAACTGTTTTGTCTGCGGCGGCACCGTATAATACGGATCTTACCAAAAATTCCGCTTGTTTTCCTTCGTCACCCTTATACAGACTGCGTACAAGTAAAGCAATCTCATCGGAAATACGGTTTTTTTCTTTTATCTGTTCTTTTTCCAAAAGCTTATCGTCAAGCATTATTACGCTTCTGAAATTGGGATTGGCTCTCCAAAACAATACTGTTGCGGCGCAGATCTCAATTATCATTTGCCGTTTATCGTCCTTGAAGGAGACGGATATCTGCTCTTTGAGAAGCTCCCATTGTCCGTTTACGTAGGAGATTATAGAAAAAACAAATCCCGCCTTGCTTTCAAAATGTCTGTAAGGCGCGGCGCAGGAAACTCCGCATTCCGTGGCGGTCTTTCTTAATGAAAGCCCGTTTATCCCGTTTTGTTCTATCTGACGTATTCCTTCAAGAATAAGCGCTTTTTTGAGTTCTTCGTGGCTGATGTATTCTTCCGTATAGGGCATAAGATTCCTCCGCAGTATAAGATAACGGTGTTAACAACACTATATTACCACTAAAAACCTAAAAAATCAATAGAAATTCCTCGGTTCTATTGACATTACACAAAATTGGGTGTATAATCTCAAAAACGATGTTAACACTGTTAACTAACCCAAATTCCGACGGAGCTGTTAAAAATGGAAGATAATAAATTACTTATTGCAAGAGAACTGATAGATAAAACAGACAAGGAAATGGCACGCCTTTTTGTACAGCGTATGGAGGCGGCACGTCTTGTTGCCGAGTATAAAATTGCGCACGGCTTGCCTATAAAGGATAAAGCAAGAGAAGAGCAGATAATACAGAGAAACGCAGGCTATCTTTCCGAAGAGGACGAGCTTGTAAAAGGATTTTATGTTAACTTTATGCGCGAAGTAATAGACATTTCCTGCAAATATCAGGGACGTTTGTTCAACGGTATGAAGGTGGCATATTGCGGTATAAACGGCGCCTTTGCTTCCATTGCCGCCGGCAAAGTGTTCCCCGATGCGGTTAAAATCGGCTATTCCTCCTTCGGCGAAGCTTACGATGCGGTGGTAAAGGGCGAATGCGACACCGCGGTGCTGCCTATTGAAAACAGCAGCGCGGGAGACGTTGGGGAAGTTTGCGATATGCTGTTTTCCGGCTCGCTGCATATTAACGCTACCTTTGATCTTTCTGTTACTCACGATCTCCTTGTGCTTCCCGATACGGACATTTCGCAGATCACCCGTGTTGTCAGTCACCCTCAGGCTCTTATGCAATGCGGAAAATACATACAAAAGCAGGGCTGGGAAACTTGTGAATACGTAAACACCGCTCTTGCTGCCAAATACGTGGCAGAGCTTGGTGATGTGCATACCGCCGCCATTGCAAGCGAAGAAGCGGCAGCTCTTTACGGACTTGAGGTCTTGCAAAAAGAAATTAACGAAAGCAAATACAACACCACCCGATTTGCGGTGCTGTCTGCCGTGCCCGCTGTCAATAAGGGCAAGGGAATGGACAAACGCTTTATCCTTATGTTTACCGTCCGCAACGAAGCAGGTAAATTGGCGCAAGCCGTGGATATTATCGGTAAGCACGGCTACAATATGCAATCTCTGCGAAGCCGTCCCATGAAGGAGCTTTTGTGGCAGTACTACTTTTTCGTTGAAGCAGAAGGGGATATTCATTCCGAAAACGGTAAAGCCCTTTTGGAAGAGCTTTCCTCCTGCTGCGATAAATTAAAGCTTGTGGGCTCATTTTCTCATATTTCCCAATAAACGGAGGAATTAAAGTGATCGTACCTCTTTCTCTTGAAAAAAACAGCTATGATATAGTAATAGAACGAGGCTGTCTTAAAAAGGCAGGAGAGCATCTTTCTTTAAACAGAAAGGTGCTTATCGTTACCGATGACGGAGTACCTTCGGAATACGCCCGTACTCTTGCGTCCTTTTGCGCACAGCCTTATATAGTAACTCTTCCTCAAGGAGAAAAAACCAAATGCTTTGCTTCGTATATGGAGCTTTGTGAAAAAATGATCTCCTTGGGCTTTACCCGTACAGACTGCGTTGTTGCGGTGGGCGGGGGAGTTATGGGAGATCTTGCGGGTTTTGTTGCCGCGACATATATGCGCGGCGTAGATTTTTACAATATTCCCACCACGCTTCTTTCCCAGGTGGATTCTTCCGTTGGAGGCAAAACGGCTATCGATGTCGGAGATGTTAAAAATATAGTCGGTGCGTTCAAGCAACCTAAAAAGGTGCTTATCGACCCCGACCTCTTGTCCACTCTTCCCAAAAGACATATTTCAAACGGTCTTGCTGAATCCGTAAAAATGGCGCTTACCTGCGATAAAGAGCTTTTTGAGCTGATAGAAAGCGGTGTAAATGACCAAAATTTGCAGGAGATCATCGTTAAAAGCATAATTATAAAGAAAAATATTGTAGAGCAGGATGAAAAGGAATCCTCTTTACGCCGTGTGCTTAATTTCGGTCACACCGTAGGGCACGGTATCGAAACCGCAATGTCGCTCACGCTTTTGCACGGTGAATGCGTGGCGTTGGGAATGCTTCCTATGTGCGATGCTTGTGTAAGAGAAAGACTTGTTCCTGTTTTGGAAGCACTTTCCCTGCCCACAACTGCGGAATTTGATAAAGAACAGGTAATAGAGGCTATCCGCCACGATAAAAAGCTTTCGGGCGAATATATAAATGCCGTGTGGGTAGACAAGATCGGCAGTTTTGAGTTTAAAAAAGTGCCGATGTCGGATTTTGAAAACCGTTTAAGAGAGGTGCTGTAAATGAAAAACACTTTCGGAAACAGTATTTCCGTTACTCTGTTTGGGGAAAGCCACGGAAAAGAGATAGGCGCCGTTTTGGACGGAATAGCACCCGGTATTTACGTAGACGAAGAATTTATTTCATCCCGTCTGGACCTGCGCCGTCCTTGGGGAAAAATATCCACCCAAAGAAGTGAAACGGATAATTTCCGCATAGTAAGCGGAGTTTTTAATGGTTACACTACAGGTGCTCCCATATGTATTATGATTCCCAATAAGGATACGGACAGCAGTAAATACGATTCATTGTCCGTAACTCCCCGTCCTGGCCACGCAGATTACACGGCGTATTGCAAATACCACGGCTTTCAGGATCACCGCGGAGGAGGTCATTTTTCGGGACGTATCACCGCACCTCTGGTAGCCGCAGGCGCTATCCTTTTGCAGGCGCTTAAATCAAAGGGAATAAATATAGGTACACACATTTATTCTATAGGTCAGGTAATGGATTCGGAGTTTGATAACACAAACTTAAATTCTTCCATAGATAAGCTCAATTCCTTGCTGTTTGCTGTGCTGAACCAAGAAAAAGGCGTTTTGATGCAGGAAGAAATATCAAAAGCCGCAAAGGACGGAGACAGTATCGGCGGAATATTGGAAACTGCTGTTACGGGCATTCCCGCAGGAGTAGGGGAGCCTTGGTTTGATACGGCGGAGGGCGTTCTTTCCCACGCTCTTTTCAGCGTTCCCGGTATAAAAGGTGTGGAATTCGGGGCAGGATTTTCCGTTGCACAGATGAAAGGAAGCGAGTGTAACGATAACTTTCGTTTTGAAAACGGCACAGTCGTTACGGATACAAACAACAACGGCGGTATCAACGGCGGTATAACCAACGGAATGCCCTTGACCTTCCGTGTTGCCGTAAAGCCTACGCCTTCGATTTTTGCGCCCCAAAACACGGTTGACCTGAAAAACAGAGAAAACACCGTGCTGAGCCTTACGGGACGTCACGATCCCTGCATAGTCCACCGCGCCCGTGCAGTGGTTGACAGCGTAACGGCTATAGCTTTGGCAGACCTGCTTTGCACCCGCTTCGGTACGGATTGGCTTAAGGGAGAATAATATGAAATACGGACTTATCGGCGAAAAATTGGGACACAGCTTTTCACCGGATATACACAAAAGGCTTGCTACGTCGGATTATACTTTAAAGGAAATTCCGCGGGAAGCTCTTGGAGAATTTCTTACAAAAAAAGAATTTAAAGCGGTAAACGTAACCATTCCTTACAAGCAAGATGTTATTCCTTATCTGCATTATATAAGCGATGCGGCGCGGGATATCGGCGCTGTAAACGTAATAGTGAATAAGGATGGACTTTTATACGGATATAATACGGATTTTTACGGTCTTAAAGCTCTCGTTTTAAAAACAGCAGGGGATATAAGCGGCAAAAGAGTACTTATTCTCGGCACGGGAGGCACCTCCCGTACTGCTTTGGCGGTTGCAAAAGCCTTGGGCGCAAGCCGTGTTGACCGTGTGGGGCGCACAGCAAAAGAAGGCTGCGTAACATACCCATTTGCATATGAACACCTTTCGGATTCGGAAATAATTATAAATACCACCCCTGTGGGAATGTACCCCGAATGTGATGCCGCACCTGTTGATATCAATATTTTTCCAAATCTGCAGGGTGTGGTGGACGTGGTGTTTAACCCCATATCCACAAATCTGGTGCTGTCTGCCCGCGCCAAAGGCATTCCCGCCATGGGCGGATTATATATGCTGGTTTATCAGGCTGTTGCGGCTTCGGAATTGTTCGCAGACGTAAAATACGACCAAAGCATAATAGATGATATATACAGGGAGCTTAAAGTCTCCAAGCAGAATATAGTGCTTTCCGGTATGCCGGGCTGCGGAAAATCCACGGTGGGCAGATTGCTTGCGCAGGAAATGAGCAGAGAGTTTTACGATATAGACGAAGAGATAGTAAAACAAACGGGTACGGAAATAACCGAAATTTTTAAAACGCAGGGTGAAAAAGCGTTCAGAGATATGGAAACCGAAACTGCAAAAAAGCTTTCCAAGCTTTCCGGTGTGGTTATTTCCTGCGGCGGCGGCACCGTTTTGCGGGATGAAAACGTAAATGCTTTGCGCAGAAACGGTGTTATCTGTTTTATAGACCGCCCGCTTGAGCAGCTTGTTCCCACAGAAGACCGTCCCCTCGCTTTAAGCAGAGCGGATATAGAAAAACGGTATAACGAGCGGATAGACAGATATACATCCACCTGCGACATTCGTGTACCCGTAGAGGGAGAAGCAAACAGTGTTGCCCAAAAGATAAGAAAGGAATTTTTAAATTGAAGATACTTGTTATAAACGGACCCAATCTTAATATGCTGGGTATAAGAGAACCCGCCCACTACGGCACGGAAACCTTTGAGTCTCTGTGTAACCGTATAGCCGCAAAGGGCGTGGATACGGGTAATGAGATAACACAATACCAGTCTAATCACGAAGGCGATCTTGTGGATAAGATACAGCAGGCATATTTTGAAAGCGTAGAAGGAATCGTTATAAACCCCGGTGCTTATACTCACACAAGTATAGCTTTGCGGGATGCGCTCTCCGCCGTGGGTATTCCCGCCGTGGAAGTGCATATTTCGGATGTTAATTCCCGCGAGAATTTCCGAAAAATCAGCTATATCCGCGATATATGCGTAAAAACCATCTCGGGACACGGTACAGACGGATATATGGAAGCTATTGATTTTCTTTTGGAAGGTTATAAAAAATGAGAGTCGAAATTACTGCAGGTACTGCCCGCGGCAGCGTGTCTGCGCCAAACTCCAAAAGTATGGCGCACCGTATGCTTATATGTGCGGCGCTGGCAAAGGGAAAAAGCGTTATACACGGCGTTCCCGAATGTGATGACGTGGCGGCGACTATGGAATGTCTTTCCTTGCTGGGCGCACGCTTTGAATATAATAAAGACACGGTTACGGTTTACGGTACCGACATTTGCAACGCATCTCCCGCTCAGGCTCTGTATTGTAAAGAAAGCGGAAGCACTCTGCGTTTTCTTATTCCCGTCTGCTTGTTGTGCGGGAAAAATCTGCTTTTAACCGGCGCAGAATCCCTCTTCCGCCGTCCGTTGGACGCATACGAAGAGCTTAGCCGTGAAAAAGGCTTTGTGTTTTCGCAAGACGGAAACAGCGTTATGCTGAGAGGGCCTATGACCGCAGGCGAATACCGTATATCGGGAAACGTGAGCAGCCAGTTTATAAGCGGCCTTTTGTTTGCTTTGCCCCTGCTCGAAAAAGACAGCGTTGTTAACATAATACCGCCGGTTGTAAGCCGACCCTATATCGAGCTTACTTTGCAGGCGTTAAAGGAATTCGGAGTTGACGCTTGCTGGATGGACGACCACACAATTTCGGTAAAGGGCGGAAAAGGATTTATACCCACGGAAACTACGGTAGAAGGGGATTATTCGGGTGCGTCCTTTTATGCCGCTCTGAATTCTCTTGGAGGAAACGTAAATATCTTAGGCTTGCGTGAGGATTCTTTGCAGGGTGATAAAATATACGAAAAGCATTTTGCTTTGCTTGAGCAGGGCATACCTACGATACATATCGGCGATTGTCCCGATCTTGGTCCTGTGCTGTTTGCGGTTGCATCCGCAAAATACGGCGGTGTGTTTAACGGTACCTCCCGTTTGCGCTTTAAAGAAAGCGACCGCGCTTCCGCAATGGCTGAAGAACTGAAAAAGTTCGGTGTTTCAGTTGCCGTTCACGAGGATTCCGTTGTAGTATACCCAATGGAATTTCACGCTCCCTCCGAGCCGTTGTACGGTCATAATGACCACCGTATCGTTATGTCGCTGGCGGTGCTGCTTACCCTTACAGGTGGAATCATAGACGGCGCGGAGGCAATCTCCAAAAGCTTTCCCCGCTTTTTCGAAGGGTTATGTTCTTTGGGCATAGAGGTGAGGTATTATGACGATAAATAAAGATACAAATATACTCATTATAGGCTTGGGACTTATGGGAGGAAGCTACGCATCCGCTTTGTCAAAGCAGGGCTACAAGGTGCGTGCCATAACTCTTGAGCAAAGGGATATAGATTATGCTCTCGAGCGGGGAATGATACTGGAGGGCGCAACCACTCCCGATGAAAAGCTTATCGCTCAGGCAGATCTTATAGTTTTCGCTCTATATCCCGCTGCCTTTGTTAAGTGGATAATAATGTATCAGCATCTTTTTAGAAGCGGCACGCTTATTACCGATGTTACCGGCGTAAAAACTCTGGTCGTTAATAATGTACAAGGCAGGCTCCGTTCCGACGTTGAGTACGTTCCCGCACATCCTATGGCAGGCAGAGAAAGAAGCGGTGTGGAATACAGCGATGACAGCGTGTTTAAAGGCGCCAACTATATCGTAACTCCCACCGAAAAAAATACTTCCGAAGCTGTGGAAGCCTGCAAGCAGTTGGGAGAAATATTGGGATTTTCACGTATCTCCGTCCTTTCTCCGAAAGAGCACGATAATATGATCGCCTTTCTTTCGCAGCTTACCCATTGCATAGCCGTAACGCTTATGACAACCAACGATGAGGACGGTCTTGAAAAATATACGGGCGACTCCTTCAGAGATCTTACCCGCATTTCAAAAATAAACGATGAAATGTGGAGCGAACTGTTTTTGATGAACCGAGATGCGCTCTTGAAGCAGATGGATGCGTTTTCTGCTGAATTTTCCCGTTTCAGGGAATATATTGCCAACGGTCAGCGGGATGAAATGCGGGCAGTGATGCGCAAAGCAGGAGAACGCAGAACAAAATTTGATAAAAAGTAAGGATGTAATTTTTATGAATATGGAATTTTACCGTAAACTCCCCATTCCAAAGGAAATAAAAGAGCAGTACCCCGTAACAGAGGAAATGGCAAAAGTAAAAGCTCATACCGATGAAGAGATACGTAAAGTGTTTGCAGGGGAAAGCGAAAAGTTTATTTTGGTTATCGGTCCTTGCTCCGCAGACAGAGAGGACGCGGTCATAGATTATATTCACCGTCTCCGCGTGGTGCAGGACAAGGTTTCTGACAGGATAATCATAATTCCCCGTATATACACAAACAAGCCCCGCACCACCGGCGCAGGTTACAAAGGAATGCTTCACCAGCCCGACCCTCACGAAAAGCCGGATATGATAAAGGGTGTTATAGCCATCCGTCAGCTTCATATGCGCGCTTTGGCGGAAACGGGCTTCGGCTGTGCAGACGAAATGCTTTACCCCGAAAATTACCGCTATCTTTCCGATCTGCTTTCATACGTAGCGGTAGGCGCACGAAGTGTGGAAAACCAAAACCACCGTCTTACCTCCTCGGGGCTTGATATTCCCGTAGGTATGAAAAATCCCACCAGCGGCGATCTTTCGGTTATGATGAACGCCATTTACGCCGCACAGCACGGACACACTTTTATTTACCGCGGCTGGGAGGTCACTTCCAAAGGAAACCCATATACCCACGCGATTTTACGCGGCAGCGTAAACAAGCACGGACAGTCTATGCCCAATTATCACTATGAAGACCTTATCCGCTTGTTTGAACTGTATTCCGCTTCAGACCTTAAAAACCCTGCTGTTATCATAGATACAAACCATTCCAATTCGGGAAAACAGTATCTTGAGCAGATACGAATTTCCAAGGACGTAATGCATACCCGCCGCTGTTCCGCGGACCTTCGTAAAATGGTAAAGGGACTTATGATCGAAAGCTACATAGAAGACGGCTGCCAAAAGATAACGGATACTCCCGTCTACGGCAAATCCATAACCGACCCCTGCATCGGCTGGGAAAAGACAGAAAAGCTTATATACGAAATAGCGGAAGGTATATAAATGTAAAAGCGTTACAGATTTTCTGTAACGCTTTTTAGTATAGTCTAATCGCCCAAAATACGCTTTTTTATTTGAACGTAATCGGCTTTGTTTATCTTTCCGTCGCCGTTTATATCTGCCCGTGCAAGCATATCTATATCAGCGGTTTTGGTTCCCGCTTCAATTCTTTTGGACATAAGATAATCGTTTAAAATTATCCTACCGTCGTCGTTTACGTCACCCTTAATACCGCTGTCGGTAACGGCAACTTTAACATCGAAGGTCATTTCAAAGGTTCTTTCCCAAGGATATCTGAAGTTGCTCACAGAAACCGTTTCGTGCTTGCTTACGGTATAAGGAGAAAGGGAGGTGATCATCTCTGAACCGTTTATCTGTTTAACTATATAAGCATAGCTTCCGTAAGCGGAAACACCGGGATTTTCAATGGAAAAACCGTAGTATTTATAGGATATGTCTTTAAGGAAACCGAAAGTGCTCGCCTCAAGAAAACCGCGGTGGCTCTGGCGGGTTATATTACTGCAGTTTGCAAGGTAGGTGTATCTTGATATTCCGTTGGAAAGCGCAATGCCCATAGCGTTTGCCGCAGTGTTCCAGTTTGAATATCCCAACAGCATGGAAAGAGGGAATTCCCGTGTGAGCAACTGCTTTTGCAGGAAGTCCGCATTTTTGGAATTAGGGTCGATAATTATAACCGGCTTTTTATTCTCAACAAGATCAAAGGCTTTATCTACAAGCTTGATTGCTTGGTCATTTCCCGAATTTTTGGTAATGACCAAAACCTCAACATCGCCTTTCCCTCCGTCAACTACCGTACATCCTAAGGATCTTATGTGGTTGTTTATCTCGTATTCGAGGGACGCAAAATCAAATTCATCGGCGATCTGGTCTTTACTGTTTCCGAAATATGTAACTCCGACCTCGGGGCTGCCGTACAGCTTTGTTACAATTCGTGTTATTCCCATAAGTCCCAATTCGTCGGTGCCGGCATAAATAACGCCGTTGTCTCCGAGTTTATTTGAAATAAGGTTTATTTCGTTGGTCTGTATGTTTGTGGTGGTGGAAGAATCGTCAACGCCTATGTAGCAGTATTCAAGATCTTCAAGTGATTTTGAAAGAATATAATCAATAAGCTTTAATTTTCTTGTTCTGGAAGCAAGATATTTATCCACAGCCTTGTCCGAAAGGGGAGTGGATATTTTTTTGCCGTTTTCGCCGTATTTGTATCCGGCGATAATGTTGTCAACGGTAAGCTCGCTGCCCGTTAATGTTAATCTTGCCACGGAGCCGTAAGAACGGAGATTGTTATATTCCGGCATTTGATACCCTTGGTAATTCACCGTCGATGCAAGACGCATAACCGTATCAAACAGCACCACCGTATTGTTTTTCGCAAGATTTATAATATAATCCGCAACTTCAAACTCAAAAGTAAGGTCGGTATTATCGAGCCAGCGGGAAGCGACCAATCCGCCGCTCAAGAGCTGGTCAAGAGAAAGCACGAAATAATCGCAGGTCTTGTCCGTTTCCTTTAACCAGTTAAGCAGTTTTTCTCTGTCCCCGTAGGTAGAGCCGTTTTTATTTGGTTTCATGTTATCAAGCGCTGTACGGAAGGTGTCTTCCTCCGGCATAAGAAGCTCAAATCCCACGCTTTTTGCCAGCATCTTCACTCTGTCATAATTAACGGGGCGGTTATCGATGGGAATATACGCAACCTGCAAGCCGTTATAATCCCTTTTTTCCAAAGCGTATGCCGTATCGGTCACAAAGCAGGGGAAAAGTGCGGTTAACATAATAACGGCGAGAGCAAAGCAAACAAATCTTTTCATAAAACGGTCTCCTTTTAAAAAATGCCGTGTTTATTATACTATTCCCTTCGGCAAAAGTAAAGTATTTTGTTTATTTTCCTTGCTAAACGGCGGTGGGTGTGGTAAAATCAGTTAAAAGGCAGGTGAAACAAAATGGATATTCTTTATAGGGATAAATTCTGCACGGTAGCTCAAAAGGATATAGGTATAGTGTGCGAGGATACGGGAACAAACTCACTGCCCGCGTTAGTAAGAGAAGCCTGCGGAGGAGAAGCATACCCCGTTCACCGCATAGATAAGGTGGCAGGCGGCGCAGTACTGCTGGGCAATTCTCCCCAATACGCAGAAAAGCTGCGTGCTTTGGGCTTTGATAAAGAATATCTGTTTATAACCGTAGGTTCGTTGCCGGAAAAAAGCGGCGTTCTTTCCGACTATATGTTTCACGATACCCAAAAGAACAAATCTTACGTTGTAAAGCGTATGAGAAGGGGTGTAAGGGAAGCCGCTCTGGAATATACCGTGCTTTCGGAAAAAGAAGGCTACGCCCTTGTAAAAGCAAAGATGATAACCGGCAGGACACACCAGATACGCTTGCAGTTTTCATCCCGCAAAACGCCTCTTTACGGAGATAAGCGTTACGGCGGTACGGGTGATAAAACCGCCCTGTGGTCGTATAAGCTTAAATTCACATCGGGCGGGAAAGAGCATACGGTAATTTCCAAGCCTCCCGTTTTGCAGTATCCTTGGAGTGTTTTCGGAGAGGAGGTAGAAAACCAATGTACGACGTTATAGTTATCGGCGCAGGTGCCGCGGGAATGATGGCGGCTATAACCGCTTCTCAAAAGGGCGCAAAGGTTTTGGTTATAGAAAAAAACAAAGAGTTCGGCTTAAAGATCGGTATTACGGGTAAAGGCAGATGCAACCTTACCAATAACTGTACCCTTAACGAATTCCTTGAAAACGTGCCTACAAACCCCCGTTTTCTTTACCGTGCGGTTACGGATTTTTCTCCGGAGGATACTATGGAGTTTTTTACTTCCCGCGGTATTCCTTTGAAGACCGAAAGAGGCAGACGTGTTTTCCCCGAAAGCGACAGCGCTCAGGATATCCGCCGCTGTCTTCGCTATGAAACTGAAAAAAACTGCGAGTGTGTAAAAGATACCGTTAAACAATTACTGGCGGAAAACGGAGAAGTTGTGGGTGTTAAAGGAGTTTCAAAAACCTATAACGCTCCAAGCGTAATTATCGCCACGGGAGGAATGTCCTACCCCAAGACCGGCTCTACAGGGGACGGATACCGTCTTGCCTCCTCGGTAGGACATACCGTTGTTACTCCCCGCGGGTCTCTTGTTCCCTTGGTTTGCGAAGGTAAGATATGCCCTTCACTTATGGGACTTTCTCTCCGTAACGTGGCTGTAAAGTTTTTAAAAGACGAAAAAACCTTGTATTCCGATGAAGGAGAGCTTCTTTTCACTCATTTCGGCGTAAGCGGCCCCACCATTCTTTCCGCTTCTGCAGTCATCGGCAAAAATTATCCTGTTAAAATGTCGATCGACCTTAAGCCTGCTTTGGATAAAGAAACACTTAACAAACGCTTGCTGCGTGATTTTTCCGATAACAAAAACAAAATATATTCAAACGTGCTTTCCGGCTTGCTTCCTTCCAAGCTTATTCCCGTGCTTGTAAATCTTTCGGGTATTCCTTCGGAAAAGCGTGTTAACGAAATTACAAAGGAAGAGCGAAAACGCATTTGCGATCTTCTTAAAGATATGTCTTTCACTGTAACGGGCACGCGCCCTGTGGAAGAAGCCATAGTTACCTCCGGCGGAATAAACGTAAAAGAAATAAACCCTTCAACAATGGAATCCCGTATTGTCAAAGGGCTGTATTTCGCAGGGGAGGTCATAGATGTGGATGCATATACCGGCGGGTATAATTTGCAGATCGCATTTTCAACAGGTCATCTTGCGGGCGAGAGTGTCTATTAACGCCTTTGCGTGAACCATTGTGTTCCCTCTGCCGATACTTATACGCACTCCTCCCGTCTTTAATGTGCCAAGTTTTTTGTGGGCTTTGTATGCACAGTGCAGACCTCCTCTTACCGCAATATTTTCTTTT
The DNA here is from genome assembly GCA_017399965.1 of Clostridia bacterium. Lineage (GTDB taxonomy): Bacteria > Bacillota > Clostridia > Oscillospirales > CAG-382 > SFLA01. The sequence goes on along the minus strand of JAFQAP010000030.1, from coordinate 58,875 downwards.
GCCAGTATTTCTGCGGCTTCTTCACTGTTATATCCCCACAGATTTATAAGAATTATCGGCACCCAGTCATCCTCACGGTTTTTTTCGGGTGCGCCAATTACGGTTACACCCCTCATATTTTTCAGCTCGCTTAAGAGGTATTTATATATCTTTTGGGCGAGCTTTATATCTTTTGTATGCTTTTCCCGCAAAGCGGTACGCAGCCCTGCGTATGCGGGGGCATTAAGACTTCCTGCTTCAAATCTTTCGGGTAAAAATGCGGGCATTTTCATATCCGCAGACAATATACCGGTGCCGCCGTGGAGAAGGGGATGCATTTCAATATCAAAATCCTTGCTTACTATCATCGCCCCCGTGCCTGCGGGACCGTATAACCCCTTATGACCCGGCAAGCATATAATGTCACCGTAATCATCGGCCTTTATATCCAAAAGTCCCGCTGTCTGGGCAATATCCGTAATAACTGTTATACCGTGGCATTTTGCAATTTTTTTCATTTCCTTTACGGGAAATATTCTTCCGCACACGTTGGAAGCGTGGGTGAATACCGCAAGGGAAGTCTTTTCGGTTATGCTGTTTTCAAAGTTTTGTACGGTCTTTTTATCGTCAAACAGGTCGGATTCAAAAACCGTTAATTTAATTCTTTCTTTTTGTTTAAGGTCGTATATTATACGGGAAACGGCGTTGTGGTCAAAATCCGAAACGAGCGCGTGCACAGGCTCTTTTTGGGAAAAAACATAACCCTTTATCGCCATATTCAACGCTTCGGTGGTGTTTTTTGTAAGCACGCAGTTTTCGGGTTGGGAACCAAATTCACGCGCCAGCTCATTTCTGCAATCAAAAAGCGCTCTGTCCCCTGCAGATGCCAGTTCATAGCTGCCTCTGCCGGGATTACCGCAAAATCTCATTGCAGAAGCCACCGCGTTTATAACACCTTCGCTTTTGGGCATTCCCGTTGCGGCGTGGTCAAAATATATCATCTTTTGCCCGCCTCCGTAACTCCCGCTATTTTTATTCCGCTGTCCAAAAGCAGCTTTTGAACGTAACCGCTTTGGCAGGCATCTATCTTCAAGCCGTATCCGCAACCGCGTATACGTGCAGTTTGAGCATTTCTGGTAAGGGAATTTTTTATTCCCTGTCTGTTCAGTATTTCCTGCGCTTTGTATGCATAGGTCATAGACGTTAGCACTATAACAGTGTCCAAATTTATCACTCCTTTTTATTACATTATATGTAGAAACACCCCAAAAACGCTTACGCATTTTTGGGACCCCATGAAAACACCCCTAAAATGCTTACGCATTTTTGGGGCCCAATGAAAAATCCCGTAGTGAAGATCACTACGGGAAAATATATGTTTATGTATTTATTTGTCTTCAAGACAGAATACCGTCCATGAACAGGAGGTATGCCATTCGGTACCCTTTTGCACTTTTTCGTATGTAGAATCGGGAAAACGGGAGAAATACAGCTTGTTGGAAGTGGTGTTCATATCCCAATAGAAGGTCTTTGCGCCGTTACTGAAGTTATCCAGGGAATCTTTAACTGTGTCAACCTTGACAACAAAAGCGTAATCGGTGTTCTTTTTACCCCAGATAACACATTCTGTTGCCGCGTTGCCCTTGTACATAGGACCGCTGTAATCCGCAAGTCCCACTTCCATGGTTTCAACATAGTTTTCCGTTCCGTCCTGGTTTCTGAACAGGCAATATAATCCCACGGTTTTATTTACGGGGAACATGCAGGTGTAGGAGAGGGAGAATTCCATATCTGTAAGGAATTCATAGTCGCAATCCAGCGTAATAGTTTCGCCGTAGAACATATAGTTACGTGTAACCGCGGCGTAGCATTTGGAGGAATCTCCAAGATGAAGCTTGGTTTTTTCAACTATCTTTATTTTTTCAAGATTCTGTGCTTTTTGTCCGTTTGCAAGCTTTATTTCCTTGCCGGAAACACCGTCGTATATCTTTAATTCCACCAGAATTTCGTTGGCGTGGTTACCGCCGGAAAAACCGTCCTTTGCGCCCTTTGCACGGAAAACGTATTCCCAGTCGGTACTGCCCCCTGCAAGATGTACGTTTCCGATATTCAAAGCGCCGATATTCCAGGTACCCCAGTTTGTTCTGTAGAAGGTCTGTGTCAAAGACTTTCCGTTGGAAGCGGTGGTGGAAAGGGTATACATACCGTCGTTTGTTTTGGTAAGAGTCATAGAATGCTTTACATATTCCGTTACATGAACGTCGGGAGCAACGGGATGGTGAGGATAAGCGGCGAACATATTTTCAACCCCCAAAATATGGTTTTTAATGCGTGCTTTGCCGGAATTTGCTTTCTTTCCCGCATCAGAAACCTTAACATTGTTTTTCTCTATACGCAGGCTGTAAAGGTAATCGGATAAGTTTATCTTACCGTCACCGTTGATATCACCTTCAACCACTGCGTAAATCCTGTCTATTTCGGTATCGCTTACAATTTTTGCAAAGTAATCTCCGGTTTTTAAAACGTCTTTTTCGGAAAGCTTGTTTCCCTTTGCATCAAAAGCAAACACCTTTTCCGTACTGTCAAGGTTTTCAAGCACGTATTCAACGGTGTGGTTAAGATGAAGCTTGGTTATATAATCACCGTCAAGCTTTAAATATGAACCGCCGACTATCTCAAGTCCCGGTATGGATGCGGCGGGAATATCGCTGCCTTGAATGGTGTAAACTTCAAATTCACCGCAAAAAACAAACACGCCGGAAACAGGGTTGTCACCCATAGAAACCTTTACGTAACGACCGCTTACCTTGCCGTCAAGCTCAAGGGTGCACCAAGTGTTCTTTGCGGATTCGTCCTCGTATTTACCTTCGCCTACTTTGGTGAATTCTTTACCGTCTGCGGAAACGTAAAATGAACATTCGGCAGGTCTGTCTATGCCGGAATGGGCAGCGGCAGTAAGATATACTCTGAATTTTCCCAGATCATCGTAGTTTTTACCCAGATCTATCACAGCGGACATAGGCGCTTCAAGACGGTAATCCAAAGCTATCCATTCAGTGCCGTAATCGTCTGTGGGCAATTTTCCGTCGGTAAGCTCCTTGCCGTCAACAGAAGTGTATCCAAGACCCGGAGTGGTATAACACTTGGTATGTTCGTATGATTTACCCTTGGAAATAAGCGTGTAATCATAAAGGGTTACCGCATTTGCAGTAATAGGCAGCAAGGCTATGCAAAGCATAACCGCAACCAAAGCAAAACAAATAATTCGTTTCAAAATATGTACCTCCCGAACGCTGTATATGTAGCGGCGTTAAAGCCGCTTTTTGCTACTTTGAACCGTCTCCGGATTCTTGAAGCACACCGTCGGAATAATCACCGATAGTGCTTTCATCCTTGAACATATCGCTGGTGTCGGGTATGATGCTCATATCGGACATATCCATAGATACGTCGGGAATGGAAACGGGCGAAGATGTGTTGTTTTTGGAAGTATCTCCCTTTGAGCCTTCATCTTTGGAAGTGGAAGGCTTGGATGTGGAAGATGTGTTGGATGTGTTTGTCTGATCTTCGCAGCCGCTGGCGCAGGCGGTAAGTGCCGCCAAAGAAATAACGCATATTGCCAGCAAAACAAAAAATGATTTTTTCATGCAGTTTCTCCTTCTCTTATTTAACGCGTTATAGTAGTCGGTTAAACTGCATTTATTTTTTTCATTATATCACGGATTATACGTTCTTTCAATAACTTTTGTTTAAAGTGATTGACTTTTTACATTAAATAACATATAATTTATTCACAAAATACAAGGAGGATTTAAAAATATGGTAGTTAAAACACCCCCTATGGGCTGGAATTCATGGAATACCTTCGGTCCCAACATAAATGATGAGCTTATACGCACCACCGCAGACGCTATGGTTGAAAACGGTCTGCTTGAAGCAGGTTATAATTATCTGGTTATAGACGATTGCTGGTCTTTGAAGGAACGCGATGCTGAAGGCAAGCTTGTTCCCGACCCCGTTAAGTTTCCCCACGGAATGAAGGATGTTGCAGATTACGTTCATTCGAAGGGCTTGAAATTCGGTATGTATTCCTGTGCCGGCACCCGCACGTGCGCAGATTACCCCGGCTCCTTTGACCACGAATACGTTGATGCAAAGACTTTTGCGGAGTGGGGCGTGGATTTTCTTAAATACGATTTTTGCTACCGTCCCAATTTTGTTCCCGGACATTTGCTTTATAAAAAAATGGGTACAGCTCTTGCAAACAGCGGAAGGGATATTCTGTTTTCCGCCTGCTCATGGGGAAGTCAGGAAACCCATAAATGGATAAAGACAACGGGCGCACATATGTGGCGTTCCACCGGTGATATTGTGGATAGCTGGGCATCCATCCGCGATCTTACTATGCATCAGATAAATATCTGGGATTACAACGGCGCAGGCTGCTTTAACGATATGGATATGCTGGTAGTGGGTATGAACGGAAAGGGCAATGTCGGACTTACCGGTTGCACCTTTGAAGAATATAAGACTCACTTTTCCGTTTGGGCGCTGTTCAATTCTCCTCTTATGATCGGCTGTGACGTAAGGAATATGACAGAGGAAACCAAAACTATTCTTTTAAATAAAGATGTTATTGCCATAAACCAAGATCCCGCTTGCCGTCAGGCATATCTTATCGAGGGTGATAACTGGTGGTCCGGCAGAGTATATATGATCGCAAAACAGCTTGATAACGGTGATGTTGCTATCGGTGCTTTCAACCTTGGCGACAGCGAGGAATGGCCCAACTTCCAGCTTGACAGTATGGGGCTTGGCTTTGCAACGGGAAAGAAGCTTATGTGGAGAGAGCTTTGGACGGGCGAAACCGGCGAAGCAGTGGACGTTATGCGCTTCCCCAAGCTTCCCGCCCACGGCTGCCGTCTGTTCAGATGTAAGGTAGTAGATGCATAAATGTATTCGTTGCGGCGCCTCTTTAACGGCTGATGATATCGGATGTCATAAAAAAATGATCAACAGAGGCGCAGAGGAATTTATGTGTATACCTTGTCTTGCAAAGCATTTCGGCGCAACAGAAGCCCGCGTAAGAGAGCTTATCGAAGAATACAGAGCTTACGGATGCACCTTGTTTGCCAAAAAGGAGTAAAAGATGGAATATACCCCCATGCACGGTATCGGGAACGCCTACGTTATGATAGGCGGAGAGATAAACGAGCCGGAAAAACAAAGCGTTATACTTGCGTCAAAATATAAAACAGACGGTATAATCCTCGTTTTGCCATCCGAAACCTGCGATGTTAAAATGCGTATCTTTAACGCAGACGGCAGTGAAGCGGAAATGTGCGGAAACGGTGCCCGATGTGTTGCACGCTATGTTGTGGACAAGGGGATAGTCAATAAGCCCTGCATAACCCTTGAAACGGGTGCGGGGGTAAAAAAACTGTACCCCGTTATCGAAAACGGTGAAGTTACCGCTGTCCGTGTGGATATGGGCATATCCGAAGTTTTGGACGATATATCCGTTTCCGCCTGCGGAAAGGTGTGGCACGGTACCGCCGCATCTATGGGCAATCCCCATTTTGTGGTCTTTTGCGATTCACCCAAGGAGCTTTGCTTGGAGGAGATCGGTCCCGTGATCGAGCACAGCCGTTGTTTCCCCAACCGTGTGAATACCGAATTTGCCAAGGTACATTCCCGTACACACCTTGAAATGCGTGTGTGGGAGAGAGGCAGCGGTGAAACCGCCGCCTGCGGTACGGGCGCTTGCGCACTTGTTGCCGTCGCTGTGGCAAAGGGATACTGCGATGCGGATACGGATATTACGGTTACTCTTGCCAAAGGCGATCTTGTTATTCGCGTTTGCTCCGACCGCAGAGTATATATGACCGGAAAAGCGGAATATTGTAAATAATACAATGTAAAATGAAAATCACCTTGTTAAGAGGTGATTTTTTTACATCATTATATAAAGTCCAAATATTGCCGCCGCAAGCGCGGGGACGGAAACCAATATTCCGTAAAAAGAAAACTTTGCAAAGGAAAGCTTAACTCCGTGGTTTTTTAAAAGTCCCGTCCACATAATTCCCGCAAGTGCGCCTACAGGGGTCAAGAAGGCGCCAAGGTTTGAGCCCACAACGGAAGCGTAAACCGCCGCCTTATCTTCGCCCACCAATGCGGAAAACAGCACGCTCATGGGAATGTTGTTAATAAGATTTGAAGCGAGGAAGGATGTGATACCGCATTTTAAAATACTTTGCCCTTCAAGCAGATATTTGCTTACCGCTTGAGTTGCTCCCGTGTTTACCAAAGAAAGCACTATGGTAAACATAGACAGTACGAAAGGCACGGTTATTATCGGCGCTCTGCGCAGAGATTCGAGTATGTACATAAGCTTTTTTGTAAACACGCAGTATATAAAAGAGCATAAATACTGGCTGAAAAAGCATATTACCGAAACTATCCACATAGGTATGCTCAGCAAAGAGGAAACTGCCATAAGTAAAATGCACGCACCCAGATGTATACCGCCGATGATCATAAGGGGAATATCAGATTCCGGCTTTTCGTTTTTATCTGCCGTCATAGGCAGGGACAGCTTTTTGCGGAATATAAGACATAAAACGCCGAAAGCTGTAACACCGGTAAATAAGGTGGGGAGCGCCATTACGGATAAGTATTCGCCGAAATTTATTCCTGCCGTTCCCGCCAGATAAATATTGGTGGGATTTCCTATAACCAACGCCATACTCCATGTGTTTGCGGCAATAAATTCTCCCACAAGATAGGGAATAGGGTCTATTTTTGCGTTATGGGCGAAATAGCATATAAAAGGTGTGAAGGTAAGAACTATAATATCGTTGGATGTAAATACCGTAAGCAAGGATACCGTAAGATACAGACATATAAACAATGCCCATTGACTGTGCTTTGCAAAAGACAGCGTTTTTGCCGCCAGCATACGGAAAAAGCCTGCGCTGTCAAGAAGTACGGACATAAGGGTAAGGGATAAAAACAAAGCAAGTATCTTTAAAGGGTTTATATCGCTGTCAGCGGTAAGTCCTTCGAAAAGCTGTTTAGGTGTTATGACCTTTGCAAAAAGCAGGGAAACCGCACCAACGAGCGGGAATATCCAGTATATTCCGTAGCTTTTGCCTTTAATAATAACCGAAGGCTTTATCAGTATATTGCATATAAACGCCAAGCAGGTAAGCAGGGCAATAATTATTGCGGTAATCATATATCATAATCCCTTTTGGTATATATTTTCCAAAAAGGGATTTTACCACGGAAAACACAGTTTTTCAATATGCATTTTATTTAAAATAAATTTAATTTTCATTACAACTTCTTAACATCCGTCTGTTATAATGTAATTACTAAAATTCAAGGAGTGTATAAACGGTGGCAAAACTGCTTATTGTTGACGATGAACTTCCCATAAACCGTCTGGTTTGCAAAAATCTTACCCTTGTAGGCCATGAATGTATTCCCGCATACGACGGGGTGCAGGCGTTGACTCTTATCAAAAGCGAACAGCCGGATCTTATTATTCTCGATGTTATGCTTCCGGGAATATCGGGATTTGAAATAATGAAGCTGCTGAACAGCGTTCCCGTAATATTCGTTACCGCAAAAACAGGACTTGATGACCGTATCAAAGGACTTGCTCTGGGTGCGGACGATTATATTGTCAAGCCCTTTGAAATGGCAGAGCTTACAGCCCGTGTTCAGGCTGTTTTGCGCCGCACCAAAAGAGGCGCAGATACTTTTTCTTTTGATGATATTACCGTAGATTTCAGCAGCAGAAACGTATACAAAAGCGGTTCTCTCGCCGTTCTTACACCAAAGGAATTTTCCCTGCTCGAACTGCTCATAAATAATAGGAATCTTGCTTTAAGCAGAGAAAAAATACTTGAAAAGGTATGGGAGTATGATTACTGCGGAGATACCCGCACGGTAGACGTACACGTACAACAGCTTCGCCACAAGCTGGGAATAAAGGACAGGATAAAAACCGTGTTTAAAGTCGGTTACCGTTTTGAAATATGAGAATGAAGTTTTTTGAACGTACATACCTCATTACTTTCGTGCTGTTTTTGGTATTTCTTAACGTGGCGGTGTTCGCTTTGGCGATGTATACCTTTCACAACAGTACGGAAGCTGCAAAAAGTGTGTGTCTTACAGAGATTTCAAGTATTGCGGATGCCTTTGAAAAAGATTACGAATACTCCGGCGCACAAAGCGCGGGAATTTTGCAGGCTGCCTACGGAAAATTTTATAAAGAAAGAAACATTTTTTTAAAATTCATAAATGAAGGAAACGTGGGATATTCCGGTATTTCGGAAGAGATCCCCGTACCTGCTTTAAACACTCTTTCAGTCACCCGTAACGCAGGAAAGCGGTACGTGGTAATAAGCCGCAGTATATGTGATAACACCTTTACCTTGGTTTATTCCAAAGATGTATCTTATCTGGATAAGGAGTTCACACGGCTTTGTATCGTTTTTGTGGCAGGCTCGCTGGCAGCGTCTCTCCTTTTGGGTGTAATACTGTATTTTGTTTTAAGAAAGCTGTATGTACCTCTTATCAAATTAAGAAACGCCACCGGTGATATCGCCAACGGCAATTTTAACGTACGTGCCGAGGATAAGGGGGATGACGAGGTTTCCGCTCTGGCAAGGGATTTTAATATTATGGCGGACAAGGTATCACGCCAGATAACCCAGCTTAAGGACACGGCGGACCGCAAACAGAATATGTTGGATAACCTTGCCCATGAAATGCGCACACCTCTTACCGCAATACACGGTTACGCCGAATACATCTGCGGTGCGAGAATACCCGATGAAGAGCGGGTGGATGCAGCAAAATATATAATGTCCGAATCAATGCGTCTTAAGGATATAAGCGAAGTTTTGCTTGATTCAGCTTTTATCCGTGAAAACGGCATAAAAGCAAAGGATATTTCTTTGCGCGGTCTTGCATACCGCACCTGCAACCGTCTTGATAAAGACGCTGTCAACAGAGGAGTGTCCATTTTCTGTGTGGCTGAGGATGTATTTATTTCCGCAGACGAGTACCTATTGGATATACTCCTATCCAATCTTATAGAAAACGCCGTTAAAGCCTGCAAAGGCGGGGGAGAAGTAACTGTCGGTACGGAATTAACGGAAGATACTGTGAGTCTCTACGTAAAAGATACGGGTATCGGTATGACAGAAGAACAGCTTTTGCATATTACCGAGCCTTTTTACCGAACAGATAAATCCCGCTCCCGTGCAGACGGGGGCACAGGATTGGGACTTGCTTTATGCAAACGTATTGCACAAGCCCACGGAACGAACCTTGAATTCGTTTCGGAAGAGGGAAAAGGCACAGTGGCTTCCATAACCTTTACAAGACTTTACCAAAACCTTACAACTCAGGGTTAAAACCATTACAAATTCAAAACATCTGTATTTTATAATAAAGCCATACTAAAATACAGAAAGAAGGTAAAAGTATGAAATTCAGCAAACGTCTATTTTTCCGTTCCGCGCTGTCTCTTGTTTTGGCGGTATGCGTACTCACCGGCGGACTTATGCTTATGGGTATGGCAGAAACAAAAGACGAAGCAGTGGATACGGAGTCTTACGCACCCGATGTAAGCGGATTGCTTCCCGATGAAGAGAATATTATTACCGATACCACCGTTCCCGTTCCTCAGGAACAGCTTTCGGGCAAGTTCGGTCAGTATTTATTCACTTCCGAAGTTGATGGCAAATCGGTCGTAAACATCTATTCCGCAGAGCAGATCAGCGACTTTGTCGCAAGAAGAGAAAACGGCGAGTGGTTCTCCCTTTCCGCAGAGGATATTCTCTTTATGATCGATGATACTCTTAAGCTGTTCAGCCAATACGATGTTATCAACGTAACGGGACTTGATGGCGTTACCGCAAGTTATCCGGGCATAAGCTTCTATTCTTCCGAAGAATACAAAAATTGCTTCGGCGGCTTGGAGGTCGGCACCAACGAATATTCCTTTAACGTTGAAAAGGATATCTGGAACGTAATTTACACCCGCGTAGCAGTTCTCAATTCTGCGGTATATGGCCGTCACGGTGTCAAAACTGTATTTGCGGATATGACTGCGCCCATTGACGAATACGAGCTTTGGGTGCTTGCAAAAGACGTACAATATTTCTTCCGCGAAGAAATTCCCGGCGAAAATCAATGGTCTGTTGACGAGAGCAATACCCGTCTTTCCAAGCATTCCACAGGCGTATTTGTATTCAGCGGACAGGTTCACATCAACTACATTGAAGCTCTCGATTGCGGCGACAGAAATGCTTCCGTTCAGCTTTATCCCGATGGACTTATCCCCGAAAACCTTAACAACGTAAAGTATGATACCGACGGAAAATCCGTTGTTATTGAAGTATGGGATATGAATGCGGAGCAGTTGGTAGCTCGCCTCCGCCTTGAAGGCGATACCGATGCAAAGGAAGTTGCGGATCTTGAACAGCTTTGGGAGGAATTCAAGGTATATCTTCACAGCGAAGATTACCGCCACGTTTCCGGCGAAGAATTTACCGAAGCCGTTTCCGATTACCGCGTAGCAGTATTCTTTATGGGTATGGAAGGACTTCACGGAACAAACCGTGTTTCCGCTCTCCGCTTCGGAGCAGATACGTATCAGGATAACTGCCAGACACACTTCGGCGGCGGATTCGATGAAATTTCCGAGCCTTGCCAGCTCAGCGGTTCGCAGGCTATTTCCGATTACGTTAACGCTATCCTTAAAGACAGACTTGCACAGAACTAAACGATCTTGACTCCTTTTTGAATCTGCGGGTAACCACTCCCGAGTAAGCAAAAACGGCTTTGGGTTAAACCAAAGCCGTTTTTGTATAAGGTTTTAAATTTCAATTTTAGCAATATAAGGACGGTGGTCGGAAACTACCTTTGCAGGTATATCGGCATACTTTATCTTTATATCGGGAGAAACAAAAATATAATCTATTTTTATCTCCGGTATATCGGAAGGGTAGGAAAGAAGCTTGCCGCTTAAGTAATCGTCTGCATCTGTCATACGGGCGCGTATACCCTCCAGCACGGGTTCTTCGGGAGTGGTGTTAAGATCGCCCATAAAAATACATTTCTCTCTTTCCAAAGCGGGTACAAGAGTCTGTACGGCGTTCATACGCTCTTCAAGATTCAAGCCGAAGTGAGATACCATAACGGTAATGTCCGTTCCCGCGTCTATGGTAGCTTTAATAATACATCTGGTTTCGTAGTGCTGTTTTCCGCTTTTTGTTTCCGGGTCGGGAATCATTATTTTTTCCACGTTTTTGATGGGGTATTTGGAAAGTATTCCGTTGCCGTAAGGACCGGTGCCGCACACCATTATAGCCTGACCAAAGTAATAATAATAGCCCGTAAGAGAAGCCAGCTTTTCCATTTGGGCTTCGTATTCAAACAAATCGCCTTCGCCGCGTATCTCGTTAAGACCGACAATATCCGCATCAAGCTCTTTTATTAAATTCACCACAGATTCATAATCGATCTTTCGGGTGATATAGTTCATGCAGTGCTGTGTATTAAAGCTTAATATATTCAGTTCCATTTTATTTTACCTTGCGCTTTAAAAAAGGAATTTTGCTTAAAATATTTTTAATATTAATTGTCTTTTTTATTTTTTCCTCAACCGCTTTAACGGTCTGGTATACCAAAATACCGATAGCCGCACCTGCGATGGCACCGCAAGCGAGAGTAGCGCAAACAGCAATGGTTTTAATACGTTTGGTTATCTTCATATTTTTTCCTCTCATTCAACGATTTGTCTTTTTGCAAGGCGCTTTTTAAGCTTATCATAATTATCGTTAATGATATCAGCAGTCGTGCGGCGCACCTTGTGGGAGTTCATAGCGTTCAAAGCCTCGATCTTACTGTATATTGCCTCGGTGTTTTCGGGACCGTCTGCAAACACAAAATCCATTATCGCCTTTGCTTTTTTATAGCCTTGTATTTCCATATCCTTAACGTCGCTTCTGTTAAACCATATGGAGTGCTTGCTGTCACCCGTGAAGTTGATCTTTACTATCTTGTTATCAAAATAGCGGGATTCAAAGGTGTAGTTATAATCATCAAAATGAATACAGATAATGTAATCCAGATTATACTGCATCAAAGGATACACGGGAATATTGTCCACAGTAGCACCGTCATAAAGATTAAGCTCGTTAATAAGCACGGGGTGGTTTATACCGGGCATTGCAACAGCGGCGGCAAGGTGTTCTTTTAGCTCTTCTTCCTCTTTTTCTGCAATATCGGTATAAAAAATACTTCTTGTTTTTAAATTTATATAAGGCACGTACATTTTTTCGCACTGTACTTCTTTTTTGGAAAGACGGCGTATTACTTCCGTAAGAAATTCGCTGCGGAGAATGGTGGTAACCAAAACTCTTGAATGAGTCAGGTTGATGGAATGCCACATAAAGCTTCCCACGTCCAGATTATCGGAAGAATAAGCATAAGCGTTAAGAGCGCCGATAGATGCCGCGCTTATAAATCTTACGTCCTTTGGGTCGATATATTCGCGTATAGCTCGGAGCGCTCCCAACTGATACGCGCCCTTTGACATTCCGCCGGATAAAACCAAACCGATATTCATAACGCCTTCACCTCTCAAAAACATAAATACACATATTTATTTTTACCACATATATGCCGATTTGTCAACGGGATACGATAAAAAACTCCCTGTATGAAACAGGGAGTAATAAATTTAATTATTGTCTTGGGCAGGTATCATTATTGTTGCGCTTTCGCCGGTCATTACTTCGGGAAGCTTACCGTCCCACTTTGCAAGATATTCGGCATACTTGAGATAATCGGTTATAAGGGCGATCTCTTCGGCGCTCTTACCGGAAAAATCTATAACGTATTCGATCACTTCAACGCCCTCTTCATCGGTTACGGTGTTTTCGTTTACGGTAAATCCGAGCGCTTTTGCAATTTCAACTGATTTAAGCTGAATAGCCTGTGCTTCGGCACGCGCCAATTCTACTTGAGCTGCACGGTCTGCCTGCGCGGCAATAAGTTTTGCCTGCGCCTCGCCTTCTGCCTTCTGAACAGCGGCTTTTGCTTCGGCTTCTGCGGCGGCTACCTTTGTCATATTCTCGTATTCAGCCTGAAGCTGTTTTTGCTCGGCGATCATCTTATCCTCGACAGCGGTCTCAAAAGCATCGGAAAAATCAATGTTTGTAAGCACCACGGTTGCAATGGTAACATGATAATCCTCTGCAATGGCGCTCTTTATAGCTTCTTCAACCCTTGGAGACATAGAAGCACGGTCGGATATAATATCCATAGCCTTGTAAGAGGAGAGAACAGACTTTGTCTTTTCAATGGCAATAGACTGAATACGGCTCTGGAGTACGTCCAATGAACCGTACTGCTGTGCAATGTTAATAACCTTATCGGTCATTATCTGGTATTGCAGTGTCATAGCAATATCCATAGTCTGTGCGTCGCTGGAGTATGCAGACGTGGTTATTTCTACGTTCTGAACCTTTGCATCATACTTTTCGCATTTGTTGGTTATCCAAAGGTCAAAATATGTACCTGCATTGCGGACGTATTTTGCTTCACCCAAATGCTTTACAACGACAACTTCACCCGTTTCAACGGTATGGAAGCTCATAGGAACTATCGCCATTGCAGCCAACAGAACAACTGCGGCGATTGCGGTTACCGTAAGCATCGTCTTGCTGCTTTTTTTGTAAAAATAAACACACAATGCCGCCATTGCCGCTATCAGCACAACGATGGCAATTCCGGAAATAATACTTATAGCCATATCAATCTACCTTCCTTAATGGATTTTACTAACATATTTTTACCACAAATACGAGCTTTTGTCAACCGTAAACAGTATAATACAAAAATGTCCCAAGAAACAGTTTGGCATCTTGGGACATTTATACGTGATATTTTAGAAAAGAATTATAATAAACTGGGAAACCAGCACTACTGCAATAAGAGCAATAGGATATGTTGCGGCGTATGCAGCAGCAACGTCCTCGGTTCCTGCAGTGCTGATAAGGGTGCCCAGCGCAGGAGTGGAGGTCATACCTCCGGTAAGAGAACCAAGGTTGTTGAGAAGGCTGAGCTTAAGCACATATTTTGCAAAGAGGAATCCGATAACCATAGGAACAATGGTCATAATTATTCCGTATACGAAATACATGGGGTCGAAATTCTCAACAAATTCTGCGCCGCCGGGGATACCTGCGCCAACGAGGAAGAGAACAAGTCCCAGCTCGCGGAACAGCTTAAGGGTGGAATCGGAAGGCATAATGTTGATCACGCCGATTCTGCCGAAGTGTCCCATCAAAAGAGCAGTAAGCAGACATCCGCCGGTAGTGGTAAGTGCAAAGCAGGTGCCGGAAAGTCCGTCGCCGGAAAGGGGGATCTTAACAGCACCTACAAGGGTACCGATGATCGCCGCAAAGGAGAACGCTGCAATTCCCATATGGTCGATATGGAAAAGCTTTACCGCCTTTTTTGCCTTTGCTTTATCTTCTTTAATTATAAGCTTTGCTCTTTCTTCATCCATATTGGCTTTGGTAAGCTTGGGAATGAGCTGAACGAAAAGAACAACGCCGATAACGCCGAAGATATATGCGATACCGTGTCCGACGGATACAAGACCCTGAAGGGATGCATCAACAGTTGCTTTTGCCGCAGAGAATGCGGGAGTGGAGGTAAGAGAACCGGAAAGCAGACCAACGATCATTGCAACGAAGCCGTCCTGTGATTCGATGGTGGAGCCGTAACCGATCGCTTTGCCCATATAGATACAGCCGACAGCGGAAAGACCGCCTGCAAGGATAATAACCACGCCGAGCAATACGTAGGATTTGAAGTTTTTCTTAAAGTTGCCGAAAAACTTGGGTCCTGCAATAAAGCCAACGGAGGTTACGAAAAGGATAAGCCCCAGACTTTCTATAAGGGAAAGGGCGTCTCCGAAATCGTATGCCGCTTTTGAGCCGCTGAAAACAAGCTCGCCGCCTTCAGGCATTACTTTAAAAAGTAATGCACCGCAAAGAAGAGCGATAATAAACACGCCCGCATCGCCCAGAGAAACACCTTTAACGGTAATTCTGCCAAGGAGATATCCCAGCATAAGAACTCCGAACACTACAAGAAGCAGGGTGGGGAGGTTTTTTAAGTTTATAACACCGCCTAAAAGCTCCATTTTTATACGTCTCCTTTAAGCATTGACTTTTCTTGTGTAATCGGGCAGAAGCTTGGGAGATACAGCGTCGGTTTCGATGCCCGCATCAACGATCTCTTTCTCAAAAGCGTTGATATGATCAAGAGTAAGCTTGCCAACGGTTACGTTCTTGCAGGTTTCGCCTGCGCTCTTGCCCGCAATTCTGCCGAATACGATGATATCAAGCAGAGAGTTACCCATAAGACGGTTCTTACCGTGAATACCGCCCACAGCCTCACCTGCAACAAACAGGTTCTTTACGTTGGTTGTCATACCGTCGCGGGTAATGTCCAGACCGCCGTTCTGATAGTGGAGAGTGGGGTAAACGAGAATGGGCTCTTTGCGGATATCGATACCGTATTTGCCGAACATACGCATCATAGCGGGAATTCTCTTTTCGATAGTGCCTTCGCCGCCGATCTTTTCGATCATGGGAGTATCGAGCCATACAGCTGTGCCGTTATCGGTTTCTACGCCGTTTCCTCTGGTGCTGCATTCGCGGATAATGGATGCCGCAGATACGTCACGGGTTTCAAGGGGATGCATAAATGCTTCGCCGTTTACGTTTATAAGCTTTGCACCGAGAGAACGAACTTTTTCGGTAACAAGCGCGCCAAAGATCTGTTCGGGATAAGCCGCACCGGTAGGATGGTACTGAAGAGTCTCTGCGTAAAGAAGCTTTGCGCCTGCGCGGTAACCGAGAACAAGTCCGTCTGCGGTTGCGCCGTAGTGATTGGAGGTAGGGAAGCCTTGATAATGCATTCTTCCCGCACCGCCGGTTGCGATAATTACGGTCTTCGCTCTTGCAACGAGCAGTTCTTTGGTTTCCATATTCATAAGAACTGCGCCTGCGGCATTTCCGTTTTCATCAAGAATAAGCTCTATTGCGGCAGTAAAATCAACAACGGGGATGCCTCTGTTAAGAACTTCGTCTCTGAGAGTACGCATGATCTCTGCGCCGGAATAGTCTTTTGCTGCGTGCATACGCTTTCTGGAAGTGCCGCCGCCGTGAGTGGTTACCATAGTGCCGTCTTCGGTTTTATCGAATTCAACACCAAGCTCGGAAAGCCACTGTATAGCTTCGGGTGCTTCGCAAACAAGTCTTTGCAAAAGCTCGCGCTTTGCAGCGAAATGTCCGCCGCCGAAAGCGTCCACAAAGTGAATAGCGGGGGAATCGTTGGGTTTATCAGCCGCCTGAATACCGCCTTCTGCCATCATAGTGTTGGCATCGCCGATACGAAGCTTGGTAACGATCATAACGTTTGCGCCTGCTTCATCAGCTTCGATCGCCGCAGAAGCGCCTGCACCGCCGCCGCCGATAACCAGAACGTCTACGTCGTAATCGGGAGAGTTGAGGTCAACACTTTCGGGAGTGATACGGCTGTGTGCCTGCAGAGTCTTTGCAAGCTCCTTGGGAACCTTATCTCCCTTATTGGGACCGATCTGCAAAACTTCGAATTCGTCCTGCTTGTAGTCGGGGTGGTAAGCCGCCAAAAGGTCGGTCTTTTCCTGAGCGGTCATACGACGGGGCTCAAGAGCGATATTAGCCTCTCTTGCCGCTTCTACTGCAGCCAGAGATTTTTGGAATTTTTCAGAATACATCACGGTTCCTCCTTACTTTTCAATATCGCGGTTGTTGTAAAGCTCTTTGATCTCTTCAATGGGCTTTTGCATTAACGCTTCTATAAGTTCGGTAAAGGTACCGTTGTTTATTTCCTGAACGCGGTCTTCAAGATGACCGCACTTGGGAGCAAGGTATTTTCCGTTAATTCTTCTTGCAAGCATTGCAACCTGAGGATGAGAAATGCCGGCAGGGCAACGGGAAGAACATACACCGCACATTACGCAGTCAAAGGATTCTTCTGCGCATTTTTCGAAATCGCCTCTCTGGGCGTATGCGATATACTGCATAACGTTAAGATCCTGAGTACAGCTCTTTGTGCAGGCATTACAACCTACGCAAGCGTAGATTTCGGGGTAAAGCTGCATCATTATAGTTTCAGAGGGGGTAACCTTATTAAGATCATAAACCTGTTTTACCAGAGGGAAGAAGGGAAGTGTAGCAATATACATACCTTCTTCAACTTTGGTCTGGCAAGCGAGGCAGGATTTAAGCTCAGTTTCGCCCTTTATACGATATATTGTTGCGCAGGCGCCGCAGAAACCGTTTCTGCATCCGCAACCGCGAACAAGCTGGTATCCCGCATATTCCATAGCGCACATAATGGTGAGGTTTTCGGGAACCGAATATTTTTTACCAAACAGGTAAATATTAACCATATTCTCCATATTATTGCTCCTTATCAATACTCATCGGGCAGTTCGTCCAGCTCGTCAAATCTGAACACGGGTCCGTCTTTGCAAACGTATTTGCTGCCTACGTTGCATCTGCCGCATTTGCCGATACCGCACTTCATACGAAGCTCGAGAGTAGTGTAAATCTGAGTTTTATCAAAACCTAATTCGTAAAGACCGTTCAATGTAAATTTGATCATTATGGGAGGACCGCAAAGCACAGCGATCTTATCCGTGGTAAAGCCGAGCTCTTTTACGTAGTTGGGTACAAATCCAACGTGTCCGTCCCAGCCTTCTTGCTCACGGTCAATGGTCAGATGCACATTTACGCCTGCGTCCGTCGCCCATTCGTTAATGATCTCCTGATAATCCAAAAGATCGTCCTTGCTTCTGGAACCGTAAACTATATCGATCTTACCGTAACGGTCACGGTAATGACGGCAATAGTTTATAACGGAACGGAGAGGAGCAAGACCAACGCCGCCGGCGATAAACAGAAGGTTGTTGCCTGCAAATACATCGTCAACGGGAAAGGGCTTTCCGTAAGGACCGCGTATGGTAAGCTGCTGTCCTACCTCCGCCTGGTGCAGCCACTCGGTAACGCAACCGCACTTTTTAATGGAAAACTCCATATATTCGGTGTTTGTAGGGGAAGATGTTATAGAAAACATAGCTTCGCCGACACCGGGAATTGAAAGCATTGCGCACTGTCCGGGACGGTGGTCAAAAGCTTTTTTTCCGTCGGGAGTGACCACGCGGAAAGTTTTGATATCGGGTGTGTCTATACGTACGTCCGTTATCACGCCGATGACCGGCATCAGAGGATCTCTAATTTCAGCCATTATCTTTACCTCCCAAAGTCTTCATAACCTTAACAATGTTCATAGAGATGGGGCATTTTGCAAGACATCTGCCGCAGCCCACACAGCTGAACAAGCCATTATTGTTTTCGGGGTAATATACAAGCTTGTGCATAAAGCGTTGTCTGAATCTTTCCTTCTGGGAAAGTCTGTTGTTACCGTGCGCCATTTTGGTAAACTCGGAATACATACAGGAATCCCAGCAGCGATATCTTATAACGCCTTTTCCGGTATTAAAATCCTTAATATCGTAGCACTGACAGGTGGGGCACACAAAGGTGCAGGTTCCGCATCCCAAGCAGGATTCGGAAAGTGTTGCCCACTGAGGTGCGTTAAAGAATTCTTCGGTCTTGCCGCCGCCGAATTTTTCGGTGGTAACGTTTGCAAGAGGAAGTTTCTTCATTATATTATTAATGCTTTCCTGAAGCTTGGTAACTGCCGCGTCATCGCATTCTTCAAGAATTCCGCTAACTGCATTTACAAGCTTTTCGCCCTTTTCGGTGTTGGGGTTAAGATAGAGATAACCCTCTGTCATCCAAGCGGAAACGTCGCCCTCGGGCTTTGCCGCGTCAATACCGAAGGTACCGCAGAAGCAGGTTTCGGCGGGGCGGTTGCAAGCGAGAGAGATAATAACGCCGTGTTCTCTGCGGTTTTTATAATATGTATCCACAGGCTCGTTAAGGAACACGTTATCGAGAACTTCAAAGCTTTTTACGTCGCAGGGGCGGACTCCGAAAACTATAAAATCTTCGTTTTCTTCGCGGATGTCAACAAGCTGAACCGTTTTGCCTTCGGTCTTGAACTCCATCAGATTTTCCATCTGGGGAAAGAAAAAGTCTTTGGGGCTTCTTACGGTATTAAGCTTGTTTGAATATTCCACGCCGGCTTCATAGCGGGTGTAAACCGAATCGCCTTTTTTGTTTTCGGAAGGGATATACAGCGTGCAGACACGGGAGATCTCTTCAAAAAGGCTGTTTAAAGATTGTGTAGATATTCTGTACATATTCTTTACCTTCCTTCCACAGCTTCGCCGGGTTCGAGATCCTCGGTGGTGTAGTTGACCAGGGGTGCTCTGGTGCCCACTTCTTCGCCCGCCTGATATTCACCGTAGAAATTATCTATATCCTTGATGAATTTTCTGTTGAGCAGGTGCAAAGGAATGTGCTGAGGGCAAACTCTGGAGCACTCACCGCAGTCGGTGCAACGTCCCGCAACGTGGAATGCACGTATAATATGGAACATTTTTTCTTCAAAGCTGTTTGCGGCAGCCTTGTTTTCTACGGGAGAAGCAGGGTTATCAAACACGCACTTTTCGCAGGTGCAAGCAGGGCATACGTCGCGGCAAGCGTTGCAGCGGATGCAACGGGAAAGCTCGCCTTGCCAGAACTCAAATCTTTCGTCCGCGGTCATGCTCTCAAGCTTTTCAACCTCGTCAAAGCGTGCGGATTCAAGCACTTCTCCGTCCTCGCCCAAAAGCTCGTCGTATGCTACGTGCTTTTTGCTCTTGCAGTTTACACAGCGCTCTGCAAGAACGTCTGCTTTTTCAATATTTACGGTTTCGTCGTAAATGGTGGAAACGGTGATCTTTTCACCGCATTCTATTTTTGCAATACCTTCGCCGGAAACAGCTCTTATCTTGTGGATATCAACCATTCCGTCGCAGGGAATACTGACAGCGTATACCTTTTCTCTGTCGAAGCGGTGCTCGGTGAGAAGCTGGTTAAAGCTGTAAGTATCGCAGGGCTTGAGGAATACAAGCACCTTGCTTGCGGTCTTTTTGGTGTTTGCGATAAGGTATTTGGAAAAATTGGCTCCGCAAAAATCGTCAAACACAAAATCCTTAAGGCTTTCTGCGTTTGCAAAAACAGCGGGGGTAATATCGTAATCGAATTCGCCCTTCTTCCAGCCCAAAACCATATCTACGGTGCCGTTTTCAAGGAGAGAAACTGCCTTTTCGACCAAAAGGTCACGAGTTATTTTTTGCATCGCAGATCCTCCAATCTCTTGTTTTCGCCCAAAGCCGCAACGGTCTGAGCAAAATCATTCATAGTAGCGGCAAACTTTGCGCCTTCTGCCGCAGAAACCCACTCAACGCGGGTACGTTCTTTTTCTATGCCCAGATAATCCAGCATAGAGAACAGCAGAGCCATTCTTCTGCGGGTGTAGTAGTTACCCGAGGTATAATGGCAATCGCCGGGGTGGCATCCGCAAAGAATAACGCCGTCTGCGCCTCTCTGGAATGCACGGAGTATAAACATAGGGTTAACTCTGCAGGAGCAGGGTACTTTTATAATTTTAACGTCGGCAGGGTAGCTTAAACGGTTGTTACCTGCAAGGTCAGCGCCCGCATAGGAACACCAGTTACAGCAAAATGCCACGATAAGAGGTTTGCGTTCATTTACTTGCATATTGCATCCACCTCCGCAATAATTTGTCTGTTGGCAAATCCGCGCAGATCCATTGCGCCGGAAGGACAAACAACAGTACAGCAACCGCATCCCTGACATACAGCGGGGTTGACCTTTGCAACTCTGCGTATAGCCACGGTTCTGTCGGGCATACGGAATTCTTTGTCTTCGTAAGTGATAGCGCCGTAAGGACATACTCTTTCGCAGGAAGAACAGCCGTTACACATAAGCTCATCGGAGCTTGCGACGCAGGGATTGCCCTTAAGCTTATCCTTGACAAGCAGAGAAATAACCTTTGCGGCTGCAGCGCTTGCCTGAGAAACCGTTTCGGGAATATCCTTGGGACCCTGGCAGGTACCGGAAAGGAATACGCCTGCTGTGGGGCTTTCTACAGGACGGAGCTTGGGATGTGCTTCGGTAAAGAAATCGTTGGTGTCCATACTTGCGGTAAGCATAGTTGCAAGAGGACGTGCGGATTTATCGGGCTCGATAGCTGCGGCAAGTACTACAAGGTCCGCATCTATATGAAGCTGCTTGTTGTTGAGCAGGTCGGAAGCCTGAACTTTAAGTTTATCACCTTCGGGGAATACCTTACCTACCATGCCTTTAATATAATGTACGCCGTATTCTTCAACAGCTCGGCGGTAGAATTCGTCAAAGCTCTTACCGGGAGTTCTTACGTCGATATAGAAAACGTAAACTTCTGTATCGGGATATTTATCGCGGGTAAGCATAGCGTGCTTTGCGGTATACATACAGCAGATCTTGGAACAGTATTCCTTGCCCTTTTCTGCGCAGGCTGCGCAACGGGAGCCGACACACTGTACAAAAACGATGGTGTGTGGATGCTTAAGGTCGGAAGGACGGAGCAGTTTGCCCGCGGTAGGACCTGCGGCGTTTGTAAGACGCTCAAATTCAAGGGAAGTAATAACGTCCTTGGACTGGTTGTAGGCATATTCATCGAACTTATCCATACTGATAGGATTAAATCCGGTTGCTACAACGATAGCGCCGTATTTTTCCTGAATATACTCATCCTTCTGCTTGTAGTCGATAGCGCCTGCGGCACATACCTTTGAACAAACACCGCATCTGCCGTTTTTAAGCATATTGCAGTGGTTGGGGTCGATAGTGGCTACCTTGGGTACTGCCTGAGCAAAAGGAATGTATATTGCGGATCTGTTATCCATATTAAGGTTGAACTCGTTGGGAACCTTCTTCATGGGGCACTTTTCAACGCAAGCGCCGCATCCGGTACAGATATCCTCGTTTACGTATCTTGCCTTTTTCTTAACGGTAACGTCAAAGTTACCTACAAAGCCCTTAACCTCGGTTACTTCGCTGTAAGAGAAGATACGGATATTCTCGTTCTGTGCAACATCAACCATTTTGGGGGTGAGAATACAAGCAGCACAGTCAAGAGTGGGGAAGGTCTTATCCAACTGGGCCATTTTTCCGCCGATAGTGGGCTTGGTCTCCACGATATCAACGGGGAAGCCTGCTTCGGCAATATCAAGTGCTGTCTGGATACCGGCGATACCGCCGCCTATAACCAGAGCACGCTTTGTAACGGGAGTTTCGCCGGCAACGAGAGGAGTATTAAGGTTAACCTTTGCAACTGCCGCTTTTCCGAGAATGATAGCCTTTTCCGTACCGGTCAGCATATCCTTATGTACCCAAGAGCACTGCTCACGGATATTTGCGATCTCTACCATATAAGGGTTAAGACCTGCGGCAGCTGCGGTCTTACGGAAAGTAGCTTCGTGCATTCTGGGAGAGCAGGAGCAAACTACGATACCGGTAAGGTTGTGTTCCTTTACGGCTTCGATGATCATATTCTGACCTGCCTGAGAACACATATATTGATAATTGGCGGAGAAAACAACGCCGGGTTCGTTCTTCAATGCTTCGGAAACTGCCTGAACATCAACCGTTCCTGCAATATTGCTTCCGCACCAGCATACAAAAACACCGATTCTTTGCATAGTATTGTTGTCCTCCTTTACTTGGCGTATTTTCTCAGGGCGCTTACCAACGCCTGCTGAGGAATATTCTCATCCAAAAGAGCGGGAATATCGTCTGTCTTTAAACGGTTGCCGCCTTTTTTGCGTATAACGGTGAGTCTTACTGCCTCAACAAGCTTTGCGGGCTCAACACCTCTGGGGCATCTGTCTACGCAGGCAAAGCAGGAAAGACAGCGGTAAAGAGATTCGGATTCCAGCAAAGGTTGGATATCGCCGTTCTCAACCATAGCCACGAACTGATGAGGATGGTATTCCATCTCATCAAAAGCGGGGCAAGTTGCGGTACACTTACCGCACTTCATACACTTTTTAGGGTTAACACCGCTTATGCGAACGATCTCATCGCGGGTGTTTTTAAGTTTATCGTTCATCCCCATCCTCCTTTACACCTAAAGCTTCTGCCAGAAGCTCGGTAAGATATACTACGGGAATATCGGGTGCTTGCTTATCAAGATTGTATTTGCACAAAGGGCAAGCGGTTATAATTCTGGAAGCGCCGCCGTTTTTCGCACTCACGACAACGTTTTCGCTCTTCTTCCGTGAAAACTCGGGGTCGTCCATAGTCACATATCCGCCGCAGCATTCGTTGCGGTAGGGGTAGATAACGGGTACGCCGCCCAAAGCTTTTATAATATCTTCGATAATAGTGGGATTTTCAGGGTCATCCATCTGCATAACGGAATTGGGACGGAGCAACAGACATCCGTAATATGCTGCGATCTTTTCACCGTTCAGGGGATTAACGACCTTTTCTTTGATTTTATCCATACCAACGAGATCGCGGAGCATCTCGAGGTAATGATATACCTTTGTGCTTCCGTCGTACTCAACATCGTTGTAGCGGTTGACTCTGTCTGCAAATTCGGTATCATTTTGCATCGCGTGGTTTGTCTGCTTTATCACGTTGTGGCAAGCGGAGCAAACGGATACCAGAACCTGCTCTTTTTCTTTTGCTGCCTGCAATGCGCGTACGGAGGAAAGCTTTGTGGCAACCTCATCGCGGGACGTGGTAAACACGCCGCCGCAGCACTGCCAGGCTTCAATTTCCTCAAGGGTGATTCCCAGCACTTCCGCACACTTGCGGGCGTAAATATCAAGCTGTTTTGCCTTGTTCTTCAAGGTACAGCCGGGGAAGTAACTTACTTTCATCAGCAAACCTCCGTTAAACCATTTTTTCGGGGTGGAATACCTCGTCAAATTTTTCAGGGGTAAGGAAGCCAAGCTCTACGCAGGCTTCTTTAAGAGTGATGTTATCCTTAAACGCCTTCTTTGCTGTCTTTGCCGCATTCTCGTAACCGATATAGGGGTTAAGCGCGGTAACCAGCATAAGAGAGTTGTGAAGGTTGTGGTGCATTTTTTCCTTGTTCGCTTTAATTCCCACAGCACAGTTCTTGTTGAAGGAAAGAATAGCTTCCGCCAGCAATCTGCCGGACTGAAGGAAATTGTAAATGCAAACGGGCATAAATACGTTAAGCTCGAAGTTGCCCTGAGAAGCAGCCATACCGACAGCAACATCATTACCCATAACCTGAACGGCTACCATAGTAACGGCTTCGCACTGGGTGGGATTGACCTTGCCGGGCATTATAGAGGAGCCGGGTTCGTTTTCGGGAATATAAATTTCTCCCAAACCGTCTCTGGGTCCGCTTGCCAGCCAACGGATATCGTTTGCGATCTTCATCATATCGCAAGCGAGAGCCTTGATAGCGCCGTGAGCGAATACCAATTCATCCTTGGATGTAAGAGCGTGGAACTTGTTTGCCGCGGTAACGAAAGGCTTGCCGGTAAGCTTGCCTACATTTTCCGCAACCAGTTCGGAAAAGCCTTTGGGCGCGTTAAGACCGGTACCTACTGCGGTTCCGCCCAATGCCAATTCGTAAAGGGGCTTAACAGCAACCTTAAGAAGCTCTACATCTCTTTCAAGACTGCTTCTCCAACCGCTTATCTCCTGGCTGAAGGTGATGGGAGTTGCATCCTGAAGATGTGTGCGTCCGCTCTTTACGATACCTTCGTTTTCTTTTTCAAGACGTACGAACGTGGAAATAAGAGTTTCTGCTGCGGGAATAAGCTTGTCCTCGATAACCGAAACCGCTGCAATGTGCATTGCGGTGGGGAAGGTATCGTTGGAGGACTGGCTCATATTAATATCATCATTGGGGTGAAGAAGCTTTTTACCTGCGATAATGTTACCGCGGTTGGCAACAACTTCGTTCACGTTCATATTGGATTGGGTGCCGGAACCGGTCTGCCAAACAACGAGAGGGAAATGATCGTTTAAAGAACCGCTTATAACCTCGTCGCAAGCGAGAGAGATGGCATTAAGCTTTTCTTCGGTCATCTTTTCGGGTCTTAAAACGGCATTGGTCATAGCGGCAGCCTTTTTAAGTATTCCGAATGCGTGTGTGATCTCACGGGGCATAGTTTCAATATTCACACCGATCTCGAAGTTTTCGTGGCTTCTTTCGGTCTGTGCGCCCCAAAGTTTGTCGGCAGGTACTTTTACCTCGCCCATTGAATCATGTTCAATACGGTATTCCATGGCGTTTTTCCTTTATCTCAAAATGTTACAGATCTATACTGTTGATAATGCCCTTAAGTGTATCGGCGCTGTGGTGAAGTGCTTTAAGCTCGGTATCATTAAGAGGAATAATGACCTTGTTGTGTGCGCCCTTTTGACCTACAACGTTGAGAAGGCTCAAGCATACGTCGCTGATGCCGTATTCGCCGTCAAGCATGGTGGAAACGGTGAGAGTGGTATCCATACCGCTGAGCAGGCACTTAACTATGTGGCATACGGAAATGGAAACCGCATAGAAGGTTGCGCCTTTACGGCTTATGATACGTGCGCCGGATTTTTTAACGTATTCTTCAACTTCTTCGTAGTTGAGCTGGGGGAACTGGAAATCCTTGAGCTTAACGGATTTGCCGTAATCCTGAATGGGAATGTTGGAAATATTTGCTATAGACCAAGGGATAAAGCAGGAATCGCCGTGCTCACCCAGTACGTATGCGTGTACGTTCTGCTGGTTAATGGAATAGTACTCGGAAAGTCTGGAACGAAGACGTGCGGTATCGAGAATGGTACCGGAACCGATAATGCGTTCCTGAGGCAGACCGGAATATTTGCAGAATGTGTAAGTAAGTATATCAACAGGGTTGCTGACAATGATATAAGTTGCGTCGGGAGCGTATTTGGTAATTTCCGGAATAATGCTCTTTGTAATATTTACGTTGATCTGAGCAAGGTCAAGTCTTGACTGACCGGGCTTTCTGCCAACGCCGGAGGTAATAATAACGATGTTTGAATTAACCGCATCTGCATAGCTGCCTGCATAAAGAGAGCAAGAGCTGCAGAAGGGAGTGCCTTGGCGAATATCAAGAGCTTCGCCCATTGCTTTTTCTCCGTTTATGTCGATCATAACGATTTCGGATGCAAGACCGGATACCGTAAGCGTGTAAGCGATTGTAGAACCAACACTGCCGGTTCCAACGATTGTGATTTTGTTCATAAGAGACTCTCCTTAATAATAAAATTCGTCATTGCATAGCTGATTAAATTATACCATAAAATCAAAATTTGTAAATAATAAATTTTAATAATGTATCGTTTCTTCCAATGTGACAAAAATTCAGACACAAAAACAAAAAAATAGTGCATTTTTCCCTTAAAAAAATAAAAAATTTCCTTATTAAACGGTGCAATTTACAAAAAAATATGTTATAATTAAGAAAAATGAAAAAAACATGTCAATTTTAAACAAAAAACTGTATTTCTTTCGTGAAAGGAGATTGCAAATATGGGACTTATTAAAGCAGGTTTAGGTACATTGGGAGGAACTTTGGCAGACCAGTGGAAAGAGTTTTTCTACTGCGATTCTTTGGAAAACGATGTGCTTTTGCGCAAGGGCACAAAGCGTGTCGGTAAAAGATCTTCCAACACAAAAGCAAGCGATAATATAATTTCAAACGGTTCGGGTATTGCCGTTGCCGACGGACAGTGTATGATAATCGTTGAGCAGGGCAAGGTTGTGGATATTTGCGCCGAGCCCGGCGAATATACCTACGATAAATCCACCGAACCCAGTGTGTTCAGCGGTAAGTTCGGCGAAAGCCTTTTAAACACATTCAGGACTATGGGCAAGCGCTTTACCTATGGCGGAGATACCGGCAAGGATCAGCGCGTTTACTATTTCAATACCAAGGAAATACTGGATAATAAATTCGGCACCGTAAATCCTATTCCCTTCAGAGTGGTTGATGCGAATATCGGACTTGATATCGACGTTTCCATAAGATGTTCGGGAACTTATTCTTATGTGATTTGCGACCCCATCGTATTTTATTCGAAAATTGCCGGAAATGTTGCGGATGAATATACCAAGGACGAGTTGGATTCCCAAATGCGCCGCGAATTCGTGTCTGCGCTCACCCCTTCCGTAGGCAAGCTTTCCGCGCTCGGTGTCCGTCCCTCCGCTATAACCGCTCATACCAACGAGATCGAAGACGAGCTTCGCAACCAGCTTTCCGCAGAATGGAAAGAAGGCAGAGGAATTGAAATAAAGAGCATAGCGCTCAACCCCATCGACCTTCCCGAAGAACAGGCAAAGCTTATTACCGATGCACAGCGTGCCGCAATACTCAGAGATCCCACTATGGCTGCAGCGACCCTTGTAAGCGCGCAGGCATCCGCAATGGAAGCGGCGGCAAACAATTCCGCCGGCGCAATGACGGGTTTTATGGGTATGGGAATGGCTATGAACAACGGTTCTGCAGTTAACCCCGCAAACCTTTACGCAATGGGGAATGCTCCCAAGGAGCAGCCTGCGGCGAACGGTTGGAAATGCTCTTGCGGAAACATTGCAACAGGCAGATTTTGCACGGAATGCGGCAGCAAAAAGCCGGATACGGACGGTTGGAAATGTTCCTGCGGTGCTGTGAACAAGGGAAAATTCTGTTCCGAGTGCGGCAGCAAAAAGCCTGCGGGCGCATTGCTTTACAAATGCGATAAATGCGGATGGGAACCGGAAGACCCCGCAAAACCTCCCAAGTTCTGCCCCGAATGCGGAGATATATTCAACGAATCCGACGTAAAATAAACAGACAAATCAAAATGCCCTGCGATGCAGGGCATTTTTTTATATAGGGGTAATTAATGAACTACGGTAACTTCGGGGATCTTTGCCCAGTCGTTACGGTTGATAACTCCGCCGCCGTCAAACAGTACAAGGTTTCTCCATGTGCCGTTCTTTTCATCTTCTTCGTTGGTGGAGTTGATAGAGAAGGTAAGACCGAACTTATCAACTTCGTCTGCGTTGAGGCCGAGAGAAGACCAGGGAATGGATACTTCGTATACGGTAAGCTGAGCAACGTCGTCTCTGGTACATGCCGCAACACCCTGGAATTCCTTGCTTACGCCGCTGTTTTCGTAGTAGCAGGTCTCACCGTCGTTGTTAACGGCAAAACCGTAAGCGCGTACATATCCTTCGGTATTAGCCTTGTTGTTAATAACGTGATCGTAATTCTCCATAATGTAATCGGATTTGGGGCTTACTGTAGTGATCTTTACCTGTATACATTCATAAGCATACATTCCGTTGGGTTCGCTGGGGGAGATGGGACAGTGGTGATAAGGAGAATCAACTACTACTGCAAGGTAAATGTTGTCGTTGTCATAGGTTACGTAGTACTCTGCGGTGGAATAGTATTCATTTTCCACAAAGCTCCAATACGCCCACTTGTTGTTGGATTCGTTAATGGAGTCGATCTTGTGGGAATTCCAAGCGTTTTCTATCTTGCCGTCAACAGCAATTGCGGAACCGGTCTTGGTAATGGAGTAGTTAACATCGCAAACCTGTACGCCTGCCGCAAAAAGGGTGACGTCACCGGGACATTCGCTGAGTCTGGAAACCATAACGGTCTGATCCTTGTGTGCGGCAATAATAAATCCTACTTCGGGAATGGTGAGAGAAGCGTTATCGGAAACGGAGCCGACAGTATGTACGGAGGTCTTCTTAACACCGAAAAGGGATGCATCGTATTCTGCAACAAGGAAAGCGTAATCAGCGTAGTTGCCGTCCTTTACGGTTACTTTATCCTGTGCGTAATCGTAGGTATAAATAACAACGTCGCCGTAGCCTGCTTCCTTATTAACGCCGGTAAGCTGAATGGAAGTGCTGTCGGTAGCGCGGAGGCCGACACCGAGCTTTGCCCAGGTTACAAAGTTGGAAACAAAGGCGGGAATGGTGTTGGTATCTTCGGGTTCGGAGGTATCTTCGCCGGAATTTTCATCGGGTACGGATTCTTCGGGTTTAGATTCCTCGGGAACGGAAACGTCATCGCTGCCTTCGGCGGGCTGGGATTCTGCGGGAACAGATTCCTCGGGAGCGGACTCGTTGTTCACGGTCTCGCTGTTATCGGGCGCAGAGTTGGCGGGTTTGGATGTTTCGTCATCACCGCAAGCCGCGATAGAAAGTGCAAGTACTGCAACAAGCAGTACGGCAAGGATTTTTTTCATAAACTTGTTCTCCTGTGTTTAAAATTTTATTTGCTATATCGTATAATAACACATTATTGTTGCAAAATCAATGAGTTTTATAAATTTTACATTTGAATATCTATTGACAACTATTTGAGTTTTGTATAAAATAAGACGGTCATATTGTCTTTTGGAGTGTGTAACATGAAAAAATACCTGAGAGATTATCTTAAACTTGTAAAAACAAATATTAACGCTCTTAATAATTCCGATAAGAGCTTCAGATCCGTTTATGAAATTATGTTCAGCAATCCGGATGCCATTGCCGCAGAGACCGGCGACGGTTTTCGTATACGCGAGCATTCTTACGGTGAAGTAAAGAAGCTGATCGAGTCTGCCTCCGAAGCTCTGTATGCACGTATCGGCGCTACTCACGGCTATGTTGCTTTGGATATGGATAACTGCCTCGAGTGGATAGTTGCATTTTGGGCTATCCTCCGCAGCGGAAATAAGCCTTATCTCGTCAACCGCCGCCATCCTCTTAAATTGTCCACAGGTCTTATTGAAACTCTCGGTATAAAATACATAATCGGCAAAAAAGAAACCGCTCTTCCCGGAGAATTTATAGATATCGGGACTCTCCCTCAGGGAAACGCTTTTGAAGAATGCTTTGAGGATGAGATCGCTTTGTCTACCTCAGCTACAACTCTCAAGCAGGTAGTTTGCTTCTACACAGGAAACGAGATAAGCGAACAAGTGCTTAACGCAGGACCTATGTTTGAGGAAAATATGGCTATTGCCGTACACGTAAACGGCAGATTAAAGCAGATATGCTTTTTGCCCTTCTACCACGTTTTCGGACTTATTGCCGTGTATTTCTGGCACGCTTTTTATTGGAACACCATGGTCTTCCCCAAGGATATGTCCGGTGAAACTCTTATGAAGACCTGCCGTGCTCATGAGGTTACCCACGTTTTTGCGGTGCCTCTCCTTTGGCATACCATCGAAAAGCAGGTAATGCGTGAAATAAATAATAAAGATGAAAAAACAAGAAAGCGCTTTGAAAAAGGAACGGCTCTTTGCCTTAAGGTTCAAAACTTCAGTCCCGCTTTGGGCAATCTGCTTTCCCGCAAGCTTATGACCGAGGTTACCGATAAGCTTTTCGGTCCCACGGTACGCTACTGCATTTCCGGCGGAAGTTATATAAAAGAATCCACGCTTCAATTGTTTTCCGCGCTTGGATATCCTTTGCACAACGGTTACGGTATGAGCGAGGTGGGCATCACATCCACCGAACTTCGTAACAAGCCTTCGGAGCTTATGCAAAACAGCGTGGGCAAGCCCTTCGCGTCTATTGAATATAAAATAGACGAAGACGGTGTACTGCTCGTAAAGGGCAATTCCACCTGTAAGCGTATGCTCATAAACGGTGTTGAAAAGATTAACGAAGGCTGGTATAACACCGGCGATATCGTTGACTGCGTAGACGGATATTACTATATCCGCGGCAGAAAAGGAGATTCCGTTATCGGCGAAAACGGTGAAAATATCAATCCCGATACCATAGAGCAAGCATTTGATATTCCCGAAGCGATGATGTATTCCGTTATCGGTCTCGGAGAGGGAACGGAAGAAAAGCTCACTATGATCGTCCGTATAAATCCCTATTTGAGCGGACCCAAGCTTTCCGCTATGATCGACAATATTTATAAGACCAACCGGACTCTTCCTCTGCCTATGCAGGTAAGGGAGTTCTATATGACCTACGATCCCATCGCTTCCGAAACTGCCATAAAGGTAGGCAGACAGTACCTTAAGAACGCTCTTGCCGACGGCAGAGTAAAGCTTATACCGTTTAGTGAAGTCGAGATCAAGGAAGCGGAGGAATTCGACGTTAATTCTCCTCTTGCCGACAAAGTTCGTACTATTGCCGCGCCTATACTCGGTGTGGAAAAAGAGGATATAGGGCCCGATACTCACGTAATGCACGAGCTGGGTGCTTCTTCTCTGCAGTACTTCACCTTGCTCACCGAGCTTTCAAAGGAATTCCCCATTGATTATTCCGATTCAAACAACTATTTTTATACTTTACGCGAATTCTGTGAATATATCGAAAGGCAGATATGATCTATGCGCCAAGGTAAACCCAGCCGTTTTGTCCGCGCATTCGTGCAGATAACCGGCTTTATTCCCACAAGAATTTTTCTTCGTCCCAAGGTTTATTATATAAATAAGGAATCCCAAGGAAAAAAGCTTCCCAAGCCTTGTATTCTGATGTCAAACCACAAATCCTTAATGGATTTCGTGCTGTATATGAATATGTATCCTTTTCGCACCTTGCGTTTTCTCATTGCAGAGGTAATGTTCAACAAGGGTAAGCTGTTTGCAAAATTTCTGTTTGGTATCGGCGGTATTTTCGTAAACCGCGATGCAAGAGATTTCTCCTTTGTTGCGGAATCCTTAAAGGTGCTGGATAACGGCGGCACCGTGGGTATTTTTCCCGAAAGCCGTCTTCCCGTTAACGGTAAGCCATGGCCCTTTAAGCCCAGTATAGTTTTTATAGCACTCCGCACAGATGCGCCTATAGTGCCTATGTATACCGACGGAGCGTATTCTCTGAAAAAGCGCACACGTGTGATGATCGGCGAAAAAATATATCTCCGTGATTATTGTGCGGACGAAAATCCTTCTCCCGAAGAAATAACACGTCTTACAAAAATTCTCGAGGATAAGACCTTCGCTTTGGGTGAGGAATTAAAAAAACGTGTGGAAACGGAAAATGGCAAAAAATAAGTTTACTTCTATTTTTAATCCCAAATTCTTACCCATGGACTACGGAAGAGCGCATTATTTTGTGTTCCGTCTTTTTAAAGTCCGTTCTGTCGGACTTGACGGAAAAAAATACAAGCGCGGCTTCAAGGGCGGCGCACTTATTGCCGCAAACCACACTGGCTTTTCCGATGCAGTGCTGCTGGGCAGCAGTTTTTGGTACAGAAGAGTTTTCTTTCTCGCTTCGGAAGAAGTAATGGCGAAATCTGTCCGCGCTTTTTTCTTAAAGCTTATGGGCTGTATAAAAATAGACAGAGGTATATCTGATATTGACGCCGTGCGAAAAGCAGTGTCTGTTATAAAAGACGGACATACTTTGGCTGTTTTCCCCCAGGGCAGAATAGAAAAAGAGGACGGAGTTTCGGACATTAAATCCGGCGCCGTGCTTATCGCCCTTCAAAGCGGGGCACCCATAATACCCGTCTATTCCAGACCGCCTTTTAAAAAGAGCGAAAGGCGTCTGTACGTTATCGGGGATCCCTTTTACGCAAGTGAATATTGTAAAAAGAAGTTTCCTTCTGTTTCGGATATAAACAATATTTCGGGAATTCTTTTGGAAAAGATAAACGAATGCCGCACAGTATACGAAAAGATTACCAAAGGAGAACAAAAATGAACACTTTAGAACGTCTTAAAAAAGTTTTGGATAATGTTTTTGAAGGGGAAATAGATTCTTCTTCCCTAACCGAAGCATCCTCCCTTTCAGATGACGTTGGGATGAATTCCATCGGTATGCTCTATATGGCAATGGGTATAGAACAGGAATTCGGTGTAAGACTTACAAATGCAGATCTTCCCGAACTTATCACCGTAGGAGACCTTATCCGCAAGGTGGAAGAAAATCAAAAATGATCTGGAAAACCGTTTTACCGTCATACGGAGATATTATCCGTGTCAAGGTTTCATTTTATTACCACTACGGAATATACGTGGATGATGATACCGTTATTCAGTTCGGATATCCCGATAATACCGGCGTAAAGCCTGAAGAAATCGCTGTTTTGGCAACAGATGTGCTTACCTTTTCCTGCGGAAACCTGTGTGAAACGGGAGTATGCGAAAAGCAGGAAAAGAAAAAGCGCTTTTCTCCCGAAAAAACAGTTGCCCGTGCAAAAAGCAGGCTGGGAGAAACGGGATACAATATCCTTGAAAACAACTGTGAACACTTCGTTTACGATTGCGCTTTCGGGAAAGAACATTCCTTTTTTGACAAATTTACAAAAAAATAAACATCCGATAAAACAAAGAGATTATCGGATGTTTTTCTTTTTTAATTAATGAGCGGATATAAATTCCTTTACCGCGTTATCATAATCTTCGGTGTTGTTTATACGCAGATGGCTGTGACCGCCCTTGGGGAACCAAACCAGCTTTTTATCCTTGCTTCCGCAGGCTGCAAAAAGTATCTTGCTCTTTTCGGGTACGGTATAAATATCCTTTTCGCCGAAAATAAACAAAACGGGAATTTTCACCTTGCCCACATAATTCAAAGGACACTTTTTCATAATATCCACGCCGGTGTGTTTTTTAACCTGACGCATTACCATACCGCAAACGGGGAAAACGGGATGTCCGTCCACTATCATATGGTTTTTAAATGTTTCATAGAAATTAACGTAACAGCCTTCGTTAACCATACCCTTAATGCACTTCGGCATATCTTCATCCACAGCGGCAAATATAGCTGTACTTGCGCCGACACATACGCCGTGAAGATAAATTTGGTTAATTCCTTCTTTTTCGTTAAGATATCTTGCCCAAGCGTTAGTATCCTTGCCTTCACATACGCCCAGCGTGCTGTAAGTACCTTCGCTGTTACCGTGGCTTCTGGGGTCGGGAAGGAATACGTTTATGCCCATTTCTCCGTAAGGACGGGCATAGTAATAGGAATACATAAGACTTTCGCATCTGCCGGGAAGAATTATAACGCATTTATCCGAGCCGAAATCATACAGTTCGCCAACCAGCTTCAAGCCGTCGTTGGTGATCGTTACCTCCCGCATGCGGTCTTTGTTTTCTTGTGCCCAGGCACAACCGGTGTTCCACATCTCAAGCTGCTCTTCGTTTTCGGGGCAGGAGCATTCTCTTTTCCATTTATCGGGTGAATTCCGCACCAGGGTGTCATAATAAACTTTTTTTGAAATCGGGACGGTAATTTTCAGCATTACAGCCGCACCTATTACGGCGCTTAATACGATTACTCCCAAGGCGATGTATAAATAAAGCAAAGTTTTTCCTCCACAGCGCGGATTATATTTGAACTGTCAAATACAGCGCAAAGCAATTATACCACATAATTTTAAATTTTCCAATATAAATTTTTGTAAAAACTATTTTTTTGTTGAAAAAACAATTATTTTGTGTTATAATCGCACCGATAAAAATTTTTTATTGAAAGGTAAAGCTGCAATGAACGATTTTGTAATTATTCCCGATAGCGCTTGTGATCTTCCCGCAGAGCTGAGAGAACGCTTTGATATTCCCGATTATCTTCACGGCACAGTATATTTTCCCGATGGACATACGGAAAACGCCGATCTGGATTGGGGTATAATTTCACCCGAGGAATTTTATAAATCCATGAGCGGCAGAAATGTTTTATACAAAACGTCTACTTTTACCGAGCAAGAGGGCTACGAGGTATACGAAAAGTATCTTAAGCAGGGAAAGGATATATTGAGCATATCCATTTCTTCCGCACTTTCAGGCACCTATAGCCTTTGTATGCGAATTGCCGAGGATCTTATGAAAAAATATCCCGGCAGAAAGATAATTTGTGTGGATTCTCTTCGTTATTCAACCTCTATGGCGCTTCTCACCGTTTTGGCGGCACAAAAGCGTGACGAGGGCGCGACAATAGAAGAAACTGCAGATTATATCAATAATATCCGCGGTTGTGTTCACCAGATGGGACCTATGGACGATCTGTTCTTCCTTGTAAAAACAGGCAGAATTTCCAATTTTAAGGCATTGTTCGGAACGCTTGTAGGTGTTAATCCTATGGCAGATTTCAATTCCAAGGGTCTTGCAGAAGTTATCGTTAAATTTAAAGGCAAGCGCACCGCTCTTGACGCTACTGTCAAGTATATGAAGGAAACTATTGCGGAGCCTGAAAACAATATAGTTTTTGTTGCCCATTCAAACCGTCTCGCTGCGGCGGAAATGCTGGCTGATATGATACGCACCGAGATAGCTCCCAAAGAAGTTATCATCACACACGTAGGTATGGCTTGCGGTCCTTCTATCGGTCCCGGTCTGTGCGCAGCATTCTATCTCGGAAAGCCCATTTCCGAAGGACTTGCCGAAGAAAAGGAAATAATGCAAAGAATTTCGGGTAAATAATAACGTATTTATCGGTGTATTATGAGAGATTTTGTAATTATCGGAGATTCCACCTGCGATCTGCCTTCAGAGATACGCAGCAAATACAATATTGAATATCTTAAAATGAATTTCGTTGCAAACGGCGAAGAGCACGCCGCATCGCTTGATTGGGAGGAATATTCACCAAAAGAGTTTTACGATCTTATGCGTAACGGCGTAATCGTAAAAACCACCCAGGTCCCCCGTGAAGAGTTTGTGAACGTGTTTACTTATTGGCTGGAGCAGGGAAAGGACATACTTTACGTATCTTGCTCCTCGGGACTTTCCGGTTCGGTGGGGCTGGCAAACGTGGTGGCAGCCGAGCTTTCGGAAAAATACGCGGATGCAAAGATATGCTGTGTGGATTCGCTTATCAGCTCTTTGGGTCAGGGTATGCTTTTAGTGAAAGCGGCGCTGATGCGCAACGAAGGAAAAAGTATAGACGAAATCGTTTGCTGGCTGGAAGAAAACAGACTTAAAGTAAACCAATGCGGTACGGTGGACAGCCTTGAGTATTTGCGCAGAGCAGGCAGAGTTACTGCCGCAAGCGCGTTTTTGGGGAACGTTTTCGGCATAAAACCGCTTATTATATCCGATATTAACGGTCATAATTATGCGTACAGAAAGGTAAAAGGCGCCGTTAATGCCCGCAAAGAAATGGCAAAGGATACGGTGGCGGCAGCCGAGGATGCGGAAAACAGTGTTCTGTGCATTTCCCACGGCGATGCGTTGGCAGAAGCTGAAAAGCTTCGTGATGAGGTTTTGGCACTTCGTAAATTCAAGCAGGTATACATTACAAATATAGGTCCTATAGTGGGTGCATCGGTTGGTCCCGGCACTCTTATTACATACGTTTACGGCAAGCCCGTAACTATCGAAGGGAAAGAATAGACAAAAATGCAGACAAACCGACTTAACGGAAGCGATATAAGACTTCTGTTGGAAAACGGCTTTAAAAATTTAAGATTAAATTCAGATGTAATAAACAACCTCAACGTGTTTCCCGTTCCCGACGGAGATACGGGTTCAAATATGGCAAAAACTTTTGAAGGAGGCTTTTCCGCACAGATAAGCGAAAACGTTTCCCAATATATGGCAGGCTTTTCCAAAAACACACTTATGTCTGCAAGAGGAAATTCGGGAGTAATTTTCTCACAGTTTATACGTGGCTTCGCTTTCGGATGCGACGAAAAGAAAGAACTATATATTTCCGATTTTGCGTTGGCTTTTGGATCCGGCGTGAAATATGCGTATAAATCCGTTTTAAACCCTGTTGAAGGAACCATGCTTTCCGTACTTAAGGACGGCGGCAAGCGTATTCTCACAAACTGCGAAAAGTACGCTTCTTTTGAAGAATGCTTTGAAGATCTTTGTGCGGAAACCCGCCGTTCTCTTGAAAACACCCCAAACCTTTTGTCTGTGCTGAAGGAAGCGGGTGTGGTCGACAGCGGCGGAGCAGGGGTATTGTGCGTTTTTGAGGGAATGCTTTCTGCAATTAAAGGCGAGATTATAGATACCGTAAGCGTTTCCGAAATGGTGTTTTCCCCTTCTTCAAATAATTCCTTTGATGCGGATTCCGTTTTTGAATACGGATACTGCACCGAGTTTATATTACTGCTTCTGAATTCAAAGACAGATGTAAAAAACTTCGATCACAACGAGTTTATTTCTGTTTTGGAAGCTCTCGGTGAATCCATCGTTTCCGTATGCGACGGGGAAATAGTAAAAGTACATATTCATACCTTTGAACCCAATAAGGTTTTGGAATTGGGACTTAAATACGGTGAATTTTTAAACGTAAAGATAGAAAATATGTCCGTTCAGCACAACGAAACTCAGAAGGAAGCGGCAGAAAAGGTAAAATACGCTGTGGTTGCCGCTTGCTCGGGGGACGGAATAAAATCCTATTTCAGCGAAATAGGCGTTTCCGCTATCGTAGACGGCGGACAGACACAAAATCCCTCCGCAGATGATTTTATTAAAGCCTTTAAAAAGCTTAATGCGGAAAATATTATAGTTTTACCCAACAATTCCAACGTATTTTTGACCGCAAAGCAGGCTGCGGAAATGTATGACGGAGCTTCGGTAACCGTAATTCCTTCCCGCTCTGTTGCTGAAGGATATTCCGCCCTTTCTATGATGGACCTTTCTCTCGAAACCGTGGAGGAAGTATCCCAAAGTATGCTTGACAGTATGCAATACGTTACCACGGGATACGTAACCGTGGCTACAAGGGATACAAAAATGTCCGGTATAGATGTTAAAAAAGGCGATTATATCGGATTGAATGACGATAATATTCTTTGCGCCTGCCAAAACAAGCTGTCTGCTGTTTCCGGTATTCTGCAAAAGCTTGAGGATATTGACGATAAGCAGGTCATTACCGTTTTTTACGGAGCTGACGTAACTCATTCCGAGCTTGTTCAGCTTAAAGCTATGCTGGAAACCGATTATCCCCTTATTGAGTGCGGATACGTACGGGGCGGTCAGGACGTATACAGTTTTATTCTTGCAATCGAATAGTTTTAACAAAACGGGAATGAGATGCGCTCATTCCCGTAATACCTTATAAGGATATATAAAGTTATGAAAAAGATAGTTATAGACACTCTGGGCGGCGATAACGGAGCGTTGCCGCTTCTTTGCGGCTCTGCTCGTTGTATGAAAGAACACAGCGACGTGTTTTGTGTGTTTTCCGGCGATAAAGAGGAGATCGATAAAATAATGGGGGATAACAGTATATCCCGAGACCGTTATACCGTTCTGAATACGAAAGAATATATAACCAATTCTCAGTCGCCTATGAGCGTTTTCGGCGGATGCGATAACAGTTCTATGGTGCTTGCACTGGAATATTTAAGAGATAACGAATGTGCAGGTATGATATCTGCAGGCAACACGGGCGCTCTTCTTATCGGCACTATATGCAGGCTGGGACTTGTCAAAGGCTTAAAGCGTCCCGCTTTGTCTTCTGCGCTTCCCGCTGTGGACGGCAGTTATATTTGCCTTGTGGATTGCGGAGCCAACGTAGACTGTACCGCAAAGGATCTTTGTGAATTTGCAAAATTGGGCACCGCTTTTGTGAAAAGTATGTACGGTATAGAATCTCCCCGAGTAGCTCTGCTTTCCACCGGAAAAGAAAAGGGAAAGGGAAATAAGGCGACAAAAGAAGCGTACGCGCTTTTGGAATCTTCGGGGCTTAACTTTACAGGTAACCTTGAGGGAAGCGACGTGCTTTTGGGAAAAGCGGACGTGCTCGCCTGCGACGGATACGCCGGCAATATAGTTTTAAAAGATACCGAAGCAACGGGAAAGATAGCAGCCGCAATGAGCAAAAGAATACTTGCGTCCCTTGCTCCCGAATCGGCTGAAAAGGTCTCAAAAGAGCTTGAAAGGAATTTTGATTTTAATTCCCGCGGAGGAGCTACCTTCCTTGGCACAAAAAAGACGGTAGTAAAAATGCACGGTGCCGCAAACAGCAGCACCGCAGTTTCGTGTATTGAACAGGTGTTAAAGCTTTCCGAAAGCGGCTTTGATACCGCTGTGGAAAATGCACTCAGTTAAAAGCGCTTATGTATTTATGGGCAAAATAACGTATAGGTAAGCCCAGCAAAGCGCAGAAATTAAATGCGATAAACAAAGGAACGAAGGGGAAAAACGAGGTTATTACCGCGCTTCCCAAGGCGTAGAGAATATAGCGGAAAAAGGTAAAAAGCATAGTCCTGCCGCCATCGCGGAAGTCTACGTTATTGAAAATGAAAAATTTGTTTATAACATAGGCGGTGATTGCGGCACCCAGTCCGGCTGTGACAACGTAAATGCTGTCATAGGGAACGTCGGTAACAAGTGCACATACAAATATAGCTATCTGGGCAAGAATTGCCGTTATAATGGAGGCTTTTGCAGAACTGAACAGCAATCTGTAAATACGTACGGTGTCTTTTACGGGGTTAAAGTGGGAGGACCTGTTTCCGTCTATATACACCGCTTCAATATCAAGGGTGGTAACCGGTATAGCCTGCTTTGAAGCGTAGTACAGCATATTCATTTCGTAATCGTACTTTTCGCCCTTTACCTTTAAAAGCCAATCAATATTTTCTGCGGAAAAGCCGCGGAGTCCGGATTGATTATCCTTAAAATATCTTCCTGTGGAAAGCGTATATATTACTCTTGAAAGATCGTTTCCGAACTTGCTTCGTTTGGGTATGTTTCTGCCAAGCAGACGAGTCGTCAAAACAAAGGGAGAACCGTTTTTAAGTTCTTCCCGCACGCGCACGATATCGTGGGCACGGTGCTGTCCGTCTGCGTCTGCGGTTATAAAAAACTCGCATTCAGGGCAGTTATCCCGTATGTATTCCATACCCGTTTTAAGTGCCCTGCCTTTTCCTTTGTTGTGCAGATGGCTTATTACGGTTGCGTATGGGGACACCGATTCAAATATTTCGTTGTATTCCGCTCCGCTTCCGTCATTTACTATCAAAATGTCAAAGCCCTGCTGTTGCAGAGTCTTTGCAAGGAAGCACATTTCTTCATCCGGCTTATAAGCCGGAATAAGGACAATTTCCTTCATTATTCACCGTTTTCCGCCGCATCAGCAGCTTTTTCAAAAAAATGAATTACGGTTTCAAACAATTCTTTGTTTGCTTTACCGTCGTTATCAAAAAGTATTCCGGTGTGGGAATCCTTGTTTTTTGTGTCAAAACCGGGTATTTCGGTAATATAATCCGTGCTTTCCACGCGGGAAATAATAGAAAATCTGTCCGCAGGTACAACTTCATCCTCTGCGGAATGTATTATCAAAGCAGGGATTTTGCTTTCTTCAAGCGCTTGAACCGCTGAAATATTAACCGCCTCTGTTCCGAAAAGGCTTACCTGGTACAGCCATAAAAGAGGATAATTGGTGTATGCAATATCTCCTATAACTTTTGCGGCGGGCATCATAATACCCTCCATAGCGCTGTTTATACCGTTTACGGAAGCAACCGCAGTTATATCGTGCCCGAAGTGCAAAGCACAGCAAGCCGCGTATCCGCCTCTGCTGTGTCCGAACAGAAATATGCGTTCAAACCCAAAGTTTTCTTCGTTTTCTGCGTGCTCCAGCGCGGCATTCAGGTCAAGCAGTATCTGGGAAAAACCTACAGCACTTTTTCCTTCGCTGCTTCCGCATCCCGTGGGATCGAATATAAACACGCCGTAGCCGTTATCCGTAAAGCTTTTTATCTGCCACAGATAATCGTTTACCGCTGCGTTCATTCCCAAAACGAAAACCACAAGATTATCTTTTGTCCCATCCGCCGGGGAATATAAATATCCCGCAAGCAGATTTTCGCCTGAATAAAAGCTTGCTTGGGCTCTTTCTTCGTTCAGCTTTACAAGCTCTTCGTTAAGGACGGTTTCGGGGCTTTCATAGCGGGGAAAGCAAAAATCGTAAATAACTTTTGTCGCCCCTGCGGAAACAATTAAAAAAGTAATGGCGATAATAACGGTATATTGCAAAATTCTTTTGAAGATCCTTTTTGTTTTGTTTGCCATT
The DNA here is from genome assembly GCA_017399965.1 of Clostridia bacterium. Taxonomy (GTDB): domain Bacteria; phylum Bacillota; class Clostridia; order Oscillospirales; family CAG-382; genus SFLA01. The sequence continues at coordinate 17,850 of JAFQAP010000030.1, read as the reverse complement.
ATTATCACCGCCTTTTATAATATTATTAATTTAAAAAACACAAAACGGAGCCGTTTTACAATGCTTTATACACCTGAAAAAGTAGAAGTGATCAAAGAAGAGGAATATTCACAGCATATTATCGAGATAGAGAAGATTTTGTCTTCCCACGCCGAGGAAGGCACTTTCACGTCATTTGACGGGCTGAATATATTTTACAGAAATTATCTTGTGGAAAATCCCGTGGGCAGTATCGTAATAGTTCACGGCTTTACGGAATACTGTAAAAAATACACCGAGCTTGCGTGGTATTTCATAAACCAAGGATATAACGTGTTCACTTATGACCACAGAGGTCACGGTCTTTCGGACAGACAGGTGGAGGGATATATCCTTGCCCATGTAAACAGCTTTGAAGATTACGTAAAAGATCTTGAAATATTCATAGAAGAAGTAGTCGTAAAACAAGGCGGAACGGAAAATATTAATATTTTCTCTCATTCAATGGGAGGAAGTATTACCACTCTTTATCTTATGCGTTGCGGTAACAGAATTTCACGTGCACTGCTTTCTTCGCCTATGGTGTATCCTTTTACCAGTGATTGCCCCATAACCGTGCTAAAGCTTATGTTAAAACAGCAAGCAGCCAAATACGGATGGGAGGCAAAGTTTAAATACGCTTCGGAATTTAACCCTAACCATCCTTTTGATAAAAGCCACGATACCAGCTATCCCCGTTTCAGACATAATCTGGACGTGCGCCTTTCCGATGTACGCTACCAGACTTCCGCATCCACCAACCGCTGGATGTACGAAGCGGTAAGCGTGGGTAAAAGAATGCTGCGTACAAAAGATCTTAACAAGATAAAAGCAAAGGTGCTTGTTATCAGCTCCGGCGCGGATACGGTGGTACGTCCAAAGCCTCAGAAAAAACTGGCAAAGCGTCTGGGCTGCTGTTTTATGACCATAGCCGATGCAAAGCATTCCGCTTTTATATGCGCTTCTCCCAAGCTTGAAAGCTATTTAAAAACGGTTTTTGAATTTTTCGCTTCATAATCTTTACTATATTACAATAAATTAAAATAAAAATCAATATGAATAATATGTAATTAATATATTTGTTCATATTTTTTTAAAAATATATTGCAAAAGATAGTAGTTTATTATATACTTGTATCGAATTGAGGAGGAATATGTATGAACGGCACAGTTTCCGAACAAAGCACTCAAAAAACAGTTACTCCCGTAACGGTTCTTGTTTTGGGTATAGTTGCAGCGGCGCTTTCTTCTTACGGACTTCCCGGCATTATTTTGGGGATTATCGCTCAGAAAAAGGTTAAAGCATATCTTGCGCAAAACAACGGTGTAAACTGTACCAAGGTTATGGTTGGCAGTATTCTCTCTAAGTCAGGCATATACGCGGGAATAGGATACAGCATCTTTTGGACCTATTATCTGTGCATTGTGGCGTTACAGTATTCTTTTTTTGCGTTTTACGTTCTTATGTTATTCGGCAATCTTTTTTCCTTTTTCCGCTAAAGTTTATAAATAATTTTTTGGAGGATATATTTTATTATGGACAACAACTACAACGCAACTCCCGTAAAACCTGCAGTGGCCCCTTCCGATCCCAGCATATTCGTCTTCGGCCTTCTTTCGCTTGTGCTTTCTGTCCCCATAGTAGGATTTATTTTTGCACTTGTAGCACGCAATAAGGCAAAGAAATTGGCAGTGCAAGGCGAACTTACCGGTATCACAAAGGTTGGTAAAATACTTGCAACCATCGGTTTTATTATAAACCTCATAACTCTTATCGTCGGTGTTGCATACGCTATCTTCTACGTTGTTTACATCGTATTCCTGCTTGGTATACTCGGCATGTCCGAAATGGCAATTCCCTTTATGTTCCTTTTCTAAAAAACATACAAAAAATCCCGCATTTTGCGGGATTTTTTTATTGTCGGGGTCCCCGAGAAGCCGTTAGGCTTCTTGGGGTGATTGACGGGGTCCCCGAGAAGCCGTTAGGCTTCTTGGGGTGATTGTTATTCGGTTACGGTTTGGGCTGCTTTCAGTATGCCGTATTTTCCGCTTTCGTAGGTAAGTCCGCCCTGCAGATAAGCAATATAAGGTGGACGCACGGGACCATCGCAGGAAAGCTCAATGGAAGAGCCCTGAGTAAATGCGCCTGCCGCCATAATAACTCTGTCATTGTATCCCGGCATTTCCCAGGGAACAGGGGCTACATGGGCATCCACGGGGCTTCCCGCCTGAATACCCAAGCAAAACTTAACCAAAGCGTCCTCGCTTCCCAAAGTAAAGGTCTGAATTATATCGGACCTTTTTTCATTATACTTGGGAGAAACGGTAAAGCCCAGCTTTTCAAAAATTCTTGCCGCAAACACCGCGGTCTTTACAGCCTGTGCAACGGTGTGGGGAGCATAAAACAAGCCTTTTATCATACTTTTTGTCTGCCCCAAAGAAGCACCGCATTCCAAGCCCACACCAACGGTAGAATATCTGTAGGATGCAAGCTCAACCGCCTTTGCGGTTCCCACCAGATATCCGCCGGATTCCGCCATACCGCCGCCCGCGTTCTTAATAAGAGAACCTACCAAAAGGTCGGCATAAGGTTCGCTTTCTTCGGTGAACGCGCCGTAGCAGTTATCTACCATAACATAAGCATCGGAGTATTCACGAACCGTATCGCAAATACTGTTTATATCGCTTACGGTAAGTGTCCTTCTTGCGGAATAGCCTTTACTGCGCTGTACGAATACCACTTTTATGCTCTTGTCCTGCAGGAGAGCTTCTTTAATTTTATCAAGACGGGGATAACCGTTTTCATCCAGATCTATCTGTTTGTAGCCTATATTAAAATCCGCCAGCGATCCGTCTCCGCTTTTGCCGGAAATACCTATGACCTCGTCCAACGTGTCATAGGGCTTGCCTGCAACGGAAAGCAAGGTGTCGCCCGGTCTTAAAAGGGCGTATAAGCCGATAGAAAGGGCGTGTGTGCCGTTTATTATGCTGTGACGTGCAAAGCCTGCCTCTGCACCGAAAGCGTCTGCAAACAGCTTGTCGCACAAATCTCTGCCGTCGTCATTATAGCCGTACCCACTGGTGGGAGCAAAATGTCTGTCTGAAAGGCGGTTTTGTGCAAAAACGCTCATAACCTTTTGGGTGTTTTTAAAAGCTATGCTGTCTATATATTCAAATTGCTCTCTGCAGTCCTTTTCGCATTCCGCAGCCAGCGCCAAAATCTTTTCGGAAAACATATTTATTAAAATCCTTCTTTTATTATTGCGGCAAGCAGATTTACGCAAGCGGTAACGTCTGCCATATCAACGGTTTCAACGGGGGTATGGATATAACGGGTGGGAATGGAAATACAGCCCGTAAACGCACCTGCACAAGCCGTCTGCATGGAAGAAGTATCCGTTCCTCCCGCTGTGAGCACCTCGTACTGATGCTTGATGCCGTGCTTTTCGGAAAGCTCGGTCATACGGTTGATAACGCTTCTGGAGCATATAACGGAGGAATCCTTAATCTTTATAGCAGCGCCCTCGCCTAATTTAACCGTCATCTTGGGACCGCCAATCATATCTCCCGTATGAGTAACGTCAAGCGCGATACCGTAGGTGGGAGCGATACCGAAAGCGGCGGGCTTGCTTCCTCTGCAGCCCACTTCTTCCTGGACCGTAAATACATAGTATGTATCGTATGCAGGTGTATCAATAAGCTTTGCGGCTTCAAGCGTTATGGCGCATGCAAGGCGGTCATCAAAAGCCTTTGCTGCAATACGGTTGTTCATAAGACGGGTTATTCTTTGCTCAAGAGCGCAAACGTCGCCCACCTTTACCTTCTTTTCCGCTTGTGCTTTGTTCTTTGCGCCGATGTCGACAACCATAGATTTTACGGAAATATCTTCCTTTTTTGCACCCATATCCAAAACGATAATGCCTTTGGTTCCGTTGGCAAAAACAACGGAGCCGTAAGAGGATGCCACGGCGTTTATACCGCCTATGTTGGTTACGCGGATAAGTCCGCTTTCCTCTACGTAGGTGGCCATAAATCCGATCTCATCCATATGGGAAGCGGTCATAAGTCTTTTTGTGCTGTCCGCACCCTTTTTAAACGCAATTACGTTTCCCACTGCGTCAATCTCAACGCTGTCGCAATAAGGGGCGATATCTTCACAGATAATTTTAGCAAGGGGATTTTCGTTTCCCGAAACCGAGAAAGCGGATATATATTTTTTTATTGTATTATACATTATTCGTAGCTCCTGTCTGTAAGTACTTTTAACAGTTTAACAACCTGCTCCATATCGTCTGTTCTGCAGACACTGCAGGGAGAATGAATATATCTTGCAGGGGCGGAAACAGCCAAAACCTTTGCTCCCGTAAGAGAAACCTGGAACATTCTGGAATCGTTGCTTCCCGTAGGCAAGCGTTTGAGCTGATATTTTATACCGTTTTCTTTTGCCAGACCTTCTGCTTTTTCGACAAACTCTCTGTCGTATATGGTGCCGCCGTCCATTACGGAAATTACCGCGCCTTCGCCCAATGTGCAGGGGGAAAGGTGAGGAGGAGTTATTTTTTCTTCTCCTGCGGCGGTAGCTTCGCATACTATAGCGTAATCCGCACCCAATCTGTATGCGGCGGTCTGCGCTCCTCTGCTTCCCACTTCTTCAGCGGTGGCAAATACGAAATATGTATCGTATTCTATTTCGCCTCTTATAATTTCAACAAGTGCCGCACAGCCGAATCTGTCATCCAACGCCTTGGAGGAAACAAAATCTCCTTCTTTTGTAAAGTTGGGACGGAAAACCGCGCAGTCGCCTACGTCCGCATATCTGAGCGCGTCCGCTTTATCGTAAGCGCCGATATCCATATAAAGCTGGTTTACGGGAGGGCACATTCCTCTTTCTTCCGGCTTTTGGTTGTGTATGGCTTTTGAACCGATCACCGCGGGAAGCTGTTTTTCGCCCAAAACCATATATTTTCCGCACAGATCCTTGGATTCAATACCGCCGATAGTGCCGAAATGCAAAAGTCCCTCGGGAGTAACGTAATCCACCATAACTCCCACTTCATCCATATGGGCGCAAAGTACAACACGGTTTGTACGGGTTTGTCTGCCCTTTTTAAAGCAAATAAGGTTTCCGACTCTGTCTGTGGAGTATTCGCAATATCCGTCAATATCAGCAATAATATTTCTGCGTACTTCATCTTCCATTCCGGAAGGGCCGAAGGTATTACAATATTTTTCAAGTCTTTCAAGCATTGTCCTTTACCTCCATATTTTTGATAACCTCCGCCAAAAGGCGTGCGGCGGCTTCCACGTCCCGCAGAGAGATGACTTCCGTGTAGGTGTGCATACTGCGAAGTGGAATGGAAATAAGCGCGGCAGGCACGCCCTCTCTTACAAGAGCAAGAGCGTGAGTGTCCGTTCCCGTGTGGCTGGGCTCGCCTAATAACTGTATTTTTATGTTATTATCTTTTGCGGTCTGAATAAGCTTTTTTGTAAACTTTCTGTCTGCCGTAGCGGAATAAGAAACGGTACAGCCCTCTCCCATAAGGCAGTCTTTTCTCCAATCCGGCATATCGGGACCGTACGCGTTGCAAACGTCCAGCGCGATAGCGTAATCGGGGTCAATATACCAGCCTCCCGTGCGGGCGCCTATGTATCCTATCTCTTCTCCTCCTGCAAAGTGGGCGTAAATATCCACGTTAAGTTCGCAGTCCTTAAGCATCTCTACGGCAAGTAGTATGGACGCTATGCATATCTTATCATCCATCTGGGGGGATGCCATTCTGTTGTTCAAAAGCAAAACGGGTGTTGCATTAAAAGAAACGGGAGTACCGATCGGCACCTTTTTCTTTAATTCATCTTCGTCAAGATACGTGCTTATAGAAAGACTTTCAAGTTTAATTGGGGCGTTTGCGTTTTTTCCTTGTCTTAAATGGGGAGAAATAGAGGAAATAACCCCTTCAATAGTCCCGTCGGGGCAATGAATATGTACTTTGTTTGCGCACAATACTCTCGTGTCAATACCGCCAACGGCAGCCACCTTCAAAAATCCCGCGCCCGCATAACCGTTAACCACAAAGCCAATCTGGTCGAGATGTGCATCAAGCAAGATCTTTTTGGCGTTTTCCTTACCGCATTTCTTTATACCGATAAAACTTCCCGTGGGCAGGGTAACAATTTCGTCAAACATATCGCCGCAGATATCCTTAAGTCCGTCAAACGCCATGTCTTCGTTACCGGAAACGCTGGGCAAAGCGGCAAGCCTGCAGGCAAGACCGTATATATTTTCCATATAACCACTCCTTTTATAATTTTAAGCGTTCTAACGCAGATTTTGTATTTATAATTCTTTTCCCATAAAACGGAAAGGCAGTTTTCCGAAATTAACTGCTTGAACAGCGTCTATAATTTCTGATTTGCGTTCTTCGGCGTCGGGCAAATCGCACACAATGTCGTTTAAATCATAAGGTCCGTTGCGGAAATGACCCACGGATGCGCCGTGAAACTCACCGTCGATAAGGAGATATTGCAAAGGCTCGCAGTCATATTCAAGCCCGTCGGTCAGCTCCTTTGCATAATCCTTCAAAATGTGCTCGTGGGATTTATAGAGGAAGTCGTTTCTGTGAAGCGCATATACAAAATGCATTTCTTTCGGTTCGTAGTTTCCGAGCAATTCCGAGTCGTTTTTGAGCATAAAACCGTTATCTGATGAAATCAATATTCCATCGGATCTTAACTCACCGACGGCGAGTTTTATTTCTTTTTCCGGCAGTTTATAAAACGATTTTGCCATTGCTGTATCAAACCAAACAAGACGATAAGCAAAACGCTGTAATACTATTTTCAACGCTTCGTGTCGAGTGAGCTTTTCAATGTTCACATTAGGGAATATCTCGTCAAATCTGTACCAGCCTCTGTCCCAATCTCCGTCATACTGATCTTCGTATATAAGGAACGCTTCCTGCAGACGGTGTAAAGCGGGTGTTATCTCTTTAACAAGCAGGCCGGTTTCTTCTTTCATTTGCTGAATATTTAAAGGTCCTATTGACTGTATCAGTTCGAGCAACTGAAGCTGTGTCAACGTGGGATTTTTTAATGGTTTACGGTAAAGTGCGGTAAAAAGCTCCATATCTTCAGGCATTATCCAGCCCAGATTTCCGCCGCCGAATCTGCCTTTTATTAACAACCTGTCGTATTGTCTGTCTTTGTTAAACTCAACATCGTTGAAATTTGCACGGAACGAAAGCGTAGGCGGCTCACCGAAACCGTTCCAATATACGTTCTGCCCCGGTTGCATATCTCTGTAAAGGTTTATGTATTCGCTTTCGTCAGCCTTGTTAACAAAGCATTGCCGCTCCATACGGAGAGAAATTATTTTTGAGTTCATAGTTGCACCATTATTATCAATCGTCATTTTCGTCAAAATATATACATTGCTTTAAGCACTCGCCGCAGTTCGTACAGCTTTGATCGACAACAGGAGAAGGAAATCCGTTATTATTTTTCTCAAACGTAATATGCTCACAGTTACAAGCGCGACAACCGGTGCACAAACCTGATTTGACAACTTTTGTAATGTTGTTCATTTTATTTGCCTTCTTCCAACAAATCTCTGAGGTTTTGAATTTCTATTCCGTTACCTTCGGGATTTTCACTTTTTCCGATATTTATAAGCTGTTCGCAGGGGAAATTCTTACACTGACCGCAATGATTGAGTCCTTGATTAACTGCACAATCGTGAGTATCGCAAGTGCCGCCCCAAACACACTTGCCTTGCGGTGCAACAATTCTGCAACCCTCGCATTTTTTATCAAGCATAAAAGGACATTTTGCGCAGTCAATTCCGCATACAGATATATTTTTCATTTATGTACTCCTTTTTATAATTTAAAGCGTTCTAATTAAAGCGTTCTAACGCAAATTTATCTTACAGTTCCTATATAACAACGTGTTATATAGGGATATTTAACAATTCCGTTTGTTTGGTGTTTATTAAATACGCTTTCCAACGCTTTTACATATTCATCAAACATAAGATCATTTTCATTCGGTGCGTATGAGGAAGAAAGGCTTCTTGCGATAAAAGCTTCTTTATCGTAAACAAGACTGTTATCAAACTCTACTGTCTCGTATTCTCCGTCAAAGAAATCCGCAAAGCTTTCTTTTGCGAAATCCATTCCGTTTGAAGAGCCTTTAAAATTCGGACAAAAAGTCTTATTTACCGCAAAATTATCCCGAATGACTTCACTCGCCGTATCTCTGTCGTTCCAGACAAGCAAAATCTTTCCCTTTGGTTTTAAAATTCTTTTGCATTCATTTTTAAAGGCTTTTCTGTCAAACCAATGAAAAGCCTGCGCAACCGTAATAAGATCAACAGAGGTGTTGGGAAGAGTAGTGTTTTCCGCAGTAGCGTTTACGGATGCAATATTCGGATAAAGCTTAAATTTGTCTTCCGCTTTATTGCGCATATCGTCATTCGGCTCGATAGCAAAAATTGATTTTACAAAAGGGGAGAGTTGGGCGGTAAAAATCCCTGTTCCCGAGCCAACGTCCGCCACAGTTTTTTCTTTGCCCAACATCTGTTCTGAAATCAAAAATTCAAATAAAACTTTGGGATAATCGGGACGTGCCTTTGCATAAACCTTGCCCTTTTCGTCAAATTTATTTGTGTTCATTTATCCTATTATTTACCTTTGCTGTAATAAACCACACCGGTATACGTACCGTCGTCATTTAACCGTCTGTTTGCTATATAACCGTCTTTTTTGAATCCGGCTTTTTCCATTACTCTGTATGATTGTCTGTTGAGTTCGTTACAACAACACTCCACCAAGTAATACCCACGGTTATTTAACAAATGCTCAGAAACAGCTTTTAAAGCTTCTGCCGCATAGCCGTTTCCCCAATAGTTATACCTGATCGTATAACCGACGTTGCAGTAATTGTGCTTTTTAACTACTGTATTAACATCGATATTGCCTGCAATTTCACCGGTTTCTTTGATTTCTATAACCCATCTTTCATACTTGGATTCGTCTGCATCGGCTATCCATTGTTTAATACGTTCCAATTCTTCTTCCTTTGTAAGATTCGGAAATTTAATGTATTTTGATAACCTGTCGTCGGTTATTATTTCGTAAATTGCATCCAGATCGCTTTCTTTATATCTTCTTAAAACCAATCTGTCTGTTTCTATTCTCGGACTTAACATTTTTTCACATCCTTATAACTAATTCTATAATTCCTTAACGCAGTTTTTGAATATATTGCCTCGTTCTTCGAAGTTTCTGAACATATCGAAGCTGGCGGCGGCGGGGGAGAGAAGCACGCTGTCACCCGCTTTTGCGAGGGACGAGGCTTTGGAAACGGCATCCTGCATATCGGATGCTCTCAAAACCGTTCCGTCAAAACCGTAGTTTTCAAGCACGGCTTCAATCTTATCCGCTGTTGCGCCCATAAGCACACACGCTTTTACCTTGTTATTAAACAAAGGACCGAGGGGTTCAAGCGGAATATTTTTATCGTATCCGCCGCAGATTATAATAACCTTATCCTTGAAGGAATTGCAAGCCGCTTCCGTTCTGGTGGGGCTGGAATCTATAGAGGAGTTGTAATACTTAACGCCTTTGTATTCCCGCACAAATTCGCATCTGTGTTCCACTCCGCCAAAGGTGTTTGCCACCTTTTTCACAGCGTCAACACTTACCAAGCCCAAGGTTGCGGCAATGGCACAGCAGTAATTATATCTGTTGTGGATACCCAAAAGCATAATATCGTCTTCCGCAAGTATCTGCTTTCCGCCTGCATAGATTCCCGTTCCGTCATAATATACGCCGTTTTCAAGGGACTTTTCGCAGGAGATCATAGTAACCTCCCGTTCATTTTCCACAGAAGCGGTATATTCGTTATCAGCGTTAACTATAACCTTGCAGTTTTGGTTAAAACGGTATATGTTTTTCTTGGAATCAAAATATTCGTCCATACCCGTATGCCAATCCAAATGGTTTGGTGAAAGATTGGTAAACACAGCCACGTCGGGCGAATGGTGCATCTTCATAAGCTGGAAGCTGGAGCATTCCATAACCACGTAGTCCTCGGACTGTATCTCATCAAGACATTGGAAAAGGTTTTTGCCGATATTTCCGCCCAGCCAGACCTTTTTTCCCTCCGCTTCAAGAATTTTTGCAATAAGGGTGGTAGTAGTGGTCTTGCCGTCGCTGCCCGTTATACCGAAGGTCTTGCAGGGGCAGAGTGAAAGGAACTCGTTTAGCTCGGTAGTAAGACGGGTACCGTTTGTGGCAGCTTTTAAAAGCTGGGGTTTATCGGGACGTACCGCAGGAGCAAGAAACAGTAATTCTTCCTCAATATCCGAAAGATAATTTTCACCCGTGTAAAAACGTATATCAAGTCCGTCAAGCTGCTCAATACCGTATATTCTGTCTTTATCCTTCATATCCCGCACGGTGACTAAAGCGCCCGCACCGCAAAACGCTTTTATAATGGGGATATTGCTTATTCCCACACCGACAAACCCAACCGATTTGCCATGGTAATTACTTGTATATTCATTAAGCATAAGTCAACTCTCACTTTCTGTAACTTATATTATAATATATAATAAAATTTATTTCAACCGTTTGACAAATATATTTTAATATGTTATGATTATCTGCAACCATTTTGAACAATCGCGCGGTAACATACCGAAAGGTCTTACCGTGAGGAAAGTCCGGGCTTCACAGAGCAGGATAACGGATAACATCCGCCGAAGGCGACTTCCGGGCAAGTGCAACAGAAATAAACCGCCTGAAAATTTCAGGTAAGGATGGAAAGGCGAGGTAAGAGCTCACCGGTGTGTCGGAGACGGCACAGCCATGTAAACCCTATCCGAAGCAACACCCCACCGGGCGCTAATGCTTGCTCGGCAGCCCACGGGGTGGCAAGAGGTGTGTGGCAACACACATCCCAGATAGATGATTGTTCACGACAGAACCCGGCTTACAGAAAAGGTTGCGGAGCCCAACTTCCCGTAAGGAAGTTGGGCAGTTTTATTCGCCGTTTTGCTCAAACGACGAGTTGTATTGCTTCGCAGTGATATTCGGCTAACGCCGAGTGATATTGCCTTCGGCAGTTATTTTCTCACGAAACGTTGTTTCGCGGGGACCCTGTTAAGGCGAATAAAATATCACTGAAACCGCAAGGTTTCAATAACACTATTACCGAAGGTAATAATATCACTCCGACAAAGTCGGAATATCACTTAACTCCCCAAAAACTCTTTTTGCATAATAGAAGAACCGACGGAACTTTAAATTCTCTCGGTTATTAATATCTTTATGTGAAGCTGCCTTTTTGTTTTTAACAAAAAAGAAATTTGTTGACAACGGGCAAGTAATAGGATATAATAATAACAGTAAAATCAGAGAGGGTATACGAGTGCTCATACAGCTTGAACAATCAAAGCAATCTATCCGCGAACTCCAAGCGGGTATAAAAGAGCTTGGCGTTTCCATAAAAGCAGAGGAACTTAAAACAGAAGTCGCTTCTCTTGAGGAACAGGTCAACGCTCCCGATTTTTGGTCAAACGCAGAAAATTCCCAAAAGGTCCTTCGTTTGATGAAACAGAAAAAAGGTCTTTTGGATAAATATCTTTCCCTTGTCAAGTCTTTCGATAATGTGTCACAGCTTGTCGATATGGCTATCGAGGAAGAGGACGAGGATATGGCAGAGGAAATACTTTCCGAACTTGCCGACGTTTCCGAAGAGTATGAAAGACAAAAAATAGAAATACTCCTTTCCGGCGAATATGACGGAAACAACGCCATCCTTTCCATTCACCCGGGCGCAGGCGGAACAGAGGCGCAGGACTGGGCGGAAATGCTTTACAGAATGTATTGCCGTTACGGTGAGCGCAAGAAGTTCAAGGTTAAGGTTTTGGATTATCTTGACGGGGACGAAGCAGGCATAAAAAGCGTGTCCATACTCATATCCGGCGAAAACGCATACGGGTATCTTAAGAGCGAATCCGGCGTTCACCGCTTGGTAAGAGTTTCTCCCTTTGATTCATCGGGAAGACGGCACACTTCCTTTGCATCCGTAGAAGTTATGCCCGAATTTAACGATGAAATAAAGATCGAAATTAACGAAGCGGACCTTAAGATAGACACACACCGCGCTTCCGGTACGGGAGGTCAGCACGTTAACAAGACCGATTCGGCTATACGTATAACACACATTCCCACGGGTATCGTGGTAGGATGCCAGACGGAGCGAAGCCAGATTCAAAACCGCGAGACCGCAATGCGTATGCTCAAGAGTAAACTGCTGGAGATAAAAGAGCGCGAGCATCTTGAAAAGATAGACGATATCGTGGGAACGAAGATGAATATCGAATGGGGCTCCCAGATACGCTCCTACGTGTTTATGCCTTATACTTTGGTAAAAGACAACCGCACGGGCTGTGAAACCGGCAATATTTCCGCTGTTATGGACGGGGAAATAGATGAATTTATCAACGCATATTTAAAATATAAATGCCAACAATAACCATAAACGGAGGGTAAAAAATGAAAAACAAGAAACAGGTATTCGGAATTGCATTCGTAGCACAGGCGGTAACCTGCCTCGTACTCAGCATCATTCTTTGGAACAAAAACAAGGTTCTTGCAAGAACTTTCGCAGTTGTATCCGCTTTGGGCGGCGTTGCGGGAACTTATTTCCTTCTCTCTGACAGAGTTCAGAAAAAGCTTGCAAGCTGCTTTAGCGACGCTGAAGACTTCGAAGACGATTTCGAAGATTTCGACGTTTGCGAAGATGACATTCTCTGCACCTTTGAAGGCGAAGAGGATATGGAGCCTATGCCTGCTCTTTAATCGGCGAAACAAAGACACAACAGACGGACAGACTCTCTGTCCGTTTTTGTTTGTCGGGGTCCCCAAGAAGTCGCAGACTTCTTGGGGTGATTTTCGGAAAGAGAAAATTCACCGAATAATTGTAGAGATACAATTTTTGGTTGATTGCCAAACGCAAAAACGGTGGTATAATAATTTTGGTTATCAAAGGAGGCGGTAAAATGATCGAACTTAAAAATGTTTGTAAAACCTTTAAAGTGGCAAAACGCAACGCAGGATTTGGTGAAGCTGTTAAATCGCTGTTTTGCAGGGATTACACATACGTGCAAGCCTTAAACGACGTATCCTTTACGGTTAACGACGGGGAAATGGTAGGATACATAGGTCCCAACGGCGCAGGAAAATCCAGTACCGTAAAGATAATGAGCGGAATTTTGACTCCCGACAGCGGTGAATGTATAATAAACGGCCGCACGCCTTGGAAAGACAGAGTCGATCATGTAAGAGATATCGGCGTTGTGTTCGGTCAGCGTTCCCAGCTTTGGTGGGACGTGCCGGTTATAGACAGCTTTGAGCTTATAAGAGATATTTATAAAGTGTCCCGCGAGGATTATAAGAAAAGCTTATCGTCGCTTACCGAGCTTCTTAATCTTTCGGAAATATTAAAAACCCCTGCACGCCAGCTTTCTTTGGGTCAGAGAATGCGGTGTGAAATAGCCGCTTCTCTTTTACATAACCCCAAAATACTGTTTTTGGATGAGCCTACCATCGGTCTGGATGCATCTTCCAAAATAGCTGTAAGAGAGTTTATAAAGAGCATAAATAAACAAAACAAAACCACCGTTATTCTTACAACCCACGATATGCAGGATATAGAGGCGCTTACGGACAGAATTCTGCTTATCGGCAAGGGACGCATACTTTTGGACGGCACGTTGGCAGAGCTGAAAAAACGCCATTCAGCTTTCAAGACCATTACCGTTGATTATACGGGAGAAAAGCTTCCTGCGTGCGAGAATTATAAGGTTACAAAAGACGGGGACGGTCGCGGTGAAATTATAATCGATACCCGTGTGATTACCGCTTCTCAGGCAATATCGTTTATTTCCGATCACGTAGAGATAAAGGATATATCCGTTACGGGAGAAACCATAGACGAAACCGTGGTCTCTCTATACAAGGAATTTGCCATATGAGAAAATACATATCTTTTTTCCGTATACGGTTTATCGCGGGACTTCAGTACCGTGCTGCCGCTTGGGCGGGAATAGCCACCCAGTTTGCCTGGGGCGGAATGAACATACTTATGTTCCGCGCCTTTTATGAAGAAGGGTCGAATGCTTTTCCCATGCCCTTTGATTCTCTTTCCACCTATATCTGGCTTCAGCAGGCGTTTTTGGCGCTGTTTATGGCGTGGTTTTTTGATACCGAGATATTCGATAGCATCGTTTCCGGCAATATAGCCTACGAGCTTTGCCGCCCGATAAATATTTATAATATGTGGTTTACCAAAAACACCGCGGTAAGACTTTCAAAAGCGGTATTGCGCTGTTTGCCAATACTTATCTTTGCAGCGGTTTTGCCGTCCCCTTACGGAATGTCTTTACCTCACAGCATCGGTGCGTTTTTATTGTTTTTGCTGTCTATGATATTGGGATTTTTGGTTATAGTAGCTTTCTCTATGCTGGTGCACGCCACGGCGTTCTTTACCATATCCCCAAAGGGAATACGTGTGCTTGCCACTTCGGTTATAGAATTTTTCAGCGGCGGACTTATTCCCATACCTTTTTTCCCGGATTGGATACAGCCCGTTATATACGCTTTGCCTTTTGCTTCAATGCAAAATACTCCTTTTTTAATATATACCGGATATTTAAGCGGTATAGAAGCGTTAAAAAGTATAGGTTTACAAATCCTCTGGCTTTTGGTATTATGGTGCGTGGGAAAGCTTATCTTCCGATACGCACTCAAACGAGTCGTGGTGCAGGGAGGTTAAGGTATGAAACTGTATTTTAAATACGTAGGTATGCTGTTAAGATCCCAGATGCAGTATAAAGCGTCGTTTTTTATGACGGCGGTAGGGCAGTTTCTCATTTCCTTTACCACTTTTTTAAGTATGGTATTTATGTTTTCTCGCTTTAATTCGGTAAAGGGCTTTATATTTTCCGAAATTCTTATCTGCTTTTCCGTGGTGTTAATGGCGTTTTCCATTACCGAATGTTTTTTCAGAGGCTTTGACGTGTTTCCCCGTCTTATCAAAAGCGGTGAACTGGACAGAATCCTTGTGCGTCCCCGTAACGAGATGTTTCAGGTCCTTGCTTCCGATATGGATCTTTCCCGTATCGGCAGACTTTTGCAGGCGGTGGTAATGCTTATTTACGCATTTATCACCTGCGATATACATTGGACAGGATACAAAATAATCACCGTAGTGCTAATGATATTGGGCGGAGTTGCCGTTTTTACGGGACTGTTCGTGCTCTTTGCGGCGTTCAGCTTTTTCACCATAGAGGGGCTGGAGTTTATGAATATCTTTACCGATGGCTCCCGTGAATTCGGTAAATATCCCGTGTCCATATACGGAGAGGGAATGTTGAAATTCTATACCTTTGTAGTTCCCATCGCACTGTTTCAGTATTATCCGTTCCTGTATCTTATCGGAAAAAGCGAAAATATGTGGTATATGCTGCTCCCTCTTTTGGGATTTGCGTTTATTATCCCGTGCTATGCCTTTTTCAGATACGGTTTAAGAAAGTATAAATCCACGGGAAGTTAAAGGAAAAGTAAAATGAGAAAATATTACGAAGCATACGATGAACGCTATAAAGCGGTACATCAAAAGAACTTAAGATGGGTGGGGGAAGAAAGCTCCCCAATCGTTACCGAGATCATACAAAAGCACGGCATCTCCAAGGAAAACTCCGTTTTGGAGATCGGATGCGGAGAGGGCAGGGACGCTGTTTATTTGCTTAAAAAGGGTTATAACTTGTCGGCAACGGACGTTTCCCCCGAAGCTGTCAATTACTGCAAAGCCCGGTATAAAGAGTTTTCGGATCGGTTCGACCTGCTGGATGCGGTAAGCGGAACTCTTGATAAAAAGTTTGATTATATCTATTCCGTTGCGGTTATTCACATGCTGGTCGAGGATGAAGATAGAAAAGCATTTTATTGCTTTATAAAAGAACATCTTACGGAAAACGGCATCGCCCTTATCTGCACTATGGGGGACGGCAAAACAGAACGCAAAACGGATATTGGGGTAGCCTTTGATCTGGGCGAGCGTGTCTGCGAAGGGGAAACCGTGCTTGTAGCCGAAACCTCCTGCAGAATAGTAACCGCCCAAACCTTTGAAAAAGAATTAAAAGATATAGGCTTTGAAATTATGGAGCAAGGCTATACCTCCATAGAAAACCACTTTCCCGTTATGATGTACGCAGTCGTTAAGAGATAACAAAAACACCGCCGAAGAGAAACTAATCTCCTCGGCGGTATTTTCATTGGAAATATGCGTAGTGCTATTTAACAACGTGTTTGCGGTAATTATAAATAATTCCGCCTTCTACACTTTCGTGTGAGAACCACTCAAACCCTCGTTTTGTCAATTCAGCATTCGGAGCAGTTCTTTTGAATTCATCCTCGCCGTTGCAGATCACAATCCATCCGTTAGGTTTTGTTACTCGTTCCATTTCTGCAATCTCGGCATCATAGAAATCACCTACAACATGACCGCTTAATACAACGTCAAATGTGCTGTCCTCGTAAGGTAAACACATTATTTCTCCGTCCAACACCTTAATATTTAAAATAGCTTGCGCTTTGATTTTATCGCGCATATATTCCCGCAAGGTATCGCACGGTTCGCTTGCATAAACTCGTTTTGCTTTTTTAGCGGCGGCAAACGCAAGTCTGCCTGTTCCGGAACCAATGTCAAGTACGACCTTATCTGCTACATCAACAAGTTCGTGCAGATATTTTTCGTCCCAATTGCGAATATAGTTTACCTGCTCCATAATTTCCGGATATGCGTATACGACAAAGGTCTCAATACCCTGAAGAATTTTGTTTTCAGCATCTTTTAACTCTTTGTCAGCCCATTGGTTATTAAGAGAAATTCGTTCGATCTTTTCAATAAACGACTTGGTTTCGGGAGCTTTGTTAACGCAAAATGTTTTCACATAGGGATAATGCCACAAAGCTTTTGACATATCTACTACATAATCTCCGTCATACCAATCGTTTTCTTTTAATATCCATCTTAATATCCAACGGTCAAAAAGCAAAAAGCAATCCATTGTGTAGTCTTTTGAATCAATCCAATTATACGCCATAATTATTCTCCTTTAATTCTCTTTAATCCAAACAACGCTTGTCCTTCATACGGTCTGCGATAGTCGAAATAAATATTATACCAGTAATCAATCCATTTTTTAAGTTCAGAATTATCAGGATTATTCTTCAAAGCTTTCCAATCACGGTTTCCGCTCCAGTTAATAACGTAGTGTTCCCATTTACCTGCTGAGTCGCTTGCCATTGAAGTTATGTAATATCCCAAAGCATTAAATCGCGAATTAAGTTCTGAAAGCGGTAATACTTCTTCATCAAAGTCTATCAATTCCTTAGGCGGAGTTTGAGTTTTTGAATATAATTTCTGAAATGCTATTATACCGTCGGGTTTTAGGAACCGATCTCCAAGTAATAACGTGTTTTCAATACTTTCAAATGTTTCACTTAAAATTACGACATCATATTTGTTGTTGTCTTCATAAGTTAAAACGTCGTTGCAGATTAACTTTATTTTATCGATTCCGCTTTCCGTCAATCGCTCTCTGCCTATCGACAAAAAAGTATTGTCTAAATCCACACCCACGCCGGAGATTCCGAAAGCTTCGCTCCAGATTTTCAAAACCGTTCCATATCCGCAGCATAAGTCCAAAACTTTCGATTTTTCGTTTAATCCTATTTCATATCCAAACCTTAAAAGTTCTTC
>JAFQAP010000029.1 GCA_017399965.1 Clostridia bacterium | reverse complement strand
GATCTGTTGCGACACAGTTCACTCCAAACAGGAAATGATATCAAGGCATACATTTTTACCAATAGTATGCCTGTTCAGAGTAATATTAAACTGTGTCGCATCTAGTATTATATCACAAAACAAAAAATAATGCAATACCAATCAAGTGATATTGTACTACCATTTACCGCCTTATTTATTATTTTAGAAACGAATGGTCTCAAACCGTTATAAGCCGCAATAGCATTATAGCAAATATCGAATTTAGTTCAAGTCCTCCCCAAAGGTCGTTTTTTGAACCTACGGTCTTGCCAAATTCTCTGCGGAGAATTCGGCTTCGGTCACCTCGCGGCTCTGACAGTCCACCGGACTGTCATTCACTACCGCTCGGCCGCTCTCTTCGCTCGCTACCTCCGAGTTATTCGCCCTTCGTGCTCATAACCCGAAGGTAATAGCATAATTCTGATTTCGAAACAAGCAAAACAAAAGACACCCTGCCAGGTGTCTTTGTTTTACTGGTTGCGGAGGCAGGATTTGAACCTACGACCTCCGGGTTATGAGCCCGACGAGCTACCGGACTGCTCTACTCCGCGATATATGATGGTGCCGGTGACCGGGGTCGAACCGGTACGGGATATAATCCCACGAGATTTTAAGTCTCGGGCGTCTGCCGATTCCGCCACACCGGCTAATCAGCTTAATTATAATACCACAGAAGATATGTAAAGTCAAGTACAAAAAACAAAAAAGTGGCGAAAAAATTTCGACACTTTTTTACTCTGTTTTACGCTTTTTTACATTTCTTTGAAAAATGATCCCACAGTTTATTGACCAGCCACACGCCGAAAAATGCAAAGGCTGTTGCGAGAATGATACCTGCCAGAATATCGGTAGGATAATGGACGTATAAATACATACGGGAAAACGCAATAAGGGCTGCCAGCACCACGGCAGGGATTCCTATGTATTTTTTCTCTCTTAAAAGAAGCACTACCGCGCCTTCAAAAGATGCAAGGGTATGCCCCGACGGGAAAGAATAATCGTGGGGAGTTTTGATAAGAAGCTGTATCAACTCTCGATACTCGTAAGGACGTATTCTGCCCACAACGGGCTTTAAGAACAGATTACCCACAAGCAGACCGCATATAAGGGCAACGCCCATCATAAGCCCCGTTTTGCGTGTCTTTTTAAAAATGAGCATAACTGCCGCGATAGCGATCCAAAACCAACCGCCGTTGCCGAGGAACGTTATGGCGGGCATTACCGTATCCAAAAATCCGCATTGCAAATGTTCGGCTATCCAATCCAGCACGGGCAGCTCATAGGGGTTTAAAAAATTCATTTTACCGCACTCCTTTACTTTGATATTTTAATACATTTTACCATAAATGTCAATGGCGATTGACAACCGCCCCCGCAAGTGCTATAATCTGCCCTGAAGGAGATCTGTATACAATGGAAGAATTACTGAAGCAACTTTTACAAACACTTTTCGAAATTTCAAAAACTATTGGTCTGCGGCTGTTTTTCGCGCTGATTCTTTTGTTTGTGGGATTAAAATTAGCACGGACCTTTTCCAAAAAGATAAAAAACGGCAGAGGAATGCAAAGGATAGACAAAAACGTTGCATCCTTTTTGAACAGCCTTATTAAAATTCTGCTTTACGCCGCGGTACTTATCGGCTGTCTGCTTATTCTGGGTGTGCCCGCCGCATCATTTGTAACCGCAATTGCTTCCTGCGGACTGGCGATCGGTCTTGCTTTGCAGGGGTCGCTGGGAAATTTTGCGGGCGGAATAATGCTTCTTATCTTCAAGCCCTTCCAGATCGGCGATTTTATAGAGGGCGCAGGATATTCCGGCACGGTGGAAGATATAACCATACTCTACACCCACATTATCACGCCGGATAACCTGAAGGTTTCCCTGCCCAACGGCAAATTGTCCGATGATGCGGTTATAAACTACACCGCTTTGGGTAAGCGCAGAGCGGATATTTCCGTTAGCGTACCCTATGAATGTGACCTGAAAACTGTCCGTGCTATTCTCCTGAAGGTAGCAGAAGAAAATCCTTACAGATTAAAGGACGATCCCATTACTGTTGAAATTACGGATTATGCCGAAAGCGGCATAAAAATGTGCGTGCGCTATTATGCAAATAACGACGTTTTCTGGACGGCAGTATTTAAAACAAGGCAGGATATTCTTGATATATTCAAGGAAAACGGAATTTCAATCCCCTATAACAGAATTGATGTATCGACCGTTCAATCAAGCAAAAATAACGAACAATAAGCTAAATCACCCCGAGACGCTTTTGCTTTCTCGGGGTGATTATATTATGTGCTACTTTACGTAAAGAGTTTCAAACACGTTCTTAACAAGCTGAGCATCGCCGGTGGTTTCTGTAACAGTAATGATATAATTGCGGTTGCCTGCAGCGCAGATAAACATAGTCTGCTTCATACTGACACCGTTTGCATTAGCGGAATAAGATATTTTGGTAATTTCGGTAGAAACTTCGTTTTTCACCTGTTCTACAACCGTGTTGGAAACAGTAATGCCTGACGCATCAAGCATAGGCTTGAGTGTGGAATTGAAAGTTTCAGCGGTCATAGTGGAGTACATATCGCTGTACTGCTCGTAGGTAACGGTGATATTGTTGCCAACACCGCTTTCGTTTACGATCATAACAACACTTCCGTCATTGACTATCCATTTTTCGGGATACGCAAAGGTAATATCTCCGTTATCATAGGCAAGATATCCTTTAGGTATAACGGGCGCTTTCGGTTCGGTATTTAAAGCTACGCAGGAAGTGAGAGGAAGAGAGAGTGCAAACAAAAGCACAAGAAAAATACAAGTAATCTTTTTCATAGTTATTGTCTCCTTTAATTTATTTTGTTTTCGGTGCAGATACATAAGAAATAAAGCGCTTGAAGGAATCGAGATCCGAGAACACGGAGCAATCCGCCAGCACGTTTTTGAACACGTGACCTATCTCTCTGTTTATAACCGAATCTATATTACCATCATCCACAGAAGTACGGGAGAGTATCTCTTCTGCCCAAGGTGCATGGGAGATGGTAAGAGCATCACTACGCAGATCTTTGCCCTGAAGGATCATTTCCTTAAGGCGTGCCATCTCTTTTTCAAGACGGGCGGGAAGGACGGCAAGTCCCATTACTTCTATAAGACCGATATTCTCTTTCTTTATATGATGATACTCCGGTCGTGGGTGGTGTATGCCCATAGGACGGTCAGCAGAGGTCTGATTATTGCGGAGAACAAGATCCAATCTGTATATGTTTCCGTCAAGATGAGCAATAGGTGTTATTGTGTTATGTAAACCGTTTTCATCCTTGGCATAAATGTTATCGGACTCATCGCAATACTCGCGCCATTTTTCAAGAATACGGCAAGCGAGAGAAGTGATACGTGCACGGTCGGAAGACTGAAGCCGTATTACCGACATAGGCCACTTAAGGACTGAGCAGGTCACTCCGCTGAAGCGGGGCACGGTAAACTCATATTCAGCTTCCGCACGGTCCATAGGGAAAACGTATCTGCCGCCCTGAAAATGCTCGTGAGAAAGAATACTTCCGCCCACTATGGGAAGGTCTGCGTTTGAACCCACGAAATAGTGAGGGAATCTTTCTGTGAAATCAAACATACGGTCAAACACGCCGTTGTCTATGACCATAGGCTTGTGCTCTTTGCTTAAAACGATGCAATGCTCGGGATAATAGGAATAGGGCGAATACTGCATCATCCACTTTTCTCCCGCCAATTCAAGGGGAATTAATCTTAAGTTCTGTCTTGCGGGGTGGCGCATATTGCCGGAAAATCCTTCGTTTTCAACGCAAAGCAGGCAGGCGGGATATTTGCTTTTGCTTAAAGTAGCGGCAGCTGCGGCGATATCCTTTGGATCCTTTTCCGGTTTGGAAAGGTTTACCGTAATATCCAAAGCTCCGTATTCCGTGTTGGTTATCCAACGCTTGTCCTTTGCGATACGTTCCTTGCGGATATAGTTCACATCGCAGCAGAAATCGTAAAACCAATCGGTTGCCACACGGGGAGAATTGGCATAGCAACGGTCAAACTGCCAGATAACATCGTAAGGTCTGGGTGTGATGATGCCCATAACGCGGGTATCAAACAGATCGCGTCGGGTAACGGTATCCTCGGAGATCATACCCTTTTCACAAGCGTAATCGCAAAGCTTTTCCAATATCTCGTGTATCTCGGGACGGCAAGACACCTTTTCGGGAACGTATCCGTCCAGTTCGAAAAGATCGATAAGCTGGTTGATTATGTAAACCTCATCACACTCGGCAATGAGCTTTTTTTCAAGCGCGTAATCTATTAAGCAGGATAAATAATAGTTTATCATTTTTGTATTTTGCGGGGGCAATTATGCCCCCGCACCTTTAAGTTTATTTGGTTTTTATTAATGAGCTATGCCCAGTGCATTGTGGAAGGCTTGGGATCGCGGATGATGATTCCGGAAAGGAATTTAACCGCTTTTTCAAGACCTTCTTTGTTTGTCATATAGCTGTCTTCGTGCTCGATGGAGATAATTCCGTCGTAGCCGCCAAGCTTAAGCTCGGAAATAAGCTTGCGCCAATATTCTTCGCTGTTGCCGTAGCCTACTGCGCGGAAAACCCAGGAACGGTGAAGCTCATCGCCGTAATGCTTGGTGTCAAGCACGCCGTTAACTGCGGTGTTGTACTTATCTATGCAGGTATCCTTTGCGTGGAAATGATAGATTGCGCCGGAAAGTGCGCGTACTGCCGCAACGGGATCTATTCCCTGCCAGATAAGGTGGGAAGGATCGAAGTTTGCGCCGATAATATCGCCTACCGCGTTGCGCAGACGAAGGAGAGTTTCGGGGTTGTATACGCAAAAGCCGGGATGCATTTCAAAAGCGATATGCTTGAGTCCGTGAGCCTTACAGAACTCCGCTTCTTCCTTCCAATAAGGAATGAGAACTTCGTTCCACTGGTAATCAAGGATTTCCAGAAAATCTTCGGGCCAAGGGCAGGTCACCCAGTTGGGATGCTTGGATTCGGGACAATCGCCGGGACAGCCGGAGAAGGTTACGACCGTATCCACACCAAGCTTTTCTGCCAATAAAACCGCATCTCTGAAATCTGCACGCCAAGCAGCCGCTTTTTCTTTATCGGGGTGAACGGGGTTGCCGTGTGCGGACAAGGTCTTTACGGGCATTCCGAATTCTTCTATGGTAGCCTTGAATTCTTCAAAAGCTTTTTCATCGTTAAGAAGCACCTTGGGGTCGCAATGCGCTTTGCCGGGATATCCGCCGCAGCCCAGCTCAAGAGATTCTACGCCGATGGAGCGGAGATATGCAAGAGCTTCGCGGAGCGACATACTGCCCAGCAGATTAGTAAGTACGCCAAGTGTCATAGCAATAAAACTCCTTAGTTTTCTTCGTTGAAGTAATAGGGCTTGCCGGATTTTGCGGATTCATAGATACCTTCGAGTATCTGGGATACACAGTATGCCTGCTCGGGAAGAACTACGGGATCCTTGTCGTTAACAACTGCATCTATCCAGAGAGCCGCTTCCATATCAGAGGGAGAGCCGGAGCCAACGCCTTCATAGAAATCCGCGCCGCCTGCGTTAAGATCGGGAGTAAGAGTATATCTTCTGCCCTGACGGATACCGTTCATACGAACACCGTGGTTCATATCAATACCTGCTTTGGTACCGCAAAGAGTGGTGCAGGCTTCACGGGGATCCAGTATGTTAAGAGCCCAGGAGGATTCAAGCAGAACGGTTGCGCCGTTTTCCATTACGATAAAGCCGAAAGCGGAATCTTCGACAGTAAACTTTTCGGGATCCCATTCGCCCCAAGCGTTGCCGGAGGGAACTTCCTTCTTAAGCTTTTCGTAAGTAGTGCCGACACAGAACTTGGGCTTATAGTTATTCATAGACCAAAGAGTAAGGTCAAGTGCGTGAGTACCGATATCGATAAGGGGACCGCCGCCCTGTTCGTATTCGTTAAGGAATACGCCCCAGGTAGGAACTTCGCGGCGGCGAAGTGCGGTTGCCTTTGCGTAGTAGATATCGCCCAGATTACCTTCATCACATTCTTTCTTGATGAACTGAACTTCGGGGCGGAAACGGTTCTGATAACCGATAGAAAGCTTCTTGCCGGTGCGCTTTGCAGCCTCAACCATCTTCTTTGCTTCGGTTGCGTTGATAGCCATAGGCTTTTCGCACATTACGTTTTTGCCCGCTTCAAGTGCATCTATGGTAATGAAGCTGTGGCTTCTGTTGGGAGTACAAACGTGAACTACTTCTATGGATTCATCCTTAAGAAGTTCTTTGTAATCTTCATACACCTTTGCATCGGGAGTGCCGTATGTTTTTGCAGCTTTCTCTGCCTTTTCTACGATAATATCGCAAAATGCAACAAGCTGTACGTTGGGAAGCTTGTGAAGAGAAGGAAGGTGCTTCTGATTAGCGATACCGCCGCAGCCGATAACGCCGACTTTTACGATTCTGTCTGCCATAGTTTTGTATTCTCCTTAAAAAATAATGTTTTTTATTATTTTACCTCGCGGTAATATTTGTAATATGCCATAACCGTACGCTCTTTATCAACAGTACGGTCGTATCCGGTGATAACCACACCGTCAAGAGATAAAAGCTCCCATATCGTCAGGGTATCTATCTCTCCGCAAAAAACGGTATTGCTTTCGCATATAATCTCCAAAATGCCGTTCTTTACGACAAAAAATCCGCTTTTACCAATAATCGTATCGGTATAATCATCGTTGCGCTGGAGTACGCATTTTATTAGCTTATCGCTTATTCGGTCCGCCATATAGCGTTTGAATTCAACGCTTGACGTATCCTTGGGAGGACGCTTTTTTCTTGAAAAAAGTCCCATAAGCATCAGTCCTCTATAAACAGAAGCTGTTTCATCATCTTTATGGTAAAGGCGATACCTTTTTCTCCAAGTTCGCCCTGCCATGTTTCGGAATGAGGCTCTATGGACATTACGCCGTTGTAGCCGTGCTTGCGCATTATTGCTACCAAAAGTCCCCAGTTGATGGAATCCATACCTGCGGGAGGATCGTCAAATCTGCCGCCGCCGATATCAACCGTGCCCTTTACGTGCATATGGTAAAATTTTCTTCCGTATTTTACCGCTTCGTCCTGCCAATTTCTGCCGCCGATAACGGTATGGGAAGGATCGAACTTAATGCCCAGAGCGGGAAGGTGATCGTGAATAATATCCCATTCGTGGGGCTTATTGGTATATGCATTCCAGTTGCAGTTATAGGTGCATATCTTTACGTCGTCCCCTGCGTAATCCATAAGGGATTTGAAATAATTGATAGTTGCGGTTACGTTTGCGTAATAGGAAAGTCCGTCAATATAATTACAACCGGTCACATATACGGGACAACCTATCTTGCGGCAAAAGTCTATAAGTAAAAATTCATCCTTTTGCTCTTTTTCGTTTATTCTGCCGTCTTCGTTTATTCTGAATCTTCCCCAACGTCCCACGGAAGCAACCTTAACACCGGTTTCTTTGCAGGCGTTTATTACGTCATCTGCATTAAGAGAATATATCTCGTCCCCGTTAAGGCAGAATTCAGCGTTATTAAGCCCCAGGCTCTTTACCCAGCGGATGCCCTCTCCGTTAGGCTGATAGGTGATAATGCCAAGCTCTATCATTTTTTCTTAACATCCTCCTCTGATTCACGCACGATAAAGATCGGACGTTTTTTTGTTTCCATATATGTGCGGGAAAGATATTTTCCCAAAATACCGATGCAAAAAAGCTGTAATCCCCCTACAAAGAGTATTACGCACAGCATAGATGCCCAGCCGTTTGCGGAAGGCACACCGCAAAGTGCGCGGATTATAACTATTAAAATTCCGATAACGGAAAGAACGCACAGCGCAAATCCGGAAAACGAAGATATATCCAAAGGAACAGTGGAGAAATTGTAAATACACTCAAAGGAATATTTAAGCAATTTCCAGAAGGACCATTTGGTCTGCCCTGCAACACGCTCTATATTATCGTATTCAAGCCATTTGGTCTTAAAGCCTACCCAACAGAAAATGCCTTTGGTAAATCTGTTGTATTCTGTCATGGAAAGAATAGCATCCACCATACGGCGGCGCATAAGACGGAAATCTCTTGCTCCCTCCACCAGCTCGGTATCGCTTATCTTGCTCATTATTTTATAAAAAGCACGGGCGCAGAAGGAGCGCACGGGAGGTTCTCCATCCCTTGTCTTTCTTCTGGTTGCCACGCTGTCGTATTCACCGTAACGCACAGCCTCGTACATTTCGGGAAGCAGTGAAGGCGGGTCCTGAAGATCCGCATCCATTATAGCAACGTAATCTCCCTTTGCGGCGGAAAGTCCTGCATACATTGCAGCTTCTTTACCGAAATTACGGGAAAAGGAAAGATAACGTATGCGGCTGTCGTTTTGGGCAAGTATACGAAGCTTTTTAAGTGTATCGTCTTTAGAACCGTCGTCCACGCAGATAATCTCAAGATCCGCGTCCAGACTCTTGGCAACGGTTGCTATTTCTTTATAAAAATACGGAAGCGCCTCGCTCTCGTTATAGCAAGGAACGACTATCGAAATAAGGTCTTTTTTCTTTACTGCCACGTTCAAAACCTCCTTTTGTACATAATACCACTTGGGTGGTGTTTTGTCAATTTTATTTTCCTATTTTTTGGGTTGCTATTGATTTTATTTTGCCCATATGTTAAACTTATTATATAGTAATATGTAGATTTCTTAAAAGAGGTGGCATTATGTCCGAGTTTGCCTCTCTCCGCACGGAGAGCACTAATCAACAGACAAAAAACATAGATAAGCTTGATGCTTTGGGAATTGCAAAGGCTATTAATGATCAGGATAAAACGGTAGCCGACGCAGTGGAAAAAGCCCTGCCCGAAATTGCAAAGGGTATTGATCTTTATGCAGAGATACTTTCCGGCGGCGGAAGAGTCTTTTACGTTGGCGCAGGCACCTCCGGCAGACTGGGCGTGCTTGACGCAAGCGAATGTCCCCCCACCTACGGTGTTTCCGCAGAAACGGTACAGGGTATTATTGCGGGAGGAAGAGATGCGGCTTTTGATTCTATAGAAGACGCAGAGGACGACCCCGAATCTATCGTAAAGCAGTTAAAAGCAAAGAATTTTTGCGAAAAGGACGTTTGTATCGGTCTTTCTGCCAGCGGCTCTGCGGCGTGTGTGCAAAACGCGCTTGTTTACGCTCGTTCCATCGGCGCAAAGACTATGTGCGTTTCCTGCAATTCGGACAGCGCGCTTATCCCCCTTTCCGATGTGGCTATGATCGCCGTTGTGGGAGCAGAGGTAATAAACGGATCCACCCGTATGAAGGCGGGCACGGCGCAGAAAATGATACTTAATATGCTTTCTACCGGCGGAATGGTGCGCACGGGCAGAGTAAGAGGAAATTATATGGCATATATGGTCCCTTCCAACAAAAAATTGGTGGACAGAGCTATACGTATCATCTGCGATGAAACCGGCTGTGAACAGGGCACCGCCCGTGAATTTTTGGAAAAACACAAATTTATGATCGCCGATGCTATCGACGATATCAATTCAAATAAATAAGGTATTTCAAGGAGGTACAACCATGAAAAGAGTTTTGGCTTTTGTACTTTGCGCATTGATGCTCGTTGCTCTGTTAACTGCAATTCCTTTGACAGAAGCGCTGGCAGAAGAAGCAAAGGTTATTACAAACGCTTCCCCCGCAGTTACCGGAGATGCAGGCAAGGATATTGACCTGACCCCGTATTCCGTTGAGCTTAGCGACGGCACGGTGCTTGAATCCCCCGTGTGGACCCTTGACGGAAAAACCGTAACAAGCGTAAAGTTTGATAAAAAGGGCGTTTATTCACTTACCGCTTCGAAAGACGGAAAAAGCCGTACCGTATATGCGGTTATAAAAAATGCGGACGAAACAGAATACGTTTTGTACGAAAACAACTTTGATGCCGCTTCCGATATTGAAGGGCTTAAGAAGACTTCAAACGGAACGGTAAGCGTTGAAAACGGTGTGTTGGTTATGGACACTACCGGAAAGAGCAACACCATTCTGCTTATGCCCGAATGGCTGGGCGATTTCGGTAACTACAATATCGAAACCTCTGCGGCAATGATATCCTCTACCGATAACAGCAGATGGTTTTCCCTTTGCTACCGTTATCAGTCTCCCTACTATATGCACATGTGTGTAAGAAAAAGTATGTCTAACCCCGGCGGTGAAAAGACCACCGGCGGTGTTGAATGTGTAGGATATGACGGAACCTGGAGATACCTCCGTTCCGCAGGCTATGATCAGGATATGACCTACGGTGAATTTTATAAATTCAGCGTTTCTGCATACAATAATACCATTCAGTACCGTGTTGACGGCAGCGTGGTGGTCCATATCGACGATATAACCTCCTACGGATATGCTCTCAAAACCATGGGCGGTGTAGGTCTTCAGGGCAACAGCTCGGTAATGCACTTTGATTATATCAAAGTTACCGTTGCAAACGAAGCCGCAAAGAAGCCCGAAACAAAGGATCCTCTTATTGCTGTAGAACACACCACAACAAACCTTCTTAATGCTGTAACAAATGTGGCAACCGTTTCCGAAGCAGACCTTGAATCCTTGCTTTCCGGTGAAACAAAGCCTCATTCCGTGCTTGTTAAGTACGAAAGCGTTACCGCAGAAAAGCTTGACGCTTTGTATACCCTTTGCAACGAAAAAGGCGTTATTCCCGGTGTATACGTAAATTCCGAGCAGGATGCAAACGCATTGATTGAATGGTGCTCCACAAACAATTTCTGGGATATTAACGTAGCTTCAGAAAACGGCGAGCTTCTTAAGGCTGTAAGAAACAAAAAGAACGTGCTCCGCACCATTCTCTTCCTTAATGATACAGAAGGAAAGACCGCACAGCAGATACGCGAAAACGTAAGAAAATATGCGGCAAACGTATTGGCGATTCCCGCTTCCGCAAGTGCAAAAGCTACAGTTGCCGCACTGCAGGAGCTTCACGTAACGGTATGGTCCGTAGGTACGGAGATCGACAAGATCGACGCAGCCTGGATGATAGCATCCGGCGCAAACGGTATTGTTTCCGATAACCACGCGCTTATCACCACGGTAATGTGCGATGTTTTCGGCAAGAACACGCTTACCAAGACTCCCTCGATCGTAGGACACAGAGGAAACCCCTCGCAGGCACCCGAAAATTCTATTGAAGGTTATCTCACCGCTGTTGCGAACGGCGCAACCGAGGTTGAAACCGATATTTATCTTACCAAAGACGGCGAGATAATTATTATGCACGATAACACCCTCAACCGTACCACAAACTATACCGGTACCAAAACCGTTCCCCAGATGACGCTCGAGGAGATTAGAGAATACAGACTGCTCAACAAAGACGGTTCTGTTTCCGATGCTCCCGTACCTACCCTTAAGGAAATGTTCGAAGCCCTTAAGGATACCGACGTATACTACGTTATCGAGCTCAAGAGCGGCGATGAAAATATGGTTGAACCTCTGTACGCGCTCATAAAAGAATACAACGTACAGCACAGAGTTAACATAATCTCCTTCTCCGGCCCCGTACTTAAAAAGACATACGATGTTGACCCCATTATTTCCGCAGGTTATCTCAGCGGTTCGCTGTCGGTGAATGCTTCGGATATGGCGGCTTTGAGAGAAAACACATTTAACCTTATAAAAGGCGCGCAGCTTTATAACGCTACCGTAAATATTAGTTACGGCAATATAAGCAAAGAGTTTTACACCATGCTCAATGACCGCGGCATATCCTTGTGGCCCTGGACATTCAGCACCGGAACCTCTATGGCCTTCTATAACGAATTCCTTTGGGGCGTGGACGGTCTTACTACCGACGATGCACAGCTTACCAAGAACACCGTAATGGATTTTGACGTAGACAAGGTTGGCGCAAACACCGTGGCTCCCGGCAATACGTTGGAGATAAAAGCGCAGGTAACCACATACGGCAGAGTTACTTCCAAAGCGGAAGGTGTTAACGTGGTTTGGCTGACAGACACTCTCGGCGCAAGTTATGACCCTGCAACCGGTATCTTAACCGCAGGAAATGCAGAGGGTAAGATAGCGTTTATGCTCAGCTACTCTGCAAAGCTACCTAACGGCAAGGAATACGTACTGTATTCACAGCCTGTTACCGTTGATGTGGTAGCAGAACCTCTGCCCGAAGAAGGCGTAGACGTATTCAAGATAGTTTGCCTCTCCGTTATCGCAGTCTGCGGTATCGCTACAGTAATAGTACTGGCAACCGGCAAAAAGAAAAAGGATTAATCTGAATCAACCTAAAAAGCCTTGGGGATAACCCAAGGCTTTTTGTTAACTATGAACTATGAACGAGGAACTATGAACTATGCACTCTGCGAGTGCGTGATATGTGCCTACGGCACGTGATATGAACACTTCGTGTTCGTGATATGCATTCTCACGAATGCGTGATATGTTGCTTACGCAACGTTACGGTAAGTTTTTTGCAAGAGCAAAAAACAGATTTTATTTACGGGCGGTCGAGGACGTCATCCCCTACGGTTATTCAACAGCCGAAATTGTCGCAAACTACCGTCTGTAGCAGCGAGAGTCTCGCTGAAACAACGATACGGCAGGAGCAAGCCCCTGCCCTACAACACTTCCGAAACTCCCGTCTGTAGAACTTAAAGTCTGCAGAGACTCGGCGATGGTAAAACGCTGTAGAAAACGTCTTTTAGACGTGTGGAGCTGTACAAAGGTACTGCCCACCGGCTAAAAGCGTTTAGAAACGCAAAACAAAAGAAATCTGTTTACAGATTTCTACCTATAAAGAAAACAAAAATGCGAGAGATGAATTACACCTCTCGCATTCTTATTACGTATTAAATGTTTTTGCGTTTCGTTCTACAGTGTTTTAACGAGCCGATTAAGCGCGCTTTTTGATTACTATTGCAGTACCGATCAGTGCAACAAGTGCAAGTGCTGCAATCACGTAGATGCCGGTATCGCCCAGTTCATCTGCGTTGCCTACTGCCAGGCTGGAGCCTGCGCCTGCTACTTCTGCTGCATCAAGATCCCAAGAATAACCGGTGAGACCCTTGTTGGAGAGCTGGAAGTTGATGAGTCCT
>JAFQAP010000028.1 GCA_017399965.1 Clostridia bacterium | reverse complement strand
CTGCTGGCAAGCCTTTTGATTATTGCGCTGCAGCTGCATGATCCTCAGCCCAAGGGCGAACCCAAAGCCGTATTGCTGTTTACCGCCGCTTTTTGCATCGTATCTGCCTCTATGGCGCAGATTTTGAAAACCAACTATGCAAATTACTATTCCTGCAACATTCCACCTTTGGAGGCTATCCGGGTGTCTTTACAGGCGCCATTGGGCTATGTATTTACACAGATCCTGTATGTGATCATCGTTTCCTTGCTGAATTTCGGCTTTGTGCTGATGTGCTATTATCTTTACAAGCTGCTTTTTAAACTTGTCCGGGGCAGAAAAGCCCAAGCAGTATCCACAACATAAATTCTTTGGCGGCACCCACCCGGGTGCCGCCTTTTTTCACAGGAGGGTTGTTTCCTCTTGCCATTTTTTTACTCTTTGGTATAATAAATACAGAAACTATAAGAAACGGGGTGTTTTTATGGAAAACCAGAACCATATCCACAACTTTGTTGATACCGTTGTACCTGCTACATGCAAGGAACAGGGCTACACTCTGCACCGCTGTGCCTGCGGTTATGAATATAAGGATCAATATATTCCCACAGGAATGCACCCCTGCAAAATTGCGGAGCAAACAGAAGCTACCTGCACCGAAGCCGGTTCCCAAAAGCTGGTCTGCACCGTGTGCGGCGAGGTAATCTCCCGAGCAACGCCTGCCCTGGGTCATGACTGGAGCACCTGGACTCTCCATACCTTCCCCAGCTGCACCGAAAACGGCAGCAATATCCGCTGTTGCTCCCGCTGCGGAGCAACCGAAACCCAAGCGATCCCGGCAACAGGCCATAAGCTTATCAAGAGCGAAAAGTCCCAAACCAAAAAAGGTGTCCAGGAGTATTTTTGCCAAAACTGCGGTCAAACTGTGAAAACGAAAACCGGTTTTCGCAAGTTTAAGAAGCTGATCATTGCCGTTTCTCTTTTGCTTGTGCTGTGTATCCTGGCGGCAATATTCATCCCTGTTCTCGCACCGTACTACCACTACACTATGGCAAAGCGGATGATCAATAAAGGCAAGTACGACAAAGCCTATTCCCACTTGGTAGACTGTAAGGAATATAAAGATTCCGAGGAGCTGCTGAAACATTTTCTAATCATATACGGAACTCAGAAGTATTATATTGACGGTAAACTCGACGAAAAAATAACATTCGAATATACCCCCGACACCTACGCAGTAAACTATACTTACTATAATAAAGACGGAAAAGTGACTAGCCGCGGTAAATCAAAATATAGCGAAACAGGCAACTGCCTTGGCAGTATTTCCTACGATACCAACGGAAATGTAACGGGCAAAAGTAAATATGAGTATGATGAAAACGGTAATGAAACAAGCTATACCCACTACGATGCCAAGGGAATAATGGAGTACAGATACGAATATACCTACGACGAAAATGGCAACCAAACAAGCGAGAATCGCTACGGTGCTGATGGAAAAATTTCCTGGAAATACGAATACATCTACGACCAAGACGGCAATAATACAAGTGAAACCCGCTACGGTGCTGATGGAAAAATTTCGTGGACATACAAATATACCTATAATAAAGCCGGCAATATAATAAGTGAGGCCCACTACTATGCCTACGGAAAATTGTTTGGAGAAACTAAATATACTTACGACAAAAACGACAACCTCATAAGTGTAATCGACTATGATGCCGACGGCGAATCCAACGGAAAAACAAACTACACTTATGACAAAGATGGCAACAAAACAAGTGAGACCCACTACGATGCCGACGGAGAATTTGACCGAAAATTCGAATACGCTTACAACAAAGACGGAATCTGTATTCTCTATATCTACACCTATTATCCTTATGGCTCAGATGAGACAACTACTCATAAATATGTATACGAGGACATAGAAATCGTCTATTTTGGATAAGTATTGGATCTGACTCTGCATCAAGGCGGCACCCGTTTGGGTGCCGCCTTTTTACCCCTTCACCGCACAACAAATTGCCATTTCCCGGGCAAATGCCTTCCCCAAAGGGGAAGGCTTTTCTCCCCAACAAACGGGAATACCGCAATAAAAATTTGTTGTTTTTTTGAAATTATATGTTATAATACCCTTAATAGACAGATTTTTAAGGATTTTTCTCTAAAAAACCCTTTATAAGGAGG